>CADBEN010000010.1 GCA_902793685.1 uncultured Lachnospiraceae bacterium
CGTCCGGATGCAAACGCACGTTCGCCTACTATGTTAGTTTCTGCGCATTCATCCCGCCGCCTAACAGAGGCGGGGGTATTCTGCGGTATTATAGATAAATTGGCGGGGATAGAGTGTTTCTTTCTGAAAAAGCACAGTGTCAACAGAAACGCCATAAGTGACACCAGGCCCCCCGGCACCAGTCCCGGGGTCCGGTAATGCAGGTCGATGTGGTGCTCACCGGGGGATAGTCTGACCGACATAAAGGCTTCGTCGGTGGGGATCAGCGGGATCTCCTTACCGTTGTCATAACAGGTCCAGCCGTCCGGTCCGGGAATGGACATGAAAAGATACTGCGGCAGCGCTGCGGTGACATCGCAGGAAAAATGGTTTGTTTCATACGAAGCGTTTCGGACGGGAGAGTCCAGCAGGAGATGGGTTGCATCCAGATCCTGTTTTTTCCTTGCGTACACGCTGATCTTCCCGATGTGATAAAGCCCCGGTTTCGCAAAGCACAGGTGAAGACTGTCTGCAGGCTGGCCGGTATACCCGAGATGGATGAGCCATTGCTTTTTCCCGCCGTAAAGGTGCGAATAATACGTGCTTCCCTCCATGGCCCCGGTAAGTCCCGGAAGCGGCTGCCCGTCCATATATGCGCCGGCGGACAGTGGGAAATACTGCTCCTGACCGGAAACAAAACTTACGTCATCCAGGAAAAGATACAATTCGGAATCTCTGATTTCATCAAAGGTCAGGATCAGTTCGCTGTTTCCCTTTGAAACATGGAACGTGTTTTCGTCAGGCACCCACTGAATGCCGTCCTGCGGATGAAGCTCTGCGGCAATCTCATCATCGGAGAGCGCAATTTCCTTGAGGTCACGGTCTGCAGCCTCGGTGGGAACGACACAGGCTTTCATGATCAGCTGCTGGTATTCTTCCGGAGAAAGCGCTTCCGCAGATTCTGCAGGGACGCCATGGTCAAACAGGTAGAAAAGCGAGGCGTTTTCTTTCCTTCTGAGAGAATGGTAGGTCCGGGTGTCGGAGCGGGCGGAAAGTTCCAGCTGCGTGTATCCGTAAGGAACGGCCGTGGAGGGCTCTCCCGCTACGATGCAACGGCCTGTTCCCATCAGTGCGGAGAGCTCGCTTCTTCGCTGCAGGCCGCGGTAGCAGAAATTCATGAAGTAGGTATGAAGACCGATTCTGTCATGGAAGCGGTCGATGTTTCCGTTGTACATGCTGATATAGAAGTCCATGCTGCTGGTCTCGGAGATCCAGGAGGCATTCCGCGGGGCATCCGGGATGGAGATCTCTGAACGAAGCGGGACAGATGTATCAAGAAGATCCAGGACAGGCTTCCCGCTTGCTGTGACTATGGCAGGATAGCTGGTACCGAATTTCCGGGCCTGCCTTACGATAAAGCTTCCGCCCGGGAAAAACCAGAAGTATCCGGGAACCGCGAGGCAGACGATCAGAGCCCCTGCAACGGCCCTTTGGTATCGATTCTCAGAGATTTTCCGGACGTAAAATGAGAGGACTGCCAGAGTCAGGAGCAGACCGGCTGCGAAAAGATTGCGGAGACCGGTCCTTTTGAAAAAGACAAACAGGATCAGCACATAGAGCAGGGATGCGGAAAGGACCGCGAAGCATTTCTTTCTGGTGAGGTTCCTGATCAGCGGGACAGAGACAGCCACAATTTCAGAAACGATCAGCGCGTATGCCCATACCCATCGGTTTGCCATGTAGCTGAAGCCGTTCATGACATGGCCGACAAAGGGAAGGCAGAGGCCGCAGGTCGCGAGCAGGAATTCTGCTTTAAGCTGTGATTGGAAATTCCGGTGGAGAAACAGGACGAATACACAGAATAAGGAAAAAGAACCGAAGCCGAGCATGCAGTCCCGCCCCATCATGAGTTCTGCGTCCGTAAAACCGGCAAACAGGGATCCGTAAAAGGATTTCGTGTAAAACAGGGGGAGGTAATGCTCCAGACGCAGCCGGTTCATCCGGGAAAGCAGGAGGAGCGTCGGCAGCAGAGTGAAGGCTGCCAGCGCTGCGGAAAGCACAGAGTGGACAAAGAAACGCGCGACAAGGCGCAGTACATCTGCGGGTTTTTTTGAAATTCCGGATGCGAATGCCAGCTTCAGGATGCAGTAAACGACCAGAAGCAGACACATCATGTATGCAAAATAAAAATAACTGGCAAAGGCCCAGAAGAGGGAAAATACATACAGGACAGAGTGCTCCCGTGTGAACAGCCGGTCCGCTCCTGTGATCAGCAGTGGGAAGATCAACATCGGGTTGACAAAGTTGTGGCTGAAAAAACTGATGAAGACGACAGAACACAGGGCGTATGTCACAGCGCCGGCCAGAGCCGAGTTCTCTGAATTTCCGCGGCAAAGGGCATAGTAACTGAAGCTCAGACCACAGCACCAGAGCTTCAGGAGGATCATCAGGTTATAGGCGATCTCGGAACAGGCAGAAGGGAACAGGACAGAGATCCAGTTGAAAGGATCGTACAGATAGGTGGTAAAGGTCGTGACGACATCTCCCCCGTATCCGATCCCGTTCTCCCACATGCGGAAGACAAAACGATGGTTCAGAAACAGATTTCTGAGAAAGCTTCTTCCGAGGCGGCCGATGTAGATAAAGGCCGGGTAATGCTGCTCAAACGCATCGACAGTCCACATGAATGATCTGCGGAGCAGGAGGAAAAAGAAGCCGAAGGAGAGTGTCCAGGTGATCAGGAACAGGAGCGTATACCGGGAAAGATAATTCCGGATGGTGGTGCGGGAATACTGTGCCGTTGGAGTAAGCATGCGTCGGAGCCTTTCAGGGAATGGCGGTTTTCGTTATACCGGTGCCGGATTTCGATGTGTCCGGGCAAAGCAATATGATATAATGCTTTCAAGTATTTAAGAGCAACTTTGATAATTTGGAGGAATGATGGAGTGACACAGATTGATCCTGCTGTCCGCAGACGGCTTCAGTACCTGGATGCCGTGCGTGGATTTGCCATGATATGCATCGTCCTCGGGCATCTCGGGATCGCTGACATCAACCGCTTTGTCTTCACGTTCCATCTTCCGATATTCTATCTGATCACAGGTTATTTTATCAATAAAACCGGATCATATCGGGAGTTCGTGAAGAAAAAATTCAGAACGCTGATCGTTCCGTACGTTTTTACCTGTGCGGTGATGATCCTGCTGGCGGTACTGATGCAGAAGGTATTTGTCGGTCATGGTTTAAAAGCTGTCCTGATGAAATGGATCAGGGCATCGCTTTACGCTGCCGGGGACAGCTATGAAGAACCTTTTTATATCCAGCAGATCGGCGCGATCTGGTTTCTCTGGAGCACTTTCTGGGGAGCGCTGCTGCTGCGCTGGCTGATGGAGAAAACGGCAGGTGTCCGGATAACGGCCGTTCTGTTGCTTCTGTTTGTCACAGAACTCTCCCGGAAGCTTTTCTGGTTTCCGCTCAGTATCCAGACGGCGGGAACGGCTCTGATGTTCATGTATTTCGGATACCTGTTCCGGGAGGCAAAGCCTCGGCTGGCAAAGCTCCCGGATGAGGGAAAGGCGGCAGGATTTCTGTTTGGCTGTTTCATGTGGGCAGAATTTGTGGCTCATTTCAAATCCTTCTGGCTGGTTCATGCGGATCTCGGAAGAGGGATTGGAGATATTGCGGCCAGTCTCTGTGCCTGCGGGATTCTTCTGGTTTTATTCCGGAAACTGGAGGAAAAGCAGTTCCCGGGAATGAAGCTGCTCTCGTTTCTCGGACAGTACAGCATCATGATGCTGTGTGCCCATATTATTGAGCTGAATCTGTTTTCCTGGTATAAGCTTAAGGAGGTGCTTGTGATCAGTGGAATCAGAGAAGACAGCTGTATTTATTTCATCATTGGAGGGAAACTGATCTGGTCCGCGGCCATGACATGGATTATGGCCCGCTGCAGCGTCACGCGCAGGATTTTCGGGTTTTCGCCGGATCATGAGAAGGCCTGAATGGCAGGGCAGACGGAGAAGGACATGGCTGAAACAGTAAATACGTATGAGACTCCGGCACCGAAGCCGCTGCTCTGGATCATTGTCCCCTGCTATAATGAGCAGGAGGTGCTGCCGGTGAC
The DNA here is from genome assembly GCA_902793685.1 of uncultured Lachnospiraceae bacterium. Classification (GTDB taxonomy): domain Bacteria; phylum Bacillota; class Clostridia; order Lachnospirales; family Lachnospiraceae; genus Moryella. The sequence continues at coordinate 4,103 of CADBEN010000010.1, forward strand.
GGCGCCGCTGTTCCGGGAAGAGCTGGAGAAGATGATCTCGGCGGGAAAGGTGAGCCGGAAGAGCCGGATCCTGTTCGTGAATGACGGGTCGGCGGACAGCACCTGGGAGATCATTCAGGAACTGGCGCGGAAGGACGAGACCTTTCTCGGGATCTGCCAGAGCCGGAACAGGGGACATCAGAACGCGGTTCTGGCGGGACTCATGGAAGCCCGTGAGCATTGTGATATCACGATCTCCATCGACTGTGACGGGCAGGATGACGTCTCTGCCATGGAGCGAATGGTGGATGCCTATCTTTCCGGCGCGGAGGTGGTTTACGGTGTCCGCAGCAGCCGGAAGTCGGATTCGTTTTTCAAGCGGATCACTGCCCGGAGTTTTTACCGGCTGATGAACGTCCTGGGGGCAGAAGTCGTGTACGACCACGCGGATTACCGGCTGGTCAGCAGCCGGGTACTGCAGGAGTTCGCGGATTTCCATGAAGTAAACCTTTTCCTGCGGGGGATGATCCCGCTGGTGGGGTTCCCCAGTGCTTCGGTATCCTATGAACGGCAGGAGCGGATGGCGGGATCAAGCCATTATCCGCTGCGGAAGATGCTGCAGCTTGCCTTTGACGGGATTACGAGTCTCTCGGTAAAACCGATCAACATGATCGCCGGTCTCGGCGGCATCATCAGTCTCATCGGTTTTCTGGGGGTGCTGTGGGCGATCATTCAGGCAGTCCGCGGGGCGACGGTCGCCGGCTGGGCGTCCATCATCTGCATTGTATGCTTCCTTGGCGGGATCCAGCTGCTGTCCATCGGAGTGATCGGCGAGTATATCGGGAAAATCTATCTGGAATCCAAACATCGTCCGCGGTACATCATCAGTGAGCGGACCTGGGAACCTTACGAACGGCACTACAAGGGGTAACGTGAATGGAAAAAACGGCTGTGACGATCGTGATGCCGGCCTACCGTGCGGAGCGGTACATCGGGGAAGCGGTGGCTTCCGTCCTTGCCCAGACCTGCCCGGACTGGGAGCTTCTGGTCGTGGTCGATGCTTCTCCCGATGAGAGCGCGGCCGCGGCGGAAAAAGCCGCGGCGGGAGATCCGAGAGTCCGGATCCTCCGGCTCCCGGCGAATGTCGGGGTCGCGGAAGCGCGCATGGCCGGTGTACGGGAAGCGAAGACTGCGTGGGTCGCGTTTCTGGACAGTGACGATGCCTGGACACCGGAGAAGCTTGAGCGGCAGCTGGCCTTTGCCGAAAAGACCGGGGCGGATCTTGTGTTTACCGGGTCCGGATTCATGGACGAAGAGGGAAAGCGCATCGACCGGATACTGCATGTCCCGGAGAAGATCTCTTACCGGGAACTTCTGAAGCAGAATCTGATCTCCTGTTCCTCCGTGCTTGTGAAGAGAGAGCTGATGCTGCGGTATCCGATGCGGCTGACCGGAAGCCGGGCGAAGGGACGCATGCACGAGGATTTCGCTTCCTGGCTCAGGATGCTGCGGGGCGGCGCGAAAGCCTATGGAATTGACGAGCCGATGCTGATCTACCGGGTGAGCCGGGGATCTGTATCAGGGAACAAGAGTAAGGCAGCGGCCATGACCTGGCGGGTATACAGGAACATCGGCCTTTCCCTGCCGGAATGTGTGTATTATTTCTGCTGCTATGCAGTGCGAAGCCTGAAGAAATGGCGCGGGCTGCGGAAATGACGGAGCGTTTATCTGTGGAAAATAAAAAACGAGGGGCGGCGGTCTATGCCGCGGTGCTGCTTTTTCTGGCGGCGGTGCGGATCTGGCTTGCCTGCCATACGAATTACGCGGCGGTGCCGACGGGACCTTACGACGAGGAGCTGCAGGTCTCTCTGGGATTAAGTCTGGCGGCGGGGCAGTGGCTCGGCGCCTATAATCAGTATACGCTGATCAAGGGGATCGTTTATCCCCTGTTTCTGGCACTGTGCGTGAAGCTTGGGATCACCTACGGCATGGGGCTGGGAATCGTGATGGTCGTTTCGGCGCTGATCTTCCAGGCTATGCTGGGGCTGGTGACAAAGAACCGGGTGCTGCGGGGGATCTGCTATGCCTACGTGCTGTACAGTCCGGTGGCCATGACCTCCTGGAGCGGACTCCGGATCTACCGGGATGTGCTGGCGCCCTGGCTGCTTCTCATTCTGGTGAGCTGTCTCGCGGCGGTGTGGTTTCTCCGGAGGGAGCCGTTCCGGAAGAGTCTTCCCTGGTTTGCCGGACTGGCCGTGAGCTTCATGCTCTTTTACAATCTCCGGGAGGACAGTATGTGGATCCTTCCGCTGGTCTGCACCGGACTTCTGCTGACGGTCTGCGGGCGCCTTCTGTTTTTTGCCGGAAAAGATACAACCCGGGACGGGATTGCCCAGAACAGCAAAACTGTTGCAAAAATAGTTCCGTACCTGCTTTGCTGTCTGCTTCCCTTTGCTGCCGGCGTGGGCTGGAAGGGCGTGGTCTCGCAGAAAAATCTGCAGCATTACGGGATTGACCTCCCGAATGACCGGGTGAAGGGGAATTTTGCGCGGGTCATGTCGCTGATCTCTTCTGTGGAGGACCCGGCGGCGGATGAAAAGCTCTGGATTTCGAATGAGATGCTCCGGCAGTGTGTTGAGGCGAGCCCCACACTGAAGCGGATGGAATCGGAGATCGAGGCACGGCGCCGGGTGACGGCGGCCGGGCAGGGATCGGACGAGGTCCTCGGCGATTACATGCAGTGGGCCCTCAGAAATGCCTTGTCGGATTCCGGATTCTACCGGGACGCGGTGAAGACGGAGGGCGTGCTGGGACAGATCGCTTCCGAGCTGGAGGCGGCCTATGCGGACGGCCGGCTGAAAAAGGACGGCCGGATCCATCTGTCTTCCCAGGGACGAGGGCTGAAGGCAGGAGAACTGCTGACTGATGCGGGACTGGCCCTCGGGAAGATTCCGGCCCTCGCGATCTATGCCGGCTGCCCCGGGTATTATCCCTATCACACGGCCTGCAAAGAGGAACTTCTGAAACGGTACCAGCTCGTCCTGGGGATCGATCTTGGCCCCGCGACGGTGAACAGCGGGGCTTACCGGACGGCGGCGTCCGTCGGATCGGCTTTGACCGGGCTTTACCGGATCCTGGGCGCGGTCCTTGCCCTTCTCTGCCTGGCGGCGCTGGCGGCAGGAACTGCCGCAGCGGTTGCAGGAAAAAATGGCGCCCGTGATAGTGCTGCCGCCAGTGGAAAGAACGCGGCCGGCCGGATCCGGCTTCCTTCCGGGGATGTGGTCCTCCTGGCGTGGGGGCTTCTGCTCAGCGCCTTCGCCCTGGTCTACATGGTCACGCTCTTTACGGCATTTCTGGATCTTTCCTTCTTTTACAACTACACATCAGCCTTTTATGCGCTCCTTCCGGCGGCGGAATGCCTGACGGCGGCGGGCATGATGAGGGCATAAAAAAAGACCTTGGCTTTACAAGGTCTTTTTCCATTCGGCGGCAGTGTTCAGGCGGAATTCAAAGTCCTGCCGGTCCCTTAAGCGCAGGGTATGGAGCAGGATGCCGGCAAAGAGAGAAATGATGGCGGTCAGCATCACGAAGCCGCAGACGATCAATGTCGGGAAGCGCGCCACCATGCCCGTTTTCGCGTAATCCAGCAGTACCGGAACCACGAAGGCCAGGCTGAGCAATGCCAGGACCGCGGAGAGCAGCCCGAAGTAGCCCAGGGGACGGTAGGTCCGGAACAGGCGCTCGATCATCCGGAGCACGCGGAATCCGTCGGAGAAAGTGTTCAGTTTGCTGACGCTCCCCTCGGGGCGGTCCCGGTAGGTGACGACCACATTTTCCACCCGGAGGCGTTTATCCGCCGCGTGGATTGACATCTCCGTCTCGATCTCAAAGCCTTCGGAGAGCACCGGGAAGGTCTTTACAAACTCATAGCTGAAGGCCCGGTAGCCGGTCATGATATCCTTGATATCGCAGTCAAAGAGGCGGTTGATGCAGGATCTCACGAAGGAATTGCCCGCGTTGTGAAAGGGTCTCCGGTTCTCTTTGAAATAGGTTGAGGAAAGCCGGTCGCCCACCACCATGTCCGCCTTGCGCTCCAGAACGCAGCGGACCATCTCCGGCGCGCTCTCTGCGGGGTACGTATCGTCCCCGTCCGCCATGAGATAGCACTCCGCGTCCACTTCCCGGAACATCCGCCGGATCACATTGCCCTTGCCCTGGCTGTATTCGTGGCGCACCACTGCGCCGGCTGCCGCGGCAATGTCCGCGGTGCCGTCCGTGGAATTGTTGTCGTAAACATAGATCACGGCTTCCGGCAGGACTTTCCGGAAGTCCTTTATGACCTTTTCTATGGTCCTGCTTTCATTGAAGCAGGGGATCAGAACGGCTGTTTTATCCATGTGTTTTTCCTCGGCTGCGCATTAATGATTTATTCGACAGGCGTCAGCTTCAGTCCGGCGTCCCCGTCCACGCGGTAGATGCAGTTCTCTTTTAACTCCATTCCGCTGTTATAGTCTTTCATTTCGCAAACAAAGCTTTCACCGGCCTGGATCACGTACACATAATCACAGTGTTTCATCTCATCCGCGATCCGGTTTTTACGGCTCTCGTCGACATAGTCCGCGTTAAAAGCGGTCTCTGACGCCCCGGAGATCCCGACCTTATTATTATAATACTGCACGAACAGCGGCAGATGCTCCCAGTAGTCCGGCTGTTTTTCAGGATCGCCGTCATAGACGATAAACACTTCAGAATCCGGAGGCAGCACCTCCAGCCGATCTGCATACTCACGGTACAGGGAATAGGAACTGTTCATCAGCGCCGGAACAAAGTGGCGCAGATTCTGTGCGCTGAGCGCCATCAAAAACAGGGCAGTGATGACCAGCTTCTCGGTATCGGTCTTTCTCTTTTTCTGTTTGTGCAGTGCAGTCATGCCCAGCACAAACAGGATCAGAAGTTCCCCTGCCGCATAGGAATCCATGTATCTTGTGTAGCCTGCCAGGATCTGCTTTTCGTTATCGGGGAAACAGAAGAGGTACAGGACAGACATCATGAACGCATAGCCCGTCGTGCCGACACAGAAGACCGGGATCAGCAGAAGAGAGGCTTCTTTCGTCTGTTCATCCCGGAAGAATCTCCGATAGGCAAGGAGCACGGCAATGCAGAGGATCAGCATGGAAGCATAGGTCATGGGCAATGCGTCGACGCTGGTGATGGGGCGTTCCAGGATGGCCCGCAAATATTGGATGAAGGTATCATGCTGAATGCCTGGCACCTTCCCGGTAACAACTCCGAGATAAGTGCGGGGATCGATCTGCTTCAGGTTGAACTGCCCGGATCGGTAGCTGAAATCACGGCTGTTTATAAATCTTGACCGATAGAGGATCCAGGACCCGTAGAACAGGACCGCCGCGGCCGGCACCGCCAGTGCTTCCGGAAGAAGCTTCCGCAGCGGAACCTGCTTTTTTGCGGACCAGAGGATATCCTTCAGATACAGGAGGAGAAGAGCGGTCATCAAAAACGCGGCGCCCACCTGTTTTACCAGCACAAGAGAAGCGGAAACAGCTGTCAGTGCAGCAGTATCCTGCCAGCGGCAGTCGTCCCTGAGAAGGATCTTCAGACACAGGTACGCAAACATCGTCCCCAGAAGCAGATCCGGAAGAATGGAATGAATGATCCTTTGCCACCAGAGGTCTGCGTAAAGGACCAGCAGCAGGACCAGAAGCTCCAGCACAGCCGCGCCGAGGATCATTTCCGCAATGTTTCTGCGTCCGGGTCGTTTTCCTTCATATAGGGTCTCGGAAAGAGGCGGTATGATGAAGGAAAGAGTAAATACCTGCATTGCCATAGATACTTTTCCTTCGGAGTAACCGGCCAGCCGGCACCAGAAGACCTCCAGCATACAGGTAAATGGAGGGTAATCTCTGTGCCACATCACTCTGGATTCAGGCACACAGTAAAACCTGTCGAGTCTGAGGCTCTCTTTGATCATGATGCCCCAGTGCGAGTACTCATCCCAGTCTGTAAAGTGTCTTTTGTAAAGGAACAGAAACGCGCCCAGATAGATCACGGCGAACGCCGCAAGCCCCGGTGTCAGGACAGGCGCTCCCGCGCGTTCTCCTTTTCTGCCGCGATACGCGAGAAAAAGGACAGACAGGAGTGATAAGAGCGCCAGAAGATACGCCCCCGGCGAGAAGGAGGAAAAAATGTATTGGCTGAGATACATTACCAGACCGGACATGCACATGGTGACCGGCAGTACTTTTCCGAAGGGCCTTTTCGCGGCAAATGCTGCTGTAGCCGTGAGGCCTGTATAGACCAGAAACGGTAATATGATCCTGATCACAGCGCCCACCGGCCTTTCTTATCCATATTCGGTTTTTGATTCTGCTTTCTGTGCGGCTTTTCGTTTTGTCTCCGGTTTTGCCTTTGGGTTTGATCCCGTTCTTCGCTTTCGGCAGTATTCTGTCCGTATGTTTTGTCCATTTTCCGTCAGGCCCTTCGATGATGTATCAAATGATGTCGTTATTTTTGTCGTTTTATCTGCAGGATGCTGAGAAAAATCAGCTTTTCGGTCAGCTATTTTATTTTACCAGTATGCAGCGGATCGTGCCACTCCTGGCGGGGGAGAGTTTTAACATGGGCAGCAAGGAGCCCCATCCACTTCAGAACGGACTGTATTATAAAAACGGAATAATACGTATTGACGAATTTTCCTGCTTGATGTATTCTGTCTGAATAAGAAGAAAATACCTCTGAGGGGGCTGCCTGATGACAATTTCAGAGAAGATATTTGAACTCATAAAAGAACGCGGAATGACACAGAAGGAATTCGCGCTGAGGACCGGAATCTCCCAGAGCAGTATCAGTGACTGGAAAAGGAAAAAGACAAATCCGGTCTCAGAGAAAATACTGATCATCTGTGAGACGCTGAACGTGACACCGTATGAACTGCTGGGCGGTACGGATGGTGAAGGAAAGAGAAGTAACCGCGCGGAAGTTATCCTGGTGGACAAGGAGTCGGAAGAAGGGAAGCTGATCATAGAGTATATGTCCCTGGATCAGGAGTCCAGAGGCAGGATCCTTGGGTATATGAAAGCGCTGAGGGATCTGAAGAAGCTGTAGAAATAGATGGCATGCCAAAGAATACGTAAAAACGATAATATCAGGAGCAACAAATCCTTCCGGACAAAAAATGGAACGTCCGTTTATTTTTGCGATGATTATGATAAAATATAAACGGAAGGAGGAATGGCTGTGTTCAGTAAAAATTTGAAATATTACAGACTCAGGAAACGAATGTCAAAAAAAGAACTTGCGGCGAAGGCGAATGTTACTGCAATGGCCATCACCAATTATGAGAAGGGTGAGAGAAGGCCCAATATGGAGATCCTCAAAGCCCTTGCAGCTGCACTTGAAGTTCGGGTGGCGGATTTTCTGGCAGTTCGTAATGATAATATAGTGTTTACGCATGGTGAATTCCGAAAAAATTCATCTCTTTCGTCTTCACAGCAGGACTATATCTGTGAATCGGTTGAGGAATACTTTAATCGATTTATGTCTGTTGTTGAAATACTTGGTGGAGATGTCCTGCCGAACGCACCGGCATGTCATTCCTTATCGTTATCTCAGGATCCTGAGGAGAACGCCGCTGCATTAAGAGCGCATCTTGGGTTTGCTAAAGATGGTCCTATTGAAGATCTGATTGGAAAACTTGAGAACAAGGGAATATTGATCTATGAATGTGATTGCGGAAACAATAATTTCTCCGGGATGAACGGTTTTGTAAATGATCGTCCATACATTGTATTAAACCCGAAAATGAATCCGGAGAGAAACCGGTCCACTACCATTCATGAACTGGCACATTTGATGTTTTCATGGCCGGACGGTATAGATGAAAAAGAGGCTGAACAAATGGCAACTGCGGCAAGCGGAGCTTTTTTGTTCCCTCAGCCGGACGTTTTACGGGAATTGGGAGTGCGCAGATCTGCGGTTGCCAATGATATGATCCCGGTGGCAAAGGAGTACGGTATCTCAATGATGCTCCTTGTAAAAAGGGCAGAGCTTTGCGGGGTTATTTCACAAACTGTGGCAAAGAATTTTTTTATCAAGGCATCGCAGGCCGGATGGAGAACTGCAGAACCATCGAGGATAGGAATAGAAAGACCTATGTTGTTTGAACAGCTTGTTTACCGTGCTGTGAACGAAGAAGACATCAGTGTCCAGCGGGGGGCGGAACTCCTGAAAGTTCCATATGACAAAGTCCTTGCCATGTGTCATTTTACAGAGGTGTAATCTATGACTTACATCAGTAGTGACACCAATGTATGGATCGACTTTATTACAATTGACAAGCTTGAGATACCGTTCCGGTTGCCATATACATATGTTATGAGCAGAGATGCAATTGAAGATGAATTATTATCGCCGCCTGGACTTGGAAAACGTCTGGTTTCTTATGGCCTTGTGCCGGTAGAAATCACTATCGATGAATTCTTTATGGCTGAAAAATACGGTTTAATTTATAAAAGACTATCTATCTATGACAGAATTGCTTTGGCAATCGAAAAAAAACGGAGTATTACTCTTTTGACGGGCGACGGTGCCTTAAGAAAGGCTGCAGGACAGGAAAATGTAATGGTAATGGGAACTTTAGGCGTGCTGGATCAGTTGTGGAAACAGGAAAGAATTTCGGAGGATGAATATGAAACATGCCTGCGAAGGTTACTGGACCATAATGGGAAGGCGGTTCGCCTGCCGGGCGCAGAGATTCTTTCACGACTTCTGCAGTTGTCCAGGCGCACAGAGTAATGTTGCGTGAAAAAATTCGTAAAAACGATATAGTTTGTAAAAGAGACGTTGTGAAAAGCAGAACGAAAACCCCTTGCAACTGCGGAAGTTCTGGTGTATTATAATTTGGTCGGTGCGAAAAGACTTCGCACCGTTTAAGGGGGCGTAGCTCAGCTGGGAGAGCACCACGTTCGCAACGTGGGGGTCAAGGGTTCGAATCCCTCCGTCTCCATGCTTGGTCCGAATCCGGTGCGCCGGATTCGGACCTTTTGTTTACAGGAGAATTCAATGTTCTTTTTTATCGGAATGCATACCACGACAAAAGACTGCGGGATCGAGGGCTACCACACCTGCACGCGCTGCGGGCATGTGGGAGACTGGCATCTCATCAAGGAGACCACCTGGCTGATCCTTCTGTTTCTCCCGATTCCCGTGAAGGTCCGGTATTACAGTATGTGCCCGGGCTGCCGCGGAACGGCGGAGATGACGAAGGAAGAGTTCAACACGGCGGTGAGTGCCGCAGAGCGGGGAGACGAGGCATGATAAAACACAGCTTTGCGGTCTGCGCTTACGGAGATTCGCCTTATCTGGAACGCTGTCTGCGTTCCCTGAAGGCCCAGACAGCGCCCTCTGAGCTTCTGATCTGTACCTCTACGCCGAGTCCGTTTATTTCCGGACTTGCGGAAAAGTACGGTATCCCGCTTGTTGTGCGGGACGGGACGTCCGGCATCGGCGCGGACTGGAATTTCGCCTTTGACGCGGCGAAGGGGCACTATGTGACGCTGGCCCATCAGGACGATATGTACGAGAAACATTACACGGCGCGGCTTCTCGCCGCTGCGGAGCGCTGGCCCGACATGACCCTGTTCACGACAGCATCGGCCACGGTGAAAAACGGCGCAGTCCAGCCCGCCCATGCACCGGAGATCGTGAAAAAGCTTCTCCGGCTCCCGCTCAGGTTCCGGCGTTTCGCGGACCGGACAGCGGTGAAGCGGCTGGTCCTCCGGCTGGGAAATCCGGTGATCTGTCCTTCCTGCGCCTACCGGAAGGATGTCTGCGGGGAGAGCCCTTTTTCCGGGACCCACAAGTTTATCCTGGACTGGGAGTTCCTCTGGGATCTGGCCGGGCGGGGCGGCAGGTGGATCTGCGACGAGCGGCCGGGGATCTTTTACCGGATCCACGGGGACGCCGCCACGGCATCCCTCATACACAGCAACGTCCGCGAAGCGGAAGAGCGGGAGATGTTCCGCCGCATGTGGCCGGAAGCGGCCGTAAATCTGATCCTTCATTTTTACAGGAGATCCTATGACGCCTACACCGAAAAGAGCACAGGCTGAGAGCGCGGCGGTCTTTTTCTGCGCCCTGCTTTTAAGCTGCCTGTCTCTATGGTTTCTGTGGAAGGACGGCTTCCTCACGGAGCAGATGACCGACTGGAGATCCCCCGCCATGATGGCGGAGCTTCTCGCGGTCTTTCTTCTGCTGCAGGCGGCCGGGGCCTTTGTAAAGGACCTCCGGGGGCGGAGTACGCTGATCCTGTTTGTGACCTGCGCGTTTCTCTGGATCCACCGGATCTTTCTTCCGGTCATTGTGACCGGGCTCTGGATGGGCTTTCTCTGGCTTCTGGGGGACCTGCTTCTCCTTCCGCTCCGGCGGCGGGAGAGTGCTGAGACCCTGCTTTACGCGGGCGATGCCGGCAGCGTTCTCACGGACCGGCTGGCCCGGGGGTTCCTTACCGGCTGCGCGGCCTATATCGTGTTCATCTGCTTCCTTTCCGGGTTCCACATCGGCGGGGCGGGCACGGTGCGGAAGGCAACGGCGCTGCTGATCGGCATCACGGTAGCTGTCCGGCTTCTGGTCCGGTCCTTCGGCCTGGAGCCGCTGGCCTGTGAAGTGAAGGGGCCGGAAGACGGAAGCGTTTCGGGACGCGGTGTGGCGGGCCCGGAAGATATGGCGGATCCGGCGGGCCGGACGGGCCCGGGCACCGGATTTTCCGCGGCGGTTACCCGCGTGATCCTGCTCACGATCCTCACCCTCGTGCTGCTGCAGGCAGGGCGGATCAACATCACCCTCGACTATGACTCAGTCCATTACAGTCTCCGGTCCTGGTTCGAGCTGGACCAGGGACGGGGTATTTTTGAAAATCTCGGCTCCATCAACCAGGTCTATTTTTATCCGAAGGGGCTGGAAATCCTGACGCTGCCCCTCTCGGGGACGCCCACCTACGGTTTTGTGCTCTGCTTCAGCCTGTGGTGCGCGGTGTTTCTTCTGTTCCTTGCGGGCGATGCTGTCCGGGGGATCTTCGGGCCGCGGGCCGGGCTCACGGCGGCGCTGCTCATCGCCTGCACGCCGGGCGTCATGAATATGGCGGATTCCGCGAAGACGGACATGGTCACGGCCCTGTTCCAGGTGATGGCGGTGCGGGAGGTCCTGCGGGCCCTGGCAGTGCGGGAGCAGGCCCTGTCGGCGGGGAAGGCGGGCAGGCGGTATCCGGCAGAGAGAAATACGGGCCGGCGGCAGTCCTTTTCCGCAGGAAGTGCAGGCTTGCAGCACCTTGTGCGGGGGCTTTCTGCGCTGGCGCTGACCATGACGCTGAAGCCCACGGCCCTGGTCTTCTCCGCGGTCCTGTTCCTGGCGGCGCTGCTGTATTTCCTGGTCACGCCGGAAGCGCGGCCGGGATGGACAGATGCCGCGGCGGGATCAGACTCCCGGAAGAAGTATTCCGCCATGATCCGGGAGCTGGCTCCTTTCGTATTGTGCTGCGCCGCGGCCTTTGGAGTGACGCTCCGTACTGTTCATCTCACGGGCTATCCGCTGGTCTCGGTTTTTACCGGGATCTGGGAGCGGCTTGGCATGCACGGGCATTATCCCATGGCGGCCCAGGGGATCCCGAATGCTTCCGCCGGCATGGACGCCGGCGCCCTGGCGCGTCACACGCTGGTGCGGCTCGAGGAGCTGCTGGCGGCGCCGGTGGGAGAGGACGGACTTCATATCCGCATTGCCTGGGGAACAGCTCTGTTCCCGGTGCTTTTGCTCGCCGCGGCAGCGGCTGCCGCCGGAAAACGCGGCAGGGCGGCGAGAAGTACAGTGCAATCTGCAGAAAAACAGGAGCAGGAGAACGATGCTGCGGCGGCAGGGATGCGCGGCGCGGGGCCGGCATCGTCCGCGGAAACGGAACTGGCGGAGCGCTACCTGCTCCTGACGCTGGGGCTGCTGCTTTTCTTTGACCTTATCACGCTGGTCCTTCTCTGGCAGGTGGACGGAAACTACTACATGCTTTCCTACGTCCTGGCGGCCATGGCGGCCGCGGCGCTCTGGCGGGCGCGGAGCGGAAAGCGTAGTCTGGCGGCTTCCTGCCTGCCGGCGATGCTGGCGGCGGTATTCCTCACCTGCATTACGAACTGGGCAGGCGCCCGGGGCTTTACCCAGCCCTGGCTCCTGCATTACGGCTTCTACGATCATGAGACGGATACGGAAAACTACATGATCCTCAGTGCAAAGGAGCCGTTTTACCGCTATATCATCAACGCGCCCCGCTTCCGCCTGCTTGCCATGGCGGACGAGCCGGAGTGCTACCTGTTCCCCTGCAGGGCCGAGAGTTATACGGACCTGGAGGGCAGCGGCGGGAATGTGGCGCTGGTCAAGACGCTGAATGAGTTTAAGGACTACCTGGAAAAGGCGGAGATCACCCTGATCTACACGGAGGAACCCTTCCTCGGGACCCATGAGAGGGCCGCGGAGATTGTCCGCTTTATGAATGAGGACGGCAGCATCACGCCGATCATCGCACAGGAGGGCTGTACACTTTATGAATATCACGCAGGGATCCGGGACTGAGAAAAAGGATTACCGGACGGATATCATCCTGATCGGGATCCTGTTCGCCTGGACATTCTTTGTGAACCGGAAGATCCGGATGTCCGGTTACTATATGGACGATCTCTACATGTGGTCCTGCTGGGGAGAGCAGAGCTTTCTCGAGTATGTGTTTCCGCTGGGATCGACCCGCTGCCGTTTCGTCTACTGGCTGGCAGCCTGGGCGGAGCTCCTTCTGATCAGAAACCACATCGAGTGGGTCGTCCCGCTGAACCTTATGCTGAACGGGGCGCTGGCGGCGTTCCTCTACGGCTTCGCGGCAAAGCTTTCCAGAAGCCGGATCGTCGGCTTCGCGGCGGGCATTCTGTTTGTCGTGTCGCGCTTTGCCTACTATCAGACCGGGCAGCTGCTGGGACTTATGGAGACCATGGGAACCGCTTTTGCGCTGGCCATGGCGTACTGCCTCTATCAGTACATGCATGAGGAGAAGCGCCAGAACCTTTTCTTCGGTCTTGCCCTTCTTTTTTACTTCCTGAACTGCTTTACCCATGAGCGGTACATGGTGCTTCTGCCGATGTTTTACTATGTGCTGCTGATCCGGAAAGACCGGAAATGGTACCGGTGGGTGTCTCCGGCGGTCCTTTTCGGACTGGTCCTCCTGATCCGGCGGCTGATGATCGGGACTTTGTCCCCGGCGGGCACCGGCGGCACAAATGTCGCGGAGACCCTCACAAAATCCGGCGTCGTCAAAAACCTGCTGGCGGAGATCGCCTATCTTGTCGGGATCAACGCAGGGCCGGAGCATCTGAACGGACTTCCCTGGGCGGCGAGCCCCTTCGGTGTGAAGCTGGTGATCCTCTTCACGAACCTGCTGCTCTTCCTGCTTTCCTGTATGGTCGTCCTGGACCTGATCCAGCGGCGCCGCTACGGCCTTCCGATGGCAAGCGTCTTTGCGGACGCGGTCTTTTTCCTGGGCTTCCTGACCGGCTGCATGGTGTCGTCTGCCGTGACGATCCGGGTCGAGATGCGCTGGATCTATGTGGTTTATGCATTCAAGCTTCTGCTGGTCTCGTCGCTCTTCGGCGCGCGGCGGGAGGTGCGGCTGATGCGGGACGCGGATCCCGAGGCGGAGGACCGCTTCCGGATCTCCGACCATTTCCCGGTCGCGGTCATCATCCTCATCGTCATCCTGACGGTGCCGGTGCAGCTGTATTACCGGAACGCCTGGCCGAAGATCTATCTTTTCCCGAACCAGGCGAGGTATAATTCCCTGGCGGACGTGACCTACGGGAAATACGGGAAGGATGTGCTGGGAAAAGAGATCGTGATCATCGGGAACAGCTATGAGATGAGCGATTTCACCGCCGAGACCTTTTTCAAGACCTTTGATCCGGAACGGACCGGGCAGGGGACTACGGTGCGGCATGTGGAATCCATTCTGGATTTCGGGCAGGTCACGCCGAACATGCTGATCCTGAAGGAGGATCCGGCTCATGACTGTTTCACGGACGCGACGGACCTGGTGCGGAGCCTGAAGCTCGGGGTCGACTACGGATATTACCGGGACGGCTGGATGGATGAGCGGGCAAAGATCCGCATCCTGACGGGACCGTCCGGCGTCATTTCCTTTGAGACCATGTATCCGGGCAATCTGACCGGAAAAGAGCAGATCAAGGTGAAGACCGGAAAAGAGATCCTGGTCTTCCCGGTCCTGAACAATGTGGACCATTTCAAGGTGGAGGCGGAGCCGCGGCAGATCGTGGAGCTGGAGTTCGAGACGAACTTCCACGTGGAGCCGGCGGCAGAGCAGCGCGGCACGGACCGCCTCGCCATCATCGCGAATTTTACGACGGAGTGATCTGATTCAAGGCCGGAAGGACCGGAGGTTAAAAAAGGACCGGAAGGACCGGAAGTTTGAAAAAACCGGGAGTGTCGGCAGAATTGAAAAGAAAGGAGGTACGGCATGGGAAGAAAGATGGTCACGCGGCTGCTGCCGCTGTTCGGTTTTCTGTTTCTGACGGCCTATGTCCGCAGTGCCTCCGCGGATATCGTCTACTCTGACTACATCCGCCTCGTCAACACATATCTGGAGAATGTCTGGAGTTTCCGTCCTTACATGCACGGAGACATTCTTACCCGGATACCGGCGAACTATCCGGAACGGATCCTGAACGTGGTCCTGTTCCGCTACAGCACCATGTTCGATATGATGCTGGGCGCTTTCTTTCTCGCGCTGTCCGCCTGGGTCGCGGGACGCTACTGTGAGCGGAAACAGCTGCCTGTGATCCTGACGGCGCTGGTGCTGGGCTTCATTTTCTCACTGAACAAGTGGGAGATGCTGACGAACGGGTCCGGATGGATCCACTTTGCGGCGTTTGCCCTGTTCTGGTACCACTACCTGGTCTGGGACCGGTATCTGGCGGGAGAGGGGAAGCGGGGCGACCGGCTGAGACTGCTTCTGCTGCCCTGGATCACGATACTGTTTTTCTCGGGGCCTTACTGCGGTGTCTACGCGGTGACCATGCTGATCGGCGAGGGGTTCGCGGTCCTGGCCATGAAAAAGCCTTTAAAGCCGGCGCTGCAGCGGGCCTCCTGCACCGCGGCGCCGCTGGCGCTCTATCTGATGAGCCGGGCGGTGTCCGTGGAAGAACGGGCCGGAGCCACGACAGATCCCATCGGGGTCGTGGTGCGGAACCATCCGGCACTGCTTCCGTCCTTCTTCGTCCGGTCTTTTTCCTCCATGGTCATCGGCGGGGAGACGGCGGAGTTCCTGGGGATAAGCCCCGCGGCGACTTTGATCATCGGAATTCTGGTGCTGGCGCTTTACGCCCGGGCGTTCTATATTAATTTCCGGGAGGGCGTGTTCCGTAAGACCACGATGCCGCTGCTTCTTCTGACCTCCGGCTTCCTGAACCACGTGCTGGTCACGGCGTCCCGCTGGATCTTCCTGAACGACGCCTACGGCATGAGTTCCCGCTATGCCCTGCAGTACCAGGTCGGGATCATAGGCATTATGCTGACTTTCCTTCTGACTGCGGAGGGGAGGCGGAGACGCCGGGCGGCAGCCATCATCGTCCTCGTGTTCTCCCTGGGAAGCTTCATTACCACCGCCCGGGAGATCCATATGGCGCCTTACCGGCAGGAGCATTTCATTGCCATGCAGCAGGCGGCGCTGGAATACAAAACGCAGACAGACAAGGAACTGACCCGGGCGCTGCAGTACCATGACGCGGAACGGATCCGGAAAGCCCTGGGGATCCTGGAGCGGCAGGGTCTGAATATTTACCGGGATCAGAATTGAGCAGGATCAGAACTGACCGGGAGCAGAATAATCGGGAGCGGAACTGAAATGAACAATGCGTACGGCCTTCTGGAAGTGCAGGAGGCAAATTTAAGGGTCCTGAAGGAGATCGACAGGATCTGTGAGAAATACCGGATCGGCTATGTGCTGGATGCCGGAACCCTTCTCGGCGCAGTCCGCCATGGGGGCTTTATCCCCTGGGACGATGATGCCGATGTCGTGATGACGAGGAATGCATGGGAGGCTTTCCGGAAGGTGGCGCCGAGGGAACTTCCGGAGGGCATGAGTCTTCTGTTCCCGGACAGCTTTGACGGGGGAAGGCGGTTCTATGACTTTACTCCCCGCATCATTTACGAGTTTTCCCGGCGGCGGAAGCCGGACGGGGAAACGGCATATTACGAGGAGAAGCTGAACCATCTGTGGGTGGACATTTTCATCCTGGACCGGCTTCCGGACAACCCGGCAGCCGCGAAGACACTGATCCTCCGGCACAAGGCGCTGTATCTTCTGGCAATGGGACATCGGCAGAAGCTGGACATGAAGAAGTACACGGCGGTCCAGAAGCTTCCGGTGTTCGGCGGCAGCACTGCAGGAAAGGCCGTTTCCATGCGGGCGGTCTTTGGCCTGCAGGACCGTCTCGCGAAGAAGTACAACAGGAAGAAGACAGCCTGCTGGTATTACAGCAACTATGACCCCGGATATATTGATATCAGGCTGAAGGACGAGTGGGTGACGGAGCGGACAAGGATCCGCTTTGAGGACACGACGCTCAGCATTCCCGCCCACTATGACGAGGTGCTGACCTGCATTTACGGAGATTACATGAAACTTCCGCCGAAGGAACAGCGTGTCCCTTCCCACGGAAGTACGGAGATCCAGATCTATGGGTGATACAGAGAAAAAGGGAGGACCGGAACCGGCACCTTGTACAGGGCGGAAAAAGCTGTCGGTGGTGGTCTCGGTCTACAACGAAGAGGCGGCGCTGCCGCTGTTTTACCGTACTGCCGGAAGCATTCTGGACCTGGCGGACTGGGATCATGAACTGATCTTCGTAAATGACGGCAGCGTGGACGACAGCCGCGCCATCCTTTACCGGATCGCGAAGGAGGACCCGAAGGTCCGGGTGATCCATTTCTCCCGGAATTTCGGCCATGAGGCGGCGATGATCGCAGGAATCGACTTCGCTTCGGGCGATGCGGTGATCTGCATGGACGCGGACCTGCAGCATCCCCCGGCATGCATTCCGGAGATGCTGAAGCTCTTCGACGAAGGCTATGACGTGATCAGCATGGTCCGCCGTGCCAACAAGTCTGCCGGACTCATCAAAAACATCACGTCGAACGGCTTCTATGCGGTCATGAATGCGCTCAGCGGGACCGAGTTTGAGAAGAATGCGTCGGATTTCTTCGGCGTTTCGCGCCGGGCGGCGCAGATCCTTCGGGAGAATTACCGGGAATCGGTGCGGTTTCTCAGGGGCTATGTACAAAGCCTCGGTTTCCGGCACACGACCCTGGACTACGAAGCGGCGGACCGCGCCGCAGGGCACAGCAAGTATTCGATCCGGAAGCTTTTCCGCTTCTCCATGAATACGATCATCAGCTTTTCGGACCTCCCGCTGCGGCTCGGAGTCTACGCGGGCGGTCTTTCCGGGCTGCTGGGACTGATCCTTCTGATATACTCCGTGGCGGTCAAGTTCCGGAAGGGAGCGCCGGACGGTTATACCACCATCATCGTCCTCATCTGTTTTATGTTCGCAGTCCTGTTCCTTCTGGTCGGGATCATCGGACAGTACATCGGTGTCCTGTTCCAGGAGATCAAGGGGCGTCCGCTGTACCTGGTGGAGGAGACCCTGAATTTCCCGGAGAAGAACTGCTCTGAGAAGGTGATTCCGGAGAAGAATGCAGGGAAAGAATAAGACAATAAGAAAACACAGGAAATCAGAATGACACACAGGAAAACACAGGGCCGCCGGCCCTGTGTTTTCCTGTGTGTCGGATAAGAACTTCCGGTTTCATTCATACTCGTCAAATACTTCGGCATCGAAGAATTCCGCGAGGCTCACCCGGAAGCCGGAGGCTACCGCGGCAATGGTCTTGAGACTTGGATTTCCGCGGACCGGGTCCATGGCGGAGAGCAGGGTGGTGCGCGGGAGGTTAGCCCTTTTCGCGAGGGCATAGATCGTCAGATTCTGCGATTCGCAGAGCTCCCGCACGCGGAGCTGAAAGGCTGTTCTGGCTTCCATACAGGTACCTTACCGGACTTTTTCTCCGGATTCCCGGAGATACTGGGCCGCGTCTTTGAAGAACGCAGCGATGATCATGATGATGACGATCCCGATGGGGAAGGCAGCGATGATCGAGACACTCTGCAGGTTCGCCATGGAGCTCTCGGAGAAGAGCAGGGCGATGGGCAGGAGAATGAGGAGGATGGACCAGAAGACCTTCAGTTTCCGGTCGGGTTCCTCGTCCGCGGACAATTCCTTGTAGGAGTAGCCGCTGGCCACCAGGGCAATAGAGTCGAAGGAGGTGGCGTAGAAGGCGATCATGGACAGCGACAGCAGGATCAGAACGAAGCGGGACAGGGGCAGGGTCTCCAGCATGGTGATGATGGTGTCATACAGGCCGGATTCCGCATAAATAGCAAGAAGATCCATTTTTCCGCTGGTCTGGATGCCGAGTCCGTAGTTCCCGAGGATGATGAAGGAAATCCAGGTGCTTCCGATTCCGCAGGCGTACCCGCCGATGACGACTTCGCGGATGGTCCTGCCGCGGCTGATGCTGCCGATGAAGAACGGTGTCGCGACGCACCATACCATCCAGTAAGCCCAGTAGAAGATGGTCCAGTTCTGGGGGAAACTGGTCTCACGGAGCGGGTCCGTGTAGGTGGAGAATTCGATGAAGTTCTGTGCCACCTTTCCGATGTTGGCGAGGCCGGTCTCAAGGATATAGCGGGGCATGCCGCCGGCAACCAGGACAAAGGCCAGGAGCGCGAAGAAGAGCCAGATGCAGGCGGAGGCCATCCAGGAGACGCCGTCGATGCCGAACCAGGCACAGATGGTGTAGAGAATGCAGATGACCAGCAGGATCGTGATGCTCAGCGCAGTGGAATCCGGGATTCCGAAGACTGCGGTCACAGCGTTGGAAAGAAGCGGCGCGGAGACGGAGAATGTGGTGGCGGTGCCCGCGATCAGTGCGAAGACTGCCAGAAGATCCACAAGCTTTCCTGCCCATCTGTCCGTCAGGTTTCCCAGCAGAGGCCGGCAGGCCTCGGAATACTTCTGGCGGTTCCGCTTGCGGACATGGATCATGAAGCCGAAGGCTACAGCGAGAGCCATGTAGAAAGCCCACGGGATAGGACCCCAGTGGAACAGCGCAAAGACGCCGGACCAGTCCTGGATGCTGCCCATGGCAAGCACGTGGGGTTCATTCGCGTAGATCATCCACTCGCAGAGGGAATAGAACAGGATGTCCGCGGCGATGCCTGCCGTGAACATCATGGCACCCCAGTTGAAAAGGCTGTACTGGGCTTTCCCTTCGCCGAGGTGAATATTCCCGAAGCGCGAAAATGCCATGTAGAGCGTGATGAGGAAGATGCCCAGTCCGAGGGTCAGATAATACCATCCGAATTCTTCGCCGAGGAAGGCACGAATTCCGTCCACCATGGCGGAAGAGCCTGCGGGATCGGTGAAGAAGGTAAGGCACAGTGCGACAATGCAGAGGAAGGGGATCAGTGTGATGACCCAGTCGATCCGGTTTTTCAATGTCTTGTTCATTTTTATATAAATCCTCCTGATATTGAACAATTTATCATCTACAGGGACGGAATGCAAGGGAAATGTTTAAAGTTTTTCTGTCGATTTCAAAAAACGCTGTGAAAAGGAAAAGTCTTCCTATATAATTAGGCGGTGAAAAAACCTGGAGGGCAGATCCTGCCCTCTGGTCTTGCTGTACTTTCAATACATAAAATTATTAAACGGAGAAAGATAAAATGAAAAAGATTTCTGTTGCCCTGACATTTGCGGCGGTGATGTCTGTGTCTTTGCTGTTGAGCGGCTGCATGAAGCGCGGTGAGATCCTGGAATCCGTCGCGGCGGAGAACCCGGTCCTGGCAGGCGGGCAGGACAAGCCGGACGTGGCGCTCCACGACAACGTCGTCCTCGATTTTGACGAGATCCAGGCTGAGGCAGAGGAGTTGATCCTGGATTCGGAGGAATACCCTCTGAGCAGCTATATCGACACTTATGCGGACGAGGACAGAAAGCAGATCATGCTGATCTGGCCGCTGCAGAATGAAGCTACGGAGGAGGACGGTGTTCATTACGCCGAGGGCCTGCTCCGCGCTTTCAATGACGCTGCCCATGACCAGGATTTCAGCATTGCCCTGTCCACGGAGGACTCCTACGGCGGGCTCTATAACCGTTACGATGTCAACGTGCAGGTGTTCCGGGAGCAGGATCTGCTGAATGCGCAGAATTACTTCGTCAGCATGACGATCCCTGCCGGCTCAAAGGAGAAGGTCGTGAAGTTCTCTGAGTATGACGGCGTCAACAA
The DNA here is from genome assembly GCA_902793685.1 of uncultured Lachnospiraceae bacterium. GTDB lineage: Bacteria > Bacillota > Clostridia > Lachnospirales > Lachnospiraceae > Moryella. Next base: position 24,536 of record CADBEN010000010.1, read on the forward strand.
GGTCTTTCTGATAGACGGTGCGTCCTGGATCCCCGGAGGCAAGTACACCGGCGGAAACGAGAAGATCCAGGCATTGATGGCTGAGGATGAGGCGGCGGAGGAGAGCGCCGCGGCGGCAAGAGCGGCAAGAGGCGAGATCAGCGAATTCCCGGGCGGAAGATAATATCGGAGTTCGTGAATTCCCGGGCGGAAGATGATCCCGGAAACGGAGAATTTCCGGGCAGATGATGATCCCGGTACCAGGAGGAAAAAGCATGAAGCATTTTGGAAAAATGATCCTGAGCGCGGTCCTTGCGGCCGGTCTGATGGCTTTGCCGGTCTACGCGGACAACGGCGTCGTGGGGCCGACCGGTGCGGCTGCAGCGGAGACGGTTTCCGCGGAGGTGGGCACTGCCCCGGCGGCGGAAGGTGCCGCGGAGGCGGGAAAGGTCACCGCGACCTCCGGAACGACAGGAACTGCGACTGACGGACCTGCAGCGGCAGCCGGAGCAGCGGCGGTCACGACCGCCGGATCCTCGGCGGCAGCTGTGACGGCGGAATCCTCTCCCGCGGCGGCAGGAGCATCTGCAGCTGCAGTCCAGGGGACAGGAACAGCCGGCACCGCAGCACCGAAGGTTGTCACGAATTCTCTGTTCGGCGGCGGGGAGCTGATGCTGATCGCCAGCCGGGAGGCGAGCCAGAACGAAAGCTTCCTGATCACAACGAAGAGCGGAAAGCACATCATGGTCGACAGCGGCCTTCCCGGGGACGCAGAGCATCTGAAGCAGGTCCTTCGGGAGCGGGGCGGCCATGTGGATGTCTGGCTGATCACCCATCCCCATTCGGACCATGTCGGAGCGCTCATCGGGATCCTGAACGACCCGGCTTCCGGCATTACCATCGATTCGGTCTACTATAACTTTGCCCCCATCGAATGGTACTGGGCCAACGAGGAATACCGCGCACAGATGGTCGTGGACTGCATGGCAGCCCTGTCCAGCCTGAGCCCCTCCGTCAATCATCCGAACATTCAGAAGGGCGACGTCATCGACGTGGACGATGTCCGCATCACGGTCATGAACGCGCCGTACCTTTTCCAGACCAACGCTATCAACAACTCCTCGGTCGCTTACCGGGTGGAGCTGAACGGGCGGCGGATCCTCTTTCTCGGGGACATGGCAGTTCCGGCGGGCAACAGCCTCCTGAACGAGTACAGGGACAACCCGGATGAGCTGAGGGCTGAGATCGTCCAGATGGCGCATCACGGAGAACACGGTGTCGACGAGAAGGTCTATCAGGCTGTCGCCCCCCACACCTGTCTGTGGTGCTGCCCGGGGTGGCTTTGGGACAACGACAACGGCGGCGGCGTGAACAGCGGTCCCTGGACGACGATGGAAACCCGCGCATGGATGCGCAATCTGAAGGTCCGCACCCACGTGGTCGCGAAGGACGGAGACCAGATCCTACGGTGACCGGAGGGCAGGGCGGTATCTGATCCGGGGCGGAAGAACCGGTCGGAAGAAACAGAAAAACAGAGGGACAGGAAGAAATGAAGGAACTGGAAGGAAGAAGGGTCGTGCTTGCATCAGCCTCGCCGAGGAGAAAGGAACTTCTGCTCCAGGCGGGGATCCGGGCGGAGATCCTTCCCAGCCATAAGGAGGAACGGTCCCGCGCAAAGACACCGGCAGCCCTTGTGAAGGCACTGTCCGCCGGGAAGGCGGAGGATATCGCTGCCGGACAGCCGGAAGGAACGATCGTCATCGGTTCGGACACTGTGGTGGTCAGGGACGGTGAAATCCTCGGAAAACCGAAGGATGCGGACGATGCTGTCAGGATGTTAAAGAGTCTTGCGGGCCGCACCCATCACGTGTACACCGGCGTGACGCTGATCCTCTGCGGGGAAAAGAAGCGCACTTTCTTTGAAAAGACCGCAGTCAGCGTTTTCCCGATGACGGAAGAGGAGATCCGGAGCTATGTGGAGAGCGGAGATCCTCTGGACAAGGCAGGAGCCTACGGGATCCAGGGCCCCTTCGGCGCCTATATACGGGAGATCCGCGGGGATTATACCTGTGTGGTCGGACTGCCGCTCGGACGCACGGTCTGGGAACTGAAACAATTGTTAAAGCAGGAGGGAGAAAAAGCATGAGCAATCAGAATCCGGTCGTTACGATCAAGATGCAGGACGGCGGCATCATGACCGCAGAGCTGTACCCGGAGATCGCGCCGAACACTGTCAATAATTTTATCAGCCTCGTGAAGAAAGGGTTTTACAACGGGCTGATCTTCCACAGAGTCATTTCCGGCTTCATGATCCAGGGCGGTGATCCGGAAGGAACCGGCATGGGCGGCCCGGACTACACGATCAAGGGCGAATTCGCGGCCAACGGCTTTAAGAACGAGCTGAAGCATGACCGCGGAGTCCTTTCCATGGCGAGGGCGCAGCACCCGGATTCCGCCGGCAGCCAGTTCTTCATCATGCATGCGGACGGCCATTTCCTGGACGGCCAGTATGCGGCTTTCGGCAAGCTGACTTCCGGAGAGGACGTCCTGGACCGGATCGCGTCGGTCCGCACGAACTTCAGCGACCGTCCGCGCCAGGAACAGAAGATGGTCTCTGTTACAGTCGATACCTTCGGCGCAGACTATCCGGAGCCGGAGAAAGTCTGAACAGGGTCTTTTACGTCCGGGTAACGCCGGATGCAGGCTGCCCGGTCATTGTTTCGGATGAGCCGTGGCAGGGAGATCTGGCAGTCACCGGTCCGGAAGCGGTGACGCCGGAGCGGATCGTGGAAGCGGCCCGGAGAAAACTCGGACTTCCGCTGATCATTGCGGAGCGGGATCAGACGATCCTGAGAGAACTGTCGCCGGGAGACTATCCCGCTGTGAGCAGACTGGTGACGGAGGAACAGCCCGAAGTTTCCGGGCAGGCGTCACGTCCTGATGTCCGGGAGCGGAAGCCGGAGGAAAGCAGGGCTTTCCTGCATTCAGAGATGAAGCTTGCAGATCCGGAATACTTCGCTGCCTACGTGAAAAACCAGTATTCGCTGTTCGGATACGGTCTGTGGGGGCTGTTCCGGAAAAACGACGGAGAACTTCTCGGAATTGCCGGATTTGACGCTCCGCCCGATGACAGTGCGGATCTGGAGCTCGGCTACCATATCGGGAAAGACTTCCGCAGACAGGGTCATGCCCTGGATGCCTGTCTGGCGGCTTTGTCCTACGCGGAGAAAGAACTCGGCGCGGAGCGGATCCTCATCCGCATCCGCCGGGACAACCTTCCTTCCCTGCGTCTTTCAGAAAAACTGAAAGCGTCCCTTCTGCAGATGAAGGGACGCTTCCGGATTCATATCACCGTTCTCTAAGGGGAGCTTGGAGAATCTGGTCCTGGGAGCGAGGACCGCCGGAAGGCGGCCTCGCTCTTACTCGTATAAATATACAGGAATTTCCCGGAAAGTCAAGCGAATATTCATTTTCACGCGAATTATATGCAGCCCCGCCCGGGACAGCACGTTTAAGGCTGTCGCGATATTTGCCCCGTGACGCCTTCCGCTTTACAGTCCGGGGAATTTATTCTATAGTAATACAAGAGATTGTATACAAAAAACGGAGGCAGTACAATTTATGCATACGATGGTGACAGAGGCTGAGCACGCGGCGGTGACAGAAGCTGCATACGCAAAGATCAACATCGGGCTGGATGTGCTGAGAAGACGTCCGGACGGCTATCATGAGCTCCGCATGGTCATGCAGACCGTCGGACTGCATGACGACGTGATCCTTACGCGGGAAGAGAAGCCGGGGATCCGGCTTTCCTGCGACCGGCCGGGACTGCCCGCAGACCGGAGAAATCTTGCGTACCGGGCGGCGGAAGTCATGCAGGAGCGGTTCGGACTGGGCGGCGTCAGCATCGTCCTCAGAAAAAGGATTCCGGCAGAAGCCGGGCTGGCGGGCGGAAGCGCGGACGCGGCGGCGGTGCTGCGCGGCATGGCGAAACTGTACGGCCTTGATGTGAAGCCGGAGACTCTGCGGGAACTCGGGCTTCCGCTGGGGGCGGACATTCCCTACTGTGTCTGCGGAGGGACCGCGGTCGCGGAGGGGATCGGGGAGAAGCTCACCTTTCTTCCTGATCCGGCGCCCTGCACAGTGGTCATCATGAAACCGGACTTCGATCTTTCCACGGGGGCGGTATACGGGGCGCTTCATATCGAACAGAGGAACGCAGCGGACCATCCGGATATGGATGCGGTGATCGCTGCGGGACAGGCAGGAGATCTGATCAGAATGGCAGAGCATATGGGAAACATTCTGGAACTCCCTGCCCTCGAGATCCATCCGGAGATCGCAGCGATCAAAGCCTCGTTTCTCCGCGCGGGCGCGTCAGGCGCGTCCATGACCGGAAGCGGGTCTGCAGTGTTCGGGATCTTTCCGGACCTGAAAACGGCTGAGCAATGTCCTGAGCTGCTCCGCGAAGAATTCGGCGGGGCTGCGAAAGAGATCTATCTGACATCGCCGGTCGGCAGGGTCTGCTGATGCGGGAACATCGAAGGGAGACTTAGAATGCCTGAAGAATTCAACATGACAGTCAATGAATACATGCCTCTGCGGGACGTGGTTTTCTATACGCTTCGTCAGGCGATCCTGAAGGGGGAGATGGAACCCGGGGAGCGGCTGATGGAGATCCAGCTGGCCAAGAAGCTGGGGGTGAGCCGTACGCCGATCCGGGAGGCGATCCGGAAGCTGGAACTGGAGGGGCTGGTGATCATGATCCCCCGGAGGGGGGCGGAAGTGGCCGGGATCACGGAGAAAGCGCTTCGGGATGTGCTGGAAGTCCGCCGGTCCCTGGAGGAACTGGCCATCGAGCTTGCGGTGGCCCGGATGAAGGAAGACGACATCAAGGCGCTGGAAGCTGCCAGGATCGAGTTCCGGGAAGCGCTGAACACAAACGATATGATCCGCATTGCACAGGCGGACGAGAAGTTCCATGACGTGATCTACGCAGGCACTTACAACGACAAGCTGGTGCAGCTTCTGAACAATCTGCGGGACCAGATATACCGGTACCGTCTGGAGTATATCAAGGACGTGGGAAAGCGGCAGCTGATCCTGATCGAACACGAAAACATCCTGAACGCCGTAAAGACGAGAAATCTGGAACTCGGCAGGCGGGCGATGCGGGAACACATTGATAACCAGGAGATCACCATCTCCAGAAAGTTGAACAGTCTATGAGTAAAAAAACCATTGCAGTCCTTTTCGGAGGACAGTCCTCGGAGCATGAAGTTTCCTGTATGTCTGCTGTCAACATTATCAGCCAGATCGACAGGGAAAAGTATGACGTCCTTCTTGTCGGCATCACGAAGGAAGGCCACTGGGTCCTGGCGAACGGAATCGACAGTGTGAAAGACGGCTCCTGGAGAGAGTCGAAGACCGGAGCGGTCCTTTCTCCGGACGCAAAGGAGCAGTGTCTGATCATCAATGAGAAGACAGCCATGACGAAGGTCGGCGTCGACCTCGTCTTCCCGGTACTCCACGGCCTCTACGGTGAGGATGGCACGGTGCAGGGCCTCTGCAAACTCTGCCGTCTGCCCTATGTGGGCTGCGGTGTGGCCGCGTCTGCCGTGGGCATGGACAAAGGACTGACGAAGGCTGTGGTCTCGACCATCGGCGTGGAACAGGCGGACTACGAACTTGTCACCCGCGAAGAGCTGGCGGACATGGACGCAGTGATCGCACGGATAGAGGGCCATTTCGCCTATCCTGTATTCCTGAAGCCCTGCAACGCGGGTTCCAGCTGCGGTGTGACCAAGGCCCATGACAGGCAGGAGCTGATCGAGGGTTTCCGCGAGGCAAACCGTTTTGACCGGCGCTTCCTGGTGGAGGAGACCATTGTCGGCCACGAGATCGAGTGCGCGGTGCTGGGCGGCGGGATCCGTCCGGTGGAAGCCAGCGGCGTTGGCGAGATCCTGGCTGCGGCGGATTTCTATGATTACGAAGCGAAATACTACAATCCGGAATCACGGACTGTCGTGGATCCGGTCCTCCCGGGCGACGCGGCGGAGCGGGTCCGCGAGGCCGCGGTCCGGATCTTCAAGGTGCTGGACGGTTTCGGCCTGGCCCGTGTGGATTTCTTCGTGACAGAGGAAGGCCGGGTTATTTTCAATGAGATCAATACCATGCCCGGCTTTACCGCCATCAGCATGTATCCGATGCTCTGGGAGGCGAGGGGCCGTTCCAAGAAGCAGCTGGTGCAGGAACTGATCGACATGGCGTTTGAGAGGCAGGATTAAGATGGCGGAGCGGGAATTCAGAGAGCAGGAGCTTCCGGAGCAGGAATTCCCGGAGCAGGATCCGGTCAAGCTGTATGTGCCGAAACGGAAAAACCTGCATACCGTCCGGGATCCCTTTGCACCGGTGGGCGTATTCGACTCGGGCGTGGGCGGACTGACCGTTTTCAGGGAGATCATGCGGCAGATGCCGGAGGAGCGGCTGGTATATTTCGGAGATACGGCGCGGCTTCCCTACGGTGCGAAATCCCGGGAGACCGTGATCCGGTTCTCCCGGCAGATCGTCCGCTTCCTACGGAGCCAGGGAGTGAAGGCCATCGTGATTGCCTGCAACACGGCCAGTTCCTTTGCACTGGAAACGCTGGCGCGGGAGAGTGACATCCCTGTGATCGGTGTCATTTATGCCGGCGCCCTCACGGCGGCCCGCACCACGAAAAACGGATGTGTCGGCGTGATCGGCACCCGCGGAACAGTGAAGAGCCGGATCTATGAACAGGTGATCCGAAGCCTGAATCCGGAGGTCCGGGTCATTCAGAAGGCCTGTCCGCTGTTCGTGCCGCTGGTGGAAGAAGGCCTGATCCACGATTCCGTGACGGACGAGATCGCTTCCCGCTATCTGCAGGAACTGAAGGGAAAGTATGTGGATACGCTGGTTCTGGGCTGTACCCATTATCCGCTGCTCCGCTCCACCATCGCAAAGATCATGGGCGACGAAGTGACACTGGTGAATCCGGCCTATGAGACTGCAGTGGAGCTGAAGGAGATCCTGGGAAGGGAAAAGCTGCTGAATCCGGGTCAGGTGCAGGCGGATGCGGCGCCGGCGGACGGGGAGCAGTACCGGTTCTTTGTCAGCGACCTGGCGGAGAGCTTTACGGATTTTGCCGCTTCCATTCTGCCGGGACGCGTAAAGAACGCACAGAAGATCGAGATAGAGGAGTACTGATGACAAAAAATGTTCTGGTGACCATCAGCGGAAAGCGGATGATGAACGACGGGGACGAGGATGTCGAGCTCGTAATTCCGGGCACTTACTGCCGGAAGGCCGGGCTTCATACCGTATGCTATGAAGAACCTGGCGAGGGCGATGATCCCGGGACCAGGAATACGATCCTGATCGGAAGCGACGGGATGCAGATCCTGAAGGAAGGAATGGCGAACGTCCGCATGGCGTTCCTGAACCGGGCGGACCGGGTGACCAGCTGCTACAGCACACCCTTCGGGGATTTCATGATCGGCATCGTGACGCGGGACATAAAGATCGACGAAAGCAGGGACCGGCTGAACGTCGCGGTGGATTATGCCATGGATATCGGGGATCAGCATGTCTCCGACTGCAGCATCAATGTGGAGATCGTCTCGCGTACACCGTCGGTCTGAAAGACCTGAGACAGAAATGTGCAGTTGTGTACAGATTCTGCGGAAAGGAGGGGAGCGGTGAGAAACCTGAAAAAGAATCTGCTGATCGGTCTGTTCGTGGCGCTGGCCTCTGAATTCTACCTGAACGTGTTCGTCAGCAATTTCCGGATCTCACCTTCCGTCATCCTTTTTCCTATCCTTATCATGACGCTGGGGCAGGAGCTGCGGATCATGGACATGTCTGTCTCGGCAGCTGCCTGGATCTTCTGTTTTCGTTTCCTGATCCGTCTGTTTGGGGGAACGGCGCCCGCTGAGGCGGCTATTGTCGTCATTCCTGCGACGATCTTTTACCTGAGCTACGGAGCCTTGTTCCAGCTGTTCATCCGGAACCGCCATACGGCAAATCCTGCGAGGACAGCGCTGACCGCGTTCGGTGCGGACTTCCTGTCGAACTGTCTGGAGATGACGCTTCAGGATCTTCTGCAGCGGCAGCCTCTGGACGTTCTTGTCACGGCAAACTTCCTGCTGGGCATCGCTCTTATCCGGGCGGCCTGCGTGTTCTTTACCTTGTTCTGCATCATGCAGTACGAAGCTTTTCTCCGGAACCGGGAACATGAGGAGCGCTATCAGCGGCTGTATCTCCTGAAGAGCGGACTTCAGAGTGAGCTGTACCTGATGCGGAAAAACACAGAAGAGATCGAGCGGGTCATGGGAAACGCCTACCGGATGTATGAATCTGTGCTGGAGGCGGACCTTCCGGAAGAACTGCGGAACCGGAGCCTCGCTATAGCCCGGGACGTGCACGAAATCAAAAAAGACTATCTCCGGGTGATCCAGGGAATCGAGCAGGAGATCGAGACGGACTATGATCTGGGAAGCATGCGGCTCTCCGACATCCTCCGCGTCCTGAAGGAGTCCAGCTACCGGGCCATCGACGCAAGAAAGCTGAAGATCAGGATCATCATCGAGATGGATTTTGACATGCCGGTGGAAGAGCATTACGCCCTGATGTCGGTGTTCAAGAACCTGGTCAACAATGCCATCGAAGCCATCGAGAGTGATTCCGGCAGAGGAACTATTGTGATCGGCGGACGCAGGGAGGACGGAATCTGCATTTTCACAGTCTTAGACAACGGCCCCGGGATCCGGGAGAAGAATCTGGAACGGATCTTCCAGATGGGGTATTCGACAAAATTTGACGAGAAGACAGGAAATATGTTCCGCGGCGTAGGCCTCTGCGGCGTCCGGCAGATGATCGGGGAGCGTTTCGGGGGAACGATCGCGGTAGAATCAGAATACGGGAACGGGACGACCTTCACGGTGCGGATCCCGGAATACGCCATTGCGGGGAAAAATGCGGACAGCCGGACTGCGCAGAACGTGAAGGAACAGAACCCGAAAGAACAGAATCCGAAGGAACAGAGCGGAAAGGAAGCCGGAAGCAATGAATGAAAGGAACACAGAGTTCTTCATTATTGAGGACGATGACGCCGTAGCCGAGGTCCTGAGAGATATCATTGAGGATTACGATCTCGGAAAGATCAGCGGGGTTTCCGACGGGATCGGGATCCGCACAGACGAGATCATGGCATTGAATCCTGACGTGGTCCTGGTGGATTTCCTGATGCCGGAGAAGGACGGCGTCCAGGTCGTGAAGGAACTGAAGGCGGCGGGCAGCACAGCCAAATTTATCATGATCTCCCAGGTCTCTTCGAAACCGATGATCGCGCGGGCATATGAGGCGGGGATCGACTTCTTCATCAGCAAACCGATCAACCTGATCGAAGTACGCACCGTGATCGCAAACATCAATCAGCAGATGAAGAACGAGCGGACCATCCGGAACCTGAAAAAGATGTTCCTGGCGGAGATGGGCGGGATCGAGATGGAGGAGCCTGCACCGAAGCAGCAGGAAGACCGGTACGAGAAGCGGATCCTCTACATCCTGAGCCGGCTTGGCATGGCCGGGGAAAAGGGATCGGAGGATATTCTCCGGATCTGTACCTATCTTCACGGAAACGGGATGAGCATCTCGACGGTCAAGGTCAGCAGTCTCTGCGAGAGGCTGAGCGATTCTCCGAAAAGCATGGAGCAGAGAGTGCGGCGGGCCATTATCGTCGGCATGTCGAACCTGGCACACATGGGAGTCGAGGATTTCATGAACGAGACCTACACGGCCTATTCCGGGAAGCTCTTCGCCTTTGAAGAGATCCGCGCGGAGATGGATATGATCCGCGGAAAGCGCGAATACGGAGGAAAGGCCAGCGTCAAAAAGTTTCTCGACGGACTCATGCTGGAGGCGGAAGCCCTGTAAGCTGAGGCAGATGCCCCGTAACCTGAGGCAGAAGCCCTGCGATCCGGAGCGGCATCCTCATAATCACGGAAAACAAAAGAGATCTCCGGCCCGGAAAGATCCGGGCCGGAGATCTCTTTTTATAAATTATGTAATTGTTCAGCTCTTTTTGGTGAGGACTCCGGAGATACGGTCTCTCAGAGTCTTCTTTTTCGGGACCTGCGGGATGCCGCCGCGGGCGGATTTGATCTCCGTGATGTAGAGACCGCTGATCACGACTTTGCACTCCGTTTTCAGCGGAAGCACATCAAAGACATTTGCGTCCGCCATGAAGGTCATGATGCGGGGACCGACCTTCGCTTTGACGATCGGGACCTTCATCCACTTTGTGTACCAGGGCTGCTGGTCAAGGACCATCTGGGGAAGCCCCGACTGGGAGATGCGCAGCTTCTTCTTATCTATGACAAGCATGGAAACGGTCTGCTTTGCTGCATCGAAGGCTGCCTGCTGGGATGCCTGCTGTTCCTGAAGCTTCCTGCCGTAAAAATAAAGCGCGACAGCAGCTATGACCAGAAGGACAAGGATCACCAGCAGTACTTTGGTTAAGGTGCTCATGTCGGGTTCCTCCCTGTATTATGATTTAGTGCCAAAAAATTATAACAGAGCGCAGGAAAAAATGCAAGACTTATTGCTTGACACCTTGACATCGCTTTGCTATTATGGAGTTTGCACTATTGTGGGGTGCCAGTCTCTAGGGGAGAAGTATGCCCTTTTTGAAGACCGGCGGCCTGCCCGGAACTGTAGGTTATGTCTGAAAACAGGGGTGATTACTTACATGGAAAAAAGCAAGATGCGTCCGATCAAAGCCGGCAAAGGCGTCCGCATGAGCTTCTCCAAACAGAAGGAAGTTCTTGAGATGCCGAACCTCATAGAGATCCAGAAGGATTCCTATGAATGGTTTCTGGGCGAAGGCCTGCGCGAAGTGTTCCACGATATTTTCCCGATCGAGGATTTCGCAGGACATCTCAGCCTTGATTTTGTCGACTTTCATCTGTACCGGGATGATGTGAAATATTCCATCGCGGAATGCAAGGAACGGGATGCAACCTATGCCGCTCCGATGAAAGTCAAGGTCAGACTTTACAATAAGGATAAGGGGGATATGAAGGACCATGAAGTGTTCATGGGCGATCTTCCCCTGATGACCGATACCGGTTCCTTCGTGATCAACGGCGCTGAGCGAGTCATCGTCAGCCAGCTGGTCCGTTCCCCCGGCATCTATTATACCATAGAGCACGACAAGCTTGGCAAGGAATGCTATTTCTGCCAGGTCATCCCGAACCGCGGCGCGTGGCTGGAGTATGAGACGGATTCCAACGACGTCTTCAACGTCCGTGTCGACCGTACCAGAAAGGTTCCGGTCAGCGTCCTGCTCCGTGCTCTGGGCCTGGGCACCAACCAGGAGATCCTGGATGTGTTCGGCGACGAGCCGAAGCTCCTGGCCAGCTTTGCGAAGGATCAGTCCGACAATTACGGAGACGGTCTTCTGGAACTGTACCGGAAGATCCGCCCGGGCGAGCCGCTCTCCGTGGAGAGCGCGGAGGGACTGCTCCACTCCATGTTCTTCGACCCGAGAAGATACGATCTTGCAAAGGTCGGAAGATATAAGTTTAATAAGAAGCTTCATTTCCGCAGCCGTATCGTCGGCCATATCCTTGCGGAAGATGCCGTCGATCCCTGCACCGGCGAGATCCTCCTGCGCGCAGGAGAGAAGGTGGACAGAGCGAAGGCGACAGAGATCCAGGACGCAGGCACCCCGTTCGTCTGGATCGAGGGACCGGAGCGAAAGGTCAAAGTCCTGTCCAACCTGATGGTCGACATCCGCAGCCACGTGGATATCGAGGATCCGGTCGCTCTGGGCATCACCGAGCCGGTCTTCTTCCCGGCCCTTCAGGAAGTCCTGAAGGAGGTCGAGGCTGATCCGGAGCTGAAGCTGGAAGAGCAGCTCGTGAAGCATCTGGGAGAGCTGATCCCGAAGCACATCACGAGAGAGGATATCTTCGCTTCCGTCAATTACAATATGCATCTTGAAGCCGGCATCGGCCACAACGACGACATCGACCACCTGGGCAACCGCCGTATCCGTGCCGTCGGCGAACTGCTGCAGAACCAGTACCGCATCGGTCTTTCCAGAATGGAGCGCGTGGTGCGCGAGCGCATGACCACCCAGGACATCGATGAGATCTCTGCACAGTCCCTGATCAACATCAAGCCTGTGACGGCTGCCGTGAAGGAATTCTTCGGTTCCTCCCAGCTTTCCCAGTTCATGGATCAGAACAACCCGCTGTCCGAGCTTACACATAAGAGAAGACTTTCCGCACTGGGCCCGGGCGGCCTGTCCAGAGACCGTGCGGGATTCGAGGTCCGCGACGTCCACTATACGCACTACGGAAGAATGTGCCCCATCGAGACGCCTGAAGGCCCGAACATCGGTCTGATCAACTCGCTGGCAAGCTATGCCCGCATCAACCAGTACGGCTTCATCGAGGCGCCCTACCGCGTGGTCGACAAGACCCAGGATCCGGCAAACCCGGTGGTCACCGACAAGGTCGTCTACCTGACCGCGGACGAGGAAGACAACTTCGTCGTTGCACAGGCAAACGAGCCGCTGGACGACGAGGGACATTTCGTGCACAACAACGTTTCGGGCCGCTGCAGAGAAGAGACCTCCGCATTCCCGAAGCGCACTGTCGACCTGATGGACGTCTCCCCGAAGATGGTCTTCTCCGTGGCGACGAGCATGGTCCCGTTCCTTCAGAACGATGACGCGAACCGCGCCCTGATGGGCTCCAACATGCAGCGTCAGGCAGTTCCGCTGATGATCACCGAGAACCCGGTGGTCAGCACCGGGATCGAGGTCAAGGCTGCGGTGGACTCCGGTGTCTGCCAGGTGGCAAGACATGCCGGCACCGTCGTCATGAGCTCCAGCAGCGAGATCACGGTCCGCAGAGACGACAACGGCGAGATCGACGATTACCGCCTGACCAAGTTCCAGAGAAGCAACCAGTCCAACTCCTACAACCAGAAGCCCATCGTCGACGCGGGAGACCACATCGAGGCGGGCGAGGTCATCGCGGACGGTCCGTCCACCTGCGGCGGAGAGATCGGCCTGGGCAAGAACCCGCTGATCGGCTTCATGACCTGGGAAGGCTACAACTACGAGGATGCTGTCCTTCTGTCCGAGCGGCTGGTCCGCGACGACGTGTTCACCTCTATTCATATCGAAGAGTATGAGTGCGCTTCCAGAGACACCAAGCTGGGGCCGGAGGAGATCACCCGTGATGTCCCGGGCGTCGGCGACGACGCACTGAAGGATCTGGACGACAGAGGCATTATCCGCATCGGCGCGGAAGTCCGTGCCGGCGACATCCTGGTCGGAAAGGTCACCCCGAAGGGCGAGACCGAGCTGACCGCGGAGGAGCGTCTGCTCCGCGCGATCTTCGGCGAGAAGGCCAGAGAAGTCAGAGACACCTCCCTGAAGGTGCCGCACGGCGCATACGGCGTGGTCGTCGAGGCGCGTGTCTTTACAAGAGAAAACGGCGACGAGCTGCCGCCGGGCGTCAACCAGAACGTCAGGATCTATATCGCCCAGAAGAGAAAGATCTCCGTCGGCGACAAGATGGCAGGCCGTCACGGAAACAAGGGCGTTGTTTCCCGCGTGCTTCCGGTCGAGGACATGCCGTTCCTGCCGAACGGCCGTCCGCTGGACATCGTTCTGAACCCGCTGGGCGTCCCGTCCCGTATGAATATCGGACAGGTCCTGGAGATCCACCTTTCCCTGGCGGCAAAGGTCCTGGGCTTCAACGTTTCCACGCCGGTCTTCGACGGCGCGGATGAGCATGACATTATGGATCTGCTCGAAATGGCAGATGACTACGCGAACGGAACCTGGGAGGATTTCCAGGAGAAGTACGGAGCGGTCCTCCGCCCCGAGGTCATGGAGTATCTCGGCACACATCTGGATCACAGAGCAGAGTGGAAGGGCGTTCCGATCCGCAGAGACGGCAAGGTCCAGCTTCGCGACGGACGTACGGGCGAGCCCTTCGAGGGCCCGACGACCATCGGCTTCATGCATTACCTGAAGCTGCATCACCTGGTCGATGATAAGATCCATGCCCGTTCCACGGGTCCCTACTCCCTGGTCACGCAGCAGCCTCTGGGCGGCAAGGCCCAGTTCGGCGGCCAGCGATTCGGAGAGATGGAGGTCTGGGCGCTGGAGGCTTACGGCGCTGCCTACACGCTGCAGGAGATCCTGACGGTCAAGTCGGACGATGTCGTCGGACGTGTCAAGACCTACGAGGCGATCATCAAGGGAGAGAACATCCCGCAGGCAGGCGTTCCGGAGTCCTTCAAGGTCCTCCTGAAGGAGCTGCAGTCTCTCGGCCTGGACGTCAGAGTCCTGGACGAGAACGGCGATGAAGTAGAGCTGAAGGAAAATGTCGACGATGAGAACCTGAGCATGCGCTCCATCATTGAAGGCGACCGCAGATACCGCGACGAAGAGAGCTTCAGCGGTGCGGGCTTCACCAGCCAGGAATTCCGCGGCGGCGAGCTGGTCGATACCGACGAAGGCTTCGGACCGGACAGCGGCGCGGACATGGACGATGAAGCAGACATGGAAGAAGAGTTCCCCGGCGATTCCAACGAATAAGGAGGCTATCCATAAATGCCCGAAACGAAAACAAGCTACGAGCCGATCACGTTTGACGCCATCAAGATCGGACTTGCTTCTCCCGAAAAGATCATCGAGTGGTCCCGCGGCGAGGTAAAGAAGCCCGAGACCATCAACTACAGAACCCTGAAGCCGGAGAAAGACGGCCTGTTCTGTGAGAAGATCTTCGGGCCGAGCAAGGACTGGGAGTGCCACTGCGGAAAGTATAAGAAGATCCGTTACAAGGGCGTGATCTGCGACCGCTGCGGCGTTGAGGTCACGAAGTCCTCCGTCCGCCGTGAGCGCATGGGACACATTGTCCTCTCCGCGCCGGTTTCCCACATCTGGTATTTCAAGGGAATCCCGAGCCGCATGGGCCTGATCCTGGATCTGTCCCCGCGGACGCTGGAGAAGATCCTGTATTTTGCCTCCTACATCGTCCTGGATCCCGGCACCTCTTCCCTGTCCTATAAGCAGGTCCTCACCGAGAAGGAGTACCGCGAGGCGCAGGAGCAGTACGGATGGGATTCCTTCCGCGCCGGCATGGGCGCCGAGTCCATCCTGGAGCTGCTGAAGGCCATTGACCTGGACAAGGAATCCGAGGAGATGCAGGCGGAGCTGGAGAGCGCTTCCGGACAGAAGCGCGCCAAGCTCATCAAGCGCCTGGAGGTCGTCGAGGCTTTCCGTAAGTCCGGAAACCGCCCGGAGTGGATGATCATGACGGTCATTCCGGTCATCCCGCCGGATATCCGTCCGATGGTCCAGCTGGACGGCGGCCGGTTCGCCACCAGCGACCTGAACGACCTTTACAGAAGAATCATCAACAGAAACAACCGTCTTGCCAGACTCCTGGAGCTGGGCGCGCCTGACATCATCGTCCGCAACGAGAAGCGCATGCTGCAGGAGGCGGTGGACGCCCTGATCGACAACGGCAGAAGAGGCCGTCCGGTCACCGGACCGGGCAACCGCGCCCTGAAGTCGCTGTCTGACATGCTGAAGGGCAAGCAGGGCCGCTTCCGCCAGAACCTGCTGGGCAAGCGAGTCGACTATTCCGGACGTTCCGTTATCGTCGTCGGACCGGAGCTGAAGATCTATCAGTGCGGTCTGCCGAAGGAGATGGCCATCGAGCTGTTCAAGCCCTTCGTCATGAAGGAGCTGGTGGAGAACGGCAAGGCACACAACGTCAAGAGCGCAAAGAAGATGGTCGAGCGCATGGAGACCGCGGTCTGGGATGTCCTCGAAGACGTCATCAAAGAGCATCCGGTCATGCTGAACCGTGCGCCTACGCTGCACAGACTGGGCATCCAGGCCTTCGAACCGATCCTGGTCGAGGGCAAGGCGATCAAGCTTCATCCGCTGGTCTGTACCGCATTCAACGCGGACTTCGACGGAGACCAGATGGCAGTCCATCTGCCGCTGTCTGTCGAGGCGCAGGCGGAGAGCCGTTTCCTGATGCTCTCCCCGAACAACCTTCTGAAGCCGTCCGACGGCGGACCCGTGGCGGTCCCGTCGCAGGATATGGTCCTGGGCATTTATTACCTGACCCAGCAGAGACCCGGCGCGAAGGGAGAAGGCAAGTACTTCAAGAACCCGAACGAGGCGCTGCTGGCATACACCAACGGCATCGTGACCCTGCAGTCAAAGATCAAGGTCCGCTTCTCGAAGAAGCTTGCCGACGGCACCGAGCTTTCCAAGGTCGTTGATACTTCCGTGGGACGTATCCTGTTCAACGAGATCATCCCCCAGGACCTCGGGTACGTCGACCGCAGCGTCCCGGGCAACGAGCTCCTTCCGGAGATCGATTTCCTGGTCAAGAAGAAGCAGTGCAAGCAGATCCTTGAGAAGGTCATCAATGTGCACGGCCTGAGCCGAACCGCAGAGGTGCTGGACGACGTCAAGGCCATCGGCTACAAGTATTCTACCATCGCGGCCATGACGGTCTCCATCGCGGATATGACCATCCCGGCCAGCAAGGCTGACCTGATCGCACAGGCACAGGCAACGGTGGACAAGATCTCCAGAAACTACCGCCGCGGACTCGCGACGAACGAGGAGAGATATAAGGAAGTTATCAAGACCTGGCAGAAGACGGATGAACAGCTGACGAAGGACCTGATCGACGGTCTGGACCAGTACAACAACATCTTCATGATGGCGGACTCCGGTGCGCGTGGATCGAACCAGCAGATCAAGCAGCTGGCGGGCATGCGAGGCCTGATGGCGGATACCACCGGCCACACCATCGAGCTGCCCATCACCAGCAACTTCCGTGAAGGCCTGGACGTTCTGGAGTACTTCATCTCCGCCCACGGCGCCCGCAAGGGTCTGTCCGATACGGCGCTGCGTACCGCGGACTCCGGTTACCTGACCAGACGTCTGGTCGATGTCTCCCAGGATCTGATCATCCGCGAAGTCGACTGCTGCGAAGGAAAAGACGAGATCCCCAGCATGGAGATCACGGCCTTCGAGGAAGGCAAGAAGAACGCGGAGAAGAAGGAAGTCATCGAGTCTCTGAAGGACCGCATCACCGGCAGATACATCGCCGAGGACATCGTGGATCCGGACACCGGCGAGATCGTGGTGGCGAAGAACCGCATGGTGACGCCGAAGCGTGCCGAGGCAGTCATGGGCGTCCTGAACAAGACCGGACGGAAGAGCGTGAAGATCCGCACCGTGCTGACCTGCAAGTGCATGCACGGCATCTGCGCGAAGTGCTACGGCGCCAACATGGCGACGGGCCAGGCGGTCCAGGTCGGCGAGGCAGTCGGAATCATCGCGGCACAGTCCATCGGTGAGCCCGGTACCCAGCTGACCATGAGAACCTTCCATACCGGCGGCGTCGCGGGCGGCGACATCACACAGGGTCTTCCCCGTGTCGAGGAGCTGTTCGAGGCGAGAAAGCCGAAGGGCCTTGCGATCATCACGGAGATCCCGGGCGTCGTCGAGGTGCGCGACACCAAGAAGAAGCGCGAGATCATCGTGACGGATCAGCAGGAAGGCATCTCCAAGACCTATCTGATCCCCTACAGCTCCAACATCCTGGTCATGGACGGCGAAGTCCTTTCCGCAGGCGACCGGCTGACAGGCGGATCCCTGAACCCGCACGATATCCTGAAGATCAAGGGCGTGCGCGCGGTGCAGGACTACATGCTCCGCGAAGTGCAGCGCGTCTACCGTCTGCAGGGCGTTGAGATCAACGACAAGCACATCGAGATCATCGTCCGCCAGATGCTGAAGAAGATCCACGTCGAGGAGAGCGGTGATTCCGGACTGCTTCCGGGCATCAACATGGATATCCTCGAGTTCATGGATATGAATGAGAAGCTTGAGGCGGAGGGCAAGGCGCCCGCCACCGGAAAGCAGATCATGCTGGGCATCACCAAGGCTTCCCTGGCGACGGATTCCTTCCTGTCGGCAGCATCCTTCCAGGAGACCACCAAGGTCCTGACCGAGGCGGCGATCTGCGGAAAGACCGACCATCTGCGCGGCCTGAAGGAGAACGTGCTGATCGGTAAGCTGATCCCGGCCGGCACCGGCATGAAGCGCTACAGAAACGTGAAGCTGGATACCGAGGGCGGACAGCCTGCCATCAGCGATGACGATCCGGCAGTCCTGGACATCCGGGACGAGATCGACGAGGAGCTTCCGGACGAGATCAGCGATTTCGTCGGCTCTGAAGAAGTGATCTCCGGAGAGATCGAGGCCGAGGTATCTGAGGCAGAAGAAACCGGCGCCGACGAAGAGGCGGAAGCTTCTGAGAACGAGGCTGCGCCGGAAGAAAATGCTTGACATAGAAATACCGGATGAATATAATGATATGGCGTGCCGTTGGGCATGCCATATCTTTTTGTGTCTTTTTCTGAAAGGAATGGATGGAAAGGGAATGGCAGACCTTTCCGCGGAAAGAGCATGGCAGACCGGAACGGACGCAGAACTACTGCAGAAACGCAACCGCAGACCAAAATTCACAGGAGGTGAAAGAAGAGAATGCCAACATTCAACCAGCTTGTCAGAAAAGGCAGACAGACTTCTGAGCGCAAGCCGAAGGCACCGGCACTTCTGAGAAGCTTCAACTCGCTTCACAAGAAGCCGATCACTGACGACTGCCCGCAGAAGCGCGGCGTCTGCACCGCCGTCAAGACGGCGACCCCGAAGAAGCCGAACTCTGCACTTCGTAAGATTGCAAGAGTACGCCTTTCCAACGGAATCGAAGTTACCAGCTATATCCCGGGCGAGGGCCACAACCTTCAGGAGCACAGCGTTGTCCTGATCAGAGGCGGCCGTGTCAAGGATCTTCCGGGTACTCGTTATCACATCATCCGCGGAACTCTGGATACCGCAGGCGTTGCAAACCGTCAGCAGGCCCGTTCCAAGTACGGTGCAAAGAGACCCAAGCAGAAGAAGTAATTTCAGGTAACAGATTCGATTCGACATCAATACTCATTAGTGCAGGACTGTGAATAAGATCTGTCGGTTGCAGATCAGATACAGATTCAAGCACGATCATACCTGTAAGTTATGGATGAGTACCGATGATCTAATTATGCCGCAGGAATCAAAAGCATCTGCTGCGGCAGGATAATTAAGGAGGGAAGACACGTGCCACGTAAAGGTAATACCAGAAAGAGAGTCGTTCTGGCAGACCCGGTCTACAGCAATATCGTTGTGACCAAGCTTATCAACCAGATCATGCTGGATGGTAAGAAGGGTGTTGCACAGAAGATCGTCTATGGTGCGTTTGAGCGCATCAGCGAGAAGACCGGCAAGGATCCGGTCGAAGTCTTTGAGACCGCTATGAACAACATCATGCCGGTCCTCGAAGTCAAAGCGAAGAGAATCGGCGGCGCAACCTATCAGGTCCCGCTGGAGGTCAAGCCGGAGAGAAGACAGGCTCTGGCGCTTCGCTGGATCACCAATTTCTCCCGTGCAAGAGGTGAGAAGACGCAGGAAGAGCGGCTCGCGAATGAGCTGATGGACGCTGCGAACAACACCGGCGCATCTGTCAAGAGAAAAGAAGATATGCACAAGATGGCCGAGGCAAACAAGGCATTTGCGCACTACAGATTCTAATTTAGGAGGAAACCCAGTTGGCTGCTGTTAAAGAACGTGAGTATCCTCTGGATCGGACCAGAAACATCGGTATCATGGCGCATATCGACGCGGGCAAGACCACTCTGACCGAGCGTATCCTCTATTATACCGGTGTCAATTACAAGATCGGTGAGACCTACGAAGGCACTGCCACCATGGACTACATGGCGCAGGAGCAGGAGAGAGGCATCACCATCACTTCCGCAGCTACCACCTGCCATTGGACGCTGCAGGAGAAGACCAAGACCAAACCCGGTGCCCTTGAGCACCGTATCAACATCATCGACACCCCCGGACACGTCGACTTCACCATCGAGGTCGAGCGTTCCCTGCGTGTCCTTGACGGCGCAGTCGGCGTCTTTGACGCAAAGGGCGGCGTCGAGCCCCAGTCCGAGAATGTCTGGCGTCAGGCGGATACCTACGGCGTGCCGCGTATCGCATTCGTCAACAAGATGGACATCATGGGCGCAAACTTCTTTATGACCGTCGACCAGATCGAGCATCGTCTGGGCAAGAACCCGGTCTGCATCCAGCTGCCGATCGGCAAGGAGAACGACTTCAAGGGTATCATCGACGTCATGGAGATGAAGGCTTATATCTATAACGACAACAAGGGTGAGAACATCTCTGTCGAGGATATCCCTGCTGATATGCAGGATGAGGCAGAGGAGTGGCACACCAAGATGGTCGAGCAGATCTGCGATCTGGACGAAGACCTGATGGAGAAGTACCTGGAGGGCGAGGAGCCCACCGTTGAAGAGCTGAAGGCTGCGCTGCGCAAGGGCACCTGCCGGAACGAGGCTGTCCCGGTCTGCTGCGGTACCGCACACTTCAACAAGGGAATCCAGAAGCTTCTGGACGCTGTCATCGAGTACATGCCGTCTCCGCTGGATATCCCGGCGATCAAGGGTACCACGCCCGACGGCGCAGATGATGAGAGACACGCTTCCGACGAAGAGCCCTTCTCCGCACTGGCTTTCAAGATCATCTCCGACCCGTTTGTCGGCCGTCTGGCATTCTTCCGTGTGTACTCCGGTACGCTGAACAGCGGTTCCTATGTCCTGAACTCCACGAAGGGCAAGAAGGAGCGTGTCGGCCGTATCGTGCAGATGCACGCTGACAAGAGAATGGAGCTCGATAAGGTCTACTCCGGCGATATCGCCGCTGCAGTCGGCTTCAAGAGCACTTCCACCGGTGATACGATCTGCGATGAGCAGCATCCCATCATCCTGGAGTCCCTGGAGATCCCGAAGCCGGTTATCGACATCGCCATCGAGCCGAAGACCAAGGCCGGCCAGACCAAGATGATCGACGCCCTGCAGAAGCTCGCGGAGGAGGATCCGACCTTCCACGCGACCACCAACCAGGAGACCGGTCAGACCATCATCTCCGGCATGGGCGAGCTGCACCTGGAGATCATCGTCGACAGACTGCTGCGTGAGTATCACGTCGAGGCAAATGTCGGCGCACCGCAGGTTGCATATAAGGAGACCTTCACCAAGGCTGTCGACGTCGATTCCAAGTACGTCAAGCAGTCCGGCGGTAAGGGACAGTACGGACACTGCAAGGTCAAGTTCGAGCCGATGGACGCGAACGCAGAGAGCACCTACGAGTTTGTCAATGCTGTCACCGGCGGCGCGATCCCGAAGGAGTACATCGAGCCGGTCAACGAAGGCATCCAGGAAGCAATGAAGTCCGGTATCCTCGGCGGATTCCCGGTCCTCGGCGTGAAGGCAACTGTCTACGACGGTTCCTACCACGAGGTCGACTCCTCCGAGATGGCCTTCCACATTGCAGGCTCCCTGGCGTTCAAGGACGCTATGCAGAAGGGCGGATCTGTTCTTCTTGAGCCGATCATGAAGGTCGAGGTCACCATTCCGGAAGATTACATGGGCTTCGTCGTTGGAGACATCAACTCCCGCCGCGGCCGTGTCGAGGGCTTCGAGGATATTTCCGGCGGCAAGATGATCAAGGCGTTCGTCCCGCTGTCCGAGATGTTCGGATATTCCACCGACCTTCGTTCCGGTACTCAGGGACGCGGAAACTATTCCATGTTCTTTGAGCGCTACGAGCAGGTCCCGAAGAATATCTCCGAGAAGGTCCTGAACGAGCATAAGTAATCGCAAAGATTCCGTGCCCGGGCAGACAGTAACTTCTTGAATAAACGCCATGTCTGGGCTATAATACTAGACAGTCTAAATTTTAAAATTCTGACACGAAGATCAGATACAATCCAAGGAGGATAGAAAAATGGCAAAAGCAAAATTTGACAGAACCAAGCCGCATTGCAACATCGGTACCATCGGCCACGTCGATCACGGTAAAACCACCCTGACCGCAGCTATCACGAAGGTTCTGGCAACCAGACTGCCGTCCGCTACCAACCAGATCGTCGACTTCGAGAACATTGATAAGGCTCCGGAAGAGAGAGAGCGTGGAATCACCATCAACTCCGCACACGTCGAGTATGAGACCGCGAAGAGACACTATGCACACGTTGACTGCCCCGGACATGCTGACTATGTCAAGAACATGATCACCGGTGCTGCACAGATGGATGGTTCCATCCTTGTCGTCGCTGCTACCGACGGTGTCATGGCTCAGACCCGTGAGCACATCCTGCTTGCACGTCAGGTCGGTGTTCCGTACATCGTTGTCTTCATGAACAAGTGCGACATGGTCGATGATCCGGAGCTGCTTGAGCTGGTCGAGATGGAGATCAGAGACCTGCTGAACGAGTACGAGTTCCCGGGCGATGACATTCCGGTCATCCGGGGTTCCGCTCTGAAGGCTCTTGAGGATCCGAACGGCGAGTGGGGTGACAAGGTCATGGAGCTGCTTGATGCAGTCGACGAGTACATCCCGGAGCCGGAGCACGAGACCGACAAGCCGTTCCTTATGCCGGTCGAGGATGTCTTCACCATCACCGGTCGTGGTACCGTTGCTACCGGCCGTGTCGAGCGTGGCGTCCTGAAGCTCAACGAGGAAGTCGAGATCCTTGGTATCAAGGAAGACAAGAAGAAGTCCGTCGTTACCGGTATTGAGATGTTCCGTAAGCTGCTTGATTCCGCAATGGCAGGCGACAACGTCGGTCTGCTTCTCCGTGGTGTCAACAGAGACGAAGTCGTCCGCGGCCAGGTCATTGCGAAGCCGGGTACTGTTACCTGCCACGCAAAGTTCACTGCTCAGGTTTACGTCCTGACCAAGGAAGAGGGCGGACGTCACACCCCGTTCTTCAACAACTATCGTCCGCAGTTCTACTTCAGAACCACCGACGTTACCGGCGTTTGCCAGCTTCCGGAAGGCACCGAGATGTGCATGCCGGGCGACAACGTTGAGATGACTGTTGAGCTGATCCACCCGATCGCCTGCGAGCAGGGTCTCCGTTTCGCTATCCGCGAGGGCGGCAGAACTGTCGGTTCCGGCAGAGTTGTCAAGATCCTTGACTAATTCAAAAAGATAGCCATTTAAAAAGGCCGCAGTCCTTGAGAAATCAGGGACTGCGGTTTTTTCAGTTTTAAATAGAATAGCGAATCTCTCGCTTTTGCAGAGAATGAGAAGGCCGCGTCCGGAAGGACGCGGCTACATTTTGGCTACAGATTTCACCAATCTGTTTTAACATCATATTTTACAATGTTGCTGTCCACAGTGATCAGTGTCAGATCCTTTTCCAGAGCCTGACAGATCAGCAGTCTGTCGAAAGGATCCCGGTGGATCCAGGGAAGATCCTTCAGCCGTTCCAACTGTGCCGCATTGATTGGAAGTACAGTTATCTGAAGAGAACGGCACACTTCCATCATTTCAGTTATTGATGCAGGAAGCTGCAGCTTGCCCAGGCTGTTCTTTATAGCGATTTCCCAAAAGGAAGCAATGCTGACGAAGACATCCTTGTCCGTTTCAATTTTATCTTTGATCTTTGCAGGCAGCCTTGAATCATCGGTCAAAAACCAAAGAAATGCATGCGTGTCCAGAAGAATCATTCCATATACTCCTTAAAATCATCCAGGGGTTCATTGAAATCATCCGACATCCATCCCTTTCCCCTGTAAATGCCAGCCTTTCTGATTACACTGCTGTGCGTATTCCCATCTTCGCTGCCGGAACTATTTTTATTTGCAGATTCGATTTTTATGAAGCGCACAAACCGGATCACCTGGTTAAGCTCAGCTTCCGACAATCCGCTTGCCTCCTGCAGAAGAAGGTCAAGAGCCATAGAATCACCTCCATTCCAATGAATTTCTCTTCTGTAGACTTGATTATACACCATTTTGAAAATACAAAAAATGGTTTGATGGGAAATACAGATGTCGTTTCTGAATACATGTTCTTTAATGATAGAAATTATTGATGGCCGTTCATAACGCACAGCGGCCGCCGAGCTACGCACAGCTGTCTGGTGATCGGCCTCGTATGTATGCTATTAGTGTAGATGGCTACAATTTGGCTACGTTTCACTTAGTAAAATGCACAAACAATGAAGAAATACAAGAATATATGAACACAAGTGAAACGAAATACAAGAAGATATGTATTTCTTATTGCATGTTCTCCGCGAGGGCGGCAGAACTGTCGGTTCCGGCAGAGTTGTCAAGATCCTTGACTGATCACAAGCCATGCAATAAGCATATGCGGGGAGGAATCCTTTCGGATTCCTCCCTGTTTTCATACAGAGAAGGCTGCGGGGACACTTGTGTACACGCGGCCTTCTCTGTTATGAAAAGAACAGCGGATCTCCGATCCCGGTAAGGTATCATCCGGCAGAGATATAATACAGATAATAACCTGTGTAAAGTACACATAAAAATCAGTTTGAAAACTGTGATGGCCGCGGTTACACTGAGAATATCAGAGAGGAAACGGGAACAGTGCAGCAAGCTGGTCCCGGAATGCAAAAGACGCTGATTCATTGAAAGAGAGGCGACCATGAACCGTAACATCGCTGCCATAGAGGACATCATTCTTCAGTATTCCCGCCGGGGCATGACGGAGATCAGGGACTGTGTCCCGGAAAACTGCTGCAGCGCGGCGGCGCGGGAGATCTTAAGCTGGAAGCGGGGCACGGTAGTGCTCACCACGGGCTTCTATGTCGGCGGTTTCGCGGAGACTGACGGACCGATGGGCACCATGGCCCTGGCCAAGGCACTGAAGAGACTGGGTTTCTCCCCGGTGATCGTCACGGACCGTTATTGCGAAGGCTATTTCGAGACGGAAGGAATCGACACGGTGTACATGGCCCTGGACGCGGAGGATGCTGCCGCGGCCCGGCTTCTTGAGGAATATCAGCCGGTGGGCCTCATCTCCGTGGAGCGCTGCGGACGGGATAAGAACGGCATCTACGCCAACATGCGGGGCGTGGATATCAGCGACGAAACGGCGCCCTGTGACGCCCTGTTCCTGGCGGCCTTCGGAAAGATCCCGACCATCGGCGTCGGCGACGGCGGGAACGAGATCGGCATGGGCAATGCGGCCCGGGCGGTGGAAGAGCGGCTGTCCCTGACCCCTTCCGAGGTCGGCGCGGATATCCTGGTGATCGCGACGGTCTCCAACTGGGGCGCTTACGGTATTGCCGCAGCGCTCTCGGAGATGACAGGAGCGGACCTTCTGGTCAGCTTCCGGGAAGCGGAAGCGTTTCTCAGAAGGACCGTGGAGATGGGTTCCGTGGACGGGATCAGCCATGAGCATGTGGCCCGTGTGGACGGGTTCGGCATGGACACAGAGCAGGAGATCATCGACGGACTTCAGGCATATATCGCTTCCAGGATTCTGGCAATGGCATCCTGATCCGGAGGAAAAGAAAATACTGCGCGGCAGCATATTTTCGGCAACAGCATAGTGACCCCTTTGCGGGAGGCGTCAGGAACGGATTTTTTCCGGGAATGGCGCCTCCTGTTTTTATACCTGCGCATAATGCTGTACAGTTTGCAGACTGAAATTTCCTGCGTTATCATACAGAGAGAAAACTGTGCAGATTGTTCATGATGAAGGGCACAAGTATACAGGCGCCTGTATTCTGGAAAGGGAGGGTGGTTATGAATCTGCTGCCTATGTCATATTTTATTGAAGTGGTGAACCAGCAGGGGATCTCCCGGGCGGCGGAGAAACTGCAGATTACTCAGCAGACCCTCAGCAGCCATATCGCAGGGCTGGAAAAGGAGCTGGGCTGCACACTCTTTTTCCGGCGGCCGAAATTCCGTCTCACGGCGGAGGGGGAGCTGTTTCTGGAGTACTGCCGCAGGTTCGTCCGTCTTGATCAGACAATGCACCGGGAGTTCCGGGATCTTTCCGGCGAGGTGACGGGCACAGTCCGGGTGGGAATCTCGCAGACCCGCAGTGCGATCCTGATGCCGGAGCTGATCTCCGGGTTCCGGAAGGAATATCCGAAGGTGCGGATCCACCTGTCAGAGTGCACCAACGACGAACTGCTGAACAGGATCGGCAGCGACATCCTGGACCTGATCATCGGAGACGTTTCGGAGGAACGGCCGGATCTTCAGGTGGAAGAGCTGTACCGGGAGCGGATGGCCCTGGTGATTCCCGGGACGGCGGAATTCGCACCGCTGCGGGACGCCATAAAGAAGAGCCTTAAGAAAATGCCGGAGAAAGCGGCGGAGGAAATGCCGGAGAGAATGCCGGAGAAGGCGGCGGAGGAAATGCCGGATCAGACGCCGGATCCTAAGCTGCTGGCTTCCTGGCCCATGATCACGAATTCCAGGAATGATATTGTGGGCCGGTACATCGGCCGCGTTTTCCTGGAGAACCGGATCGCTCCGAATATCGCGGCCATGTCCGACAGCGCCGAGACCTGCCTCAGGCTGTGCGCGGAGGGGGTGGGCGTGTACATCTGCCCGGAGCTTTATATCCGCTATTTCCGGACGCTGGAGGACGCCTACATGGTGCTGCCGCTGCCCTACAGCTACGCGATCCATATGGCGGTGCGGAGGACCGCCCACCGGGCCGCGGCCATCGACCGCTTCGCGGAGCACTGCAGGACGAATCTTACCGCGGCAAATGTCTCCGCAGACAGTGAGTCATAAAAAAGCTGCCGCAGCAGGCTGTGAAAGAACTCACAGGTCTGATGCGGCAGCTTTCTGCATACGCTGTTTTGTATATGCCGGCCCTGTTCAGGCCGGAAATCTCTATGTCAGGCAAGTACCTTTTTCCGGCGTGCTGTTTTTGCAGGCACGGAAACGGGGATCCCCTGATACACTGCAACTTCAAGAACGCGGGCCAGGACGATGCCGCCGGCGACGTCGATCAGGGAGTGCTGCTTCAGAAAAACTGTGCTGAGGCAGATCAGTATGGAAACGACGGCGGAAAAGGAAAGGATCCCGGCACTGCTGCGAAAATCCCGGCTGTGCCATACTGCGGAATTCACGATCAGCGCGTTGCAGACATGGATGCTGGGAAAGACATTGGTCGTGGTATCCGCGCACTGGATGATCCAGAGCAGTCCGGAGAAAAGACCGGAGCCGGGGATTGCCGGGATCCGCACATCCGTCCCGTTCGGGAAAAGCGTACAGATCAGGAGACAGACCGTCATACCGCAGCAAAGCGAGATGCCGAGTCGAGCCATTTCGTCCGGGTCGCGGAAAGCGAAATAGATGATGGCTCCAAGGACGTAGACGAACCAGAACAGGTAGGGAATGATGAAGACCGGCAGCAGCGGGATCAGATCATCCGCGGGGCAGTGCATGATATGGATCCTGGATCCCGGAACGATGGTATTCTCCAGATAACAGAACCAGTTCATGTAAAGCAGGGCATACAGGGAACCCAGCAGATACCGGTATTTGCGGATCATAAGAAACAGTCGGGAGTGATGGCTGTGCTTCATTGGTATATAACCTCCGAAAAAAATCTACTACTCTTCAGGAGGATAGTAAATACTCATAATTTACAAATCTTGTTCCGGGAACGTGGCGGAAATTGATAAAAACTGCAATGCAGTTTAGAATAAGAGCAGGAAACACAGTGGAACCCGGGAGGAAGCTGAAAAGGAGAGAGCATGCCGTTACTTGCAAATTTTCACACCCATACCCGTTTCTGCGACGGCTCCGACACGCCGGAGGACGTGGTACGGCAGGCGCTGAAGCTCGGATTCCGCCACCTTGGGTTTTCCGGGCACATGGACCCCGACATCCGCATGGATATTCAGGCGTATTTCGCGGAGATCCGCCGTCTTCAGAAGGAATATGCGGACCGGATCGAGATCCTCTGCGGCGTGGAACTGGACAATGTCTATGATCCCCGCTGCGCGGATGACGCGGAATATCTGATCGGCTCCACCCATTTTCTGGAAGTGCAGTCGGAGATGCCCATGTCGGTGGACAGCTCGGAAGCGCACATGCGCCGGCTGGCGGAGGAATTCTTCGGCGGAGATTACTATAAGCTTTCGAAGGCTTATTATGACCTGGAAGCCCGGGTCTATGACCGTCTGCACTGCACCTTTGTGGGGCACTTCGACCTGGTCACCCGCTTCAACGATTCCATGCATTTCCTGGATGAGGAGGATCCCCGCTACCGGGGGCCGGCGCTGGAGGCCATGGAGTATCTGGTCAGCGAGGGTATTCCATTTGAGATCAACTGCGGCGCGGTGAACCGGGGGCGGAAGAAGGAGCTGTATCCGAACATGTTCCTCTTAAAGAGCCTGCGGGAGATGGGCGGAGAGATCCTTATCAATTCCGACGCTCACCAGAAGGAGCTGCTGAACGGCGCTTTTGACCAGGCGGTCGATGCTGCCGTGCGCTGCGGTTTCACCCACGTCAACATCCTTACGAAGCAGGGCAGCGGGAAGCTTCATTTCCGTCAGCTGCCGCTGGACCGTCTATGAGAGGTAATATGAAAAGACTCTTTTTACTGGTTATGCTGTTTTCGCTCCTGCTTTCGTTTCCTGCCCGGGCAGACCATGTTTTCTACCCGGAGGGCACGGATTACTGGAATGTAAAGCTCCTTTCTGACCGCGATACCTTCCCGAAGGTGCAGGAATGCTGGATCATGGGAGCCGACGGGCAGGAGCACTATTTCCGGAACGGCCAGTTCCAGACCAACGTCCTGACGGTGGACAACCAGTACGCGGGCGAAGACGGCACCGTGGTGACGCGTACCAGCATCGACGATTATGACATGGTCACGGCCAGCCGGAACGCCCGGGTCCTGGTGGTGAGCAAGTCCGGGCACCGGATGGAGCTCTGGCGGAACAAGCGGAGGATCTACAGCTTCACGGTCTCCAGCGGAAAGGTGACAGGCTACGATAAGGACCGGCTTGGAGACTGCAGGACACCTCTCGGGGAGTTTTATATCGACCGCAAGATCCCGGATTCCTTTGCCTATCTGGCACTGAACCTCAGCTATCCGAATATTGAGGACGCGGTCCGGGGATACCGGGCCGGACTCATCAGCCGTGAGACCTGCAATCAGATCATAAAGGCGAACCGGGATCACGGGTATCCCAGCGGGGATACTTCTCTCGGAGGTGCGATCCAGATCCACGGATGCCGCGCCTTCGAAGGGCCGGATGCCTCCCGGGGCTGCGTGGAAATGCTGAGCCAGGATATGGAGGTCGTGTATCACTGTATGGAGAAAGGGGATAAGGTGATCATCCTGCCGTAAGGAAAGCGGCGCGGATGCATACTGAAAATTAGAGGGCAAGGCAGCAGATGAAGGAAGCGCGTTTCCGTGACAATGTTACATGGATGAGCTTTCTCCTGACACTGCTGGTCATCTGGACCCATTCCCTGAATGCGGAACTGTTTCTGGGCGCCGGCGCAGCGGAGAGTCTGGCCGGACGGGTAGAAACAGTTCTGGGGGAACGGATCGGACAGATCGCAGTGCCGGGCTTCTTTATGCTGTCTTCCATGCTGTTTTACCGCACTTATACGCGGCGCTCACTGGAGCGGAAGCTGATCCGGCGGGTGCACAGTCTTCTGATTCCGTATCTTCTGTGGAATTTCATCTATTATCTGGGCTACCTGATCGCGACCCACCTCCCGGTGCTGCGGGAGATCACGGGAAAGGATCCGGTCCCGGCAGATCCGAGGACCATTCTGGAGGCGGTTTTTCTCTATAAGTACAATCCGCTGTTCTGGTTTGTGTTTCAGCTCATGATCCTGTCTCTGCTGGCGCCGGTATTCTGGGAGATCGTCCGGAGACCGCTTCTGTTCCGGATCTCCGTGCTGGCGCTCTGTCTGGTGATCTTTTTCCGCTTCGACCCGACGCCGCTTAATTCCGATGCCTGCCTCTACTGGCTGGTGAGCGCAAGGCTTACGAAGCTTTTCCGGCGGAAACCGCGTCCCGGGGAGCATTATGTGCGGCATTTTGACCCGGAATATGCCATCGTCGGCCTGATCCTGTTCCTCGCGGCTGCGGGACTCTTTCTTCTGGGACGGAAGACGGCGAACGACCTTCCGGTGGTTCTCTGCCGCATGACGGGCGCACTGGGCCTGTGGCTCTTCCTGCGGGCGCTCCCGCTGCCTTCGCCGGTGCCGGTGATGTATGACACCTTCCTGATCTACGCGGTCCATTTCCCGCCGGTCCGCCTCATCAACAAGACTGCGGAGATCGCGCTGCACGGGAACGGGACAGCCGCCCTGATCATCTTCCTCCTGCTTCCCTGGCTTATCGTCATGCTGACCGGATGGTTTTCCTATCTGGGGCGGAATTATACGCCGTTACTGCATGACCTGCTGACGGGGAGGAGATAGAACCGCAGAGGGAGAAGAGGGAATATCAGCAGCACAGCAAAATACATAATAAAAAGCGGGGCTGCAGCCTGACGTCATCTTAACTTAATGACATCGGGCTGCTGCCCCGCTTTTCTGTTTAGTTCCCTGCGGGCTGCACAACGCCGGAGACGACTGCGCCGGAGATTCCGGATGCGGCGGTTTCCGACGCCGCTCCGCCGTTTCCTGTGACGCCGGGTCCGGTTTCTGCGCTGCCGCTCTGTCCGGGATCACTTCCGCTGACAGGTGCCGGGAGCGCCTCGACGAAGGTCATGCCGCCGGCAGTCTCGGACGAGGCTGCGGTTCCGGAAGTCCCGGAGGAGGAAGCTGCGGTTTCGGAGGCTCCCGGTGCGGAAACCGTTCCGGCAGCGGAACTCTCTGCCGGCGCTGCCATGCTCTCTGCGGGAGCGGGAGCACCTGTGACTACCGCCCCGGTTCCTGCCTGGGTATTATCTGCCCCGGAGGAACTCTCCGCGGCCTGTGCTGCATTTCCTGCGGTCTCATCTGCAGCGGTCTGTCCGGTGTTTCCGCCGGTCCCTCCGGTTCCCTGGGCTGCTGCCTGCGAAGCCGCCTCGGCCGCGGGATCGTGCATGACGCCGTTGGAATCGATGGTCCAGGTGATGCCGTTCCAGTCGACGGTGGTGTCATGGAGCATCTTTCCGTCGTTTCCGAGGCAGTACCGGACGCCGCCGACATCTACCACGCCTGTCTGCACGGCGCCGTCGGTACCGAGCCAGTACCAGTTTCCGTCGATCATCTGCCAGCCGTCCTTACGGACACCGCTCTTGTCCAGATAATACTGCTTTCCGTCCAGCGCCTGCCAGCCGGTCAGCATGATGCCTTCACTGTTCATGTAGAACCAGTCCGCTCCGTCCCTGACCCAGCCCGTCATCATGCTTCCGTCCGTGTCGAAGCGGTACCATCTGTCGTCGATCTTTTTCCAGCCGATCCGCATGATGCCGGAACCGATGTCGAAATAGTGCGGCTTTCCGTCCAGGGTCTTCCATCCGCGGTAGATGGTCCCGTCGTCCTCCATCCAGTAGGAATTGCTGCCGTCGAAGATCAGCTTGTCCTTCTGCATGCGGTAATTGCTGTACCAGTACCATTTGCCGCCGATCTTTCTCCAGGTGTCCGCCGGGCAATGCGCGGAGAAATCCTTATACTGGAGGTCGATGTCGACACCGCCGTCGATTCCGGGAATGATCCCCGATTCGGTGCCCTGCCACATGACCGGATTTTCATACTTCAGTTTGCGCTCATAGGCGGCGCCCCAGACCGGATACTTTCCGAGGGCGTTCATGTCCAGCTTGTTGGCGAGCCAGTAATCGTTCGCATAGAGGATGGGGTAGTAGCCGGCGTCACTGATCTTTTTGCAGAAAGCGTTCACGATCGCCGTGATCTCTTCCTTGGGGCGGGATCCCAGGGTCTCCGCGTTCTCCGCGTCAAAAGCGACGGGATAGGAGATGGGATAATCCTTGATAAGGTTGATGACAAAGTCCGCCTCAGCCTCAGCCATCGCCACGGAGGTGGCGTAGGAGTAAATGTAAACGCCGATCTTGACCCCGGCGGCGTCGGCATCGTCCGCGTTCTTCCGGAACAGAGGATCCACCTCGTTCTGGTAGCGCGTGCCCAGCATGACGAAATCCACGTCATTCGCATGCGCCGTCTTCCAGTCGACCTCCCCTTGCCAGTGAGAGACATCAACACCGCGGTGCAGAACGCCGCTGATGGTGTCGCCGTCTTCAAACAGGCGGTAGACACCGGAGGAGACCCGGGTCAGCTTGTCCGCGGCAAGGCTTTGAAAAGGCAGCGCGAAAGCCAGCGCCGAGGCAAGCAGAACAGAGCAGAAACGTTTCCTTTTCAGGTGCATTTATACGAACTCCTTCCCGAAAAGAGTGTTTTAAGGGTACAAGAACGGCGCCCGCCGCGTGCGGACGCCGCCTGATGATACGGTGCCAGGTTCCGGCAACCGCTCTCTATGTCAGATTGATGTTTCGGTTCAGTTCCAGCCTTCCGGAGAACCGGAGGAACCGGAGGACGCCTGACTTCCGTTGCTGCCCGGACTTGCATCCGTGCCGCTGCTGCCGTTCGGGCTCGGCCCGCCGTTGGAAGAGGGACTGCCGCCGGAGGAACCGCTGCTGGACGGCGCGCTCTGACCGCCGGCTCCGGGACCGCTGGTGCTGTCACTGTCCAGGGAATCCCGTTCTTTCTTGGGCCTCGGATCTTCCGCGGGCTTACCGCTGCCGGAGGAACTGCTGCCGGCAGAAGTGGAGGACGAAGAGGAGGAAGAACTGTTCATCGTGGTGCTGACCTCGGTCGCCGCAATCTGTCCGCCGCCTGTGTAGACGCCGTTGGCATCAAAGGTGTAGGTGTTGCCGTCGATCGTCAGGGTGGTGCCGGAAACCATCTTTCCGTCGCTGCCCAGATAGTAGTAGGCATTGTTCAGGTGGATCCAGCCGGTCATCATATGACCGTTCTGGTCGAAGAACATCCAGGAATCGTTGATCTTCTTCCAGCCGTGAGTCATCTTTCCGAAATCGGAACCCTCGTCCGGATTCATGTAGTAACGGTTGGTTCCGTCGGAGAGCCATCCGGTCTTCATGACACCGTCAGACCCGAAATAGAAGTAGGTGCCGTCGATCTGTACCCATCCGGTCTTCATCTTTCCGTCGGTGCCCATGTAGTACCAGTCATTTCCGATCTTGGTCCAGCCGAAGGCGCAGCGGCCGTCCTGCTTGAAGTAATACCAGCTGCCTTCCATATCGCGCCATCCGGTGGCCATTTCTCCGGTGCCGCGCATGAAGAAGTAGTTGTCGCCGACCTTCAGCCAGTTTTCCTGGACGAGGACGCCGTCCTCAAGGCAGTAATACCATTTGCCCTCATCCTTGATCCAGCCGGTGGACATGAGGCCGTTCTCACCGAAATAATACCACTTGGAGTCGATCTTCTTGAAGCCGTGGGTCATAGTTCCGTCGGAAAGATCCATATAGTAATAGCCGTCTGTCGTCTGGATCCAGCCCTTGTGTTTGGATCCGTCGTTGTCATAGTAGACCCAGCCTCCGTTTTCAGAGACCCAGCCGGCGGCTGCGTAGGCAGTCATCACCGGTGCAAACGCAAGCATACAGGACAGAACGGCAGCGGCGATCCTGCCGGCAAAACGATTACGTCTCATACTGAAAATCCCCTCCTGAAGTGAAAGCTTTTCCTGAACTGCAAAAGTTTTTTGTCTGATTTTTTGGACAGAAAAAAGATCTGACCCTGATTCAGATTATATCACCCGGGCAGTAGATAGAAAAGTGTCCGCTTTCCTAATAATTCATTACGGCTTCCGGAAGCTCAGAGTTTCCGGAAATCCTTCGCGTAGCGGTACATGACCAGCGTGTAATCACCGAAGCTTTTGCCGCAGTTGGACTTGTAGACAGCCCACAGGGCCCACAGGAAGCCGCCCAGGGCCATGTAACGGAACACGATGCGCTGCTCCTCCTCCGTGGGCTTACGGCCGAAATAGAAGGCCGTGAGCTGCTCTGCCTGCTCTCTGGTGTAGTAGGAGTAGATGGCGCACATGGCAATGTCCAGCAGCGGGTCCGCCATGCCGGCGTACTCCCAGTCGATCAGGCGGAGCGTTTCCCCGGAGCCCTCCGGGATAAAAAGAAAGTTCGTGGCGACGCTGTCGATGTGGGCCAGGACCTTCGGACGGTTCAGGGAATCCAGCCAGTCCAGAAGCTCGTTCATCCATCCCCGGACCTCCGTGTAGTCCTCAAAGGGGATGCCGCCGCTGCCGATGCAGAGATTTTCATAGAAGCCGATCCGCTCCCGCAGGTCGAAGCTGTGGTCCACCGTGATGCCGGAGTCGTGCAGGAAATGCACCAGCTCCATGCAGCGCCGCATGTCCTCTGGGCTTTCCGGGTCCGCGTTGCGGCAGCCTTCATAGTAGACAGAGATCTTGTAGCCCGTCGCGGGGTCGATGTAGATGATCTTCTCTGAAATGTCCAGGGGCGCCGCGGCGCGGTAATTGTCCGCTTCCTGCCTCCGGTCGATGAGCTGCTCCGTTCCGATGCCCGGGATGCGGCAGATAAACTTGCCCTTGACGGTGGAGAAGAGGAAGGACTGGTTCGTCATCCCGGCCTTCAGGCAGGAGAGGCCGCGGATCCCGGACTGGGGGATCTGAAAAACGCGGGAGATAAGCTCCAGCGCCGCATTGTCCGAGTGGTCCTGGTAATAAGGATCAAAGGCCCGGAGCTCTTCCAGGTTTTCAAACTCGTAGACCTGGTCTGCGGGCTGCCTGTTGATGGCCATCTCCGGCATGGGCCGCTTCCCGCGGGCCTCGTGCAGGAGGTCAATATAGGCATTCTCCCAGAAATACTGTTCCTTGCCGGGGGAGAAGAATTCTTCCTCCACCTTCGGCAGGAGGAGAGAAGAGAATTCCCGGGACAGGCAGACCGGCCCGTACATGACCCAGGCATCCCTGCCGCCCACGGTTACATCGGTGATGATGCCTTTTTTGTTGCAGGTGAGCACCCACTCCCGGGTCTCCCCCTCCTGGTAGACGGAAGAGTACCAGGCGCCGGGCTCGTAGAGGTGGTAGGGATTCTCCCGCATCCAGTTGTCGGAGGAGAGGAGATACATGTTCCGGCCCTTCAGAAGATCCCGCGCGACATAGACCGTGGAGATGTTGTTGCGGCTCTCGAACCATGGGTTGTAAAGCAGCTTCACACCGAATTTGTCGATCAGATACTCAAACTTTTCCTTCAGATATCCGACGACGAGGGTGATGTCGGAGATCCCCGCTTCTTTCAGCTGACGGATCTGCCGTTCCACCATGCGTTCTCCGAAGACTTTCAGAAGGCCCTTCGGGACGTCGTAGGTCAAGGGGACAAAGCGGGAACCGAAGCCGGCTGCCATGATCACCGCGCCGTCCATGCGGAAAGGTTCCAGATAGGCGCGTCCCGCCTCTGTGACCGTGCGCTCTGCAGGGTCAGTCAGGCCCCTGGTGGCAGCGTCGGCAAGGAGCGCGTTGACGCTCCCGAGAGAAAGGGAAAGACGCCCGGCGAGGGCGCGCTGGGTGATCTGCGGATGCTCCAGAAGTTCCCGAAGCAGAAAAGCGGTGCGGTCCATGCAGTGCCTCCGTTCAAAATATATAAAAATAATCCGAATATGAACATTATAGCACAAAGCGGAAGAAATGAAAGGAGAAAGTAATACAAAGCAGCAGGAATGAAGACAAAAAACACAAAAAGAACGGGGAGGCCTTTCGGCCTCCCCGCCTGTGCGCAATCAGTGCTCCGCTTTAATCTTTGCTAATCTGTCTTCTGGTGGAAGAATTAGTCCTCAACAACGACAAGCTTGATGCCGTAGTTGCCATCGGTGTAGATCTTGTAGCCGTCGCCGTCCTTCTTGGAGCCGGACTTGATCATAGCGCCGCTGGTGTTGACCAGGACGAAGTCTTTCTTACTGGACTCATCCGGATTCCAGGAATACAGGGTAGCACCCTTCTTCACGCTGATATCCTTCGTGTAGCCCTTCTTCGTCATAGTTTCATCAGTGTTGTTGTCCAGCTTCTCGTAGCCTTCAAACGTTTCTGCCAGCTTAAGGAACTTAGAAGTATCGTACTCCTTGATCTTGTCATCGGTAACACCAAGGATCTTGACCTTGTCGTCAGAGCTTGCCTTGAACAGCATGCCGCCCAGATAGACTTTGTGCTTATCCCAGTCAGCACCGTTCTCGCCCTGGCCCTTGCCGGTACCGGACTTCTTGAACTTGAAGGTGAAGGTATCGCCATCGATGGTGACAGTCTGGTTGCCGGTCTTCATGGAACCATCGTGATCCTCATCGTTGCTGAAGAAGTAGATTTTCCGCCCACACCTTCCGCCATACATTCTGCGCAAGGCTCTGCGAGAACGAATCCAACGTCAAAGCGATCCAGGAACTGATGGGGCATGCGGATATCAGCACGACCATGAATATCTACGCGGAGATCTCTGAAGCAAAGAAAAAGCAGGTGATGCGCAGGCTGGAGGGAAAGATCCGGATCTCCTGACCACGATCTCCTGTCCGCTTCACCTGAACCTGACCCGCAGAATAACCCGTTTCGCAGAATACAGACCTGAATCCCCGGCAGTTATCAGGACCTGCCGGGGATTTTTTTACGTTTATAATATAAGGAAGGAGTTCTCCCGCAGAAATAGAAAATAAATTCTGAATATTGTTTCTGTAAGGTTTTCGTAAGAAAACAGCCCCGGAAAAGAAATAGACATGCGGATTTTCTGATGTATACTAGGCGTGTAACTGAGGGATTGACCTGTCTGTAAGGGAATTGTAAGTTGTATTCTTCCCTTGGATGCAGTAAAATCTTCTCGTACGCAATCAGGGTTTCAGGGTTTCAAAAAAGAGAAAAAGGAGAGTGCATTTATTATGAGAAAGCAGACTAAGATTGCTGCAATCGTTTCCGCAGCAGCGCTTCTTGCAATCGGCGCTTCCATGACCTCTTTCGCTGCTACTGGCTGGCAGGAAGAAGACGGATCATGGGTTTATTACAACAAGAACGGCGAGCAGGTTACGGATCAGTGGGAAAAGTCCGGTGCGAACTGGTTCTATCTCGGTGATGATGGCGTTATGGCGACCGATCAGCTCATCGAGTACAACGACAACTACTACTATGTCGACGCTAACGGCGCAATGGTTACCGATCGCTGGATCGCTATCGACAACGAGGATGCAGGCGACGAGGATGAGCCGGATGTCCACTGGTACTATTTCCAGGCAAACGGCAAGGCTCTGAAGAAGGGCGATTCCCACGAGCACATCTTCAAGAAGACCCTTCCGGGCGGCAAGACCTACGCTTTCGACAGCGAGGGCAGAATGCTTTACGGCTGGGTCCGCTACAGCGATGGCGAGAGACAGACCGGCGATACCGCATGGAAAGAGGCTGAGTACTACTTCGGCGATGAGAACGACGGCGCTATGTCCGTTGGCTGGAGAGAGATCGCTCTGACCGATGACGATGCAGAAGATGCACAGCCGGGCGACAGCTTCTGGGATGAGGACCAGGTCCGTTGGTTCTATTTCAAGAGCTCCGGTAAGAAGGAGAACGGCTCCGGCAACAGCGACGGCGTTGGCTCCGGTAAGCTGAACAAGAAGATCAACGGCAAGAAGTACGGCTTTGATGAGTATGGCCGTATGATCGCTGACTGGTACGCGGCAACCCCGGATGAGGATCTCTCCAAGCAGGATAAGTACTATGCTTCTGGCAGCGATGCTATCCACGGAAAGAATCTCCCGTCCAGCAAGGCTACCAACGTTGATGACTATACCAGAACCTTCATGTACTTCTCCAGCCCGGAGGATGGCGCACGTCACAGCAAGTCCTGGTTCAAGGTCGTTCCGGGTTACTATCAGTACCTTGGCAAGTATGAGGATGGCGACGACTACTGGTACTATGCAGACGGCGACGGCTATCTGGTCACTTCTGAAATCAAGTCCATCAAGGGCAAGAAGTATGCGTTCGACAACAAGGGCCGTATGAAGAAGGGTCTGCAGCTGATGAAGGTCGATGGCAACGATATCCTTGATATCATCGCTGACGATGACGCTGGACATCCGTATGATACGGAAGATGACTTCAAGAAGACTGCTCTTTGGGCAAAGGCAAACGAGTATTACTTCTACTACTTCAGCAACGATGAGGATCACGACGGTTCCATGAAGACCGGCAACCAGACCGTCACCATCGATGGCGATAACTTCACCTTCAAGTTCAAGAAGTCTGGTACTGAGAAGGGCCAGGGCGAGAACGCGATCGACAAGGATAAGCATAAGGTCTACATGGGCGGCATGCTGTTCAAGGCTGACAAGGACGACAAGGTTAAGATTCTCTCTGTTAACGGTGGAGTAGAGGCTCTTGATGTCGACGATTTCCTTATTAAAGTTAAGGCGGATAAGAAGCAGACTGGCGAATCCTCCGAGAAGATCGAGGGCGCAGGCGGCATTTCTGTCAACGTCAAGAAGAATTCCACCTACTATAAGTGGACCGAGGATACCACCAGCAAGAACTATGTCCTGGTCAACACCAGCGGCGCTATGGTCAAGTCTGGTTCCAAGAAGGACGGCGACGGCTACAAGATCGTTACCGATGGCAAGTATGGTATCAGCCTGATCGTTGTTGAGGACTAATTCTTCCACCAGAAGGCAGATTAGCTTAATGTAAAACGGAGCACTGATTGCGCACAGGCGGGGAGGTCGAAAGACCTCCCCGCTTTCTGTGTGACAAGTCCGCAGAATATGCCTTGTGCCTGTCAGAGCGCCGTCGTGCCTGCGATTCTTTAAAAAGTTAAGACTTTCTTGCGTTCATTACGATTCGCCTTTTTGGCTTGTCTGAGAAAAATTGAGCGTATATAATGACACCAACAAGTAAATTCCGTAATCGGTATGGCTTTGGTTCAGTATAATGAAAGGATCTGGAATCTGAACCGGGCCGGAGCAGATATGAACACAGGAGGAACTTCAATAATGATGAAGAAAATCATGACGGCAGCCGCAGCTGCAGTACTTGCTTTGACCATGAGCACGACCGCTTTTGCTGCCTGGGAGCAGGATGCAAACGGAAACTGGAGATACATGACCGGAAAGGATACCTGGCTCTCCAATACCTACACGAATGACGGCTACTGGGTCGACGTGAACGGCTACTGGGACGGCAATGCCAGCATCGGTGTCAAGCAGGCGGACGGCACGTTCAGGGAGTACGAGGATGTCAACCAGGGACAGGCAGTCCTGGGACGCCGGATCTTCAAGAGCGAAGGGCAGGCTGCGGTAAATGAAGACAACACCATGTACACGGTGACCTGCACGGTCTATGACACCTCATTCCGGACGGAAGACGAGGTCAAGGCGATCCGCAAGGGTGATGTCCTGGAATTCCCGGAGATCGGTCTGACGGCGACAGCAGTGAACAAAGCAAGCAGAACTCTTGTCCGCAGCGCATCGAACAATCTCGCAGACAACGGAGATACGTATGCCACCTCCTCCGGCGGCTACCGGGCACGTCTTGAGGATGCGGAAGGCAATCAGTACATGCTGACAGCCAGCAGACTCAGAAAGATTACCGCCGAAAAAGCATCGGAGACCCTTCTCCGGCCGATCGCCAGCGGCGTCGTGATCTATGTTCCGACCTGGAGAGACGCACTCCGCGCCGGCGGAACCGGATACTACACGCCGACAAAGGACCTGGTCAACGGTATGTTCTTTGAAGCAGAGCTTCAGGGCGACACCGTGACCCAGATCCGGGACGTGGTCTACAACTACGACACCACCACCGCGAAGGAATACGGTGAGGATGCAGCACACGGCCACCTCCTTCCGGGAACCTGATCCGGCATGACAGAAGGACCGGCATAACAGAATCACGAATTACGGAACGGCATCCTGCACGGTTTTGTGCAGGATGTCATTTTATTGCTATCCATTTTCCCAGGGCGGCCAAGGCGCGAAGCGCCTCTGGCCGCCGGCAACGCTTTTACTATTGACACCCTGTCACTTTTTGAGTAGAATCTCCATGGATATAAAAGTGACAAGGTGTCATTAAGAATCCGCTAAGAACATTGCGTCGGAGCGGAAAAGAGAGAAAGACGGGGGAGAAATGCCTACAGAGCGTTTTTTAAAACTGAAGGAAGAAAAGAAACGCCGGATCCTGGACGCGGCGTTCCGGGAGTTTTCCAGAGTCCCCTTCCGGGAGGCAAGCATCAACCGCATCATCAAGGATGCGGAGATATCGAGAGGAAGCTTCTACACATATTTTGAGGATAAGACGGATCTTTTGCAGATCATTCTCAGGGACGGGGTCCAGAGCCTGACAACGCAGCTATACCAGGAACTGGAGGTTTCCGGGGGAGACTATTTCCAGGCGCTGAACGGTACGTTTTCCTGGTTCCGGGAAAAGCTTGGCCTGGAGGACAATCTGGCGGTAAGTTTCATCAGAAATACGCTCAGCAACGAAGAGATCTTCCGGGACGCCACCGGCCTGATTCTGGTGGGAAAAGGGGCGAATCCCACCGCTCATCCGTTTTTCGGAGAGTTCATACAGTTCTGCAGGGAGATCACGGAAAAACTGGACCGGGAGCGCTATCCGGTCACGGTGGAGCAGATGGCTTCGCTGTTTCCCATGACTGTGATGGTCATCATAAAGACTGCCGCGGACTGTATCGAACATCCGGAGGCGGAACCGATGCTGAGGAAACAGCTGGAAGTGATGCTTGATATTATGAAGAACGGGGTTTACCGCAGGGAAGCAATGCCGGCGGGATGAACCGGCGGACGGCGGAGAGCCATGCCGGCGGACAGACATAAAGACATAATACAGAAAGCGGGGATAATGCAAAATGAAAAAGGGCGGAAAAAAACTGATCCTGATCCCGGTCGTCATTCTTCTGGCGGCGCTGATCATCTTCAGACTGATGCATAAGGAAGCGGTCGTCGAGGAAGAGACCCGGCCCATGGTGGGAACGGAGCTTCCGGCTGAGAAGGATATCGTTGTAAAGACGGAAGCCATCGGCACTTTGGAACCGGAGCAGGAGGTCAGCGTCATGCCGAAGATGGCGGGCGAGGTGACCAGCGTCCAGTTTGCGGTGGGAGACCGGGTCGAGCAGGGACAGACCCTGATCACGATCCATTCCGACGCGCTGGACTCTCTGAAGATCGCGGTGGACTCCGCGAAGATCCAGATGACGGACGCGCAGACCGCGCTGCAGCGCACCCAGGCCCTGGCGGCCACGGGCGCGGTCTCCCAGCAGCAGCTGGAGGCGGCGCAGAGTGCGGCGAAGAGCACGAAGCTGGCCTTTGAGAACGCGGAAACCCAGCTGAAGCTTCAGACCGAGTACACCACGGTCACGGCTCCCATCGCAGGCGTGATCGAGACCAAGAGCGTCAATGAGCATGACCAGGCAAGCCCGGCCATGCCGGTCTGCACCATCAACGGCGGGAACGGCATGAGCGTCACCTTCGGCGTGACGGGGCACCTGCACAACAGCCTGAAGACCGGGGACACGGTGGAGATCGTGAAGGATCAGGAGCATCTCACCGGCAAGATCACAGAGGTCAGCGACAAGGTTTCCCCGACCAGCGGTCTGTTCTCCTGCAAGGCTTCGGTCAGCCTTTCCGGAAGCCTCACCGCGCCGGCACTGACGAACGGCGAGCGGGCCAAGGTGATTCTGGTCTCCGACCACGCGGAGAAAGCCATGACGATCCCGATCGCATCCATCTTCTATGCGGACGGCGTGCCTTACGTCTATGTCCTGAAAGAGAATCATGCGGTCCGTACGGACATTGAGACCGGCCTGTTTGACGAGACGTCGATGCAGGTGACTTCCGGGATCACGGCGGAGGACCGGGTGATCACCACCTGGTCCAATGAGATCTACAATGGCGTGGAGGTTCGTACGGCGGAATGAAAAGACTGACTAAATTTGCACTGATGCGGCCGGTGACGCTTCTCCTGACACTGGTCACCATATTCTATTTCGGCCTCCAGGGCGTGCTCGGCTCCCCCATGGAGATGACGCCGGACATCAACTTCCCCATGATGATCCTCGCGACGGTGTATCCCGGCGCCAGCCCGGAGGATATCACGGAGACCGTCGGAAAGAAGATCGAGGGCGCGGTCGGCACCCTGAGCGGTATCGACAACGTCTATACCTATGCCATGGAAAACACCTGCATGAACATGCTGGTCTACAACTACGGCACCAACATGGACACGGCGTATCTGGATCTCCGGAAATCCATGGACCAGATCAAGTCCCAGCTTCCGGAGGACGCGGAGGACACCCTGATCCTTGAGATGGACATGAACGCCATGCCGGTCATGCAGATCATGATCCAGGGCGGCACCGACGGAAACCTTCGAAGCTTCGTGAATGACCAGATTGTCCCGGAGCTTGAGAAGATCTCCTCCGTGGCGGAGGTCACCATCGGCGGCGGCCGGGACCACTATATCCGCATCGAACTGATCCGGGAGAAGATGGACCAGTATCATCTGACCATGGACACCCTGGCGCAGATCGTCGGCGCCGCGGATTTCACGATCCCGGCAGGTACCGTGACATACGGAGACCAGGACCTGAACGTGAGTCTCGGCGCGAACTACAAGAGCGTGGAGCGTCTGAAGCAGATCGTCATCCCGCTGTCCACCGGAGAGATCATCCACCTTTCCGACGTGGCGAACGTCTACGACAGGCTGAAGGACCAGGAGAGCATCGCCCGCTTTAACGGAGAGGACGTCGTCACCATCTCCGTCTCCAAGCAGCAGAGCGCTTCCGCGGTGGATGTCTCCAGGGCGGTCAACGCGGAGCTGGCGGCCCTGAAAGCCGAAAACGCCTCTCTGAATACGGAGATCATCTATGATTCCGCGGATGAGATCAGAAAAACGCTTTCCAACGTTTTCCAGACCCTGATCCTGGCAATCATTCTGGCCATGCTGATCCTGTTCCTGTTCTTCGGGGACGTGAAGGCATCGCTGATCGTCGGCACCTCCATCCCGATCTCGGTCATGGCATCCCTGGTCTGCATGAGCGCCATGGGCTTCTCCATGAACATGATCTCGGTGGGTTCCCTGGTCCTGGGCGTCGGTATGGTGGTGGACAACTCCATCGTCGTCCTGGACTCCTGCTTCCGCCAGAAGAAGGTGCGGAACCTGAGCTTCTATGACGGCGCGCTGGAGGGCGCGGGCTATGTCGTGGACTCCGTCACCGGCTCCACCGCCACCACCTGCGTCGTGTTCCTGCCGCTGGCACTGCTGAAAGGAATGTCCGGCCAGCTGTTTTCACAGTTCGGTTTTACCATTGTGTTCTGTATGGCGGCGTC
The DNA here is from genome assembly GCA_902793685.1 of uncultured Lachnospiraceae bacterium. Lineage (GTDB taxonomy): Bacteria > Bacillota > Clostridia > Lachnospirales > Lachnospiraceae > Moryella. The sequence goes on from CADBEN010000010.1 coordinate 67,820, forward strand.
GCTCCTTTCCGCCTGCACTATCGTCCCTCTGATGTTCTATTTCCTGCATCCGGTGGAGAAGAATGAAGCGCCGGTCAACCGGATGCTGCATTCCGTGGAGATGGGATACCGCTCTCTGGCGCGGACCATCCTTCCCCACAAGTTCCTGGCTATCACCACGACGGTGCTTCTGCTGGCGGTATCCATCTTCTTCGCGAGCCGGCTCGGCATGGAGCTTACGCCGGACGTGGACCAGGGCCAGATCAGAGTGACGGTCCAGGTCAAGCCCAACCAGGACCTTGAAGAGGTCAATGAGGTCCTTTCCAAGGTGGAAGCGGTGGTCTCCGGGGATCCGAACGTAAAGAAGTACCTGGTCACCTACGGAAACAGCGGCGTCGGCATGAGCCTTGGCGGCTCCAGCGCCGCGGTCACGGCCTATCTCCACGACAAGGGCATGGGAAAGCCCAGGAAGCTTTCCACGAAGGAGATCATAGCCAGCTGGAAGAATCCCATGGCGCAGATCGCGGGCGCGACCATCGGAATGCAGAGCGCCAGCAGCACAGGAATGAACACCTCCACCACTGCAGACATCGAGACGAACCTCGAGGGCACGGATCTGGATCTGGTCCGGGATACTGCGGAGGAGATCAAGGAGGAACTTAAGAAAAAGCCTTACGTCACAAAGGTCCATTCCTCCATGGAAAACGCGGCGCCTGTGGTGAAGCTCGACATCGACCCCGTGAAGGCACAGGCGGAAGGCCTGACACCGGCGGCGGTGGCGGGAACTATCTACAAGGCGATCGGCGGCACGGAAGTCATGACTTATACGGTGGACACCTCCGACTATTCGGTCCGGATGGAGTATCCGGAAGGGACGCTGGATACCGTGGACAAGCTGCAGAACTGGCTTCTCACCACTCCCTACGGGAAGCAGATCCCGCTGTCCGCGGTGGCGGACGTCCGCTTTGAGGACAGCCCCCAGACCCTCATCCGGAAGGACAAGCGCTACCGCGTGTCCATCACGGCGGATATCGTCGAGCAGTACCGGAAGACCGCGGAGGCGGACATGAAGGCCTTCGTAAAGGATTACCCGAAGCCCATGGGCGTCGAGAACGGACTGACTTCCCAGGAACTCCAGATGGGCGATGAGATGAAGAATCTGGGTCATGCGCTGATCACGGCAGTCTTCCTGATCTTCATTGTCATGGCGATCCAGTTCGAGTCGCCGAAGATGTCCCTGATGGTCATGCTCACCATCCCCTTCGCGCTGATCGGTTCCTTCATGGCCCTGTTCCTGGTGGGCTGCAAGATCAGCATGATCGCCATGGTCGGCTTCCTGATGCTGGTGGGCACCGTCGTCAATAACGGTATTCTGTATGTGGATACGGCGAACCACCTGCGGGGAGAGGCAATGCTTGCCGGGAACGAGGATGTTGACACCTCGCTGGTGGAGGCCGGCGCCATCCGTATCCGCCCGATCCTGATGACCACCCTGACCACCATCATCGCGATGATCCCGATGGCAGCAGGCTACGGCTCGGCAGGACAGTACCTGCAGAGCCTTTCCCTGGTCAACGTCGGCGGTCTGGTGGCATCGACCCTCCTTTCGCTTCTGCTTCTGCCGATCCTTTACAAGATGCTTACGCTGAAGAAGAAACCGGAAGAGCACCTGGATGTTGACTGATAAAGAAAGGAATCACAAAGAATGAAGACAGTACGCGCGGCGGCGGCAGCCGTGAGTGCCGCGGTCCTGATGAGTACCTGCTGTGTGCCGGTCTTCGCCTCCTCTCCGGAGTTCGCACGGACGGCGGAAGAGTGGGCGGCGCTGAAGGACAATAAGCTGGAATACCGGGAGATCGGAGGACTGGTGGAGGAGTACAATCCTACCGTCCAGCAGAATCAGTTCAGCTACCGGAAGTTCCGCGAGGACTACGGCGACACCAACGATGAGTGGGCTGAAGAATACCGGAGGCTCGCGAACGAGATCCGGGACGATATCGTCGAGCCGGACTGGGGCGAGTCGAACTACGCAACGGGAATGGTCGCCGCGACAACGGCGGAGATCTCCGCGCGGCAGCTGGAGCAGCAGGCGGACAATACGCTGGAGGACTCTGAGATCCTGCGGCTGAATTATGAGATGGCAAAGCAGGTACTGGTGCAGACGGCCCAGAACAACATGATCACCTGGCACTCCCAGCTTCTGTCCATTCAGAATGCGGAGAAGGCAAAGCGCCTGGCGGAGGTCAATCTGGCTGCCGCCCAGGCGTCGGCAAACGTCGGCATGGGGACCCAGATCCAGGTCCTGAACGCGCAGCAGGCGGTAAAGAACGCGGAGCAGACGGTGATTTCGGCGACCTCCGCTGCGGATTCGACGCGGCGGAAGCTTCAGGTCATGCTGGGCTGGAAGGCCGACGCGGAGGCGGAGATCGGCGAGATCCCCGAGGTGGACATCACAAGGATCGACCGGATGGATCCCGAGGCAGATCTCGCGAAGGCACTGGAGAATAACTACACGCTCCGGGTCAACAAAAAGAAGCTTAAGAACGCCCGGAACGGCACGGACGTCGCCACGCTGAACTCCACCATCGCGGACAATGAGGCACGGATCGCGGTGAGCCTCCGGAATGCTTACCAGACAGCGGTGAACCAGAAGAACGCGTATCTTTATAATTTCGCGAATGCGCAGGTGACTGCCCAGACCGCGGCCCAGACCGCGCAGCGCTTTGGCCTCGGCACAGCCAGCGCGGTGGAGAACGAGTCGGCGCAGATCGCCGCTGAGCAGGCCCAGATCGCCCTGAAGCAGTCGGAATACAGCCTGTTCCAGGCCATGGAAGCCTATGACTGGTCAGTGAACGGACTGGCGGCGGCATCTGCCGGCGCCTGACCGTATCCGACAGCGGGGAAGGCCCCGCTGCCCGGCGGAATGGTTTTACTGCCGGATGAGATGAATTCGCTGTATAACGGCAGGGTGCAGGAAGGAGAAGGAAAAATGCATCATATGACAAGGACGCTGCAGTGTTCCGTGGTTTCGCTGCTGGCGGTAACGCTGGCGCTGGAATTCTGCGCGCCGGCGCAGGCCGCTGTCCTCTCCGCGCAGGAGCCCGGAGATGTCGGAAAGTCACAGGCTGAGCTGAACGGCTACTCGGAAGCCCGCTGGGCTGAGCTGATGGACAACACCCTGAATTACGAGGAGATCAATGATCTTGTCCACAATTTCAACCCGGCCATAACCTCGGCGTGGTCCAATCTGAACGACAGCATCGACCTCATGGATACCATCGTGGACAACCTGAAATCCCGGCAGCGGGAAATGGCGGATTTGAAGCAAGACGCCCAGGCTTCGAAGGACTATGGAAACTACGGGTATTTTTACATGCAGGAGATGATCCTGCAGAAGGCGTCCAATACCCTCGCAGATTCCACGGACAAGCTGCGGCGGCCGGTGACCGCTTCAAACCGTCCCCTCCGTGTGGCGGAACGGCAGGCGGCGAGCGGCGCGAAGCAGCTGATGATCGCCTACAACGCTCTGCTCAGACAGCGCGCCATCGTGGCGGAATCCGTGCAGATGTACGAAAAGCTGTTCCAGGACACGCAGCTCATGCAGGTCCAGGGCCTGGCGACCGCGACGGACGTCCTGAAGGTGCAGAGCAGCCTGCTTTCCTCCCAGTCCACGCTTGCGACGATTGACACGAACCTCATCCAGCTGAAGGAGAATCTGATCCTTCTCTGCGGATGGAAGGCCGGCGCGGACCCGGTGATCGGGGAGACCCCGGCGGCGGACCTGTCCCGGATCGATGCCATGGATCCGGAGGCGGATCTCACCAGGGCTATCGCAAACAACGGTTCGATCATCGATTTCCACCATGAAAAGCACTACCACTCCAGCACTGCGATGGAAGCCCGGGACGCCACCGAGGCAGAGATGTACCAGAACCTGCTCACAAATCTGAAGCAGCAGTACCAGACGATCCTGGCGGACAAGGCGGCTTATGAAGGTGCCGTGAGCGGTCTTCAGGCGGCGGAAATGACGAAGAACGCGGCCGATGTCCAGTACCAGCTGGGGATGCTCTCCGCAGCGAATTATCTGGGTGCGCTGACCCAGTATCAGCAGGCGCGCACACAGATGGACACGGCGGACAGCACGCTTTTCCAGGCAATGGAGTCCTATGACTGGATGCTTGCCGGAAACGCTTCCGTAGAATAATTGACCTGAATCCTGAAAAATGAGATACTGAAAACAGTCGGGGGCGCGGCGGCGCCCCTGAATGTTTATGGACAGCAATGTACGGTTTTTTCCGGGAGAGGAGCGGCAATGAGTAAGATCGGTTTCATCGGCATGGGAAATATGGGACGTTCGATCCTGAACAGCCTTATGGACATTTATCCCAAGGAGGATCTCATGTTCTCCTGTCTGCATCCGGAGCGCGGCAGGTATATCTCCGAAAAGACCGGAGTAAGATTCATGCCCTCGAATATCGACGTCGCAAAGGAGGCGGACATTATCTTCCTCGGCATCCGGAAAAAGGATTTCGATGAAGTTCTGGACGAGATCAATTACGAGGTGGTGGGCCGGAAGATCGTGATCACCATGGCGCCGGCAGTCTCCATTTCCTACGTCTCGAAACAGCTCGGCGGTTTTGCGCGTGTGGTGCGCGCGCTGCCGAATTCCCCGGCCCGGGTCCGGACCGGCATGACGGGGCTTGCCTACGACAGATATCAGTTCTCGGGTGAGGACGTGGCGGAGCTGAGAAAAATCTTTGACTCTTTCGGCCGGACCATCCTGGTGGACGAGAATCTGATCGACACGCTGACCGTCGTCAACGCGACGGGATCCGCTTTTGTTTATATGTTCATTGACGCTCTGGCCAACTCCGGCGTCCGCTACGGACTCAGCAAGCAGGAGGCCATGGAGATGGTGGCACAGACGGTCATGGGATGCGCGAAGATGGTGCTGGAAACCGGAGAGCATCCCATTGTTCTCAGCGACCAGATCTGCATCCCCAGCGGCACGACCATCGAGGCGATCGCGGCTCTGGATGAGGCCGGATTCCGGAATGCCGTCATGAAGGGCGCGGAAGCCTGCTACAGGAAGACCCAGGACGGCGCTGACGCGAAGTACCAGCTGAAGAAGAAAAAGAAATAATGCACGGAAAGGAAGACAGAGACATGGACGAGAAGCAGTTTGAGAAGGAGATTCCCGTAAAGCGGCTCCGCAGGGAACTGGCATACGAGGGGACCATTCTGAAGGTCTATAAGGATTACGTGGACGCCAACGGCGTGCACGCAGTCTGGGATTACATTCACCACGACGGCGCCGCGGCGGTTCTCCCCGTGACGGATGAGGGGAAGATCCTGATGGTGCGTCAGTACCGGAACGCGCTGGACCGCTTCACGCTGGAGATCCCCGCGGGAAAGGTCGACAGCGCGGATGAGCCGCGCAGGATCTGCGCCTTCCGGGAACTGGAGGAGGAAACCGGATTCCGGGTGGATAAGCCGGAGGATCTGGAGTTCCTGATCCGGATCGACACGACGGTCGCCTTCCTGGATGAGGAGATCGATATTTTCGTGGCGCGGAATCTGAAGAAGAGCGCGCAGCATCTGGACGAGGACGAGGTCATCAACGTCGAGGTCTGGGATCCGAAGGATCTTCTGGAACTGATCTACAAAGGTGAGATCCGCGACGGAAAGACGGTGGCGGCGATCACCGCTTACACCGCAAAAAAATATTTTTGAGCTCTGAAAATCCAAGATAGCTGAAGAGGGAAACAGCGGACTCCGAGATGTTGTATTTCGGCAGGAAAATACAGTGTTTCCGGCCATTTCGGGCAAGTTGATTTTACATAATCTTTTTTTTATAATGATTTCTGCATCGTATTCACGCAGTCTGAATGCGGTACAGGGGGAAAACCGAGATGGAAGAAGAGCTGTTACGTTTTGCAGAGTATCTGAAAAACGAGCGCCGGATGGCGCATAATACCCTTGTTTCCTACGAGAGAGATCTTCGTCAGATGATCATCTGGCTGAATGCCCAGGGGATCACGCGTCCGGAGAAGGTCACGGATACTGTCCTGAATTCCTACGTCCTCTGGCTGGAACGGGAAGGCAAGGCCACAACGACCATTTCCCGCGTCGTCGCGTCGACGAAGGCGTTCTTTGCGTACGAGGCAAAGAAGGGCGTCATTCCCTTCAATCCTGCCGAGTCGCTGAAGGCTCCCAAAGTCGAGAAGAAGCTTCCGACAGTGCTTACCGGCGCTGAAGTCGAGGCGTTCCTTCAGCAGACGCAGGGGCGTACGCTGAAGAAGCTTCGTGACCGCGCAATGCTGGAGCTGCTCTGCGCCACCGGTCTGCGGGTCTCCGAGATCATCGACCTCAAGGTCACCGACATCAACCTCGTCATCGGCTATGTGAACTGCAGTGACGGGGAGCGTGAGCGCGCCATTCCCTTTGGCCGCGCGGCACAGGATGCGCTGCGGGTCTATCTTGAGGAAGGCCGTGCGCAGCTCATGAAGAACGGGGAGTCAGATCTGCTGTTTGTGAACATCAGCGGCAGCGCGCTTTCCCGGCAGGGCTTCTGGAAGATCATCAAGTATTACGGCGACAAGGCAGGGATCCGGAAGGACATCACGCCGCAGGCGCTGAGGAACAGCTTCGCTGCCCACCTTCTCAGAAACGGGACGGACATGCGGTCGATGCAGACGATGCTGGGGCATTCGGATCTGTCCGTCACCCACGCGTATGTCAGCTACATCAATGCCGGTTCCGGCGCGGGAGACCGTTTATCCCGCGGACGCAGACGCTGAGACGGTCCTGCGTACAAGGACACAGAGACCAGAACAGTCCGGGCACTGCGGAAGCAGCGGACAACACCAGAAAACAAATCATAAGACCCGGCGGACCGGGGCCGATGGCTCCGGTGCGGACGGGTCTTTTGCTACCGTAATTCTCATTGTAAAAGCAGGAGAGGACTATGGAATTCAGACTGCATTCAGATTATCAGCCCACCGGGGACCAGCCTCAGGCCATCGAAAAGCTGGTGAAGGGTTTCCGGGAGGGAAATCAGTTCCAGACGCTGGTGGGCGTGACCGGGTCCGGAAAGACCTTTACCATGGCGAACGTGATCGAGAAGCTTCAGAAGCCGACCCTCATCATTTCCCACAACAAGACCCTTGCGGCGCAGCTCTACAGCGAGATGAAGGAATTCTTTCCCGAGAACGCGGTGGAGTACTTCGTCTCTTACTATGACTACTATCAGCCGGAGGCCTACGTTCCTTCCACGGACACCTATATCGAGAAGGATTCCTCCATCAACGACGAGATCGACAAGCTCCGGAATTCCGCAACCAGCTCCCTTCTGGAGCGGAAGGACGTTATCGTGGTGGCCAGCGTCTCCTGCATCTACGGTCTGGGCAGCCCGGTGGACTATAAGGAGATGATGGTGTCGCTGCGCCCGGGGCAGGAGAAGGACCGGGACGAGGTCATCTCCGGACTGATCGATATCCAGTACACGCGGAACGACATGGACTTCCACCGCGGCACCTTCCGGGTGCGGGGCGATGTGCTGGAGATCTTCCCGGCGGACCAGGACAAGGTGGCTTACCGGGTGGAATTCTTCGGGGACGAGATAGACCGCATCACGGAGATCGACGTCCTCACGGGGGACATGGTGGCGGAGGTCATGCATATCTCGGTCTACCCTGCGTCCCACTATGTGGTGCCGAAGGAAAAGATGGAGCAGGCCTGTAAAGAGATCCTGGAAGAATGCGATGAGCGGGTCAAATACTTCCAGTCGGAGGACAAGCTGATCGAAGCACAGCGGATCGGCGAGCGGACCCACTATGACGTGGAGATGATGCGGGAGACCGGATTCTGCTCCGGCATTGAGAATTATACCCGCTTTCTGACGGGACAGAAGCCGGGAGAACCGCCCTTCACCCTGATGGACTATTTCCCGGAGGACTATCTGATCATCGTGGACGAGAGCCATATCACCATCCCCCAGGTCGGCGGCATGTTCAACGGGAACCTGTCGCGGAAGATGAATCTGGTGGAGTACGGCTTCCGCCTTCCCAGCGCCCTGGACAACCGGCCCCTGTCCTTCCAGGAGTTTGAATCTCATATCGACCAGATGCTCTTTGTCTCCGCGACGCCGAACGAGTACGAGGCGCAGCACGAGATGCTCAGGGCCGAGCAGATCATCCGCCCCACCGGGCTTCTGGATCCCGAGGTAGTGGTGCGGCCGGTGGAAGGGCAGATCGACGACCTCATCAGCGAGGTCAACAAAGAGACGAAGAATCACCACAAGGTGATGATCACCACCCTCACCAAACGGATGGCGGAGGACCTGACGGAATACATGCGCCAGGTGGGGATCCGGGTCCGCTACCTGCACTCCGACATCGACACTCTGGAGCGCGCCCAGATCATCCGGGCCATGCGTCTCGACGAGTTCGACGTGCTGGTGGGCATCAACCTCCTGAGAGAGGGCCTGGATATCCCGGAGATCACCCTGGTGGCGATCCTGGACGCGGACAAGGAAGGTTTCCTCCGGAGTGAAACCTCCCTGATCCAGACGATAGGCCGCGCCGCGCGCAACTCCGAAGGCCATGTGATCATGTACGCGGACGTGATGACTGATTCCATGAAGCGGGCCATCGACGAGACAAACCGCAGGCGGCAGATCCAGCAGGCCTACAATGATGAGCACGGCATCACCCCCACCACCATCCAGAAGGCGGTGCGGGACGTGATCACCATGACGAAGGCGGTCATCGAGGACGACAAGACCTGGAAGAAGGATCCGGAATCCATGAGCGACGCGGAACTCCGGAAGCTCTCGAAGGAGCTGGAGAAGAAGATGCGCCAGGCTGCGGCGGAGCTGAATTTCGAGGAGGCGGCCCGTCTGAGGGACCGCATGACCGAGGTGCTCCGCATGCTGACGGACCCGGAGAGCCGTGCGGCCGCGGACAAGGCTGCCATTGCCGCCGCTGCCAACAACTACGGACAGACGACCCGGAAGCAGCGTTTTGCGGGAAGCCGCGGAACAGGAAGCCGCGGGACAGGAAGCCGCGGAACAGGAAGCCGCGGAACAGGCAGAAAAAAGAAGGACTGAAAGGAAGCTTTCCGGCCGGCGGGCGGGATCCCCGTCCGCCGGGATTCGAATCTGCGGGGCTTGCACATCCCGGAAAAATAATGTATGATATGGTTTGTTCTGAATGCGGGAGCGCATTCTGAAGCAAGATGTGTTCGTAGCGAAGCTGGATATCGCGTCGGACTCCGACTCCGGAGATCGCGGGTTCGAATCCCGCCGGACACAGCAGCAAGCACCCTGCGGACCGGAAGATCCGCAGGGCTGTTTTATATCAGCGGGAGAAGAGGACAAAGATATGGAAGAGACCAAGAAAAGAATGCTGTCGGGCATCCAGCCCAGCGGAGACCTGCACCTCGGGAATTACCTCGGCGCCATCAAGAACTGGGCGGACCGCGCGGATGAGTTTGAGTGCTATTACTTCATGGCGGATATGCACACCATCACGGTGCGTCAGACGCCGGCGGATCTCAGAAAGCGTTCCATCAACCAGCTGGCACAGTACATCGCCTGCGGCCTGGACCCGGAGAAGAATGTTCTTTTCCTGCAGTCCCACGTTCCGCAGCACGCGCAGCTTTCCTGGGTCCTGAGCTGCTACACCATGTTCGGGGAGCTGTCCCGGATGACCCAGTTCAAGGACAAATCCGCAAAGCATAAGGACAACATCAACGCCGGCCTGTTTACCTATCCGGTGCTGATGGCTGCGGATATCCTGCTCTATCAGCCGGATTATGTCCCGGTGGGAGAGGACCAGAAGCAGCATGTCGAGCTGACCCGAAATATCGCGCAGCGCTTCAACTCAATTTACGGCGACGTGTTCAAGATCCCGGAACCCTACATCTCAAAGATGGGCGCCCGGATCTACGGCCTGACTACCCCGGGCGAGAAGATGTCCAAGTCCATCCCCGAGGGCTGCGTTTTCCTGATGGATGATCCGGACACCATTGCCCGGAAGTTCAAGCGCGCGGTGACGGACAGTGACTCCGTGAACCCGGTGCGCTACGACCGGGAGAATAAGCCCGGCGTCGCGAACCTGATGAACATTTACGCGACCCTGACCGGGAAGAGCTTCGAGGAGATCGAGAAGGAGTTCGAGGGCAAGGGCTACGGCGTCTTCAAGCCGGCAGTCGGCGAAGCCGTCATCGAGACCCTGCGGCCCATCCGCGAGGAGGCGGATCGCCTGATCAAGGACAAAGCTTATCTGGACGATATCTACCGCCAGGGCGCGGAACGCGCGTCCTACATCGCGAACAAGACACTGCGCAAGGTCTACAAGAAGGTCGGATTCTATCAGATCTGAGCAGCTGCAGAAAAGTTGACCTGCCTGTCCGGGATGACCGGACAGGCTTATGGAGGTTTAAGAACCCGTGGCAAGAAACAATCGAAGAACGCAGGCTGCACAGGAGGAGATCCGCCGGAAGAAAATGTTCCGCTTCCTGCTCCTTCCCGTCCTGGTCCTGCTGCTGATCATTTTTATCATTATTGCGGACCGTGTGAAACACCGGAGCACTTCTTCGCATGGCACGACCGCGGCGCAGGCTGAAACGCCGGCGCCGGGAGAGCGGAAGTCAGGGGAGGACGGGACCGGCGCATCCGGTGAGACGGATGTGACGGAACCGGAGACCGAGCCTTATGATTACGCAAACGCGGAGCTGGTCCGGAACACGGAGCCCGGCATCGACCGCCTCGTAAGCTCCTATCTGGACGCCCAGTGCAAGGGCGACGCGGACTCAATGCTGCGCATGTTCGGCCGTTCGGACGCTGAAGGGACGGAAGAACTGCGCGCGCAGATCGCGGCTGGAAAAAAGCTCTATGATACGTTCGAGAATACGCTGAGTTACGTGATTCCGGGCGTGAATGACGGGGAGTATATCGTCTACGTCACGACACAGGCGTGGTTCCGGAAGGTCGACACGCCGGCGCCCATGCTGCTTCGTGCCTATGCGGTGACGCAGGACGGACAGTACTATTTCCGCCTGGATGAGGACCTCACGGCGGAGCAGGCGGAAGCCCTGCGCCTCGCGGACAGCTCCGAGGCAGTCCAGAAACTCAACAATGAAAACCGGACGGCCCTGGCGAAGGCAATTGTCAGTGACGCGAAGCTCGGATCGGTCTACGAAAAGCTCCGGGAGGGCGCAGCCCAGGCATCCGCAGAAGCGGAGAGCTCTGCGGCAGAGTCCGCTGCAGAGAGCAGCGCGGCCGAGGAGACCGTGGAAGAAGCTGTCGTGGAAGTGAATGTCAGCGTCGATCCTTCCGCGGCTGAAAGCAGTGCGTCAGAGACCATGGAAACGGCGGAGACAGAGGGCGCAGCCGATGTCGGCAATGCCGTGGAAAGCAGCGCAGCAGTCGGTACAGAGAGCGCGGCCGGGACAGAGAGTGCGGCCGATGCCGGAAATGCTGCGGAGAGCGGCGAAGCAGCCGGGACAGAGAGCGCGGCCGATGCCGGAAATGCTGCGGAAAGCGGCGCAGCAGTCGGGACAGAGAGCGCAGCCGGGACATAAGAAACAACAGGAGATACACAACAGGAATGGATGTAAGTGAGTTTAATTATGAATTGCCGCAGGAGCTGATCGCACAGGATCCCCTGGAGGACCGGGCGTCCTCGCGGCTGATGGTCCTGCACCGGAAGTCCGGGGAGATCGAGCACCGGACTTTCCGGGACATTAAAGAATATCTTCGGAAAGGGGACTGCCTGGTCATCAATGACACGAAGGTCATCCCCGCCCGGCTGATCGGCGAAAAAGAGGGCACCGGCGCGAAGATCGAGGTGCTGCTGCTCACGCGGAAGGAGAACAACGTGTGGGAGACCCTGGTGAAGCCGGGGAAGAAGTGCCGTACCGGCACGGTGGTGAGCTTCGGCGGCGGGCTTCTGAAGGGGACCGTAATCGGGCAGACGGAGGAAGGAAACCGCTTCGTCCAGTTCAGCTACGACGGTATTTTTGAAGAGATCCTGGATCAGCTGGGACAGATGCCGCTTCCGCCCTACATCACCCACCAGCTGAAGGACCGGAACCGCTACCAGACGGTCTACGCGGAGCACGACGGAAGCGCCGCCGCACCGACGGCAGGACTGCATTTCACGAAGGAGCTGCTGCAGGAGATCAAAGACATGGGCGTCGACATCGTCCACGTCACGCTCCACGTGGGGCTGGGAACCTTCCGTCCGGTGAAGGAGAAGGACGTCCTGAAGCACCACATGCACTCCGAGTTCTACATCGTCACTCAGGATGCGGCGGACCGGATCAACGCGGTCAAGGCTGCGGGCGGCCGGGTCATCTGTGTCGGCACCACCAGCTGCCGGACCATCGAGTCCGCGGCGGATGAGAGCGGCGTGGTCCGCGCGAAGAGCGACTGGACCAGCATCTTCATTTATCCGGGATACAAGTTCAAGGTCCTGGACTGCCTGATAACGAATTTCCATCTGCCGGAGTCCACGCTGATCATGCTGGTCAGCGCGCTGGCGGGCCGGGAGCAGACCCTGGCCGCCTACGAGGAAGCCGTGCGGGAGCGCTACCGCTTCTTCAGCTTCGGCGACGCCATGTATCTCAGCGACGACTGAGACAACAGAGCGGACCTGCGGCAGCCGGGCGGATCTGCGGCAGCCCGGCAGACCTGCGGCAGCCCGGGACGACATAACCGGAAAGAGCCTTTTCTCTGATGGGAGAAGGCTCTTTTTTTGATGTGAATGCTCTGCAGGCGGCTGGCGAGCAGGTGACTGGCGAGCAGGTGGCTGGTGAGCGGGTGGCTGGCCTGTTCGTAACAGTTTATGTGCATGTTTCTCGCTTTTTACACGGAGTCTGTTTGTATTTTGCGGCTGTTACGTGTATAGCGGCAAGGGTTGCCGGTATTGATACACTGAGTCAGCCGTTTGATCGCGGCGATTCAGTGTATATCGGCAGGGACTGCTGATGATAATACACGGAGAAAGCTTGTTTCCCGCTGCCACTTCGTGCATAGCGAAAGTGGGAGAGGTGCTGCACGGAAAAATGGAGGGTCAACTGTGAATTACCCTGTTCTTCGGGGTGCGGAAGCGTCCGGAGTGGGGCAGACCCCGAAGGGCGACCAGGAAGCATTGTGTTCCTTCGGGGTGAGGAGGCGTTCCGGGTGGGGCGGGCCCCGAAGGGCGACCAGGAAGCATTGTGTTCCTTCGGGGTGCGGAGGCGTTCCGGGTGGGGCGGGCCCCGAAGGGCGACCAGGAAGCATTGTGTTCCTTCGGGGCGCGGAGGCGCTCCGGGTGGGGCAAGCCCCGAAGGGCGACCAGGAAGCATTGTGTTCCTTCGGGGTGCGGAGGCGCTCCGGGTGGGGCGGGCCCCGAAGGGCGACCAGGAAGCATTGTGTTCCTTCGAGGTGCGGAGGCGCTTCGGGTGGGGCGGGCCCCGAAGGGCGACCAGGAAGCATTGTGTTCCTTCGGGGCGCGGAGGCGCTCCGGGTGGGGCAGACCCCGAAAAGCGGAGCCCGGTTGCGGTTGTAAACGACGCCCGGAAAATGGTATAATCTTATAATTGCCAGCACCCTGCGCAAATCCGCAAAAGCAGGCCGGAGAGCTTGCTCTCCGGACGTCTTTTGCGGATTTGCGCAGGGCGGCCAAGACGCGAAGCGTCTCGGGCGGCGCAAAACGAGGAAAGCGAAGCATTCCGAGTTTGAGGGTGCGGAAGCAGGCCAAGACGCGAAGCGTCTCGGGCGGCGCAAAACGAGGAATGCGAAGCATTCCGAGTTAGAGGGTGCGGAAGCAGGCCAAGACGCGAAGCATCTCGGACGGCGCAAAACGAGGAATGCGAAGCATTCCGAGTTTGAGGGTGCGATAATGCGGCTAGGACGCGAAGCGTCCCGGGCCGCGAATATAATAAATCCAACAGAGATCGGAGTTTTATGACAGACTGGAATGACGGCGCGATGCGGATCAACAAGTTTCTCAGCGCCATGGGATACTGCTCGCGGAGAGAGGCGGACCGCCTGATCGAAGAAGGAAAAGTGAAGGTGGACGGCGTCCGCGCGGAGCTGGGCACGCTGGTGGAGCCGGGCATGAAGGTGACGGTGAAGGAAGAACTGGTGGGCACGCTGGAGGATGCGTCGGGACAGAAGACGGTGCTGCTGGCGGTGAACAAGCCGGCGGGGATCGTGTGCACCACCACGGACAATGACCGGGCCCCGAATATCGTGGACATGGTGGATTATCCGACCAGGGTCTATCCTGTCGGGCGGCTGGACAAGGATTCGGAAGGACTCATGCTCATGACGAACCGGGGAGACCTGGTGAACGAGATCCTGCGCGCGTCCAACGTCCATGAAAAAGAATATCTGGTGCGGGTCGACAAGGCTCTGACTGAAGGATTTGTCGACAAGATGCGCCGGGGCGTGCATCTCGATGAGCTGCAGGTCACGACGCGGCCCTGCAAGGTGATTGTAAAAGACAAGACTTCATTTATCATCGTCCTGACCCAGGGACTGAACCGGCAGATCCGCCGGATGTGCGAGGCGCTGGGATTCCACGTAATCAGCCTGAAGCGGATCCGCATCATGAATATCCGCCTCGGAAACCTGAAGCCCGGGACCTGGCGGAATGTGACGGCTGAGGAACTCCGGGAGCTGGAGAACTCACTTAAAAAGAGTGAGAGTTCCCAGGCCGGAAGGACAGGCAGCGCCGGCAGCAGTACCGGGACCGGCAGCGCCGGAAGGACAGGCAGCGCCGGCAGCAGTGCCGGAAGGACAGGCGGCACCGGCAGCAGGAGCACAGGCAGCAGCAGTACTGCAAAGGCCGGAGCAAAGAAAACAGGGGCAGGGAAGCCGGTTTCTGCTGCGGACCAGCGCCGTACGGAAAACTACAAGACCCGCCAGAAAGAGTATTTCCGGGCGAAGAGTGAAGCTGCCGGAAAGGCAGCAGGCGGCAGCAAGACGGGCGGAAAGAACGGCGGCAGAGCGGCCGGCAAGTCCGGAGCGGGAAGAACGTCCGGCGTGAAGAAAAGTGCTGCCGGCGGAAGACCTGCAGGTAACGGAAGGAAGGCAGATCATGGCACAGGCAAACGCTGAGCAGCTGAAGCGGATGCGGGAGCTTTCGGGGATCCTGACGGAGGCCTCCCGGGCCTACTATCAGGAAGACCGCGAGATCATGAGCAACTTTGAGTACGACAAGCTCTACGACGAGCTGGCCGCGCTGGAGCAGGAGACGGGAACGGTCCTCTCAGGCTCTCCGACCCAGAAGGTCGGCTACGAGGTGCTCTCGGAGCTTCCGAAGGAAGAGCATGAGCGGCCGATGCTGTCCCTGGACAAGACAAAGAATGTGGACGACCTGGCGGCCTGGCTCGGAGACCAGAAGGCGCTTCTTTCCTGGAAGCTGGACGGTATCACCATCGTCCTCACCTACCGGGACGGAGAACTCCAGAAGGCTGTGACCCGGGGCAACGGATACATCGGCGAGGTGGTCACGAACAATGCCCGGGTCTTCCGGAACGTTCCGCTGCGGATCCCCTTCCGGGGAGAACTCGTCCTGCGGGGCGAAGCCATCATCCGCTATCCGGATTTCAATAAAATCAACGAGACCATTCCCGAGACGGACGCGAAGTACAAGAATCCGCGGAATCTCTGCGCGGGATCGGTGCGGCAGCTGGACCCGAAGATCACAAAGGCGCGGAGCGTTTATTTCTTCGCCTTTTCCCTGGTGACGGCCGGGGACACGGACTTCCGGAATTCCCGGAAAGCCCAGTTCGAGTGGCTGAAGGACCAGGGCTTTGACGTGGTGGAGTATGAGATGGTCACGGCAGAGACACTTCCCGCAGCCGTGCAGCGCTTCGCGGAGCGGATCGCGGAAAATGAATTTCCTTCCGACGGGCTGGTCCTTCTGATGGACGACATCGCCTACGGGGAATCCCTCGGGACCACCGCGAAATTCCCGCGGAACGCCATCGCTTTCAAGTGGAGCGATGAGACGAAGGAGACGGAGCTTCTGGAGATCGAGTGGAGTCCCTCCCGGACCGGACTCATCAACCCCGTCGCGATCTTCCGGCCGGTGGAGCTGGAGGGGACCACGGTGAGCCGTGCCAGCGTCCACAACGTCAGCATCATGCGGGCGCTGCGGCTTGGCATCGGCGACACCATCACTGTATATAAGGCAAACATGATCATTCCGCAGATTGCGGAGAACCTGACAGGCAGCGGGAACGCGCCGGTTCCGGAGACCTGCCCTGTCTGCGGACAGCCGACACGCATTCACCGCGAGAACGAGGTCGAGACGCTGTGGTGTGAAAACCCGGACTGCGTGATCAAGAAGATCAAACGATTCGCTCTGATGACCAGCCGCGACGCTCTGAACGTGGAAGGGCTTTCGGAGTCGACACTGGAAAAGCTGATCTCCGCGGGCTTCATCCACGATTACGCGGATCTGTTCCGTCTTGAGCAGCACCGCGCAGCCATTGCCGGGCTGGAAGGCTTCGGAGAAAAATCCGCAGACAACCTGATCGCCGCGGTGGAGAAGGCGCGGAACACCGATATGACCCGCTTCGTCTTTTCTCTGGGGATCCCCGGCATCGGCCTCCAGAACGCGAAGATGCTGACCCGGTACTATCACGGGGATTTCGAGGCTTTCCGGGCGGCGGAGAAGGACGAACTCTGCGGCATCGAAGGCATCGGCGCGGTCCTGGCGGATTCGGTCACAAGCTTCCTCGCCGATCCCGAACAGGCTGCCATCATCGACCGCCTGCTCGCTCAGGTCACACTGGAAAAACCGAAGCAGGACGAGGGTGTTCCGGCGGAGCTGTTTGCCGGGAAGACCTTTGTGATCACCGGCAGCGTGAATCACTTTAAAAACCGGGAGGAGCTGAAGGCGTACATCGAAGCGCGCGGCGGAAAGGCTGCGGGCTCAGTCAGTGCGAAGACCAGCTACCTCATCAACAATGACGTAACCTCCGGTTCTTCAAAGAACCGGAAGGCAAGAGAACTCGGGATCCCGATCCTTTCGGAGGAGGATTTCCTGGCCCTTGCCGGAGAGAAAGGAGAACAATAAGTCATGCCTATTCGCATTCAGAATGATCTGCCCGCAAAGGCGATCCTTGAACAGGAAAATATCTTCGTAATGGATGAAAAGCGCGCACTGTCCCAGGACATCCGCCCACTGCAGATCCTGATCCTGAATCTGATGCCGCTGAAGGAAGACACGGAGCTCCAGCTTCTGCGCTCTCTCTCCAACACACCGCTGCAGGTGGACTGCACCTTCCTGATGACGCAGTCCCACGAGGCGACCCACACCAGCAAGAGCCACATCAACCAGTTCTACGTCCACTTTGACGACATTAAGAAGAACTATTACGACGGGATGATCATCACCGGCGCGCCGGTGGAGAACATGGAGTACGAGGAAGTCAGCTACTGGCCGGAGCTCTGCCGGATCATGAAGTGGACAAAGAAGCACGTGACCTCCACCCTGCATCTCTGCTGGGGCGCGCAGGCGGCGCTTTATTACCATTACGGGATTCAGAAGTTCCCCCGGAAGACGAAGCTCAGCGGCGTCTACCGCCACAAGGTGCTGCACCACAGCCTTCAGCTGACCCGCAGCATGGATGACTATATGTACTGCCCCCATTCCCGCTGGACGGAGATCCACCGGGAGGATGTTATGAAGCAGCCGGATCTGAAGATCCTGGCGGAGAGCGAGGAAGCCGGCGTCCTTCTGGTCATGAACCAGGACGGAAGCCAGATCTTCGTGCAGGGGCATCCGGAGTATGACCGCCTGACTCTGGACAGCGAGTATCACCGCGACCTGGGGCGGGGCATGAACCCGACGATACCGGTCAACTATTATCCTGACGATGATCCTACCCAGAGACCGATCCTGTCCTGGCGGAACATGGCAAACACATTCTATACCAACTGGCTGAACTACTATGTGTATCAGGTGACACCGTACGTCCTTCAGCAGGATGAGACGGATCAGGAAAGTGAGACTTGAATCCATGAGCGACAACGGACATTTTGAGTACAATCCCCGGGGCGTGTGCTCCAGCAAAATCGAGTTTGATCTGGCTGACGGCCGGGTCCGCAATCTGAAATTCAAGGGCGGCTGCAACGGAAATCTTAAGGCCATCGGACTTCTGTCCGAGGGGATGGAGGCAGAGGAACTGATTCAGAAGCTTTCCGGAAACACCTGCGGCTTCCGGAAGACCAGCTGCGCGGATCAGTTCGCGAAGGCGCTGGAAGCGGCCCGGAACGCCTGACAGAAAGGATGCTTTATGGGAATCTTCAATGACCTCCGGATTGCCCTCTTTGATTTCCGGGGGTATCCGAAGCTCCTGGAGAAAGGAAAAAAACACGCAATTGCCTTCGGCGTCCTGATCGTGACCATTTTCTGGATCATGGTCTCGGTGGTACCGGTGGTGACGTTCTTTGTGCGCACCGGAGGGTTTTCGAAGATCGTCGAGACCTATGTCCCGGAGTTCACGCTGCAGAACGGAACCCTTCAGGCGGAACAGTCCTATCATTTCGCCAACGGGATGATGTATATCGACGTCAATACGGATCCCTCCAATGTGCTGGATCCTTCGTCGCAGAAGCTCCGCACGATCCTGAGTCTGAACGACACGGTGTTTGTGGCAGACTCGAAGCGGGCCATCTTCAAGGTTACGCCGATCGACGGCGCGAACCGGGCCCAGATGATCGAGTTCTCTTCCCTTGAAGGGATGACCATCACGAAGGATTACCTGCGGCAGCTGGCGCCGGTCATGAACGTGATGGAATGCATCATGTGCGTTGTGTTCTTTTTCGTCCATCTTGCGGGATACTTCATCTATTCCTGGATAATAGCCTTTGCCGGACGGATCTTTGCGCGGTTTTATCGGATGAATCTCTCCACAAAGGAGGTTTTTCCGCTGGCAGTTTACGCGCGGGCGTTCCCGGTGCTGGTGGAGGGCGTGTTTTTCCTGACGGGACTCATCATAGCGGAGACGGCCGCCGTCGGCATGCTTTATTCCATGTTTGTCCTGAGCCGGGTCTTCCGCTATATGGCGATGTCCGGGGAGTATCCGGGCCGCAGCTTCGAAGAATTGCGGAACCGCGACGCAGAATACAGGAACCGCGACGCAGGCTTCAGGAACCCTGACGCGGAATACAGGAATCCTGACGCAGAATACCGGAGCAGCCGCCGGGACGAGGACCGTGTTCCCACCCCGAAGACACCGGACGGGGGCAGGGTGATCCCGGGATACCGGAATCAGGCAGAGTCACCGGAATATACGGGGAATCAGGACGCGGACGATGCCGGCACCGGCAGCGCCGAATCCGTCAGCACTGAGTCCGGCAGCGCCGAGTCCGGCAGCACCGAATCCGGCAGCGCCGAATCCGGCAGCGGGGTGAAAACCGAAGCAGTTCAGAAAACACCACGGTCCCCGGAAGAACCCGGGAAACCGGTCTATCAGCCGGATCATACTGAAGTCCGGGAAGCGCTGGTGAAGGAAGACCTGAAGCCGTCCGACGGATGGAGCTTCGGAAGCAGTGCGGCGGAGAACACAGATATCCCGAAAGAGCGGGAGTCTGCAGAGATAACAGACCGGAACGACGAATAATCGTGACAGAAAGGAACTACATGGCGGAGAAGGTGGCAGTCGGACTGTCAGGCGGTGTGGACAGCTCGGTCGCGGCATACCTGCTGAAGAAAGCAGGCTATGACGTGTTCGGCGTGACCATGCAGGTCTGGCAGGACACCTTGCCGGAAGGAACCGTTTCCGGCGGAAAGACCGGGATCCAGGCGGTGGATGATGCCCGTGAAGTGGCGGAGATCCTGGGGATCCCCCACATCGTCCTCAACTTCCGAAAGGAGTTCGAGGAGCATGTGATCCGGAATTTCATCGAAGAGTACCGTCACGGCAGGACGCCGAATCCATGCATCATCTGCAACCGGCATGTGAAGTGGGAAGCCCTGCTGCAGCGCTGCCGGGAGCTCGGCGCGGACCATGTCGCCACCGGCCACTATGCGCGGGTACTGAGAACGCCGGAAGGACGGTACGCGCTCAGAATGTCGAAGACCGCGTCGAAGGATCAGACCTATGCCCTGTACCGGCTCACCCAGGAACAGCTTTCCCGGACGATGATGCCGGACGGGGAGTATTCGAAGGATGAGATCCGGGAGATCGCTGAGCGGGCGGGACTGCCGGTGGCCCACAAGGCGGACAGTCAGGAGATCTGCTTTATCCCCGACAATGATTACGCGGGTTTCATCGAGCGAAGTCTCGGACAGAAGCCTGCGGAAGGGAACTTTGTGACCCCCGACGGCATTGTCCTGGGGCGCCATAAAGGAATCACCCGCTATACGGTGGGCCAGCGGAAGGGACTGGGGCTCGCCATGGGACATCCGGTCTTCGTGAAAGCGCTCCGGACGGACACCAACGAGGTAGTAATCGCGGAGGCGGAGGATATGTTTTCCTCCGTGCTTTCGGCAGAAAACATGAACTGGATGGGCGTCGACGGGCTGCACGGCGGAGAACTGCGGTGCAGGGCGAAGATCCGCTACGGACACCGCGGCACGGCCTGTACGGTCCGCGAGGCAGGGGAAGACCGGGTGGAAGCAGTCTTTGATGAGCCGGTGCGGGCAGTCACGCCGGGACAGTCGGTGGTATTCTACGACGATGAAGGTGTGGTCCTCGGCGGCGGGTTTATCCGGTAATTTATCTTGGTCGGATAAGACTCTCACCTCTATAGGTGGTGAGTAACAGCAAATCAGGGGGGCGGGAAAACTATGTACAGGACAGAGGAAGATTTGCGGCAGTACCTGATTCCGAAAGTATTTCTGCTCTTGTCTGTATTTGTCCTGCTGCTTCCCGGCTGCGGGAAAAAGCCTGAAGAAGAGCGGAACAGTCTTGTGATCACGGCTGCGGAGACGGCGGGGACCGTCACGGTCACATCCGGAACCGGCAGTTCAGGGAAGACGACGGACACTGTCAACGGCTTCCGCTTTGAGAGCTGCGACGAGATGGTCTACTGCACGGGGGACGGTGTGAAGCTCCGGAAAAAGCCGGGACTGGACGGCGAGGTCGTGGGATACCTGGACCGCGGCGCCTACGTCCACCGGATCGGGAAAAACCTCAAGTGGTCCCGGATCCAGCAGAACGGAAAACCGGTCTACATTTCCGCAGACTATCTGTCGGCGGAGGCTCCCGAAACAGAGACGCCGGAAACGCTTCCGGCAGAAACAGACGAGGCAGAAGCGGGAGAGTCAGCTGAAAGAGAAAACGAACCTGAGGCTTCAGGCACATGAAAGAAGCCGGTGTATTCTCGCCGTATAATGTCAGTGATAAAGAAAGATGCAAAAAACCCCTGTCCGGGCGTGATGATGCGCCGGGCAGGGGTTTTTCTGTCCAGATGATCCTTACTTGTTTACGATACTGAACTTGATGATCTCGCCTTCCATGTACTCAGCGAACAGATCGTCAAAAGCCTTCTTCGCGCTGTCCTGGTCAAGGTTTGTGTAGTCGCCGCCGTCATCGGAATCATAGTGATATGCGGGGCTGCCGTCAGCATCAAACGTTTCAAAGGCCTCCGCTGCCAAAAGCGTCATCGGAGAGCAGCAGTACGTCGGTGTCGTCCAGAGTGACGTTGGCATAAGCCTGTCCGTTCCCAAGGTTCTTGTCCACGATATCCGTGAAGGTATCACAGCCGGTGAGGTCGAGCCTGGAGGTGTAGACGTCAGTCTTATACAGGCCCTGGCGGAGAATCTCCGAATTGACGATGTACATGTTCTCGACGACAGCCGCCATGTCATTGATGACGGTATCCTTATCCACCGGAGTTACCTCGGCGACATCATCATCCGCGAATGTCAGGCAGTAATTGTCTTCATTTGCCGAGTGCAAAGTGAAGGCCTGATTTGGAAACTTGATAAAGGAGCAGATATCTGCTATACTACCTAAGTTCACAGGAAAACCGTGTCAGTGATGCAGTTTTCCGAAACAGGAGGATTACCCAAGCGGTTCAAGGGGGCGCACTCGAAATGCGCTAGGCCGGTGAAACGGTGCGAGGGTTCGAATCCCTTGTCCTCCGCGGAGCGCCTGAAACCGGTGGTCATGAGACTGCGGCTTCAGGCGCTTTTTATCTATAATACCGCAGAATACCCCCGCCTCTGTTAGGCGGCGGGATGAATGCGCAGAAACTAACATAGTAGGCGAACGTGCGTTTGCATCCGGACG
>CADBEN010000011.1 GCA_902793685.1 uncultured Lachnospiraceae bacterium
GCAGTCCAGAAGGAGATGTACATGGTCCGGCATGACTTCCATCGCCAGGATCCTGAACTGGTATTCCTCCGCCAGCTGCTGAAGCATTTCCTTCAGATCTGTATCCACACCATTCTGAAGGATCTGCTTCCGGTACTTCGTGCACCATACGATGTGATACTGCAGGGAATAAACATATCCTCTACCATATGTAAGACCGGTAAACTCAATATTATAAATGCTATTATCCATATTTATATGATACCATATGGGACCCTTGAAAGCAAGGAAAAGCGAATATACGTTCTGTGATCTGGAAAGTAATGTTCCAAAAAATGCCGGCTTACTCATGACTGGAAGTCACGAGAATGCGCCGGTTCTATTTCAATGTGAGGATCCCGGGACAGGATCACTGGCCCTGGATCATGGACAGAGCGCCGTAGACCACGGAATCGTCGCCCAGCGCCGCCGCCTTGATCTCGACGGAACTCCGGATGGAGGGCATGCAGTAGCGGTCCACCTGGGCGAGGATCTTCTCCAGGAAGACGTCGGCCATGGCTTCGATGATGCCGCCGCCGTAGATCACGATATCCGGGCTGATGGCGTTGATCATATTGCCGGTGGCGATCGCCATGTAATGGCAGGCGCGGTCGATCGCCTCGACCGTGACGGCATCGTTCGCGATATAGCATTTCTTCAGGGATTTGCTGCGGAAGGTGCCGTTCACCAGCAGGGGTTCCATCATGGTCTTCCTGCCGCGGGAGATCTGCTGGTTGTAGTAGGCGGTCATGCCTTTCTTGCTGGACAGGGCCTCCAGGCAGCCGCGCTGTCCGCAGCCGCAGAGCGGGCCTTCCGGCTCCAGGACCATATGTCCGAGCTCGCCGCCCTTGAATTCATTTCCGGTGAACAGCCGTCCGTCCAGGATCAGGCCGCCGCCCATGCCGGTGCCGATGAAGAAGCCGACAACGTTCTTGTAGCCCTTGGCGGCGCCGTACTTATACTCGCCGAGGACACCCACGTTCACGTCGTTCCCGATGTAGAAGGGGACGCCGAACTTCTTCTGGATCGGGGTGCGGATATCATAGTCTCTCCAGGGAAGGTTCGGGGAGAAGAGGACGATGCCGGAAGCGGAGTTGATGACGCCGGGAGCTCCGGCGGAGATCGCGTTGATCTGCTTTTTCTTGATGCCGGATTCCCTGATCATCTCATCGACGATGCCGATGATGACTTCTTCGATGTTTTCGGCAGCGTCCCCGCCGGAACGGGTCTTTTTCTTCAGCCGGTAGATGATCTTCTGGTTGCTGTCGAAAATGACGCCGAGGATCTTGGTGCCGCCGATGTCGAGACAGATGTTGTATTTTTCAGCCATTGGTCCTTTCCCCCTGCAGATATCTGCGGAATGTGATAAGCGCATCGATTCAGCACCACAGACTCGGGATGCTGATTTAAAAATATTATAGCATGGAAAAGGTCCGCCTGTGGCAGTCGGAACCCTCTTTCTGTTGTATAATTGTTGGCAGTACAAAAGACAGTCGGCGGCAGAACAAAAGAGAAGAGGGGACTGGGTATCCGGAAGTCCCCGGAAAGGTTTTTTATGAATTCGATCGCGATGATCCTGGTGCACCAGGTCCTGGTCATGTTTATTCTTGTGGCGGTGGGCTGCGTCCTGTTCCGCACGGGGAAGATCACCCTTGAAGGAAGCAAAACGCTGGGGAATATCCTGATCTATGTAGCGCTGCCTTCCGTGATCGTGAACAGCTTCCTTATTGAGCGCACGCCGGAAAAGGTCCATGCGCTGGCCATGAGCGCGGCGGCTTCGTTTCTCTGCATGCTGATCTCCGCCGTGGTCTCCGGGCTTGTCTTCCGTAAAAACGGGGTGGAGGCCTTCGCCTCGACCTTCCCGAACCCCGGGTTTTTCGGCGTCCCGCTGATCCTTGCCGGCCTTCCGGAGGGTTCGCTTTTCTACGTGGCGTCCTTCATTGCCTTCGTGAACATCGGCCAGTGGACCATCGGCGTCGCGATGATGACCGGGGAGAAGGGAGCCTTCAGCCTGAAGCGTCTTCTCCAGGCGCCGTTCTTCGCCGCGACGGCCATCGGTCTGTTCCTGTTCCTTACAGGGGTCCCGGTGCCGGGACTTTTTCGCACCACGGTCTCGACCCTGGCGTCCGTCAACACCGCCATCGCCATGTTCACCATCGGCGTGTACCTGGCCCGGGTGGATTTCGGGGAGATGCTCCGGAAGAAGCGCCTCTACCTGATCGCGGCGGTCCGGCTGCTCCTGATCCCGTTTCTCAGTCTCGCGGTGCTCTGCCTGTTCCGGAGCGCGGATCTCAATATGCGTCTCGCCGTCCTGATCGTCTCCGCCTGCCCGGTGGGCTCGAACGTCGCGGTCTACGCCCAGCTCCACGGCAGGGACTACGAGTACGCTGTCCAGACGGTGCTGATCTCCACCGTCCTCAGCATCGTCACCATCCCGCTGATCGTGACCGTCGCAGGAATGGTCTTCTGAGCGGATCCGGGGCGGCTTCAGACCGAAGACAAAGCAGCTTTAGAATGCAAATCCTAAAGCTGCTTCGTTTTTTCGAGATGACCTTTCCTGTATAAACAACAAGACCAAGGAAAACGCGGTCTCAGCAACTAACTTGTTTAGGTAATGCGATATAATGAATTGATTGAACTTGTTTAAGTAATATGATATAAATAAATTGAAGGAGGTGATTACAGTAGACTGCAATTTTGCAAAGGATTTAAGAGCGATCAGGGAAATCCTCGGACTTTCGCAAGCTGAATTAGCAGCTCAGCTTGGTGTAGAGCAAGTGACCATTTCGAGAAATGAGCTCGGAAAAACAACTCCTTCCGATAAATTGATGGAGCGTGTATATGCATTTGCTTTTCAAAAGAAAATACAGTTAAACCGGCTTAAGGAAATGCTGTGGACCGAGAATCTTGGGAAACAATATAAACTGCTATTTCATGGCGCGAAAAGTGCTATTGCCGGTGAATTAAGCGTTCGAGCCGGCAGGACAAACAATGACTTCGGACAAGGATTTTATACGGGTGAACGGTATGACCAGGCAATTTCTTTTGTTTCCGGATTTGACAGATCTTCAGTTTATCTGTTGAGTTTTGTTGACGTCGGTCTAAAATGCAGACAATATGAGGTGGATCAAAACTGGATGATGACGATTGCTTATTACAGAGGTACGTTGGATAAGTACCGTGATCATCCTGCCGTAAGAAAACTGAAGCAAGATTCACGGGATTGTGATTATATCATTGCTCCGATTGCTGATAATCGCATGTTCCAGATTATAAATTCATTTATCGATGGAGAAATTACGGATGAGCAGTGCAAGCATTGTCTTGCAGCTACCAACCTTGGATTTCAGTATGTTTTTGTAAGTGAAGAATCGATCCGCCATGTGAAATTACTGGAACGTTGTTATATAAGCGAAGACGAACGAAAATACTATAAAGATTTCCGGGCCTCAGAAACAAAACTTGGAGATGATAAGGTAAAACTTGCCCGGATCACATACAGGGGAAAAGGAAAGTATATAGACGAGATACTGACTTGAAAAAAGGGGCAGGAAAATGAAAGCGATAGATAAAGATGGTCTGTTGCTGTGTGATGTGCAGGCAAAAACGTTTGAACTGTCTGTTGATAAAACGGAACTTGGCTCGGCGGGTTTCGTGAGGAGATTCATGAACAGCCGAGTGGCGAAATGGATGGATAACGGTGGCATTCTTTCATCAAATATGCAGCCGTCAGATCTGCTTGAACTTGTGGAGGAGCAATATGGTCCTTCGGAATACGGATCGAAAAAGTACACGCATAACGAAATGTTCTGGATAGGATATGTGTACAGATATTATTCATATACTTACGAAAAAACTTCTGCAAGCATTTACAGAGAGATAAAACCGAAAGAACTCAGAGACCTGTACCTGCCTTATCACACTTTGGATCCTTCCCAAGCGATTGAGAGGATCCTGGAAGCCAAAGGAACAAAAGCAGATTCAGAGAATGACCTGATGCGGCAATATGAAATTTACCGAAAAATTCGCGGCAGTTACGGCGCGCAAGACTCACAAGTGAGTCTTGAAATCGCTGAATCTGCAGATTCCGAATGAAAAACCGTCCCGAAGCACGGGGCAGTTTTGCGTACTGTATCTGGAAACTCCGCAGCAAAAAACGGCCCGAGTCCCCCTGACAAAACCATCGCAGATCAAAGGTTTTGGAAGGGGGAACTCAGGGCCGTTTTGATTATTGCGGCGGCCGGGTCACAGCAGGAAGTACTTCAGGATGAACAGCACCGCGAGGACATACATCAGCGGGTTGATGTTCTTCTCCTTAGCCTTGCCGGACAGAAGATTGATGACCACGTAGGAGATGATCCCGAAGCTGATGCCCTCGGAGATGCTGTAGGTGAAGGGCATCGCGATGATGCAGATGTAGCAGGGGATCGCTTCGGTGTAGTCCGAGAAGTTCAGCTGAAGGATCGAGGAGATCATCAGGAAGCCCACCGCCACCAGCGCCGGTGCCGTCGCGAAGGACGGGATCGCCAGGAAGATGGGGGACAGGAACAGGGACAGACCGAAGAGGATTCCGGAGACCACTGAAGTCAGACCGGTCCGGCCGCCGGCAGCGACGCCGGAAGCACTCTCTACGAAGGTGGTGATGGTGGAAGTGCCGAACAGAGCGCCGGCGCAGGTGCCGACAGCATCGGCCATCAGGGCGCCGCGGACCTTCGGCAGGCGTCCGTCCTTGTCCAGCATGTTTGCCTTGGAGGCAACGCCGATCAGGGTGCCCAGAGTGTCAAACATGTCGACGAAGAGGAACGCGAACATGACCGTCAGGAATTCCAGCGACACGACCCGGGAGAAATCGATCTTCAGGAAGGTCGGTGCCATGGACGGGATGGAGAAACCGGCGGAGAGATCCGGGAGAACACTGTAGATGCCGTTGGCCGGATCAGGGGTGTAGAGACCGGTGAGCTCGCAGATGATCCCGAGGATCCAGGTGGCGAGGATGCCCCACAGGATGCTGCCCTGGATGTTCTTTACCATGAAGAAGGCAGTGATCAGAATGCCGAGAATGGCGAGGACCACGGTGATGCCTTCCGTGCGGAAGGTCCCGTTGTCAATGGAAGACTTAAAGGGATAGATGGTGACCAGCGTTGCGCTGTCCACGACGATCTTCGCGTTCTGCAGGCCCAGGAAGGCGATAAAGAGGCCGATGCCGGTGGACACGGCCCGTTTCAGACAGAGGGGGATGGCGTTGAAGATCGCTTCCCGGACGTTGGTCAGGGAGAGGACGATGAACAGAATACCTTCCGCGAAGACTGCCGCCAGCGCCATCTGCCAGGTGTAGCCCATCTGCAGGACGACGGTGTAGGCGAAGTAGGCGTTCAGGCCCATGCCTGCGGAAAGAACGAAGGGATAGTTCGCGAGGGCTGCCATCAGGATGCTGGCGAGCATGGATGCCAGTGCCGTTGCGGTGAAAACCGCGCCGCGGTCCATTCCGGCTGCGCTCAGGATCCCGGGGTTGACGGCCAGAATGTAGGCCATGGTCATGAAGGTGGTGATTCCGGCGATAAATTCTGTCTTTACTGTGGTCCCGTGCTCTTTCAGATGAAAGAGACGTTCCAGCAATCCTTCTCTGCTCTCTGTAGCCATCTGCATTTACCTCTTTCTTTGGAAAATCTGGGGGACGGTCCGTGTCCGGACAAGGCCGGAAGCGGTGCTGCCGGTCTTATTATACCGCAAACGAAGGCGCATGACAGTGCCAAACAGCACGAAAAAGGACTTCCGCAGGCGGAAGTCCTCAGAATCCGGTATTTTGTTTTACCACTCGTGGATCTTTACCATCCGGCCGTCCTCGTCCACATCATAGTTCAGGACCCGGGTGTCTGTCGCGAGAATGCCGGTCTCGGGATCAAAATAGTACCATTCGCCTTTGATCTTGTCCCATCCACGGTCCATCTCGCCATCCTCGAAGTAGAAGATGTTCTCATCCTCATCCTCGACCCAGCCGGTCAGCGGTTCGCCTTCCAGGTCAGTGCAGAACCACTCGCCGTCTTCTTTTTCCAGAATGTAGCTGTCGCTGTCCAGAACGTCATGCATGGCGAGTGCAGGTGCGGAGAACGTCATGGAAATGGCGGCTGCAAGCAGAAGCACAGTTTTCAGTTTTCGTAAAAACATCTTGCAGACCTCCTTTCCCTGAAATTCAGGCATAATAATTACAAGCAGTAATTCTCATTTAATGTGTTCACATTCTATCTCATATTTCCGGGGCTGAAAAGGGGGTTTGAGAGAGTGTAAGAACATTGTAAGAAAGCTGACGGCGGCCGTCAGAAGTTGCGCGGAACCCCCTGATAGGATATACTAAAATAAGATTATTTTTATGTAAATCAGTTCCGCATCCGGAACAGAATGCGAAATCTCAATATATACAGGAGGGCCGTTCATGAGGATCAAACTCAGCAATTACATCTCCCGGAAGCTGGTGGAGAGCGGGATCATCCACGCGTTCAGTGTGGTCGGCGGAGGCGCCATGCATCTCAACAACGCGCTGGGGCATGAGCCGGGCCTGGAGGTCACCTACAATCATCACGAGCAGGCTTCCGCCATCGCGGCGGAGTGCTATGCCCGGATCCATAACCGCCCGGCGGTATGCTGCGTCACCACCGGCCCCGGCGGCACCAACGCCATCACCGGCGTGGTCGGCGCATGGCTGGATTCGATCCCCATGCTGGTCATTTCCGGACAGATCCGCTATGACTGGACGGCGCGGTACGCAATGATCCGCGGCGCGAGAGTCCGTGCCCTCGGCGACCAGGAATTTGACATCTGCACAGCGATCGCTTCCATGACAAAATACTGTGAGATGGTCATCGACCCGCTGCGGATCCGCTACTGCATGGAGAAAGCCATCTGGCTTGCGAAAGCAGGACGTCCCGGCCCGACCTGGCTTGACATTCCGCTGGATGTACAGGGCGCCTTCATCGAGACCGACGAGCTCATCGGCTTCGATCCCGAGAACTATATGGCCGGCGGGAACGGATGGGCGGAACCCTCTGCTCACGCGGTCCCCGCGGACGAGGCGGGAAAAGGCGAGTATCGTGCCCCGCTTCCGACGCCGGTCTCCGAAGAGACTGCCCGGAAGATCATCGCGAAGATCCGCGCCGCGAAGCGGCCGGTCTTCAATGCCGGCAACGGCATCCGCATTGCCGGCGCCCACAGGGAGTTCCTGAGCGTCGCCCGGAAGCTCGGCATCCCGGTAGTGGTGGGCTGGGACAGCGAAGACTGCATGCCCTCGGACGATCCGCTGTACGCGGGCCGTCCCGGAAACTTCGGAGACCGTCCCGGAAACTTCACGGTCCAGAATTCCGACCTGGTGTTTTCCGTGGGCTCGCGTCTCAGCGTCCGTCAGGTGGGCTTCAATCACGCCGGCTGGGCGCGGGAGGCCTTCACCATCGTCAACGACATCGACGCGGAGGAGCTGAAGAAGTTCACGGTCCATGTCTCTATGCCGGTCCATGCGGATGCGAAGGATCTTCTGACAGTCATGGACAAGGTGCTGGACGAAGAGAAGACCCCGGTCTGGAAGGACGGGGAAGGACTCCCGGGCATGACCTGGCGGGAGACCTGCGACTACTGGAAGAAGAAATATCCCGTAGTTCAGAAGAAACATCTGGAGGTTTCGGACGACGCCCCGGCCAACGTCTACGCGGTGGTGCAGGAGCTGAGCAGCAGAGTTCAGGAAAACCAGATCACCGTGGTCGGAAACGGCTCCGCCTGCGTGGTCGGCGGCCATGCCTACATCATCAAAAAGGGCCAGCGCTTCATCTCCAACTCCGCCATCGCTTCTATGGGCTATGACCTTCCGGCCGCCATCGGCGCCCACATGGCAAACAGAGATGATCCGGAGCATGTGCGGGACGTGATCCTGCTGACCGGAGACGGGAGCATCATGATGAATCTGCAGGAGCTGCAGACCATCATCCATGCGAAGATGCCCATCAAGATCTTCCTGATCAACAACGACGGCTACCACAGCATCCGCCAGACAGAGCGGAATTTCTACGGAGACCAGAAGCTGGTGGGCATCGGCTCCGACAGCGGCGACGTAAGCTTCCCGGATTTCGGAAAGCTGGCGGAAGCCCTGGGCTTCCCCTATGTCCGCGCACTGCACAACTCCGAGCTGGCGGGCGCCATCGAGTCGGCTCTGGCCATGGAAGGCCCGGTGATCTGCGAGATGTTCGTGGACACGGACCAGAACTTTGAACCGAAGTCTTCCGGAAAGCGGATGCCGGACGGCACCATCGTAAGCCCGCCGCTGGAGGACCTGGTCCCCTTCCTTCCGGACGAAGAGATGGATGCGAACATGATCGTTCCGAGGATGAAGCAGTGAATTATCTTGTCACAGGCGCCACGAGCTTCCTGGGCGCGGCGGTCGCCGGGGAACTGCTTTCCCGGGGACATCAGGTGTACGCGCCGGTGCGGAAGACGTCGGCAAATCTCAGCGCACTGCCGGAGGATCCCTGCTTTCACCGGATCCCGGTCTCCATGGAAGAGATCGGAACGCTGCCGGCGCAGGGGATCCCTGTCCCGGAAGTCTGCATCCACTTCGCCTGGGGCGGAGTCGGTGTCCGGGGGCGGATGGACCCGGGGATCCAGAAAAAGAATCTGGCGCATACCATGGAACTGATCCGTACGGCAGCGGATATGGGATGCAGGCGCTTCCTCTTTGCGGGATCCCAGGCGGAGTACGGTGTGACTCTGGAGCGGGTCCGGGAGGGCAGCATGCCTGCGGGACCGATTCCGGAGACGGCAGAATGCAGGCCTGTTTCCCTGTACGGGCAGTACAAACTCCGGACCCTGAAGGAGGGCGGTGCTCTTGCGGCGTCCCTTGGCATGGAGTATTTCCATCTCAGGATCTTCAGTGTCTATGGTCCCGGCGACCACGAGACCTCCCTGGTCTCCTCCTGTATCCGCGCGGCGGCGGCGGGAGAGACAGCGGAGCTGGGCCCCTGTGCACAGCAGTGGAATTTCCTCCATGTGCGGGACTGTGCGGCCCTGATCGCCGCACTTTCGGAAAAGAAGAAAGATTATGCTTGCCCGGGCGCTGTGGAAGTATATAATATCGGAAGCAGAGATACCCGGCGGCTTTCCTCCTTTGCGGAGGAGATCTTTCAGACGGCGGGGACCGGCAGCGTCCGGTTCTCGGAGCGGGCGGCCGGGCCGGAGGGGACTCCCTATCTGTCTCCCGACATCAGCCGCGTGGCGGCGGCGACGGGAACGGAGCCGGAGATCAGCTTCCGCGAAGGCATCCTGGAGATGCTCTCACACAGGAGTTAAATTATGAAACGATGCATTTCCTGCGGCGCTTTGCTTTCGGAGGCGCCGCTTCTTACCATTGAAAATATGCCGGCTGCGGCGCAGAATCTGCCCGGGCCGGAGGACGCGGAGCGTGAACACGGGATCACGGTCCGCCTCTGTGCGTGCACAGGCTGCGGCCTGGTCCAGCTGGACAACGAGCCGGTGTCCTATTACCGGGACGTGATCCGTTCCGGCGGATGGTCCACCACCATGGACCGCCTGCGCAGGAGCCAGTATGACGCCTGGATCGCCATGTGCGGACTGGAGGGCGGAAAGATCCTGGAGGCCGGCTGCGGACAGGGAGAATTCCTGAAGATCCTCGCGGACTATCCGGTGCAGGCCTTCGGCATGGAGCATAAGCACGACCTGGTGCTGAAGGCCAGAGCCGCGGGACTGACGGTGTCTGAGGACTATCCGGAGACCGAGGACCAGGTCTTCGAGAACGGACCCTTCGACGGGTTTACTTCCTTTAATTTCCTGGAGCACCAGCCGGATCCCTGCCGGTATCTGCGCGCCATCGCGCGGAACCTGGTGCCCGGCGGATACGGCCTGGTGACGGTCCCGAGCTTTGAATATATTCTGGGGCAGAACAGCTTTTACGAGCTGATCCCGGACCACCTTTCCTACTTCACGGAGGGGACCCTCTCGTCCCTGATGGACCGCTGCGGCTTTGACGTCCTGAAAAAGGAGAGGGTGAACCGGGACACTATCTCCGTGATCGTCCGGAAGCGGACCATGCCGGATGTGTCCGGTCTCATCGCGAGAAGGGAAAGCATCGCGGCGGAGGTGCTGCGGCTCGTCGATACAGTGTCGGGAGAAGGGAAGAAGATCGCGGTCTGGGGCGCGTCCCACCAGGGATTCACCCTCTGCGCCGTCACCGGACTGCAGGGGAAGGTCGCTTATATTATCGACTCCGCGCCCTTCAAACAGGGCATGATCGCCCCGGCATCCCACATTCCGATCATTTCCCCGGAGGACGCCCGGAAGGATCCGGCGGACACTATCATAATCGTGGCCCCCGGCTATACGGAAGAGATCGCCGGCATTATCCGGCGCACGTTCCCGAAGGGAACTTCGATCCGGACACTGATGACAGACCATCTTGATGATCTCGGGAGGACAGAGTGAAAGCATTTATCCTGAAGGACCGCGGGAACGCGGTGATCACGGAACAGGCGCCGGCACCGGCACTGCCGGAGCCCTACGGAGCCATTCTGGAACCTGTCGCCATGGCGCCCTGCACCTCGGACGTGAATACCGTCTACGGGACCGGTTCCAGAAAACCGGACAATCTGATCCTGGGACATGAGTGTGTCGCAAGGATCCTGGAGACAGCTTCCGGTGTCCGGGATTTTCACCCCGGCGATATTGTGGCGGTGCCGGCCATCACGCCGGACTGGCGGGAGCTTTCCATTCAGGAGGGCAACGACCGGCATGCCGGAAGACCCTTCTCCGGGAACGCTCTGGGAAGAAGCATCCCGGGTGTATTCGCTCAGCGGTTCGCAATTAAGGACGCGGACACGACGCTGGCCCATATCCCGGCGGGAGTCGGGATCCGGGACGCCCTGATGTGCGTCGACATGGCGGTCACCGGCTTCACCGCGGCGGAATCCGCGGAGATCCGGACCGGAGACACGGTGGTGGTCCTGGGCATCGGCGCGGTGGGCCTGATGGCGGTGCAGGCGGCGGCCCTGATGGGGGCTGCGCAGATCATCGCGGTGGGAACCCGGCCGGTCAGCGTGGAGCTGGCGAAGGAATTCGGCGCCAGCGAAGTCCTGAGTTATAAGGACGGAAACGTCGCGGAGCAGGTCCTTAAGCGCACCGGCGGGACCGGCGCGGACGCAGTCATCATCTGCGGCGGGGACGACCACGCCATGGAGGAAGCCATCGACATGGTGCGCTACGGCATCGGCCGCGTGGTGAACGTCAAGCACTATCCGGGGGACGGCGTCATCGGGATCCCGAAATTCTCCGGCGGACGGGGCATGGCGGGAAAGACGGTAAAGCTGGAACTCTGCCGGGGCGGCAGGGCCAGGATAGAACGCCTTTTAAAGATGGTGGAATTCGGAAGGATCCGTCCGGGCCGGCTGGTGACGCATCGTCTGGACGGGTTTGACCGGATCACGGACGGCCTGGAGATGATGCGGGAAAAGACACCGGAACTGATCAAGGTAATGGTCGTGCCGGAGTGGGCAGGAGAAGGAATCGAATGAAAAAGATCAGTGTGGTCATTCCATGCTACAACGAAGAGGAAAATGTCGGGCCGATCACGGCGGCGGTGTCGGAGGTGTTCCGGAAGGAACTCCCGGACCTGGATTATGAGATCCTGCTGATCGACAACGACTCCCAGGACGCGACGCGGGACCGGATCCGTGTGCTCTGCGCCGGGGATCAGCACATCAAGGCGATCTTCAACGCGAAGAATTTCGGCCAGTTCAATTCACCTTATTACGCGATGCTCCAGTCGGAGGGGGACGCGACCATCCTGATGGCCGCGGATTTCCAGGATCCGCCGGAGATGATCCCGAAGTATGTGGAAGCATGGCGCGAGGGCTACAGGATCGCCATCGGCATCAAGACCCACAGCGAGGAGAACCATTTCATGTACTGGCTGCGGAGTCAGTATTACAAATGGATCAAGAAGCTTTCCGAGGTGGACCAGATCGAGCACTTTACGGGCTTCGGCCTTTACGACCGCAGTTTCATCGACGTGCTCCGGAAGCTGGATGACCCGACGCCCTTCCTCCGCGGCATCGTGGCGGAGCTGGGCTTCCGCAGAAAGGAAATTCCCTATGACCAGCCGAAGCGCCGCGCAGGAAAGACCAGCAACAATTTCTACAAGCTGTACGACGCGGCGATGCTTTCGGTGACCTCCTATACGAAGTTCGGCCTGCGGCTCGCGACCTTCTTCGGGGCGGTGACCATGTTCGGCAGCGCGATCATCGCGGCGGTCTATCTGGTCCTGAAGCTGATGTACTGGGACCGCTTCCAGGCAGGTCTCGCACCGCTTCTGATCGCGGTGCTGTTCCTTGGCTCCGTCATCATCTTCTTCATCGGGATGATGGGAGAGTATGTGCTGACCATCAACCAGCGTGTCATGCGCCGGCCGCTGGTGGTCGAGGAGGAGCGCCTGAATTTCACGGCTGCTCCTGCAGAGGAAACGCCGGATCATAACGCGGAATAATACGAATGCGCTCCGGGCAGGGAAGCTGTGAAAACATCGCCCGGGCAGGGCGCTTCAAAAAGGAATGAGTCATGAAGTATAAGATCGATGTGGTCCGAATCAGAGAGAATTACATCACCCTCAACGGATGGGTGATCGGAAAGGATCCCGCTTCCGGGGTCCTCTATTCTGTGCTGGACGAAAAAAAGCAGCCCATGGAGTTCCGGATCGTTTCCACCCGCCGCGACGACGTGAGCCAGATCTATTTTAAGAAGATCGTGGACCGGGACCTGGGATTCGACATCCGCTTCCCCTACGAACGGGGAAAGAACTACTGGCTGGTGATCAAATGCGAGGGACATACCGCAAAGATCAAATATAATGAAGAACTGATCGCGAAGCGGGCCAGCGCCTCCCACAAACGGATGGAGAAGATCAGGGATCTCTGCAACATGGAGACGGTACGCGTGGCGTGGGAATACTTTCAGAAGCACGGCCTGAAGAAGCTGTTCCTGAAGTCAAAGAACAAGCTGGAAGGCATCGACAGCGATTACGAGTACGCGGAGTGGTTCGAGAAGACCCGGCCGACGGCAGAGGAACTCCGTGCCCAGCGGGAGACGGACTTCGGTCCGGATGCGCCGTTCTTTTCTGTGGTGATCCCGGCCTACGCGACGCCGGAGCGTTATCTCCGGGAGCTCCTGGATTCCCTGCGGAACCAGACCTACGGGAAGTTCGAGGTCTGCATCGCCGACGGCAGTCCGGCGGGAAAAAGCCCGAAGAAGGTGCTTCAGGAGTACGCGGAAAAGGATCCCCGGATCCGCTTTGAGATCCTCGGGGAGAACCGGGGCATCGCCGGAAACACCAATGCTGCCCTTGCCATGGCAAAGGGAGATTTTATTGTTCTCTGCGACCATGACGACGTCCTGCCGGAGCACGCTCTCTTTGAGTGCGCGAAGGCCATCCGGGAACACCCGGACTGCGACTGTCTCTACTCGGACGAAGACAAGCTGGACATGGACGGCGGTTCCCTGTTCGATCCCAACTTCAAGCCGGATTTCAACCAGGATCTGCTGACCAGCGTGAACTACATCTGCCATCTGTTCGTGGTGAAACGCACGCTGCAGGAGAAAGCCGGCGTCTTTGACCCCGCCTACGACGGCGCCCAGGACTATGACTTTATCTTCCGCGTCACGGAACAGGCAAAGGAGATCATCCATATCCCGAAGGTCCTGTACCACTGGCGCTGCCACATGAATTCCACGGCCTCCAACCCGGAATCGAAGCTGTACGCGTTCGAGGCCGGTGCCCGGGCCATCCGCGCCCACTATGCGCGGGTCTGGCCGCAGTTTGAGATCGAGGACGTGCGGAAGGGAGTGGACTACGGGATCTACCATACATTCTTCCGCATGAAGGAAGAACCTCTGGTCTCGGTCATCATTCCCAACAAGGACCATTCGGAGGACCTGGACACGGCCATCCGTTCCCTTCTGGAGAAGGGAACCTGGAAAAACCTGGAATTCATCGTGGTGGAGAACAATTCCACAGAGCAGAAGACCTGGGATTATTATGGGAAGATCCGGAAGGAACTTCCGAATGTGCATGTGGTCACCTGGGACGGCCCCTTCAACTTCTCCGCCATCAACAATTTCGGCGTCTCTTACGCGAAGGGAGAGTACCTGCTCTTCATGAACAACGACGTCGAGCTCATCAACCCGGACGCAGTGCGGGAGATGATGGGCTACGCCCAGCGTCCTGACGTGGGCATCGTGGGCTGCCGTCTGCTCTACGAGGACGATACGATCCAGCACGCGGGCGTGGTGATCGGCTTCGGCGGGATCGCCGGACACACTTTCATCGGCCTCCACGAGGTGCAGAACAGCTACTTCCACCGGGCGGTGACCGCCCAGGATTATTCCGCGGTGACGGCTGCCTGCCTCATGACGAAGCGGAGTCTTTTCGATCAGGTCGGCGGCTTCACGGAGGAGCTGGCAGTGGCGTTCAACGACGTGGACTACTGCCTCAAGATCCGGGAGACCGGCAAGCTGGTGGTATATAACCCATATGCGCTGTTCCATCATTATGAATCCAAATCCAGAGGTCTGGAGGACACGCCGGAGAAGGTGGAGCGCTTCAACCGGGAGATCGCGGCGTTCATGAAGCGCTGGCCGGAGATCCTGGAAAAGGGAGATCCCTACTACAACCCGAATCTCACGCTCCGGAAGTCGAATTTCGCCCTCCGCGACCTCGACAAGGAGAAGATCGGAGAACCGTACCATATTCCCGGGATCGAAAAGTACTTCTGAAGGAGTAGTTTATGGCAAAAGCGACCGTTGTCATTCCGAATTACAACGGGATGAAATATCTTCCGCAGTGCATCGAAGCACTGCGGAAGCAGACCGTGTCCTGCTTCGACATTCTGGTGGTGGAGAACGGATCCTCCGACGGAAGCGCCGAGTGGCTGGAGGCCAGTCAGGTGCCGATGCTGAAGGAGGAGGAGAACCTGGGGTTTGCCGGGGGTGTGAACGCCGGCATCCGCGCCTGCACGTCTCCTTATGTGATCCTTCTTAACAACGATACGGAGGTTTTTCCCGACTTCGTGGAAGCCCTGATCCGCGGCCTGGAAGCCCATCCCCGCCTGTTCGCAGTCTCTGCCAGAATGCTGCAGACCGGGGACCGGTCCAGGATGGACGATGCGGGCGACGGCATCTCCCTCTTCGGCTGGGCATGGCAGCGGGGAAACGGTCAGCCGGCCGCGGAGCACGAAAAGGCCTGCGACATCTTTTCCGCCTGCGCCGGCGCGGCGATCTACCGGAGAGCTGCCCTGGAGGAGACGGGGCTTTTCGACGAGGCCCATTTCGCCTATCTGGAGGACATCGACCTCAGCTGGCGGGCCCGGCTCTACGGCTGGTTCATCCGGTACTGCCCGGAGGCAAAAGTCTATCATTACGGAAGCGCCACCAGCGGATCAAAATACAACGAGTTCAAAGTGCACCTCTCTGCGAGGAACCATATCTGGCTGATGTACAAGAACCAGCCGGACTGGCAGCTCTTCCTGAACGCTCCCTGGCTTGCCGCAGGTCTTATCATCAAGGCCTGCTTCTTCACGGCGAAGGGACTGCTCCCGTCCTGGCTCAAGGGGACCGCGGAAGGGTTCCGGGATCTTTCCCGGGTCCGGCGGGCTGACTTCGCGAGGGCCGGCATTTTCCGCGTTCTGGCAGTCCAGTGGCAGATGATCACGGGGACCGGAGGCTATCTCCGGCAGTATGCCGAAAAGTTGAAAGTCAGTAAAGATTTGTTAAGAAGGCATTAATTCCGCGGTTTATCGTGGAAAAAGCGGAATAAATGGATTATAATGGCTTGAATAGACATAAACTTGAGGGAATGTATTCCGCATGGGCAAGGACTTTCAGAGACAGCTGAACAGGCTTTACACCCTTCTGGACGCACTTGTCATCGCTGCAGCATACCTGCTGGCGTGGTTCGTCCTGTTCGGGAAAAGACCCGATTACGGCGTCCTGCCGTTTTCGGTCTATTTGCGTGCCCTGCTTTTCATTCTTCCCTGCTGGCTCGTGCTTTTCGGACTGTTCGGCCTGTATTCCGGACAGCGGACCGGAGGGGGACGGGCGGAGCTGAAAAAGACGATCCAGGCCGGCACCATCGGGCTGCTCTGCGTGACTCTGATCCTTTACCTGGGATCCAAGAACCCGTACATTTACAACTTCTCCCGGCGTCTGGTGCTGCTGTTCTACGGCTTCAGCATCGTCCTCGTGACCGCGGAGCGTTATGCGGTCCGGCAGATCCTGCGGAAGGTCCGGAAGCAGGGGTTCAACCAGCGGCAGGTGCTCCTGATCGGCTACAGCGACGCCGCGAAGGGCTACATCGACCGCGTCCTCACGAACCCGGAATGGGGATACCGGATCCGAGGGATCCTGGACGACCGTGAAGAGCGGGGGACAGACTACCACGGGATCAAGGTCATCGGCACCATCTCAAATCTGCAGGATATCCTGGATCTCAACGTACTGGACGAGATCGCGATCACGCTTTCTCTGGAGGAGTACAAAAAACTGAAATCGATCGTCCACAACTGTGAGAAATCCGGTGTGCACACCAAGTTTATCCCGGATTATTTCCGGGTCATCCCCACGATCCCCTATATGGAGGATCTCGGCGGACTGCCGGCGATCAACATCCGCCATGTTCCGCTGACGGAGCTTCACAACGCGCTTCTGAAGCGTCTGGTGGACATCATCGGCTCCATTGTCGGCCTGATCCTGTTTTTCCCGATCATGCTGGTCACTGCCATCGCAGTCAAGGTGACGGACCACGGACCGGTCTTCTACGCCCAGGAACGGATCGGCCTGCATCAGAAGCCTTTCAAGATGTATAAGTTCCGCTCCATGCGTCTGCAGACCGCGGAGAAGGAAAAGAAGGAGTGGACCACGAAGGATGATCCCCGCGTGACGGCGGTGGGAAAGATCATCCGGAAACTCAGCATCGACGAGATGCCGCAGTTCTGGAACATCCTGAAGGGAGACATGAGCCTGGTGGGACCAAGACCGGAACGGCCCTATTTCGTGGAGAAGTTTAAGGAAGAGATCCCGCATTACATGATCAAGCACCAGGTCCGGCCGGGTCTGACCGGATGGGCCCAGATCAACGGTTTCCGCGGGGACACTTCGATCGAGCGCAGGATCGAGTATGACCTTTATTACATTGAGAACTGGACCATGGGCTTTGATTTCAAGATCATGATCCTGACCTTTGTGAAGGGATTTGTGAACAGAAACGCGTACTGATATGAAATCTGAGGAGAAGACCTCTTATGCAGGAAAATGAATTCAACGGGCTGCAGCACGGCCGAAGCCGGAGAAAGGGCGCCTCAGCGTCGGGAACCGGCGCTGCCGGCTTCTCCGGAAGCGGTGAGAAAGCCTGGAAGACCGACAGCACCGGAAGCGGTGAGAAGGCCTGGAAGACCGACAGCACCGGAAGCGGTGAGAAGGCCTGGAAGACCGAGAACGGCGGAAACGGCGGGAAAGCCTGGAAGACCGGGAAAAATCCGAGAAAGAATTCCTCGCTCACAAAGATCCGGATCCGGAGACTGATCGTCTTCGCGATCCTTGAGGTGTTTGTGCTGGCAGGAATCTTTTCCTATGCCTTCGTGCTGAAGCAGTACAACAAGATCCAGCGCCCGGATTTCGAGGCCTCAAAAGTCGAGAACACGGTCCTTTCCTCGGAAGAGATCCAGAAGATGAAGGGATACTGGAACATAGCCGCCTTCGGTGTGGACTCCAGAGACTCCTCCGTGGGACGAGGAAACAATTCCGATGTCATCATCATCGTCAGCATCAACCGCGAGAACGGGGAGATCCGGATGTGCAGCGTCTTCCGCGACAGCTATCTTTCCCTTTCGAACGGCAGCTACAGCAAGATCAACGCGGCCTATGCCATCGGCGGTCCGGAGCAGGCGGTCCGCGCCCTGAACCAGAATCTGGATCTGAACATCACCGACTACGCTACCTTCAACTGGAAGGCGGTGGCGACGGGCATCGATATTCTGGGCGGTGTGGATATTGACCTCACCGACGCGGAATTCAAGTACATCAATTCTTATATTACGGAGACGGTCAAGGCGACCGGCATCGGTTCGGTGCAGCTGACCCATGCCGGACAGAATCACCTGGACGGCGTGCAGGCGGTGGCCTACGCACGGCTCCGTTACATGGACGACGACTATACCAGAACGGCCCGTCAGCGGAAGATCATCGAGCTCTGCTACCAGAAAGCGCGTCAGGCCGATGTGCAGACGCTTTCAGACCTGGCAGGCAATATGCTTTCCATGGTCGCGACGAGTCTGACCTGGGAGGACGGCATGAGTCTCGCGGCCCAGATCCGGAATTATACCATCGCCGGCACCATGGGCTTCCCGGAGCAGCGGAAGGAATCCAACATGGGGCCGAAGGGCGCCTGTGTCCTTCCGAACACCCTGAAGTCGAATGTCCGGAATCTGCATGCGTTCCTGTTCGGGGATGAGGAGTACGAGGTTTCGAGCCAGGTCCGGGATATCGACAACCGGATCGCGACAGACGAAGCGAACTACAAAGCCCGGGCAGCAGCTTCGAAAGAAGCTGAGAGGGAAAGCAGGGCGAAGAAGGAAGAGGAAGAAGAGGAAGAGGATCAGAGCAAAGAGTCCGGTGAGGGGGATGAGGATGCCTCCGGCGCTTCCAGAACCCGCGCGACGGACGAAAACGGAAACGAGATCGTGGAAGAGTTTGACGATCCGGACGGCGAGATCCTCGGGCCGCTGGAGACCGACGAGGACGGCAATGTGGTCGTCAGCACCATCGGAAACAGCGCTCCGACGGCTGCTTCCGGCGGAAGGGTAGCGCCTGTCCCGACAGAGTCCGGCGCTGCTTCCAGAGAGAATGACGAGACCATCGGGAACGAAGGACCCACAGGATCCTCCGTCAGAACCGGCGGCAGTACCACAGCTGCGGACGATGCCGGCAGCGCGGACGGTCCCGCGCGGACCACGGCATCTTCCAGAAACGAACCGGGACCGGTCGTGACGGATGAGACCGTGAATTCCGGTCCGGGAAGCGTCAGCACCACCGCGGCGCAGACTGCTGCAGCGCAGACCACGGCAGCTGCCCCGGGACCCGGAACCGAACCGGTCTCCTCTCCGGGACCCTCAGCCGCAGTCCCCGCGCCTGCTGTTTCCCAGACCACTGCGGCGGCTGTGCCGCCGGCAGACAGCGGACCTTCCGGCGTGGTGGGCCCGGTCTCCCAGGTGCCGGGAGAAGCCTGGTAAAGAAACACATTATTTCCGAATTTTGAACACATTTCGGTCACATTCCGCCGTTATACTCTTGTTTGTAAACAAAAAGAGACCAGGCGGGACCGGAAATCTGAGTGCGGAACGCGGACAGCGCAGGAATGAGCTTACTGTGCGGCGCGGAAGTGCAGCAAAACACGCATTAGCGAAATCATAAAGACCGGCCGCCCGAATCCCCGGGCGGCCGGTCTTTTTTCGGCCGGAACCGATGCCGGGCTTCCTGAAGAACGGAAAGGAGTATAGGTTATGTACGGAGAAAATAACCAGTATCAACAGTTCAACAATATGCCTTATGACAATACGGGAGTGCAGCCTGCGGTTCCGCAGGATAACCGGCAGGCCGGGAATGAGCCGGAAAAGCCGGAGAGCAGAAAGAAAAAGGATTCCGTCTGGAGAAAACTCGGCGTTTCCGCCGCGTGTGCCCTGGTGTTCGGATGTGTCGCAGGCGTCACGATGACCGGCGTCACGAAGATGACCGGCACTTCCCAGACACCTGCGGTGGTGAGTGAAAGCACCGCCGCAGAGACTGAAGCGGCCGATGAAGCTGCGGTGCGGGCCCTTACCGAGACGGGGGCAGAGACCGAAGCCCCGAAGAAGGCAGAGGCTTCCGCAGTCGCGGAAAGCATTGCCCCGGGAGCGGTCCTGGACGTCTCCGCTATCGTAGAGAAGGCAATGCCCTCCGTCGTCGCCATCGATGTGCGCGGAGAGCAGAGCTACACCAGCATTTTCGGGTATTCCCAGAAGTATGAGACGGAGGGAGCCGGTTCCGGCATCCTGATCGGTGAGAATGACGAGGAATATCTCATCGTCACCAACAACCACGTTGTCGAGAATACAAAGAGCATGTCAGTCCAGTTCATCGACGGAGAGAGTGTCGAGGCGGAACTGAAGGGAACTGATTCCGGCAAGGATGTCGCCGTTATCTCCGTGAAGAAGGAGAATGTCAAGGATTCGACCAAAGGCGCTATCGCGCTTGCCGAGATCGGTGATTCCGACAGCCTGAAGGTGGGCCAGGGCGTCATTGCCATCGGCAATGCCCTGGGCTACGGACAGTCCGTCACCGTCGGATATATCAGCGCACTGAACCGCACCATCACCGCGATGGATTCCACCACAGGACAGAACGCGAAGGTCGAGAACCTGCTCCAGACCGATGCAGCCATCAACCCCGGCAACTCCGGCGGCGCACTGCTGGATATGGACGGCCGCGTAATCGGCATCAATGAGTCCAAGAGCGTTGACACCACCGTCGAGGGTATGGGTTATGCGATCCCGATCTCCAGCGTGACGGAACTGATCGATACCCTTTCCAGCCAGAAGACGAGATCCAAGGTCGCGGAAGAGAACCGCGGTTATCTCGGGATCCAGGGCCAGAACGTGGACAGCGACGCGGCGCAGCGCTTCAGCATGCCGATCGGAATCTTTGTCTACCGGATCCTGGAAGGCAGCGCGGCCGCGGATTCCGGACTTCAGGAGTCCGATATCATCACGAAGCTTGACGGAATGACCGTCTCCACCATCGAAGAGCTGCAGGAGAAGCTGACCCACTTTGAGAAGGGTGAGACTGTGACTCTGACGGTCCAGCGCCCGAACGGCAGCGAGTACAATGAGCTTCAGATCGAGATCCGCCTGGGCGCCAGGGAGACCCTGGACGCAGCTTCCGGCGACCAGCAGCAGAAGGAGACCGAACCGGAGACTGAGGAGGCAAAGCCCGAAGAGGGAAACAATAACGGAAACGGCTTCGGCGGCCTTGACGGCTGGGAAGACTTCTTCCGCAACGGCGGCTTCCAGTTCCGCTGGTAATCTTCAATAAGAAAGGCCCGCAGGTTCAGCCTGCGGGCCATTGTTGTATTTTAGAAAGAGACAGGCGGTACCGCCTATATATTTCAGTATAGAACCACCCGGGAGGTCATCTGCGGCCGAGGACGTTGAAGAACGTCGCCAGCGGCTCCACCGCGTCGCGCAGACTCCGGATCGATGCGTTCAGGCTGTCGATGTCGATGGAATTGACCTGCTCCATCGCCTGCTCGGAAGTCTTGACCGCCCTTTCGACATCGCGCATCAGAGACTGGAAGTCCGTGGCGGTGAGTTCGGTCGTGATCTTTTCCAGATTCCCCAGCGTGACCATCGAGGCCGAGTAGAGATCGTTGACCTTTGTGCCGACCAGGATCGCGGTGCCGATGGTGATGACCAGGACCGCTATGGCACAGACCGCCGTGATCCTTGAAAGAAGGTACTGTTTTTTCTGGAGTTCCAGCTGCTGAGCCAGCATTTCTTCGGTGGTCATTGTGTCGGGAGTCTTCTGCTCGTCCATACCATTTCCCTCCTGTGTATGATATACTGTTGTCAATTCAGTGCTTCCGGCCGGCAGCCGTGCTTGAGTCTGTGTTGTTTTATGCGGGGTGTTCATGCCGGCAGTACGTATTCCTTGTCCATTATAACACAGCAGGAGGCTGTGCAGAATGAGATCTGCCTATGTATGTTCCGCTTTTTCCGCGGCGGGAACCGTGCTTGACCTGGTCCTGAAAAACAGTATCGAGGCCCTTCCGGATTCGGCGTTCCCGCGCACGGTGCCCGGAACCGGAGAGAAGGTGAATCTTCAGAAGGTACACAATTCCGGATTCCCCATGGGGACTCTGAGCAGCCGGCCGGAACTGGTACGGGGATTTCCGCTGTTCGTGATTGCCTTGCTTTCCGGCAGGTATTATCTGCTGTCATGGAAAAAGGGCAGACTGGCGGAGAAGATTGGTCTGGCGGCGGTGATCGGCGGCGGGGTCAGCAATGTTTTTGACCGCTGCTTCCGCGGGTTTGTGGTCGACTATATCAATGTGAAGGCCGGTCCGCTGGAAAAGATCGTTTTTAATCTGGGAGACGCCATGATCGGCACCGGCGGCTTCCTCATCGCCGGATCGGAGCTTCTCCGCACGGCGGAACAGGCATTCCGTAAGACGGAAGAGACA
Organism: uncultured Lachnospiraceae bacterium; assembly: GCA_902793685.1. Taxonomy (GTDB): domain Bacteria; phylum Bacillota; class Clostridia; order Lachnospirales; family Lachnospiraceae; genus Moryella. The sequence continues at coordinate 22,322 of CADBEN010000011.1, forward strand.
GGAGGAGACCTTGGATAGTCAGACTCTCAGGGAGTTTGTGTGCCTGATCCTGCTCCTGATGCTTTCAGCGTTCTTTTCTTCCGCGGAGACGGCCCTGACCACGGCAAACCGGATCCGGATCCGGACGCTGGCGGAGCACGGGGACAGGAACGCGGCAGTGCTCCTGAAGATCCTGGAGGATCCGGAGAAGATGCTTTCTTCGATCCTGGTCGGGAACAACATTGTGAATCTGTATGCCTCGTCCCTTGCCACCACCCTGACGATCCACGTGGTGGGCCAGAAAGCGGTCGGCATTGCTACCGGGATCCTGACCCTTGCGGTCCTGGTCTTCGGTGAGGTGACCCCCAAGACCATGGCGTCCAGGGAAGCGGATTCCATGGCGCTCCGCTTTGCTCCGGTGATCCGACTTCTGATGATCCTTTTCACGCCGCTGGTGGCGGTGGTCAATCATCTGGCGGCCCTGGCGCTCCGCATCCTGGGAGCCGGAGGGGAGCGGCCGACGGATGTCATGACGGAGGAAGACCTCAGAACCATCGTCCAGGTCGGCCATGAAGAAGGCGTCATCGAGACCGGAGAGCGGGAGATGATCGACAACGTCTTTGATCTCGGGGAGACCGAGGTCCGCGACATCATGGTCCCCCGGATCGACATGACCTGGGTGGAGGAGGACGCGGACATGGAAACGGTCCTCGGCATCTTCCGCAGGGACAAGTACACCAGGATCCCCGTCTGCCGCGAGACCGCGGACACTGTGGTGGGCATACTGAATGTAAAGGACCTGATCCTCCGGGATCCGGACAAGGAGTTCCACATCCGGGATCTTATGCGGGAGCCGCTGTTCACCTATGAACAGAAGAAGACGTCTGAACTGATGCGGGAGATGAGCCGGAAATGCTCCAGCATCGCCATCGTCCTGGATGAATACGGCGTCACGGCAGGGCTGATCACTCTGGAAGACATTCTGGAGGAGATCGTCGGGGAGATCCGGGACGAATACGATTCCGACGAGGAGAAGGATATCGTCCGCGCAGGACAGGGCGAATACCTGGTCAGCGCCGCAATCCGGCTCACGGATCTGAACGACGCGCTGGGGCTTACGCTCTCGTCCGAAAACTACGAATCTCTCGGCGGTTACGTGATGGAACACCTGGACCATCTGCCGGAAGAGGGCGAGACTCTGGAAACGGAAGGCGTGCGTTTCACGGTAGAGCGGATGGAGCGGCAGAGAATCGATAAAATTCGGATCAAACTCCCGCTTTACCTTTGAAAATCCTTATGCTATAATTCCACAAGTATCGACCGAAAGGAGGCTGAACGAATGAAACACGTTATGACATTAAATGAGAAGCCCTTAAAAGAGAGCATGAAGAACGGCGGCTGCGGCGAGTGCCAGACTTCCTGCCAGTCCGCGTGCAAGACTTCCTGCACGGTCGGAAATCAGAGCTGCGAGAACGCAAACAGATAATCCAGACTATGGACGTCATGCATCACAGATGAGTTAAGACAGAAGACCCCTACGGTCGGAGAGATTGTAGGGGTTCTTCTCTTGCGCTGTGAAGAATACATTCTGAAAGGGCGGGGGAGCGCAGTTTGATCCATCAGTTCATTAATAATGGAATTGCAATCGTCATGGATATAAACTCCGGATCGGTGCATGTCGCGGATCCGGTGTTTTATGATGCCGTGGCGGCGGCAGAGCCTCTGGTCGGGGAACTGGAATGTCCGTGTCCTCTGCCGGAAGAAGCAAAGGCAGCGGTCCGGGACAGTCTGAAGGACCGGTATCCGGAGAAGGAGATCGAAGAGGTCCTGGAGGCCATGCAGGCGCTGGTCGATGCGGAGGAGCTGTTCACGAAGGACACGTACCGGGAGTTCGTGCGGGATTTCAAGGCGCGGAAGACGGTCGTCAAGGCGCTGTGCCTCCACATTGCCCATGACTGCAATCTCGCATGCCGCTACTGCTTTGCCGGAGAAGGCGAATATCACGGCCGGAGGGCTCTGATGAGCTATGAGGTCGGAAAGAAAGCACTGGATTTCCTGGTGGAAAACTCCGGACTGCGGCAGAATCTGGAGGTGGACTTCTTCGGAGGCGAGCCGACCATGAACTGGGAGGTCGTGAAGCAGCTGGTCGAATACGGCCGCTCCATCGAGAAGGCCCGGGGCAAACGTTTCCGCTTTACCCTTACCACCAACGGCGTGCTGCTGAACGACGAGATCACGGAATTCTGCAACCGGGAGATGTCCAATGTGGTCCTGAGTCTGGACGGGCGGAAAGAGGTCAATGACCGCATGCGCCCCACCAGGAACGGAAAGGGAAGCTACGACATCATCGTCCCCAAATTTCTGAAATTCGCGGAACTGCGCGGCGACAAGGATTACTTTATCCGCGGGACCTTCACCCATGAGAACCTGGAGTTCTCTGAGGACGTGCTTCATTTTGCGGATCTCGGGTTCAAAAAGATGAGCATGGAGCCGGTGGTGGCCGGACCGGAAGAGCCCTACGCCATCCGGGAAGAAGACCTTCCGGTCATTATGGAGCAGTATGACCGCCTCGCGGCGGAATACGTGAAGCGCAGAAGAGAGGGAAAAGGCTTTGTCTTCTTCCATTTCCAGATCGATCTCCGTCAGGGCCCCTGCGTCGCGAAAAGGCTTTCCGGCTGCGGCTCCGGGACGGAGTACCTGGCGGTCACGCCCTGGGGAGATCTCTATCCCTGCCATCAGTTCGTCGGGGATGAACGCTTCCTTCTGGGAAATGTGGACGAGGGCATCACGCGGCCTGAGATCCGCGATGAGTTCAAGCTTTGCAATGTCTACGCGAAACCAAAGTGTAAGGAGTGCTTTGCGCGGTTCTACTGCAGCGGCGGATGCGCGGCGAATTCCTTCAAGTTCCACGGGAGCCTGACGGACGCCTACGACATCGGCTGCGAGATGCAGAAGAAGCGCATCGAGTGCGCCATCATGATCAAGGCGGCGGAAATGGCCGACGCCGCGGCGGAACGGGATAAGCAATAAAAGAATTTCAATCAGATCTATAGAGGTAAGGAGAGTAAGAATCATGAAAAACAGCAAGGGAAAGGGCGCGGCCGGTCTGCTGATCCTGCTTGCGGCCCTGGTCGGCTTTGTCTATCTGGCATATCTCACCATCAGCCAGAACAAGGTGAAGCTTGGTCTTGACCTGGCGGGCGGCGTCAGCATCACCTATCAGACGGTGGATCCGAATCCGAGTGACCAGGACATGCGGGATACCATCTACAAGCTGCAGCAGAGAGTCGGAAGCTATTCCGATGAGGCGCAGGTCTATCAGGAAGGCACCAACCGCATCAATATCGATATTCCCGGCGTTTCCGATGCGAACACCATCCTGGAGGAGCTGGGCAAGCCCGGATCCCTGCAGTTCATCGAGCCGGACGGCACCGTCATTCTGACCGGCGACCAGGTGAAGAGCGCCCAGGCCGGACAGATGCAGGACCGCACCACCGGTGTCAATGAGTTTGTTGTAGAGCTGTCCTTCTCTGACGAGGGCACGCAGAAGTTTGCGGAAGCGACGACCCGCCTGGTGGGGCAGCGCATCGCCATCGTCTATGACGGCATCATGTACTCCAACCCCACCGTCCGTGAGCCCATCACCGGCGGACAGTGCACCATCGACGGCATGGCTGATTATCAGGAGGCAGAGCTTCTTGCCTCCACCATCCGTATCGGTGCCCTGAAGCTGGAGCTGGAAGAGATGCGCTCCAACGTCGTAGGAGCCCAGCTGGGACAGCGCGCCATCAGCACCAGCCTTCAGGCGGGCGCGGTCGCGATCGCAGCCATTGCGGCTCTGATGATCGCCATCTTCTGGATCCCCGGTCTTGCGGCAGCCCTGGCCCTGGCCCTGTATGTCTGCCTGACCATCTGCCTGATCTCCGCGTTCGATATCACCATGACCCTTCCCGGCATCGCCGGCATCATTCTTTCCATCGGTATGGCAGTCGACGCGAACGTCATTATCTTCACCCGTATCCGTGAGGAGATCGGCCTCGGAAAGACCGTTCGCAGCGCTGTGAAGACCGGCTTCCGGAAAGCCCTTTCCGCCATCGTCGACGGAAACATCACCACCCTGATCGCGGCGGCAGTCCTGTTCATCATGGGCTCCGGCACCATCAAGGGCTTCGCCACCACCCTGGGGCTCGGCGTCATCGTCTCCATGTTCAGCGCACTGCTGATCACGAGAGCATGGCTGTACACCTTCTGTGACCTGGGCCTTGACCAGAAGAAGCTCTTCGGACAGATCAAGGAGAGAAAGGTCATCGATTTCATCGGCCGCAGAAAAGCGTTCTTCGGCATTGCCATCGCGGTCATCGCGGCAGGATTTATCGCCATGGGCGTCTTTGCCGGCAGCACCGGCAGCCCGCTGAACCTCGGCCTTGACTTTAAGGGCGGCACCTCCACCAACGTGGAGTTCAACGAGGATATGTCTCTGGAGACCATCGATGAGAAGGTCCGTCCGCTGGTCGCGGCAGTCACCGGCGACAACGACATCCAGACCTCCAAGGTCCAGGGCACGAACGAGGTCATCATCAAGACCCGCAGCCTTTCCGTGGATGAGCGCCAGGCCCTGAACCAGTCCCTGGTGGACAGCTTCGGCATCAACCAGGAGAAGATCACCGCGGAAAATATCTCCGGAACCATCAGCGGCGAGATGCGCCGCGACGCGATCATCGCAGTGGTCGTGGCCCTGTTCCTGATGCTGATCTACATCACCTTCCGCTTCGCAGACTTCCGTTTCGCCAGCGCAGCCATCCTGTGCCTGGTGCACGACGTTCTGGTCCTGCTGACCTTCTACGCGGTGTTCCGCTGGAGCGTGGGCTCGACTTTCGTCGCCTGCATGCTGACCCTGGTCGGTTACTCGATCAACGACACCATCGTCGTGTTCGACCGTATCCGTGAGAACCAGCGTCTGGTCGCGGGAAAGACCAGAGAAGAGATCGCGAACAAGAGTGTCACGGAGACCTTCTCCAGATCCATCCTGACTTCCGTGACCACCTTCGTGGCGATCCTGATCCTCTTCGTCATGGGCGTCTCCTCCATCCGTGAGTTCACGCTTCCGCTGATGGTGGGCACGGTCTGCGGTACCTACTCCTCCGTCGCCATCGCGACTTCCCTCTGGTATGTCATGGAGAAGCGCGCGGACGCGCGGAAGGCCGAGGCGAAGGCCGCCGAGAAGGCTTCCGAGAAATCCGCGAAGCCGCAGAAGTCCCAGAAGGGCCAGAAGGCTTCCAGATAAACTGTTTTTCTTTCAGATCCGCACTCCGGTCCGGAGTGCGGATCTGCTGTCTCTGAAATTGCCGGACAGCCCGTGACTCCTCCGGCAAAACCATCGCAGATCGACCGAGCGATCCGCGGACGCTGCGCTTTCCGCGACCGAGAGTATGCCGCCAGGCCACTCGACCGAGCGGAATGCGCAGATGCGTCCGAGCGGATCGTGAGGGTAGATCAAGGGTTTTGAAGGAGGAGATCCGGGCTGTCTTCGGAAGTACAGTTCACTGCAGACCGCACCCCGGCTTCGGGAAGGAGGTTCCTCAGAAACATGGGAAAATATGAGTACCGCATACTCGCGACAGACGGACGCGCGAAACGCGCGCACATGGAGACCGTCCACGGGAGCATCGAGACCCCGGTGTTCATGAACGTCGGAACCGTCGCCGCCATCAAAGGTGCCGTTTCCACCGATGATCTCCGCCAGATCGGGACCCAGGTGGAGCTCTCCAACACCTATCATCTCCACGTCCGGCCCGGCAACGAGAAAATGTCCGGAGATGAGATGATCCGCGCCCTCGGCGGCATCCGCCGCTTCATGAACTGGGACCGTCCGGTCCTGACCGACTCCGGCGGATTCCAGGTCTTTTCCCTGGCGGGACTCCGGAAGATCCGGGAAGAAGGCGTGACCTTCCACTCCCATATCGACGGGAAGAAGATCTTCATGGGCCCCGAGGAGAGCATGCGGATCCAGTCGAATCTCGGTTCCACCATCGCCATGGCCTTTGACGAGTGCCCTTCCAGCGTGGCGGAGAAGAGTTACATCGAGAAGAGCGTCGACCGCACGACCCGGTGGCTTGAACGCTGCATCGCGGAGATGAAAAGGCTCAACAGTCTTCCGGACACAGTCAACCCGGACCAGCTCCTCTTCGGCATCAATCAGGGCGGAATCTACGAGGACATCCGGATCGCCCATGCGGACAGGATCCGCGGGATGGACTGTGACGGATACGCCGTCGGCGGCCTGGCAGTGGGAGAGCCGGCGGAGACCATGTACCGGATCCTGGACGTGACCGTCCCGCATCTGCCGCAGGACAAGCCGGTCTACCTGATGGGCGTCGGAACACCGGCCAACATTCTTGAGGCAGTGGACCGCGGCGTGGATTTCTTCGACTGCGTCTATCCGTCCCGGAACGGGCGCCACGGCCATGTCTACACCAGCCACGGGAAGCTGAATCTGTTCAACAGACAGTATGAAATGGATGCCCGGCCCATTGAAGAAGGCTGCGGCTGTCCGGCCTGCCGGTCCTACACCAGGGCATATATCCGCCATCTGCTGAAGGCGGGGGAGATGCTCGGCATGCGCCTTTGCGTATTGCACAATCTCTGGTTTTATAATACAATGATGTCTGAAATCCGCGCGGCAATTGAAGAAGGCCGCTATGCGGAGTACAAGCATCAAAAACTTGAAGGCATGGAGGGGTTCAAATGATAAATACATTTCTGCTCGTTGGCGGCGGCGGCCTGGGATTCTGGGTCATGTACCTTATTTTCTTCGGCGCGATCATCTATTTCATGGCGTACAGACCGCAGAAGAAGCAGAAGGAGCAGCAGGAAGCACTGATGAACAGCGTAGCTGTCGGAGATTCCGTTCTCACGACGGCCGGTTTTTATGGTGTGATCATCGATATGACGGACGACACTGTGATCGTAGAGTTCGGAAACAATAAGAACTGCCGCATTCCCATGCAGAAGGCGGCAATCGTTCAGGTTGAAAAGCCGGATGCGAACTGACGACACGGATTCCTGTCGTGTAAGCTGAAAGAAAAGAGCATCGGTCCCTGACCGATGCTCTCTTTTACTTTTTCTGCACCCGCTGTCCCTGTCCCTGGGATCCGGTTCAGTGCTTTTCGGTGCGCTTCAGTGCGCTTCCCTCTTCGCGCGGACTTCTTCCGGGACCAGACCCGCCGTGCCGCTGGTGATGAATTTTTCTGCCAGGTCCGCTACCTCCTCCGGGGAGAGATCGGTCCCGTTTTCAAGCCAGGCCTTGATGAGGCCCAGGCAGCCGTCGGTGATGAAAGCGTACCAGTACTGGTAGTCCTTTTCGTTCCCGATATGCAGGGTCTTCGCCCAGGGGACCATGATCCGGTCCTTGAAGACTTCCCTGAGCTGGTTCAGGAACTGGATGTCTCCGTTCGGACCCATGAGGATCTGGGCGAGATCCGCGTTCTCGCGGATGAAGGAGAACAGTTCCAGGATCAGCCGGCTCGGGCGTTCGGTGATCTCGCCGGACGGGGTGTTCCGCTCCAGGATCCCGTTGAACTGGCGGAACATATCGTCCTCGATGCTGGCCAGAAGGTCATAGACGTCACGGTAATGCAGATAGAATGTGCCGCGGTTGATGTCGGCCATCTCTGAGATCTCCTTGACGCTGATCTCCTGAATCTTTTTTTCCTTCAGGAGACGCGCGAGACAGAGACGAAGCATGGTACGGGTCTTGCGGACACGGCGGTCCATATTTTCAGCAGCCATAATGGCCCTCCTTTGTTGATTGACGTTTGTCAGTATACCATCGTGAAGTGATGAAATCAACACGGGTCAAGAACATAACGCTGAAAAAGAATATGTCGGATAAATTTAGAAAGGAGAGAGGCTCTTGAGACAGCTGAAATACCGGATCCCGATCCTGATCCTTCTGTTCGCGGCTGCGCTGGCGGGCTTCTTTTACCGTTCCCAGAAGACCGGGGACGCATCCGGACAGGCGGTCCGCACCGCGCTGGAAACACCCCGGCTCCCGGTCATCTGGGCGGAAAGCTGCGGAAAGCGGATCGACGTCATGCGCGGACTCCGCGCTGCTTCCGCGGAGGATCCTGCAGCGGATACCCTGATCATCCTGCCGGAGGACCGGAACCTTACGCTGGACATTGAGGACGGATCTCTGCAGATCCGCGGAGTGCGGTATGAAGTCCGTTCCTCGGACGGGAAGGACCTGATCGAGCGGAAGGATGTGCAGGAGACATCGAAGACGGAGCGAGGCCTGTCGGCAGTGCTGCCGGTCGAAAACATCGTCCGCGCCGGAAGTGAATACCAGCTGGAGATCATCCTGACCACGGCAGAGATGGGAGATGTCTACTATTACGCCCGGATCACGATGGACGAGACCGGGCGCGCGGCGGAAATGCTCGCTCTGGCGGAGGAGTTTTCCATCCGGAATTTTGACTATGAGACGGCCAGGGAGAACACCGCGTTTCTCGAGACGAATGAGACCGGAGACAACACGACCCTCGGGACTGTCAACCTGAAATCGAACTACAGCCAGCTGACCTACGGGAAGCTGGATCTGACCCCTGTGGGGGAGGCGGATCTCCGCCTGCTGGAATACAACGGCAGCATGGGCGTGCTGCGGCGCAGCTTCATCGCGGAGGGGAAGGATGCGGAGAACCGCACCGTCCGCTTCCGGATCTGCGAGGACTTTGTGATGCGCCGCGGGCCGGAGCGCCTTTACATGATGGATTATACCCGCAGAATGCGGGAGATCTTCCTCGGCGGGACGGGCTGCTTTTCCGGAGGAAAGATCGTTCTGGGTATCAGCGGAGACGACGCTCTGCAGTCTGTGACGTCACCGGAAGGCCGGTTCACTGCTTTTGTGACCACCGGGGATCTCTGGCTTGCGGACGGAAACCGGAACCGCTGTGTGCGCGTGTTTTCCTTCCGGAGCGGGACGGAGCCGGATCTCCGGTGCGATTATGAGAAATACCGCCTGCGGATCCTGGAGTGCACGGACGACGGCGGCCTTCTGTTCCTTGCGGGCGGATATATGAACCGCGGAGAGCATGAGGGGGAGACCGGTCTCTGCCTGATGCGCTATGACAGCACGGCGAACACGGTCACGGAGCTCACGTTCATTCCCTGCAGCATGAGTCCGGAGAACCTGATCTCGGACATGGATACCCTTGCCGTGCGCGGCGGGAACGGAATGGTCTATTTCAAGCTGGGTTCCGCTTTCTACGGCCTGGACCCGGAGAGCAACGAGTACCTCGTGGTCAGCAGCGGTCTGCGGGATGGGTCCTATGCCGTAAATGCCCTTCAGAAGGACATTGCATGGCAGGATACGCCGGACAGTTTCGGATCCCCGGTGGTCCACATGATGAACCTGGACACCGGTTCCAAAAAAGAGCTGAATTCCGGCGCAGGGCAGATCCTGAAGCCTGTCGGCTACATCGACCGCGACCTTGCCGTCGGGATCGCCGAATCGGAGAATACCTGGGAAATCAACGGGACGGTCAGGGAGCTTCCCTTCACCGCGGTGGAGATCGTGGACGATGCACTGGTCTCCCAGGAACACTATGAGGAGCCCGGTTACTGCATATCCGACGTGGAGGTGCTGGACAGCCGGATCCATCTTTCCCGGGTCAGGAAGACCGGGGAGCACAGTTTCCGGAAGGCAGGCACCGACACTATTGTCTGCAACGTCCCCGCGGAAGGCGTGCCGCAGGTGGCTTCCGAGAACACGGAGCTGCGGGAGAAGACCTATGTGATCCCCTTCCCCCACGGTTTTTCCGGGAAGAACGTGCGGGTGATCTCCTCGGCGGCGGTGAACTCCTCGGATGCGGCGCATCTGTCGCTGCCTGACCAGGGCGGTATCCGCCAGAAGTACATCGTATACGGACGGGGAAAGATGCCCGGCATCTATTCCTCCGCGGGTGATGCTGTCAACGCCGCATACCGGGAGATGGGCTATGTGCGCCATAACGGCCGGATGTTCTACTGCAGAGCCGCGACCTCTGCCATCCGGACGCTCCGGAATCCGGACACGGCGGCGGGCGTTCTTGCTGCCGCCCGTTCGGAGGGGACGGCGGCGGATCTCTATGGCGCCGATCTCCGGTGCGTGCTCTATTTCGTAAGCCGTGGAATGCCGGTGCTGGCGTGGGCTGCGGAAGGGGACCCGGTGGTGATCTATGCTTATGATCAGGCGGCGGTTTCCGTGTACCGGATCTCGGACGGAAGCTACACCAGAGTTTCGAGAGCCGATGCGGAAAGTCTGTTCTCCGAGGAGAGAAACGATTTCTGCTGCATTCTGTCAGGCTCGTGACCGGCAATTGCCGTGGTTTACGAATAATTATGCCTGTGTTATAATTTAACATAATCATGCCCGCAGATCGGTATGCGGGCAGATGGGCAGCCAGCGTGTGGGTGCCCTGAAAAGGAGTATTATGGCTCAATATATCATGAAGGGCGGCAGACCCCTGAACGGGGAAGTGAACGTGAGCGGCGCGAAGAACGCTGCGCTCGGTATTCTTGCTGCGGCAGTCATGACGGATGAAAATGTGCTGATCGAGAATCTTCCGGATGTCCGGGACATTAATGTCATGCTGGACGCGATCCGGGAACTCGGCGCGACCATCGACCGGATCGACCGGAACACGGTCAGGATCAATGCAAGCACCGTCAGCGGCGTAGATGTGCACAGCGAGAACATGCGGCGGATCCGTGCGTCCTATTATCTGATCGGTGCGCTTCTCGGAAAATACAAGCGCGCCAACGTTCCGCTTCCGGGCGGCTGCGCCATCGGCGCCCGCCCCATCGACCAGCATCTGAAGGGTTTCCGCGCCCTGGGCGCGGAATGCGTCGTGGATGGAGACAAGCTTTCCGCCAGCGCAGAGCGGCTGACCGGCAGCCATATCTATCTGGATATCGTGTCTGTCGGCGCGACGATCAATATCATGATGGCGGCAGCCCTTGCGGAAGGCCGGACCATCCTTGAGAATGCCGCGAAGGAGCCCCACATCGTCGATGTGGCGAACTTCCTGAACAGCATGGGCGCAAGCATCCGGGGCGCCGGCACGGATGTGATCCGGATCACCGGAGTCCCGAAACTTCACGGAACGGAATATTCCATCATCCCGGATCAGATCGAGGCCGGGACGTTTATGTTTGCCTCGGCCATCACCCGGGGCGACATCATGGTCAGGAATCTGATCCCGAAGCACATGGAGGCCATCAGCGCCAAGCTTCTGGAGATGGGATGCATCATCTGGGAATTCGACGACGCGATCCGCGTGGTCGGGGCCCAGCGTCTGCGCCCCACCAATGTGAAGACGCTTCCGTATCCGGGATTCCCGACAGACATGCAGCCGCAGGCATCGACCGCCATGTCCCTGGCGAAGGGGACCAGTGTCGTGGTCGAGAGCATTTTCGAGAACCGGTTCCGCTATCTCGACGAACTGGCCCGCATGGGCGGTATCTCGAAGGTCGAGGGGAGCACTGCGACCATTACCGGCGTGGAAAAACTGAAGGGCGCGCAGATCAAGGCATGTGACCTCCGTGCGGGCGCGGCGCTTGTCATGGCCGGACTGGCGGCGGAAGGTTATACGGTCCTTTCGGACATCGAATATATCCAGCGCGGATATGAACATTTTGAACAGAAGCTCCGGAATCTCGGCGCACAGATCGCCCTGGTCAACAGTGACGAAGAGATCCGGGAATTCATGCGCAATACTGCAGACTGAAAGAGAGAAGGACAAAAGAACTATGGAAAGAAGACTGTTTACGTCTGAGTCTGTCACGGAAGGACATCCGGACAAGATCTGCGACCAGATCTCGGATGCGATCCTGGACGCTCTGCTTGCGCAGGACCCCATGAGCCGTGTCGCCTGTGAGACCAGCACCACCACCGGACTGATCGTCCTGATGGGCGAGATCACTTCCACTGCGCAGGTGGATTATCAGACCATCGCCCGGGAAACGGTCCGGGAGATCGGCTACACCCGCGCGAAGTACGGCTTCGACTGTGATACCTGCGCAGTTCTCACGGCGCTGCACCAGCAGTCCCCGGACATCGCTATGGGCGTGGATCTGGCACTGGAAGCCAGAGAGCACGACGACGGAGGAGACAAGGCGCTGGACATGGGCGCCGGGGACCAGGGCCTGATGTTCGGGTTCGCGTGCCGGGAGACGAAGGAACTGATGCCTTATCCGATCTCGCTGGCGCACCGGCTCTGCAGAAGGCTGACGGAAGTCCGCAAGGAAGGGATCCTGAGTTATCTGCGCCCTGACGGCAAGAGCCAGGTCACGGTGGAATACGACGAAGAAGGAAAGCCGGCGCGTCTGGACGCGGTCGTGCTCTCGACGCAGCATGATCCGGAGGTCACCCAGGAAAAGCTTCACGAGGACATCCGGAAGTATGTGTTCGACGCGGTCCTTCCGAAGGAAATGATCGACGGCCACACGAAATTCTTCATCAATCCCACCGGCCGGTTCGTGATCGGCGGCCCGAACGGCGATTCCGGCCTGACCGGGCGGAAGATCATCGTCGATACCTACGGCGGCTACGCGCGGCACGGCGGCGGCGCTTTCTCCGGCAAGGATCCGACAAAGGTGGACCGTTCCGCATCTTACGCTGCGCGCTATGTGGCAAAGAACCTGGTAGCAGCGGGACTCGCGGACACCGTGGAGATCCAGCTGTCCTACGCGATCGGTGTGGCGACACCGACCTCGGTTTCCGTGAACTCCTTCGGGACAGGAAAACTGAGCGATGAGGAACTCTGCAGCCTGGTCCGGAAGGAGTTCGATCTCCGGCCGGCCGGCATCATCCGCATGCTGGACCTGCGCCGTCCGATCTATCACCAGACGGCGGCCTACGGCCATTTCGGCAGGGACGACCTGGATCTTCCCTGGGAGAAAACGGACCGCGCGGAGAAACTGAAAAAGTATCTGAAATAAGTACAGCATTCTACGGGGGCTGTAACTGTATCTCTATATTCGGAGGGGCTGTCTGTGAAACAGACCAGAATTCGACTGTTCGGTTCGGTCCTGATGATCATCATCATTCCCATGGCGCTATTTATCCTGGGGATCTGGAAGAACAGCGATTCCTACTTGACCACGCAGGTGCTCATATCGGGAATCGCTGTCCTCGTTATCATCTCTTTTTCGATGGCATTCTGGGTCTACAGCGGGATCATCCGTCCGCTGGAAAAGCTCCAGCAGGCAGTGAAGGAGATCAAGGAAGGGAACCTGGACCAGGTGCTTGACGCGGAGGATGTGGACAGCAGCGAGGTGCGCCGGCTGATGGAGGACTTCGAGGAGATGCGGATCCGCCTGAAGGAGAATCAGGAGGAGAAACTGCAGTCTGACCGCGACAATAAGGAACTGATCAGCAACATCACCCACGACCTGAAGACGCCGATCACATCGATCAAGGGCTATGTCGAAGGGATCCTGGACGGAGTGGCGCGGAGCCCGGAGCAGCTGGACCGCTACATCCGGACCATCTACAACAAGGCCAACGATATGGACCGCCTGATCGACGAGCTGACCTTCTACACGAAGATCGACGCGAACCGGGTCCCCTACAACTTCGCGAAGATCCATATCGCGGAGTTCTTCCGGGACTGCGCGGACGAGGTCGGCATGGAGATGGAGACCACAGGGATCCGTTTCACATACACCGGCAATGTGCCGGACGATGTCCTGGTCATTGCCGACGTGGAGCAGATGAAGCGGGTCGTCAACAACATCATCAGCAATTCCGTCAAGTACAACGACAAGGAAAACGGGGAGATCTCCCTGACGCTCCTGGACGACGGGGATTTTGTCCGGGTGGAGATCCGCGACAACGGACAGGGAATTTCGAAGGAAGACCTGCCGAACATCTTCAACCGCTTTTACCGGGCGGACGCTTCCCGCACTTCCCGGAAAGGCGGCAGCGGCATCGGTCTTTCCATTGTAAAGAAGATCATCGAGGACCACGGAGGAAGAGTCTGGGCACGCAGTGAGGCAGGGAAGGGAACGACCATTATCTTCTCTCTCCGCAAATATTTGGAAAAGGAAATATGAGATGAGCAGGATCCTGATTATTGAAGATGACAAGAGCATTGCAGAGCTGGAGCGGGATTATCTGGAGCTGAACGGCTTTGAAGTGACGATCTGTGAAGACGGGACGAAAGGACTGGAGGAGGCACTGGGGGGAGGCTATGACATGATCCTCCTGGATCTCATGCTTCCGGGCTCGGACGGATTCGACATCTGCCGCAAGGTCCGGGAAAAGCAGAATACGCCGATCATCATTGTCAGCGCGAAGCATGAGGACATCGACAAGATCCGGGGCCTGGGGCTCGGGGCCGACGACTATATGACCAAGCCCTTCTCTCCGGGGGAGATGGTAGCCCGTGTCCGGGCGCACCTGAACCGTTATGAGAGACTGATCGGTTCCGGAAAAAATGAGATCATCGAGATCCGGGGCCTGAAGATCGACAGGACCGCGCGGAAGGTCTGGGTGAACGGAGAAGAGAAAAACCTTACTGCCAGGGAGTTCGACCTGCTGGCTTTCCTCGCTGCGAACCCGAATCATGTTTATTCCAGGGATGAGCTGTTCCGGGAGATCTGGGGGATGGAGAGCGTCGGAGACATTGCGACTGTGACGGTCCACATCAAGAAGATCCGGGAAAAGGTGGAGCTGAATTCCGCAAAGCCTCAGTATATCGAAACGATCTGGGGCGTCGGATACCGATTCAAGGTCTGATCCGGAAAGGAGCAATATGGCACAGACAACGATCCTTGTAGTGGATGATGAGAAAGAGATCGCGGAGCTGGTGGAGATCTATCTGGTCAGCGACGGTTACCGCGTACTGAAGGCAAAGAACGCCCAGGAAGGTCTGGATATCCTGGAGCGGGAGGAGGTCCACCTGGTCCTCCTGGACATCATGATGCCCGGTATGAACGGGCTTGAGATGTGTGAGCAGATCCGGAAGAGCAGGAACATTCCGATCATTATGCTCAGCGCGAAGAGCACGGATCTCGACAAGATCCGGGGACTCGGTACCGGCGCGGACGACTACGTTACGAAGCCCTTCAACCCGCTGGAGCTCACGGCGCGCGTCAAGAGCCAGCTGCGCCGCTACATGCAGCTGAACCCGAACGGCGGAGCCGAGGAAAAGCAGAAGAATGAGATCTCCGTGCGCGGACTGGTCATCAACCGCGACAATCACCGGGTCATGGTGGACGGAGAGGAGATCCGCCTTACGCCGATCGAGTTTGATATCCTGTTTCTGCTTGCCAGCAATCCGGGCAAGGTGTTTTCCACGGATGAGATATTCGAGAAGGTCTGGAACGAAAAAGTCTACGAAGCGAACAATACTGTCATGGTGCATATCCGGCGTCTCCGCGGAAAGATGAAGGAGGATTCCCGCACGGACAAGATCATCACGACGGTCTGGGGAGTAGGATATAAGATTGAAAAATAAAGGACAGAACGCCGGGGAGAGTTTCCGCGGCAAGGTGCTGACGTCGATCATCTACAGCTTCGTCATCACCTGCATCGCGGAATTCTTCCTGGTCAGAAATCTTCTGACGGCAGCGGATTACGTGAAGGAGACAGAGCCCGAAAATTCGTTCTTTTCCGAGATTGCGGATTTCCGGGTGATTGCTGTCCTTCTTTTTGTGCTGTTCGGAATCAGCCTGTTCTCCCTGGTTTTCTGGCTCCTGCAGAGAAGATCTTTTGTGTATATCAGCAGGATCTCTGAGACGATGCAGTCCATTGCCTCCGGCAATCTGGACGCCTATGTGGAAGTGGAAGGAGATGACGAATTCTCCGAGATGGCGTCCAATCTGAATTCCATGACGGCAGACATCAAAAAACTCATGGATTCCGAGCGTGAGGCGGAGCGCACGAAAAACGAACTTATCACGAATGTCGCCCATGATCTCCGGACGCCGCTGACCTCCATCATCGGTTATCTGGAGATTCTGTCTTCCCGCAGCGATCTTCCGGAGGAGACCCGGAGCCGTTACACGGAGATCGCCTATACGAAGTCCAAAAAGCTGCAGCAGCTGATCAATGACCTCTTCGGTTTCACGAAGCTGAGCTACGGGAAAGCCGCCATGCGGCTTGCAAGCATCGATATCGTGAAACTTCTGAGTCAGCTGCTCATGGAGTTTTACCCGAATTTCGAGTCTGCAGGCCTGGAATATGATCTGGAAAGCAACGTACCGTCGCTTCAGATCACGGCAGATCCGAATCTCCTTGCACGCCTCTTCGACAACCTGATCAACAATGCGATCAAGTACGGGGCGGAGGGAAAGCGGATCCGCGTGCGCATCCATGCGGAGGAGGAGACGGTCACGGTCCGGGTCATCAATTACGGACGCGTGATCCCGGCGGACGAGCTTCCGCTGATCTTTGAAAAGTTCTACCGGACCGAAAAGTCCCGTTCTTCCTCTACCGGAGGGACCGGGCTCGGCCTGGCAATTGCGAGAAACATCACGGAGATGCACGGCGGAACGATCTCGGTCACCAGCGATCTTTCCGGGACGGCATTCATTGTCACGCTTCCCGTGCAGCCCGATCTTGACAGGGAAAAATTTGCAGATGTGGAATAGAATTCGGAAACTGATCCCGGTATTTCTTCTGACCCCGGTCCTGCTCCTGGCGGCGCTGCTGCCCGGAACGGACGGGGGCTCATTGCTTTCCGCTTTTGCGGCTTCTCCCGCGCAGGCGCCGGAGGTGCCGGAGCAGGCGCCCCCGGAGAGGAGAAAGATCTCGCCTTTTGCCGGGAGCGTCACCCTGGACGCAGGATACGGATATGAAAACTGCGCGAAAGCCGGGCGTTATCTTCCGATGACTCTGAAGCTTGAGAACAGCGCGGCGGAGGACCTGGACGGAACCGTGGAGATCCGGACACGGCAGTCCGACGGAAGCCGTTATTCCTACCACTATCCCGTGCTTGTTCAGGGCGGAACTGTCGAAGAACTCTCCATGTCCGTCCCGCTGGGAAGCAGGACAGAACAGATCGTGATCTGCCTGAACGACCGGGACGGAGCTGCCGTCCTGGAACAGCGGCTCCGCCTGAACATCAACACGGTCACACCGGAGCTGTTTATCGGTATCCTCTCGGACCATCCGGAAACACTGAATTATTTCAACGGCGTGTCCGTAAATTACGGACAGATGCGTACCCGGGCGTTCACGCTGGATGCGGACACTTTTCCGGAAGACCGCACCCGCCTGGATCCGCTGGACGTGATCGCGGTCAGCGGGTTCCGGATGTCCCGGCTCAGCGTGGAACAGACCCGTGCCCTGATGCAGTGGATGCGGGAAGGCGGGACGCTGATCTTCGGAACCGGTCTCAGGGTCGATGACACCATCGGCTTCTATGCACCGGAGTTCCTGGACGATATGTATGACGACCCGGTTCAGACCGAGCTGGATCTGGAGGAACTGCAGAGCATGGATGTGCCGGGGGGCAGCAGTGTCATCCTGAATCTGGTGGAACTTTCCCTTCACGGCGGCACGACTGTTCTTGCTGCGGAAGGAGAGCCGCTGGTCTATGCCACAAACAAAGGGAACGGTGTCCTGGCTGCCACCTCCTTTGACCTTTCTGAGATCGCGGATTACGCGCAGACCCAGAATTCCTTTACAGATCTGATCCTGACCCGGGTCCTCGGAAGTACGCGGCTGGACCGTCTGACATCCGAAGCGTACGGGACCGGCTATAATGAATACTGGTCCGCCCAGTCACTGATAAACAGCGGACTTCCCGGAAAAAAGCCGGATCTCCGGCTGTTCGGAATCCTTCTTTCCGTGTATATCCTTCTTCTCGGACCGGGACTGTATCTGATCCTGAAACGCTGTTCCCGCACCGCCTGGTATTTCCGCGCGGCATCTGTCCTCTCTGTCGCGGCCGCGATCCTTTTCTACATACTGGGGTCCCGGACGAGATTCCGGGATACCTTCTATACCTATGCGATTGTGCGGGACGTCAATGAAAACGCGGTTTCCGACACTGCGTTTTTAAGTCTCCGGAATCCCGGGAACTCCGCCTACAACGTAAAGATCGCCAGGGGATTTCAGGTCTTTCCGCTGACCGGGACGGATGCTTCGGAAGGCGGGGACACCGCGGGAAGAGAATCCGCAAGCGCGGTGATAATCGAAGAGCTTTACGACGGGAGCCGGATCCTGGTCCGGGACGCCGGACCGTTTACGCCCAGACTGTTCCGTCTGACCAGGACAGCGGCGCGGGAGAAGTCTCAGGGCTTCAGCGGTTCCGTGTTCCTCTTCGGAGATGAATACAGCGGCAGCATCACGAACCGCAATCCCTTCCCGGTGGAAAACGCCTTTGTCCTGATGTTCGGAAAGATGATCCCGCTGGGAACGATCGACGCAGGAGAGACGGTGGATCTGATAGGCAGGCCCCTTTACCGGATCCCGCTGAACGACAGCTATACCGTGGCGGCCTTCCTGACCGGCGTCTATGATGTCGCCGCGGATCAGGAATCCCGTCTGGAAGCGCTGGAGCGGGCAAATTTCCTTTCCTTCTACCTGAAGGATGAGCTCTCGGACTATTCTGCGGATGCGAGGGTCATCGGATTCGCGGCGGAACAGACCGGGGACAGCCTGCTGACAGATGAAGCGCTTCAAGGTTACGGGAGCATGCTGATCACCGCGACTGTCCCGGTGGACAGCCGGAAGGACGGACTGGTATTCCGGTCAGTGCTTTCCAGGACACCCGAAGTCCTGAGCGGAGACTATATTGCGGAGACGAATTCCTTTTACCCCGGCGAGCCGGTCGTCCTGGGTTATCTCGCGGATCCGGATATCTCGGTCCGTACGCTGATCTTTGAGGAGGCGGACCCGGTCTTTGAGAACGGGGATTCCGATGCGGCGATCCGAAGCTTCTCAGGAACCATCTCGTTCTACAATTACGGGACGGGTAATTTTGACGACGCTCCGGAAGGCAAAAGAGTTTTTGATTCGTCCGAACTCCTGCACTATCTGTCTCCTGACAACATGATCACGGTACGGTATGCAGAGACGGCTGCGGGCATCGGCGGACAGCTTGACGCGGCGCTGCCTGTCGTCACGGTGATCGGGGAGGAAAACTGATGCTTGAGATCAAAGGTCTTAAGAAGACCTACGGAAACTTCACCGTACTTTCAGACCTGGATCTGAGCGTCCCCACCGGCGCGCTGTTTGGGCTGATGGGGGATAACGGTGCCGGAAAAACGACCTTGTTCCGAATTGCAGCGGGACTCCTTGCGCCGGATGCCGGAACGGTGAAGATCGATGATGTGGACCTGCTCCGGAATTCTGCGGAGGCACGGCTGAAGATCGGCTATGTGCCGGATTATTTCGGCAGCTATGACGGGCTGACTGTCTCCGAATATATGGATTTTTTTGCCCGCGCCTTCGGAATGCGCGGCCGGGAGGCCAGAGTCCGTTGCGAGATGCTGACGGATGGGGCCGGACTCTCGGATCGGGCGGACTTCCCTGTGGACGGTCTGTCGCGGGGAATGCAGCAGCAGCTCAGCATTGCGCGGGCACTGATCCATGATCCGGATCTTCTGATCCTGGATGAACCCACCAGCGGACTGGATCCGGCCAGCCGGTTTTCCGTACGGGAAATGCTGGGGGAACTCTGTGACCGGGGAAAAACCATCCTGATCAGTTCTCACGTCCTGTCGGAGCTCTCGGAGATCTGCACGGATATCGGGATCCTGGAACAGGGAAAGGTCAAGATCACGGGAGAGGTCTCGGAGATCCTTGGACGGATCGAGAATTCAAATCCGCTCCGAATCACGGTGCTCGCAGGGGAACAGACGGCCATGGGCATTTTCCGGCACTATGGCGCGGTACGTTCCGTCACCCGTTCCGGCAGGACCTTCAGTCTGGATTTTGAAGGGACGCCGGAAGAAGAGGCGGAGCTTCTGCGGCTCCTGATCGATTCGGATATTCCCGTCAGCGGCTTCATGCGGGAGCCGGGCAGTCTGGAATCGTTTTTCCTGCAGATGACAGGCACTTCGGAAGAGAGGGTGATCCTGAGCAATGATGATGAATCCGATCTATGAGCGGGAACGCAGGGCTTCCGCCAGAAAAGGAAAGCTGCCTGTGTTCTTCGCGGTATTCAATGGTTTTCTCGCGGCGGTCGCCATGTTTGCAGTCATCGTGACCTTCCGGCAGATGGACAAGACAGGGCAGATCAGCTACGGATCCTTCCTGCAGGTCTTCCGTTCCCTGGGATGGATCCTGTTCGCCTTTGTCGCGGCGGTCATGCCTGCGCTGACCGCGGGAAGCATCAGCGGAGAGCGGGAGCGGCGGACTCTGGACCTGATCCTTACGACCAGGATGACCACGGCCGATATCGTCCTCGGAAAGCTGATGAGCGCAATGTCGGTGATCCTGGTCATGCTGCTCAGCAGTCTCCCGGTATTTATGACCGTCCTGCTGTACGGAGGCGTCCGGATCCGGGATCTGCCGGTGCCCGCAGTCTGCATCCTTCTGACCGCCCTGGTGAGCGGCAGCATGGGGATCTTTTTCTCGGCACTCTGCCGCAGGACGGCGACGGCTGCCGCGGTGGCCTACGGCGCGGAGATCGCGCTGTTTCTGGGACCGTTCGCACTGTATTATCTGATGCAGGGGATCGCCTCTGCGCCGGAAGCCTTCCGCTGGCTTCTGATGTCCTCTCCGGTCACGGTGTTCTCCGCGGCGATTTCCGGGATCACGGGAGGAAGCATGCAGTTTCCGGAATTGTTTGCCCGGGGAAGAGGGAGCGTGCTTCGTTCCCCGATGTTCCTGGCGGGATGTTTCTTCCAGCTTCTGCTCTGCGCGGTATTCCTGACGACCGCGGCGGTCCTGATCTCTCCGGGACGGAAGACCGGAGAACGATCTGTGAGGAAACTGTGAAATAGCTTCTGGAAGGCCGGATAGGTCTTTTTCTGAAAGAAAAGTTTTGATACAATGGAACAGGAGCCGGGACAGGCCCCGGCAGACAGTTTTATCTGAATAAAGAACTATTTTGCTGTATGAGGAGGATAGAATATGGGACTTATCAAAGCAGCAGCATCAGCGATCGGCACCGGTCTTGCGGATCAGTGGCTCGAGGTGTTCGAGGCCAATGACATGGGCGGGAGCACAGTCTTTACGAGCGGCGTTCCAGTTCGGAAGGGCAAGGGCTCCAATACCAAGGGCACTTCCAACATCGTCAGCAACGGTTCGGTCATCCACGTGTATCCGAATCAGTTCATGATGGTGGTGGACGGCGGTAAGGTCGTCGACTATACGGCAGAGGAAGGCTACTACACCGTACAGAATTCTTCTGCGCCGTCTCTCTTCAACGGACAGTTCGGCGATACGCTGAAAGAGACCTTCAACCGTATCAAGTACGGCGGAGTCCCCTCCAGCGCACAGAAGGTCTTCTTCATCAACACCCAGGAGATCAAAGGCAACAAGTTCGGGACCCCGAACCCGGTCAACTATTTTGACACCTTCTACAATGCGGAGCTGTTCCTCCGTGCTCACGGAAATTACTCCATCCGTATCGTGAACCCGCTTCTGTTCTATTCCGAGGTCATTCCGAAGAATGCGTCCAAGGTGGAGTTTGACGATATCGCGGATCAGTATCTGTCCGAGTTCCTGGAGGCCTTCCAGGCGGCCATCAACAACATGTCCGCGGAGGGAGAGCGCATTTCCTTCGTCACTTCCAAGGGCAAGGTCCTTTCCGACCACATGCGTACCTGCCTGGATGCGGAATGGACGCAGCAGCGTGGATTTGAAGTCCAGAACGTCGGTATTGCCAGCATCTCCTACAGCGAGGAGTCCCAGAAGCTCATCAACATGCGGAACCAGGGCGCGATGCTCAGCGACGCTTCGATCCGCGAAGGCTACGTGCAGGGCAGCATCGCAACGGGCATCAAGGATGCAGGCAGCAACCCGAACGGCGCAGGCGTCGGCATGATGGGCGTCGGCATGGGCATGGCAGGCGGCCTCAGCTACATGGGTATGGCAAGCCAGACCAATATGCAGCAGATGCAGATGCAGCAGGGACAGCAGCAGGCTGCACCGCAGATGAAGCCCGCCAGCGCGGCGGCAGGCTGGACCTGCTCCTGCGGCGCAGTGAACACCGGAAAGTTCTGCTCCGAATGCGGCAAGCCGCAGCCGGCACCGGCTCCGGCGGCAGGCTGGACCTGCTCCTGCGGCACCGTGAACACCGGAAAGTTCTGCTCTGAGTGCGGAAAGCCCCAGCCAGTCAGCAATGAGTGGACCTGCTCCTGCGGCGCGGTAAACACCGGAAAGTTCTGCGCGGAGTGCGGAAAGCCGAGACAGTAACTTGACATCTCATAACGTGCAGGTGCGCCTTCGGGCGCGCCTGCATCTTCTGTAAGGGCAGTGAGGCCGGAAACTGGGCCGGACTGCAGGAGAATACTATGGCAGGATTGATCGTTTATACATGCCCGAACTGCGGCGGCGATATGACCTTCGACCCGAACAAAGGAGATTACCAGTGCGTATTCTGCCGGTCGAGGTTCACACAGGCGCAGATGGACGAAGAGACAAAGAAGCAGAAGGAGAAGGAAGCGGCTGAAAAGGCGCAGCAGGAGGAAAAGAAGGACGAAAGCGGAGCAGTGGTCTACAACTGCCCGAGCTGCGGCGCCCAGATCGTGACAGAGGAAAGCACGGCCGCGACCTTCTGTTATTACTGCCACAATCCGGTCATCCTTTCCGGGCGTCTGGAAGGGAAATATACTCCGGACTATGTGGTTCCCTTTGCGATCGACAGGAATAAGGCTCTCGGAATCTTCAGCGACTGGATCGCGAAAAAGAAATTTGTCCCGAAGTCTTTCTACAACAAGGACCAGATCGACAAATTTTCCGGCGTTTACTTCCCGTATCTGGTCTACAACTGTAAGGTCAGCGGATACATCGATGCGGAAGGAAAGCGTGTCGAGCGGAACAGGATCGGGGACATGGAGGACATTACCACCGGTATTTACCACGTCCGCAGAGACGGAGAAATGCCGGTAAAGAACGTCTCCAAGAACGCGCTCAAAAAAGCGAACAAGATCCTGGTGGAGGGCGTGCAGCCCTTCGACATGAAGGATCTGAAGCCCTTCAACATGGGGTATCTCTCCGGTTTCATGGCAGAGAAGCGGGATATTGAGCCGGAGGAACTCAGGCCGGGCGTGGAAGCGGAAGTAAAGGATTACGCCCGCTATCAGCTGCAGAACAGTGTGGCCGGCTATGAGGATCTGCAGATCACCAAAGATGCGCTGAAGATCAGCGACGAAGAATGGAAATACGCCCTGATGCCGGTATGGACGGTGACCTACAAGGATCCCCACACGGACAAGTTTTATTATTTCTCGATGAACGGACAGAACGGGAAGGTCCTGGGAGAGCTTCCGGTGGATGAAGGCCTGATCCGGAATTACTTCCTGAAGATCTTCATTCCGCTGTTCGTCATCCTGATGCTGATCAGTTACTTTATCGCGTAAGGAGGTGCAGATATGAGATATCACGGAAAACTCAGAGCTGTCTGTGCCATGCTGTTTGCAGCCATGCTGGCCCTCCTTTCCGCCACTGTCGTTTTTGCCGCGGGTTCCGACCGTGTTCATGATGCAGCGGGACTGTTCACAGAGCAGGAGATCAGCGAGATCAGCGCCCTGATCGAAGAGGGCGTTTCCAAAACCGGCATGGATATGGTGGTGGTGACTGCAGCCGACAAAAAAGGAAGAGGTACGCAGGCATTCGCGGACGAGGTCTATGAGACCGGCAATTTCGGCGTCGGAAGCGCGAAGAGCGGATTCCTCTACCTGATCGACATGGAAGACCGGGTGCCCTGCATCTCCACGGCAGGCGGCGCCATCACCCTTCTCTCCGACAGCGAGATCCAGAGACTGCTGGACGATGCTTACGATCATCTCGCATCCGGGGATTACGCGGGCAGCGCGAAGGCGGTCATCCGCGACGCCATCGGCTCCTATGAGGACGCCGCCGGCAGAGGATGGACCTATAATCCGGAGACCGGCGTCTGGTCGGAGCCGGTGAAGAAACGTACCATGAACCCGTTAAAGCTTCTGTTCTCCGCGATAGTCTCTGCCCTTGCGGCTTTCGGCGCCACCGGCAAGGTCCGGCGGGAATACGCGATGCAGGATCACGGCAGCAAGACCGCGGCGGCCGCGGCGTCAGTCCTCGGCGCGGCAGGGGCGGCATTTGTGTTCGCGAACCAGGTGGATGATCTCGTGAGCAAGCATACAGAGCGGCGCGCCTTGCCCAGAGCGCCCATCGCTTCCGGCGGGGGCGGCGGAGGCATGGGACCGAACGGTCCTTCCACGACCCACACCAGCAGCGGCGGCATGACCCACGGAGGCGGCGTCGGAAGAAAATTCTGAGCCTTACCGGAAAAACCTGCTGGATACCGCAGTGATTTCGTGTATAATCATAATATGTAAACCGCCCCGGGCGTGTTCTGCCCCGGATATTCAGGAGGACAACAATATTATGAGAGTGATGAAAAGAATTGCTGCAGCAATGCTTGCCGGAGCTCTGGTATTCTGCCTTGCGGTTCCGTCCTTTGCGTTCGGCTGGTACAACAGCGGGAACGGATGGATGTACGAGGGAACCAACGGAAACTATGCGAGAAAGAAGTGGCTCAAGATCGGCGATGACTGGTATCACTTCAACAAAGACGGCATTATGGACGCGAACTGCTGGATCGAGGGCAAGTATTATGTCGGCATGGACGGCGTCATGCTCACGAATACGGTCACGCCGGACGGCTACCAGGTAGGCCCGGACGGGGCAAAGATCAGAAACGGGGCGAATAACTACGGTGCGCCGGTCACGGCCCCGTCGTCCGCCATCTCCGGCCCCGGACAGACGTCCGCTTACGTCGGCCCGACCAATCCGAATGTACAGCCTGATCCGCTGCAGGGAGTTCTCAGCGCGGGCAACTACCTCGAGTACAAGGGAAGCAACGGCCACAACGTGCTGTTTACCCGTTCTTCCCAGGGGATGCTGTTCCTTTCCGTCGCAAACGGATCGGCAGGCCTTTCGGGCACCGAGATCGATGAGGCAGTCGTGCTCCGCCGGGACGGCGACGGATATATTTTCGGCCACATCGGAGATTCCTCCAGTGAGTTCACCGTTTATTTCGGAGGCGATTCAGTCACGCTGACGAACTGCCAGGGCCAGCATGCGCATCTGGCGGGTACTTATTACCGGAAATGATCCGGCCGGAGTCATCCGGATCACCGAATCTGCAATACAGGGGCTGTCCTGCGGGACAGCCCTTTTTTGATTCCGCGCTTTCCTCTGCTTGTTGTCCATTTGCGCACTTTGGTGTAAGATATATTATTATTTAATCAGCGGGGACCTGGTCTCCGGCTGAGATAAAACGCGCGAAGTGGAAGCTGAAACAAAAGAAAAGGAGCTACCGTTTATGAAAGAGATCCTGTACAGCAGCACCAGAGGCGGAGAAAAAGGGCTGACCGCATCCCAGGCGATCCTGAAGGGCCTTGCCGGGGACGGAGGGCTGTTCATGCCGGACGTCATCCCTGCCTTCGATTTTGACCCGGAGACCCTGGTCGGAAAGCCTTATCAGGAGGTGGCCTGGCAGGTCATGAAGCTCCTGCTGACTGACTATACGGAGGAAGAACTCCGATACTGCATTGAGCATGCTTACGATGAAAAGTTTGACACTGAGGAGATCGCGCCTCTGGTCCGGGCCGACGGGGCCTATTACCTGGAGCTTTTTCACGGGAAGACCATCGCATTCAAGGATATGGCGCTCTCCATTCTGCCCTATCTTATGACCACGGCGGCGAAGAAGAACGGCGTTACCAACAAGATCGAGATCCTGACTGCCACCAGCGGAGATACCGGAAAAGCAGCCATGGCAGGTTTTGCGGATGTCCCGGGGACCGGGATCATCGTCTTCTATCCGAAGGGCGGCGTCAGCCGTTTCCAGGAGCTGCAGATGATCACCCAGAAGGGTGACAACACCGGGGTGGTCTCCATCCACGGAAACTTTGACGACGCGCAGACGGGCGTCAAGAAGATCTTCGGGGACAAGGCGTTTGCTGAGCGTCTGGCGGAGAACGGGATCCAGCTTTCCAGCGCGAACTCCATCAACATCGGCCGCCTGGTGCCGCAGATCGTCTACTATGTGTGGGCGTGGCTGAAGCTTCGGGAGAACGGGGAGATCGCTGAGAAAGAAGCGGTCAATTTCTGCGTGCCCACCGGAAACTTCGGCAACATCCTTGCCGCCTATTTCGCGAAGAAGATGGGACTGCCGGTGAAGAAGCTGATCTGCGCTTCCAACGACAACAAGGTCCTGTATGACTTCTTCACCACCGGAACCTATGACCGGAACCGGGAGTTCATCCTTACCACGTCGCCCTCCATGGACATCCTGATCTCCAGCAATCTGGAGCGCCTGATCTATCTCAGCGCGGGTGAGGATGCAGCCTCAGACCGCGTCCTGATGCGTATGCTTGCTTCCGGCGGAAAGTACTCCATCACCCGGGAGATGAAGAAGAACATCACGGACTTCACAGGCGGCTCCGCGGGCCAGGATGCTGTGGCCGCAAGGATCCGCGAACTCTATGAGAAGACCGGCTATATCATCGACACCCACACCGGTGTCGCTTCCGCGGTCTATGAGCAGTACAGGGCGGAGACCGGCGACACGACGAAGACGGTCATCGCCTCCACGGCGAGCCCCTTCAAGTTCTCCCGTGCCGTCATGGGCGCCATTCAGGGAGATCTCGGAGACATGGACGACTGGGCAGTCATCGACCTCCTGAAGGAAAAAGGAGGAGTCCCGATCCCGCCGGCAGTCGAGGAGATCCGCACAGCGGAGATCCGGCACAACTGCGAGTGTGATCCCGGAGAGATGGAAGAGACTGTTGCAAAGCTGCTCGGACTGTAAGGAGAGTTCCAGATGAGTGAAATTATCAGTGTACCGGAGATCTTTGGCTGCAATGTATTCAACGATACTGCCATGCGGGAGTATCTGCCGAAGAATGTGTACAAAAAGCTCAGACAGATCATAGACAACGGAGAAGAACTGGATCCGAAGATCGCGGACAGTGTTGCCCACGGAATGAAGGAGTGGGCCATCAGCCGCGGCGCGACCCATTATTCCCACTGGTTCCAGCCCCTTAACGGCGCCACGGCCGAGAAGCACGATTCCTTCATCACGGCACCGGGAAATCTCGGGAACGTCATGATGGAATTCTCCGGCAAAGAGCTGGTCAAGGGCGAGCCGGACGCTTCCAGCTTCCCTTCCGGCGGACTCCGGGCCACCTTTGAAGCCCGCGGCTACACTGCCTGGGACTGCACGAGCCCTGCTTTTATCCGGGAGGATTCTCTCGGCGTGACCCTGTTCATCCCCACCGCATTCTGCTCCTACACCGGGGAAGCCCTGGACAAGAAGACCCCGCTGCTGCGGTCGATGCAGGCCATTGACAAGCAGGCTATCCGGCTGCTCCGCCTGTTCGGAAACAACCACAGCACACGCGTGGTGCCGAATGTCGGCGCCGAGCAGGAGTATTTCATCATAGACCGTGAGAAATACCTGAAGCGGAAGGACCTGATCTACGCCGGACGCACCCTGTTCGGCACCATGCCGGCCAAGGGGCAGGAGATGGACGATCACTATTTCGGCCGCATCCGGGAGCGGATCGGCGGTTTTATGCACGATGTCGACCTGGAGCTCTGGAAGCTCGGCGTTCCCGCGAAAACGGAGCACAACGAGGTGGCGCCCGCCCAGCACGAGCTGGCGCCGATCTATGAAGAGTGCAATGTCGCCACGGACCACAACCAGATCATGATGGAGGTCATGAAGCGGGTCGCGGAGCAGCACGGCCTGACCTGCCTCCTGCATGAGAAGCCCTTCGCCGGGATCAGCGGCTCTGGCAAGCACAACAACTGGTCACTCTCGACAGATGACGGCATCAACCTCCTGAATCCGGGAGATACGCCCCACGAAAACGTGCAGTTCCTTCTTGTCCTCGCCTGCATCATGAAGGCAGTGGACGATCATGCGGGACTGCTCAGGATGTCCGCGGCCAATGTCGGAAACGACCACCGTCTCGGCGCCAGCGAGGCGCCGCCGGCCATCATTTCGATCTTCGTCGGGGACCAGCTGGAGGATGTCATCGACCAGCTCTGCACCACGGGCACGGCGACCCATTCGATCCACGGCGCGAAGCTGAATACCGGTGTCGCCACGCTGCCGGATTTCGACAAGGACGCCACGGACCGGAACCGCACCTCGCCCTTTGCTTTCACCGGAAACAAGTTCGAGTTCCGTATGGTGGGCTCCTCCGATTCCATTGCCAGCGCCAACATCGTCCTCAACACCATCGTCGCGGAGGCATTCTGCGAGGCGGCGGACGTGCTGGAGAAGGCGGAGGATTTCAGTGAGACGGTCCATGATCTGATCAAGCGGCTCATGATCGAGCACCGGCGCATCATCTTCAACGGAAACGGCTACACTGAGGAATGGGTCCAGGAGGCGGCGCGCCGCGGCCTTCCGAACTTTCCGGCCATGGTGGACGCGATCCCGCAGATGCTCACTCCGAAGTCCGTCCGGCTCTATGAGCGCTTCGGCGTCTACACGAAAGCTGAGCTGGAATCCCGTTCCGAGATCGACTACGACATCTACTCCAAGCAGATAAACGTCGAAGCCCGGGCAATGATCAATATTTCCAGCAAGAGCATTCTTCCCGCGGTGATCCGGTATACCACGGTGCTCGCGGACTCCGTGAAGACGGTGACGGAAGCATGTCCGGAGGCGGATGCCAGCGTTCAGCGGGAACTGCTGGTGGAGTGCTGCAGACTCCTGAAACAGGCGCGGGAGGCTGTGAAAAACCTGACAGAAGAGACAGACCGGGCGGTGGCCATCACCTCCGCCGCAGAGCGGGCCCACGCGTACCACGACAGGGTGGCGCCGGCCATGGCAGCGCTCCGGGCGCCCATCGATGCGCTGGAGCTGAAGGTGGAGAAGAAGTTCTGGCCGATGCCGAGCTACGGAGATATTCTGTACGAGGTCTGACCTGAAAAAAGAAACACAGTCCGGAACGGATTCCGGGCTGTGTTTTATCTTGAATGCGGAAAAGCCCCGGAATGCAGATGCATTCCGGGGCAGGTTTTGATTGATGATTTAAAAGGAGCGTCAGACTTCCGGCTCGATGAGACCGTAGGTGCCGTCCTTTCTCTTGTAGACGACATTGACAGCTTCCGTGTCGGCGTTCAGGAAGACGAAGAAGCTGTGTCCGAGCATCTCCATCTGGAGGCAGGCCTCTTCCGGATCCATCGGCTTGACCGCGAATTTCTTGCTGCGGACGATCACGATCTCCTCGTCAGCCTCAGCCTCTTCCTCGGCGAAAAGATCGGAGAAGGGCAGGGCAGCCTGCTTCTTGTCGATGAGCTTCGTCTTGAACTTCTTGATCTGCTTCTCGATGTCTTCCTCGACGAGGTCGATCGATGCGTAGAAGTCGTCAGTCGCTTCCTCTGCGCGGATGAAGCCGGTCTTGGTCGGAATGGTGACCTCGATCTTGTCCAGGTCCTTGACCGTGCTGAGCACGACGCGGACCTCTGTGTCAGGTGCGAAATATTTTTCAAGTTTGGTGAGCTTCTTGGTCACCTGATTTTTTAATCCGTTCGTGAGGTCGATGTTCCTTCCGGTCATGGTAATACGCATAATCATCAACTCCTTTTCGCGAAATATTTGTTGCTGATTTAAGTATATCACACTTTACATCATTTTTCCGTTTTCCGGGGAAAATGAGCGAAATAAGTCCGGTGAGCAAGTTCCCCGGCCTTAGTACGCTCATTTCCTTCGAGGTGACGGTTATTTTCAAAACTTTCATGCAAAACTGTGGATAATGTGGAAAAACTGTGCATAAGTACAGGCTTTATGAAGAATTTGTAAATTCAGATACCTTATAATTGAAGTTCGCAGGGGCGAATGCTAAAATATAACGGTTATGTTACGATAGGATCCTTATGTACAGGAGAAATATATATGAGTTTAATTGAAAAACTGTTCGGCACACACAGTGAGAGAGAAGTAAAGCTGCTGTGGCCGAAGGTCAATGCGATCGAGGCGCTCCGCCCGGAGATGCAGGCAAAAACGGATGAAGAACTGCGTGCGCAGACGGAGAAATTCCGCGCACGTCTGGCAGAGGGAGAGACTCTGGACGACATCCTTCCGGAGGCTTTTGCGACGGTCCGCGAGGCTGCGCGCCGCGTCCTCGGCATGGAGCACTATCCGGTCCAGCTGCTCGGCGGCATCGTTCTCCATCAGGGAAGAATCGCCGAGATGCGTACCGGTGAAGGAAAGACCCTGGTCTCCACCTGCCCGGCGTATCTGAATGCGCTGGCCGGCAAGGGTGTCGAGATCGTCACGGTCAACGATTACCTGGCAAAGCGAGATGCGGAGTGGATGGGGTCGGTCCATGAATTCCTCGGTCTGAAAGTCGGCGTGGTCCTGAACAGCATGACTTCCGTGGAGCGTCAGGAAGCTTACCGCTGCGACATCACCTACGTCACGAACAACGAGCTGGGATTTGATTACCTGCGCGACAACATGGCAATCTATCAGAAGGATCAGGTCCTCCGGGAACTGGACTACTGCATCATCGACGAGGTCGACTCGGTCCTCATCGACGAGGCGCGCACGCCGCTGATCATTTCCGGCCAGTCCGGAAAGTCCACAAAACTCTATGAGGTCTGCGATATCCTCGCGAAGCAGCTGGTCCGCGGCGAGGCAAGCGGAGAGTTTACCAAGATGAACGCCATCATGGGCGAGGAGATCACCGAGACCGGCGACTACGTGGTCGATGAGAAGGACAAGGTCGTGAACCTCACCGAGGAGGGTGTGGCGAAGGTCGAGAAATTCTTCCAGCTGAAGAACTTCTCCGATCCCCAGAACCTTGAGATCCAGCACTGCATCATCCTTGCGCTCCGCGCGAAGGAACTCATGCACAAGGACAAGGACTATGTGGTCAAGGACGACGAAGTCCTGATCGTCGACGAGTTCACCGGCCGCATCATGCCGGGCCGCCGTTTCTCGGACGGACTGCACCAGGCCATTGAGGCGAAGGAGCACGTGAACGTAAAGCGCGAGTCCAAGACTCTGGCGACCATCACCTTCCAGAACTTCTTCAACAAGTTCCGCAAGAAAGCCGGCATGACCGGTACGGCGCTGACGGAGGAGAAGGAGTTCCGCAGCACCTATTCCATGGACGTCATCGCGATCCCGACCAACAAGCCGGTCATCCGTGTAGACCACAACGACGCGGTCTATAAGACCAAGCGGGAAAAATTCAATGCCGTCGTCGAGGAGATCAGGGAGACCCACGCGAAAGGACAGCCGGTGCTGGTGGGCACCATCACCATCGAAACCTCCGAGATGCTCTCGAAGATGCTGAAGCGGGAGGGGATCCCGCACACCGTCCTGAACGCGAAGTATCACGAGAAGGAAGCGGAGATCGTCGCGGGAGCAGGCCAGCACGGGGCAGTCACCATCGCCACCAACATGGCAGGACGAGGCACCGACATCAAGCTGGATGAGGAAGCCAAGGCTCTCGGCGGCCTGAAGATCATCGGCACCGAGCGCCATGAGGCGCGCCGTATCGACAATCAGCTGCGCGGACGTTCCGGACGACAGGGAGACCCGGGCGAATCCAGGTTCTATATTTCCCTGGAGGACGACCTGATGCGTCTCTTCGGCTCCGAGCGCCTGATGAATATGTTCAACGCCCTCGGCGTGCCGGAGGGAGAGCAGATCGAGCACAAGATGCTCACCAGCGCCATCGAGAAGGCGCAGGTCAAGATCGAGACCAACAACTTCGGCATTCGTGAAAACCTGCTGAAGTACGACGAAGTCAACAATGACCAGAGAGAGGTCATTTACGAGGAGCGCAACAAGGTGCTCCGCGGCGAGAACATGCGCGCCACCATCATGCGCATGATCAACGACGTGGTGGAGAACGCGGTGAACCGTTCCATCGCGGAGGACGCGCCGGCGGAGAAGTGGGACTTCAATGAGCTGAACCGCCTGCTGATCTCGGTCATCCCGATGACTCCGGTCTTCTATACGGAAGACATGGCGGGCATGAAGAAGAATGAACTGACGCACCGCCTGAAGGAGGCTGCGATCAAGTTCTACGAGGGCCGTGAGGCGGAGTTCCCCGGCGGAAGCGAGCAGATCCGCGAGGTGGAGCGTGTCATCCTGCTGAAGGTCATCGACGCCAAGTGGATGAACCATATCGACGACATGGAGCAGCTGCGCCAGGGCATCGGCCTCCAGGCTTACGGTCAGAGAGATCCGCTGGTCGAGTACAAGATGGAAGCCTACGACATGTTCCAGGAGATGACTGAGGGCATTACCCAGGAGACCATCCGCGTGCTGACGCACCTCAAGGTGGAGCAGAAGGTCGAGCGTGAGCCGGCGGCGAAGGTCACCGGAACGAACCGTGACGATTCCGCAGTGAAGACCCCGGTGAAGAAGACTGCCCAGAAGATCTATCCGAACGATCCCTGCCCCTGCGGCAGCGGAAAGAAGTTCAAGCAGTGCCACGGCAGAAAGCTTTACAGCCGCGCGGCGCAGTGAGACAGGAACCGGGACAGGAAGGAACGCTGAGAAGAAGGAGAACAGTCAGTGGTTGAATTAGATAACATGAAATATACACTCTCCACGTACCAGAAGACGCTTCAGGAGGTAAAGGATTCCCTGGACCTCGAGACGAAGGAGCGCCGCATCGCGGAGCTGGACCGGATGATGGAAGAGCCGACGTTCTGGGACGACCCGGAGCAGTCGACGAAGATCGTCCGGGAGAACCGGAGCCTGAAGAGTACGGTGGAGCGCTATGAAAAGCTTGCGTCCGCCTACGAGGATATCGGCGTCATGATCGAGATGGGCAACGAGGAGAATGATCCGGATACGGTCCCGGAGGTCCGGGAGATGCTGGATGAGTTCATCTCGGATCTTGAGGAGCTGAAGTCCGAGACCCTCCTTACGGGAGAGTACGACGCGAACAATGCCATCCTCCGTCTGAACGCAGGAGCAGGCGGCACGGAGTCCAGTGACTGGTGCTCCATGCTTTACCGTATGTATACCCGCTGGGCGGAAAAGCAGGGCTATTCCGTGGAAGTGCTGGATTTCCTGGACGGCGACGTGGCCGGGATCAAGTCGGTCACGATCCAGGTGAACGGCGAGAATGCCTACGGAAGGCTCCGGAGCGAGCACGGCGTCCACCGTCTGGTCCGCATCTCTCCCTTCAACGCGGCGGGAAAGCGGCAGACTTCCTTTGTCTCCTGCGACGTGATGCCTGAACTCAGCGGGGAGATCCACGTGGAGATCAATCCGGACGACATCCGTGTGGACACCTATCGTTCCAGCGGCGCCGGCGGCCAGCACATCAACAAGACCTCGTCCGCGATCCGTATCACACATCTGCCCACCGGCATCGTCGTGACCTGCCAGAATGAGCGGAGCCAGTTCCAGAATAAGGATAAGGCGATGCAGATGCTGGAGGCAAAGCTCTACATGCTGGAGCAGCAGAAGCAGGCGGAAGCGGCGGATGAGATCCGCGGCGTGGTCAAGGACAATGCCTGGGGAAGCCAGATCCGTTCCTATGTTCTGCAGCCCTACACCATGGTGAAGGACCTGCGTTCCGGCTACACCACGGGAAATGTGAACGCGGTGCTGGACGGCGACCTGAATGATTTTATCACGGCTTATCTGACCTGGATGAGCCTCGGCTGCCCGGATGTGAAGGGCGCGGCGGATTCGGCCGACTGAACACGGCGTCCGGCCTCTTTTCCGCAGGAACGGCACACCGGAAAACAGACAGATGGAGAATCAGAAGCGGGGGCCCCGACGGGCCCTTGCTTTTTTGACGGGGCCGTGGTAGTATCACCGGGTAAAGACAAATGTTTTCTGAGGGCGAACACATGGATGATGAAGGAAAGTACTACGTCGTGCGGAGAAAGGCAGTCCCGGAGGTGCTTCTGAAAGTCGTGGAGACCAAGAGACTGCTGAACGCGGACCGGAAAATGACGGTCAAGGATGCCACGGACATCACCGGCATCAGCCGCAGTTCCTTTTACAAGTACAAGGACGACATTTTTCCGTTCGGCGAAGGGGTGAAGGGCAGACTGATCAATCTCTCCATCGAGATCCTGGACGAGCCGGGGCTTCTGTCAGACCTCATTTCAGTTGTCGCAAAGTATCAGGCCAATATCATGACGATCCACCAGTCGGTCCCGGTCAACGGACTGGCTTCGGTCTCAATGTCGGTGGAGGTCCTGAAAAACACCGGAAACATTTCCCGGATGGTAGAGGACATGGAAGCGATCCAGGGAATCAAGGATGTCAAAATTCTTCTGAGGGAGTAATGCATTATGATCAAAGTCGCGATTATGGGATGCGGGACCATCGGTTCCGGTGTATATGAGGTGATCGAAAACAATCAGGCAGTACTTCAGAAAGAACTGGGAGAGGAGATCCGCGTCGCGAAGATCCTGGACCTCCGCAGTTTCCCGGGCACGCCCTATGAGAAGCTGGTGGTGAACGATATCAGTCTGATCGTCGATGACCCGGAGATCAGCATCGTCGTGGAGACCATGGGCGGGACAAAGCCGGCTTATCAGTTCGTGAAATCCTGCCTGCTGGCGGGCAAGCACGTGACCACCAGCAACAAGGCGCTGGTCGCGGCCCACGGCACAGAGCTTCTTCAGATCGCCCGGGAGAAGAATGTCAATTTCTTCTTTGAGGCGGCGGTCGGCGGCGGGATCCCGGTGATCCGGAATATCGGCACGGGCTACGCAGGGCAGGTGATCGAGGAGATCACCGGTATTCTGAACGGCACCACCAATTTTATCCTGACGAAGATGGACCGCGAAGGCGCTTCCTTCGAGGATGTCCTGGCGGAGGCGCAGCGCCTCGGCTACGCGGAGAAGGATCCGTCGGCGGACGTCGAAGGCTGGGATACCTGCCGGAAGATCGCCATCCTTTCCTCTCTGGCCATGGACGGGGAAGTGGATTTCGAGGAGATCGAGACGGAAGGCATCACGAAGATCGATACTGCGGACTTCGCTTACGCCCGGAAGATGGGAACCTCCATCCGCCTGGTGGGAAGCATGCTGCGCGAGGAAGACGGATTCTCGGTCTTTGTGGGACCGATGATGGTCGGTATGGACGATCCGCTCTACAGTGTGAGCGGCGTCTTCAACGGCATCGTGATCCGCGGAAACCAGCTGGGCGTGACTATGATGTACGGCAGCGGCGCGGGCAAGCTTCCGACGGCCAGCGCAGTCATCGCGGACATTGTTGAGATCGCGAAGAATCCGGCCCGGAACGTCCCCTTCGGGTGGCACGCAGGAAAGCTTTCGCCGAAGCCGGCGGGCGCACGGCTGCACCGTTTCCTTGTGCGCTTTGACGGGGCCGATGCTGCCGCGGCGCAGAAGACTGCGGAAGCCCTGGGCGCCAAGGCGCCGGTATTCCCGGACGGCGGCGCAGAGTTCGCGGTCCTGACGGAAGCATTGACGAAAGATGAACTGAAGGAAAAGCTCGCGGCATTCCCGAATGTGAAGAAATATATCCGGGCCGCGCTGAACGGGATCGCGTGATGGAAGAGAAGGAAAAGCTGGTCCGGGAGACCCGGTCTGACGCGGAGACGGAATCCTTTGCGGGGGAACTGGCGGCTCAGGCGGCCCCCGGGACGGTGATCTGCCTGGACGGAGATCTCGGAACCGGTAAGACTGTGTTTGCCCGCGGGTTTGCCCGGGGGCTGGGAATCACGGAGCCCATCGTCAGTCCGACCTTCACGATCCTGCACGGCTATGAGGGCGGGCGGCTTCCGCTCTGGCATTTCGATGTCTACAGAATCGAAGAGCCGGAGGAAATGGAAGAGATCGGATACGAAGACTGCTTTTACGGGGACGGGGTGAGCCTGGTGGAATGGGCTTCCCTGGTCCCGGAGATCATTCCGGAGGACGCAGTCCGCGTCACGCTCCGGAAAGACCCGGAAAAGGGATTTGACTACCGGAAGATCACCGTGGAGGGCTTCCGGGGCCTTGCCGGCGCAGAAGACCATGCCGGAAAGGCGCAGAAAGGCTGAAATGATCATACTTGGAATCGAAAGTGCGGCGCTGACAGCATCGACCGCGATCGTCACGGACGGGATCCTGACCGCGGAGTACACAGTCAACCACAAAAAGACGCACTCACAGACACTCCTGCCTATGCTGGACGAGATCTGCCGCATGGCGGAGCTGGATAAGACGAAGATCGACGCCATCGCGGTCTCCGCAGGCCCCGGATCCTTTACCGGACTCCGGATCGGCGCGGCGACTGCAAAGGGACTTGGCCTCGCACTGGAACGGCCCATTGTCCCGGTGCCGACTCTGGAAGGACTTGCCTACAACCTTTACGGGACGGATGCGCTGATCTGCCCGGTCATGGATGCGAGACGCAGCCAGGTCTACAACGGATTGTTCCGCTGCAGAGAGACACTGGAGACCGTTGAGCCTTCACGGGCAGTCTCTGTCGGTGAGCTGATCCGGGAACTGAACGAACGCGGTGAGCGGGTCATCTTCCTGGGTGACGGGATCCCTGTGGTCCGCGGCGCGGCGGAGGCGCTTTCTGTGCCGTATTCTTTTGCACCGGCGGCTTCGAACCGGCAGCGGGCGGCATCTGTGGCTTCGCTGGGAGCACTCTATTTCGCGGAAGGGAAAGCAGTCCCGGCGGCAGACTTTGCGCCGGACTATCTTCGGAAAAGCCAGGCGGAACGGGAGCGCGAGGCGGCGGAGGCTGCAGGCGCGGGCGCGGAGGAAGCGCTGGCCGCAGGCCGGTTTAAGATGCCGGAGGCGGCGAAGGAATGAATATCCGGGAACTCTGCCGGGAGGATCTCCCGGCGCTCCGCATTCTGGAGGACCGGTGCTTTTCGGACGCATGGTCGGATGCGTTGCTGGAAGACCTGCTGAGCAGCGAATATGATCGCTGCCGTGTCCTGGAGGACGGGGAGAAGATCATCGGTTATGTGAACGTCCGGGTGCTGGGGGACGAGGCAGAGCTTATGCGCATCTGCATTCTCCCGGAATACCGCGGACAGGGACTCTCCGGCGGACTGCTGGAGCGCGGAATGGAAGATATGATCCGGTGCGGGGCAAAAGCAGCTACGCTGGAGGTCCGTGCCGGCAATCTGCCTGCGGTGCGCCTCTATGAGGCGCACGGCTTTGTTTTGGAGGGATACCGGAAGAATTATTACCGCGATCCTAAGGAGGACGCGGCAATCTACTGGAATCATGACCTCCCGGGCGGCAGATCATGATCCCGGGGCCGGGTATTTGAAATAGAGCCGGAAAGGATAATACATGCTTGATATTTGTCTGCTGGGAACCGGCGGAATGATGCCGCTGCCTTACCGCTGGCTGACCGCCATGATGGCGCGCTGCGATGGCGTGAGCCTTCTGATCGACTGCGGAGAGGGAACCCAGATCGCCCTGAAAAAGAAGGGCTGGAGCCCGAAACCCATCGACGTGATCTGCTTTACTCATTATCACGCAGACCACATCAGCGGACTGCCGGGACTGCTTCTCACCATGGGGAACGCGGAGCGCACGGAACCGCTGATCCTGATCGGGCCGAAGGGACTGGAGCGGGTCGCGGGCGCCCTTCGGGTCATCGCGCCGGAGCTTCCCTTCCCGATCCGCTATCTGGAACTCACGGAACCGCGGGAGCAGCACCGGATCGGCCCCTTTGTGATCGATGCCTATAAAGTGAACCACAACGTCACCTGTTACGGATACGCGGTCTCGATCCCGCGGACGGGAAAATTCGACCCTGTCCGGGCTAAGGCGCAGAACATTCCGCTGAAGTTCTGGAACCCGCTGCAGAAGGGACAGACCATGACGGAGAATGGCGTGACCTACACACCGGACATGGTACTGGGCGGCGCCCGCCGCGGCCTGAAGGTCGCCTACTGCACGGATACGCGTCCGGTCCCGGTCATCGCGGAATACGCTGCCGGGGCGGATCTCTTTATCTGCGAGGGCATGTACGGCGAGCCGGACAAGATGGCGAAGGCCAGGGAAAACAAACACATGACCATGTACGAGGCGGCAGAACTGGCGAAAAGAGCGCAGCCGCGGGAGATGTGGCTCACCCATTACAGCCCCTCGCTGAATCATCCGGAAGACTATATGGACGATGTGAAGAAGATCTTTCCGGCAGCAAAGGCGGCCCGGGATGGCTGGACGCTGGAGCTGGGCTTCCGGGAAGACGACGGGGAGGAAGGAACAGAAGAGAAATGACTGAACAGAACAAGACGGTGCGGATCCTGGCCATCGAGAGCTCCTGTGATGAGACGGCGGCTGCCGTCGTGGAAAACGGAAGAAAAGTGCTATCCAGTGTGATCTATTCCCAGATCGCGACCCACACCCTGTACGGGGGCGTGGTCCCGGAGATCGCGTCCCGGAAGCATATCGAAAAGATCAGCCAGGTGGTGGAATGCGCCCTCTCTGAGGCGGGCATGAAGCTCCGTGATGTGGACGCTGTGGGTGTCACCTACGGCCCGGGACTGGTGGGACCGCTTCTCATCGGCGTCTCCGCGGCGAAGGCCATGGCATGGGCGGCGGACAAGCCGCTGGTGGGTGTGAACCACATCGAAGGCCATGTCGCGGCAAATTTTATCGAGCACCCGGACCTGGAGCCACCCTTCATGTGTCTCATCGTGTCCGGCGGTCACACCCATCTGGTGGTGGTCGAGGATTACGGGAGATTCCGTATCCTGGGCCGGACCCGGGACGATGCTGCCGGCGAGGCCTTTGATAAGGTGGCCCGGAGCGTGGGACTCGGATATCCCGGCGGCCCGAAGATCGACCGCGCGGCAAAAGACGGCAATTCCTCCGCCATTGTTTTCCCGAAGGCAAAGGTGGCGGACTCGCCCTATGATTTCAGCTTCAGCGGCCTGAAAAGCGCGGTGCTGAATTACCAGAATCATGCCCGGATGACGGGAGAGACCGTCGTTGTGGAGGATCTGGTGGCTTCTTTCCAGAAGGCTGTCGTGGATGTGCTGGTGGAGCACACGGTGGACGCGGCCCGGGAGTTCGGCTTTAAGCAGGTCGCCATGGCAGGCGGCGTTGCCTCGAACTCGGCTCTGCGGGCGGCCATGAAGAAAGCCTGTGATAAGAAAGGAATCTCGCTGTACTATCCATCCCCGGTCCTCTGCACAGACAACGCGGCAATGATCGGGTCCGCGGCATATTATGAGCTGATCCGCGGGAATGTGAGCGGCCTGGATCTGAACGCAGTCCCGGGACTGAAGCTGGGGGAACGTTGATCCACAGCACCGGAAAGTGCCTCATTCCGGCTTCCGGAAACCGGCGGACCTTTGCCGACGCTGAATAATACTCCTTATTGGAAGGGGGCATGACTTATGAGTCTCAGATGTGCCGCGGTCGTCCTTGCGGGCGGCAGCGGAAGCAGAATGGGCGGGAACACGCCGAAACAATACCTCCTGCTTGACGGGAAGCCGTTGATCTGGTACTCCCTGCATGCCTTTGAGGAGAGCCCCGTGGAAGAGGTGGTCCTGGTGGTCCGCCCCGGCGAGACGGAGCTCTGCAGGCGGAACCTGGTGGAGCCCTTCGGCTTCCGGAAGATCCGCACCGTGGTCGAGGGCGGAAAGGAGCGCTTCCACTCCGTCTTCGCAGGACTGCAGGCCCTGAAGGGACGGGGATATGATCTGGTCGCAATCCATGACGGTGCGCGTCCCATGGTTTCGCAGGAAGTCATCGCCCGCACCTTTCAGGCGGCGGAGGAATACGGCGCCTGCGTGGCCGCAGTTCCGGTCAAGGACACCATCAAGCGCGCGGACGATGACGGCTTCGCGGCGGAGACCCTGCCCCGGAACCTTCTCTGGTCCGTCCAGACTCCGCAGACCTTCCGATTCGACCTCTGCCTTCAGGCGTATGAGACGATGATGGCGCGGCCGGAGTTTCAGGTGGGGATCACGGACGATGCCATGGTCGTGGAACAGTTCACGGACACCCGGGTCAGGCTGGTAATGGGAGATTACAAAAACCTCAAGGTCACAACGCCGGAGGATCTTCCTGCGGCAGAAAGATATCTGGAACAGAGCGGGATTTCCGCTTTCAGGGAGGAACCGGATGGGATTTTTCAAAGATCATCCTTATGATGACCGCTTTACCATTGAGGACCCGGCCCGGGACAAGAAAGCCGGCTTCCGGATCGAGCAGTTCCGTTTCGGGGAGCTGGCAGTATATTTCCCGCCGATGCAGTATCTTCCTTATACAGCGTGCACCGGCGTGGAGATCGTCCCCGCCTCGTTCCATGTGACCGGCGGCTGCGGAAAGTCCGTTCCTGCATACGCGGTGAAGCTGAGCGTCGGGGATGGAGAACAGTTCGTATCCCTCAAAATGGAAAAGAAGGCGAATGCGGAGCAGGCCCGGGACCACATCCTGGGAAAGCTGGGAACGAGAAGCTGATTGCGAATACAGCGTTGATGAGAAAAAAGAAAGAGCAGG
The DNA here is from genome assembly GCA_902793685.1 of uncultured Lachnospiraceae bacterium. Lineage (GTDB taxonomy): Bacteria > Bacillota > Clostridia > Lachnospirales > Lachnospiraceae > Moryella. Next base: position 62,892 of record CADBEN010000011.1, read on the forward strand.
CCTGTGCCTGCTCTTTTTCAGCGGAGTGGATGGGATTCGAACCCATGCGCCCCGTAGGACAAACGGTTTTCAAGACCGCCTCGTTATGACCGCTTCGATACCACTCCAGTAAAATACAATATTGAATTTTATCGGAGCAGGTTTGATTTGTCAACTGCAGTAATCTGAAGAAAGAATGGGCGAAAAAAATAATTGCCGGGATTCACATAAAGCGCTTGACAAAACCGGTGGCTTTGGATAAAATAGCAAAGCACGTCACGAAAGGACATGCAGAACTGAATATCCACGAAAGGACATGCAGAACTGAATATCATATTTTGATTCAGGCATACAGTACTTTAAGCAGAAGTACCCAAGTGGTTGAAGGGGCTCCCCTGGAAAGGGAGTAGGTCGTTAGTAGCGGCGCGAGGGTTCAAATCCCTCCTTCTGCGCTGCCGGCTCTGCCGGCACAGAACCTTGAAAATCGAAGATCAGACAGTACAAACAACCCTGAAACATTCCTTTAAAAATGGATCCTTCGGGATCCGGAAAGTTTCAAAAATGTACG
>CADBEN010000012.1 GCA_902793685.1 uncultured Lachnospiraceae bacterium
GGTAGATAGGGCAGAGGTGTAAGCATGGTGACATGTTCAGCTGACTGCTACTAATCGGTCGAGGGTTTAACCAAAAGGTCGAGTAGGTAAAGATGTAAGAAATCTGGATTTAGAGAAAAAGAAGTTCTGTGTGTGGTTTTCAGGGTATGAAAAATGTGTTATAATGCTCTTTGCCGTTATACTGGAGCCCGTTCCGAGAACGGGCGAAAACTGTATCATCAAGAGCAGTATTCCTTCATAGCTCAGTCGGTAGAGCACGCGGCTGTTAACCGCGGTGTCGTTGGTTCGAGTCCAACTGAGGGAGCTGATGCAGTGACCGAATGGCCGCTGCATTCTTTTAATCGGGCGACATAGCCAAGCGGTAAGGCGTGGGTCTGCAACACCCTGATCGCCGGTTCGATTCCGGCTGTCGCCTCGACGAGGGACCATCGAAAGATGGTCTCTTTTTTTGCTCACTATATAATGCTGTTTCAATCAAATATTGAAACATGGAAATACAGTAAAACTTGCGATCTACGAAGTTTACTGATACGATGTATTTCAATAAAAGATTAAAAGTGGTGAATATAGTGAAAAGACAAATGATAGAATCTGTTTCTGTATTGAAAGACCTTTTTGGAAAGGTCCCGATGATAGAGATAATAAGAATTACGAACCAGACGGAACAGAGTTTCACTGTGGTCCTGAAAGAGCGGGGAGGCGGGGAGATTGAGATACATGTGATTTGTCTTAACCGTGCGGTTCCCTGTTCCGTAAAAGAGGCGATAGATCAGTCAGACGGGAAGGCATACAGTATCATCACGGCTCCTTACATAAGTGATGCCTCTGCAAAAATCTGCGAGATGTCCGGAGTGGGATACTGTGACCTGTCTGGTAATTGCCTGATACAGACGGACAGCATTTATATTTCGATTAAGGGGAACCCAAACCGCTATCCTGCAGTAAACCATGCAAAAACGATATTCAAATCGTCCGCTAAAACTACTTCCCTGATACTCCGGAAACTGATGGAGGATGTATCAAAGTGTTGGAAGATAAAAGAGCTGGCGGAGGAGGTCGGCTGCAGCATAGGAATGGTTTCAAGGGTCAAGACATATCTGTGTGAGCAGTCATGGGCAGTAATGGACTCCTCCGGTCTGCATATAACTGACGCTGAAGAGTTGATGAAAGAATGGGGCCGGGCTTATAAAATGCCTGAAAATATAAGCTGCTATACACTCGACAGTATACCGGCTTTTGAAGGAAAGTGTTTTCAGGCTTTCCGGGAGAAGGGATTGGAACTTTGCCTTACCGGTTTTTCCGGGGGGGTAAGATATACGCCGGTAGTACGGTACACAAAAGTTCATGTCTGGGTTGCCAGGGAATACCTGACGGATTTCTTTCGTCTGACCGGATGTAAACAGGTAGATTCAGGAGCCAATGTTGTCGTGTATGTTGCTGACAGCGATGAATTATTTTTTGATAGCAGGGAAATAAACCATAGCAGGGTGGCCTCCCCGGTACAAGTATTCCTTGACTGTATGCAGCTGAAGGGAAGGGGCGAAGAGATGGCAGAGGATATATTTTCAAAGGAGATTCGTAAATGATTCACGATGAGGAGCTAAGAAGCAGTCTCGACTATAGTGAATGACAGAAGGCGGCGGCACACCGGGTGCTCGTGGAACTGGTCAATCTGTTTAGTGAGTACCGGGATGACATCCGAATCGTCGGAGGCTGGGTCCCGGATTTGATGTTCCCTGGCGAAGGACATGCCATGGCAAAGATGGGTAAAGGAAAAGATGTACGGACTGAGATATTGATCAAAGTCTGTAAGGTTTTGAACTGCAAGATTGATGATATCATCGATTACAACATAGATTGAGAACATGGAGAAAACTGACCATGATTGATAGCAAGAAAGAGCAGGAACGCGGCGAACTTCATCGGGCCATATGGGCTATCGCCGATGAGCTTCGCGGGGCTGTGGACGGATGGGACTTTAAGAACTATGTCCTGGGCACTATGTTCTATCGATATATTTCCGAGAATCTGACCAGCTATATCAATACCGGAGAGGCCGAAGCAGGCAATCCGGATTTTGATTTTGCCAAGATGTTGGATGCAGAAGCAGAGGAAGCCAGAGAAGGCCTTGTGGAAGAAAAAGGCTTTTTCATCCTTCCGAGCGAACTCTTCTGTAATGTCAGATCCAGAGCTGCTTCCGATGAGCAACAGCAACAAGCTCGGTGCGACCGTAGCCAAGCGAAATGAGAAGCTCGTCAAGCTCCTGAATGGCGTTGCAGACATGAATCTGGGAGATGTCCGGCACCATGATATAGATGCTTTCGGCGATGCTTATGAATATCTGATGACCATGTATGCGTCCAATGCCGGTAAATCCGGAGGCGAATTTTTTACGCCTGCTGATGTTTCCGAACTGCTGACCAGGCTGGGAACTGTCGGCAAGACAGAAATCAACAAGGTCTACGATCCGGCCTGCGGCTCCGGCTCGCTTCTTCTGAAAGCCGAAAAGGTTCTTGGCCGGGATAAAGTCCGCAATGGCTTCTTCGGTCAGGAGATCAATATCACCACATACAACCTTTGTCGGATCAACATGTTTCTGCATGACATTGAATTCGACAAATTCGATATCGCCTGTGAGGATACACTGACCTCACCGCAGCATTGGGATGATGAGCCCTTCGAGCTGATCGTATCGAATCCGCCGTATAGCATCAAGTGGGCTGGTGATGAGAATCCGCTGCTGATCAATGATCCCCGATTTGCCCCGGCCGGTGTTCTGGCCCCGAAGAGCAAGGCTGACCTGGCATTTATTATGCACTCCCTTTCCTGGTTAGCTCCGAACGGCACGGCAGCCATCGTCTGCTTCCCCGGCATTATGTATCGCGGCGGTGCAGAACAGAAGATCCGGAAATATCTGATTGACAATAACTTTGTAGACTGCGTGATCCAGCTTCCGAGCAATCTGTTCTTCGGCACCAGTATTGCAACCTGCATCATGGTTCTGAAGAAAGGGAAGTCAGACAGCCGCGTCCTGTTTATTGATGCCACAAACGAGTGCATCAAGGTCACGAACAACAATAAGCTGACGCAGGTGAATATAGACCGAATCGTGGATACCTTCTCCGGACGCGAAGAGGTCTCACACTTCGCACATCTTGCCTCTTACGATGAGATTGCCGAGAATGACTACAATCTTTCCGTCTCTACCTATGTCGAAGCGGAGGATACCAGAGAAAAGGTTGATATTGTAAAGCTGAACGCGGAAATTCGGGAGATTGTCGCGAGAGAACAGATCCTGCGCGATGAGATTGATAAGATAATTGCTGAGATCGAAGGAGGAAGCGGCGATGAACAGTAATCTAATCAGAACCGATAAAGCTTATCGCAGCTGGATCCGGGATGTCAGCAGCCGATTTCGCAAGAGCCAGATCAAAGCGGCTGTGAAGGTAAATGAAGAGATGCTGCGGTTTTACTGGTCACTTGGTCGGGACATGGAATCAAAGAAGGAAGCCTATGCCTGGGGAAGCCACTTTTATCAGACAATCAGTCAGGATCTAAAGGAAGAGCTTCCGGACGTGAAGTCTTTCTCTCCCAGAAATCTTTTGTATATGCATCAGTTCTATCGTTTGTTTCCAGATGCTGGGATTACGGAATCTGCGGATACGGCTTTTGGACATGGAGTAAATACGAAACAGGCTGCTTCGCTATTGACGGAAATGAAAATCGCGCAACAAGTTGTTTCGCAAATGGGACCTGCGGATGATGTATTCAGGATTCCGTGGGGACATCTGATTCTAATCATGAATAAGGCTGGTGGGAATCAGGAAAAAGCACTGTTTTATGTCCGTAAGACCATGGAAAGCAACTGGTCCCGCGCAGTGCTTTTGAATTTTCTCGATACGGATCTGTATGAACGTCAGGGTAAAGCCGTGACAAATTTTGAGCGGGTACTTCCTGCGCCGAAAAGTGATCTGGCCCAGGCGATCACGAAAGATCCCTATAGCTTTGATTTCCTGACACTCCGGGAGAAGTACGATGAGAAAGAGCTGAAAGATGCGCTGATGGCGAATATCACCAGCTTCCTACTGGAGCTTGGGAACGGCTTTGCTTATGTCGGGCGGGAGTTCCGCCTGGAGATCGGGGCGACCGAGAATTTTATCGACCTGTTGTTTTATAATATCAAGCTGCACTGCTATGTTGTCGTGGAAATCAAAATCAAGGAGTTTGAGGCCGGAGATATGGGACAGCTTGGGACCTATATGGTGGCCGTGAATCATCAGTTGAAAGGAAAAGAGGATGGGCCGACGTTGGGGCTCCTCATTTGCCGCTCGAAGGATAATGTAAAGGCGCAGTACGCTCTGGAAGCCAGCAGTCAGCCGATGGGTATTTCACAGTACGATATCAGCAGTTTCCTGCCTGAAAATTATAAGAGCAGCCTGCCGACGATTGAAGAGATCGAGGCCGAATTGTCCGATACCGAGGGAGGGCAGAACGAATGAGCAGACTGGATGAACTGATTGCGGAGTTGTGCCCGGATGGAGTGGAATATAAACCCATTTCTGAGATAGCCACTATTACACGCGGAGGTAGCCTCCAGAAAAAAGATTTTACGGAAAGTGGTGTTCCGTGTATTCACTATGGTCAGATCTATACAAAATACGGTCTCTTCACAGATAAAACTCTCACATTTGTCAGTGAAGAAACTGCTCTTCGGCAAAAGAAGGCTGTTACTGGTGATATCGTGATGGCTGTTACCAGTGAGAACATTGAAGATGTTTGCAAATGTGTGGCCTGGCTTGGAGAAGAGGATGTTGCTGTCAGCGGACATACAGCTATTATCCACCACAATCAGGAATCGAAATATCTGGCGTATTATTTTCATTCATCTATGTTTTTCGCACAGAAGCGAAAACTGGCACATGGGACAAAGGTTATTGAAGTAACGCCGGATAAACTGAACGGAGTGATAGTCCCTGTACCACCTTTGGAGGTACAATGTGAAATTGTCCGTATTCTGGACAATTTCACGGAACTTACAACGGAACTTACAGCGGAGCTTACAGCACGCAGAAAGCAATATGAGTACTATAGAAATCGACTTCTGACATTTAATACAGAAGTTCGCAGGATTCCTATGGGCGATCTTTTTGAATTCAAGAATGGGCTTTCCAAAGGAAAAGAATTTTTTGGAAGAGGAACTCCTTTCATTCGATATACTGATGTATATAATCGTAGGTCGCTAAAGAGAGAGAATATTGAAGCTTTGGTTGAGTGTACCTCAGATGAACTGCGGAAATTAAAGGTATCAAGAGGTGATGTATTGTTCACAAGAACCTCTGAAACAGCTGAAGATGTGGGCTGGTCATCTGTAATGCTCGACGAACTAGAAGATTGCGTTTTTAATGGATTTACGATTAAAGCCACGCCTAAAACAGATCTTCTCTGGCCAGAATACTGCGCTTATTGTTTTGCTACTAATGACTTCAGAAGCTATGTTACAAAGCGGTGCGCTTTTACTACAAGAGCGTCTTTGACAGGAGGCACTATAGCAGATTATGAATTGGCGGTTCCTTCAATTGATGTTCAGAAGAGAATTGCGGAAGTTTTGGATAATTTTGAGACAATCTGCAACGATTTAGGAATAGGTCTTCCAGCTGAAATTAAAGCCCGACAAAAACAATATGAATATTATCGCGATTTGCTCTTGACATTTGCTGAGTCCGGCGGCACGCTCGCGACAGACAGACAGACAGACAGACAGACAGACAGACAGACAGACAGACAGACAGACAGACAGGCTGAAATAAGGCTTCTTCAGTATGTGTTTGGATATGTGCTTGTAGAACTTAGGGACGTTGTTTCCAATAAAGGATCCGGGGCTACGCCGAATAAGGCTAATGCCGAGTATTATGACGGTGGAACGATTCCATGGATAAGAACTCAGGATGTCCGCTTTAATGAGATAACGAGTGTTGAAAGCTTTATCACAGAAAAAGCCGTCAGGGAAACTGCTGCAAAATGGATTCCGGAAAACTGTGTTATTGTGGCTATTTCAGGAGCCTCAGCAGGAAGATGTGCAATTAACAAGATCCGGGCAACAACGAATCAGCATTGTCTCAATCTGCAAATTGATGAAACTATTGCGCTATACCGGTATGTGTATTACTGCGTAATGAATAGCTATGACGATCTGATTTCAAAGAAACAAGGAGCCCGGGGCGATCTGAATTCGACCCTGATCCTTGATACTGTTATTCCTCTTCCTACTCTAAAGGATCAAAGGAGGTTAGTTGATACATTGGATCGCTTTGATCGTCTTTGTAACGACCGCTCTTCCGGGCTTCCTGCTGAGATTGTTGCAAGACAGAAACAGTATGAGCATTACCGGGACAAGCTGCTGTGCTTCAAGGAGAAAGAATAGTTTATGGATCAGAATGAATACTTGCAACACTGGAATTATTTCTGCTTATTATCATCTGATTTGGAAAACACAAAGGATTACGTATTTCATGGGTTGTGTTCAGCGAATAGCGATAAGCCATACATGATTCATGGCAACGTCTATTCTGACAAATTCAAGCAGATAATTATACTTGCTGCTTCAGAATTTGAAATCGTTAGTAAAGCGCTTTGTACTCTTCGCGGAGAAAACGCGCAGAACATTGTGGATATAAGCCGTGTCCTGTTACGTTGCTTTCCAAACATAATTCAGTCAGAAATAATGACTGCTTTTTACACAGGAACACCATTGAATGATTGGAGTGTTGATGCCGACAATAGAGTTATAGGATTAGATTGGTGGAGAGCTTACAATTCGCTGAAGCATAACGAGGTCGATTCCTATAAAAATGCTACTCTAGAGAATGCAGTACTTTCCCTGGCAAGTTTATATATTGTGGACCTGTATCTGATGTATGAACTTTGTGGAAGTCTGTCATTGGCGTACTATTATCCTCCCGTTTATTTCAGGAGTAAATATACAGCACATACCGTTAATTCGGGCGAAGGGTCTCTTCCTGATTACGGCAATCAATCTCCTATGGAGAAAGTGAAAGAGAAATATCCAGATTTGTTCAAAGAAACATAACATCAGGGAGGTGATATCTTGCCTTACTTTAATATCGTCGCCCAGACATCAGAGAATACCGTTGTCACAGAATATGAGCCGGTAAAGGCCCGGTCCGACAGCTATCAGAGTGAAGCTGAACTGGAGCAGGAATTTATCCGTATGCTCACCGAACAGGGCTATGAATATCTTCCGATACATTCAGAGGCAGAGCTGATCACGAACATCCGGAAGAAACTGGAGGCTTTGAACAGCTACACTTTCTCTGAATCCGAGTGGGACCGGTTCTTTAAGGATTCCCTGGCGAATCCGAACGACCATATCGTTGAGAAGACCAGGAAGATCCAGGAGGACTTTGTTCAGGTACTGAAACGTGATGATGGCTCCACCAAGAACATCACCCTGATCGACAAGAAGAACATCCATAACAATTTTCTTCAGGTCATCAATCAGTATGCCATTAGCCAGGACGAAGGAGCACGGCACAGCAATCGTTATGATGTAACGATCTTGGTTAACGGCTTCCCAATGATTCATGTTGAGCTGAAGCGACGTGGTGTGGCCATCCGGGAGGCGTTCAATCAGATTGACCGGTATCAGCGAGATTCCTTCTGGGCTGGAAGCGGTCTGTTTGAGTATGTCCAGATTTTCGTAATCAGCAACGGAACGAACACCAAGTATTATTCCAACAGCACCCGGTTCAATGCTATCAAGGACGCGAAGTCGGGCAAGCAGAAGAAGGAAAAGACTAGCAATAGCTTTGAGTTCACATGCTTCTGGGCTGATGCCAATAACCGCGTGATTCCGGACCTGATCGACTTCACCCGGACCTTCTTTGCAAGGCACACGATCCTGAATATTTTGACCAAGTACTGTATTTTCACTTCCGAGAACATGCTGATGGTCATGCGGCCTTATCAGATTACAGCGACGGAGCGGATCCTGAACCGTATTGAGATCGCCAACAATTATAAAAAATATGGCACCGTTGCCGGTGGCGGCTATATCTGGCATACGACTGGCTCTGGAAAGACCCTGACATCCTTTAAGACAGCTCGGCAGGCATCACAGCTTCCCTACATCGATAAGGTACTTTTTGTGGTAGACCGTAAGGATCTGGACTATCAGACCATGAAGGAATATGACCGTTTCGAGAAAGGCGCTGCGAACAGCAACACCAGTACTGTGATCTTGAAGCGCCAGCTTGAGGATCCGAACGCTCATATCATTATAACGACCATTCAGAAGCTCTCTACTTTTATCAAGAAGAACCCTGGCCACGATGTTTACCAGAAGCATGTGGTCATCATCTTTGACGAATGCCACCGCAGCCAGTTCGGCGATATGCATACAGCCATCGTCAAGAGCTTCAAGAAGTATCATCTGTTCGGATTCACAGGTACGCCGATCTTTGCAACGAATACCGGCGCGGTCCGGAATCCGCAGTTCTTCACGACAGAGCAGACCTTCGGGGATCAGCTCCACACCTATACAATCGTGGATGCAATCAATGACAAGAATGTTCTCCCGTTCCGTGTGGACTATATCAAAACTATGGATTCAGATCCGGACATCGATGATAAGTCTGTCTGGGATATCGACCGCGAGAAAGCTTTCATGGCTCCCAAGCGGATTGAGCTTGTGACCAGGTATATTCTGGAGCACTTTGATCAGAAGACCTATCGTGGGGACAAGACCTATCTCTTCAACTCTTTGATGAATATCGCGGATGTTGCCTCCGGGACCAACGGCACGGTAGAAGAGGTAAAACAGCAGCAACGAGTCAGCGGGTTTAACGCAATCCTCTGTGTGGCATCGGTTCCGATGGCCAGGCTATATTATCAGGAATTCCAGAAGCAGATGGCAGCCGATCCGACAAAGAAGCTCCGAATCGCCACCATTTACAGTTACGGAGCCAATGAGGCCGAACCGGACGCGGATCTTTTGGATGAGGAAAACAGTGAGGATACCAGTGCTCTGGACCAGACCAGCCACGACTTCCTGGACAAAGCTATTCGGGATTATAACGAGATGTTCCATACGAACTACTCCACTGACGGTGACCGATTCCAGAACTATTATAAAGACGTATCGCTCCGGATGAAGAATAAGGAACTGGATCTCCTGATCGTGGTCAACATGTTCCTGACCGGCTTTGATGCAACAACGCTGAATACTCTCTGGGTTGACAAGAACCTGCGGATGCACGGCCTGATCCAGGCATTCAGCCGGACCAACCGTATCCTGAACAGCATCAAGACCTTCGGTAACATCGTCTGCTTCCGGAACCTCCAGAAACGAGTGGATGCGGCCATTTCCCTGTTTGGTGATAAGAATGCAGGCGGCATCGTGCTGCTCCAGAAATTTGATGCCTATTATCATGGCTATGTCGATATGGAAGACAAGCCGCATCCAGGCTATGTGGACATGATCGATGAGCTGACCACCAAGTTCCCACTATCTGAGCCGCAGATTGTCGGAGAACAGAATCAGAAGGATTTTATTGCGTTGTTCGGTGCTATCCTCCGGATGCGCAATCTCCTGTCATCCTTCGATGAATTTAAAGGTCATGAGCTGATTTCTGAACGGGATCTGCAGGATTACCTGGGTAGATATCAGGATCTTCGGGATGAATGGAGAAGAAGGCGCGAACATGAGGATCCCGAGGATATTACGGATGATCTGGTCTTCGAGGTTGAGCTGATTCGGCAGATTGAGATCAATATCGATTACATACTGCTTCTGGTTAAGAAGTATCATGATACTCACTGTACCGACAAAGAAGTGCTGATTACGATCCAGAAAGCCATAGATGCCAGCCCGGAGCTGCGAAGCAAAAAAGCTCTGATTGAGACATTCATTGCAGGAATCAATGACGTGGATGATGTCATGGTCGAGTGGCAAGATTACGTGGCCGAAGAACGTGAGCGGCAATTCATGGAGATTGTCACCACAGAAAAACTGAAGGAAGCTGAGACCAGAAAGTTCCTAGAGAATGCTTTCCGGGACGGCGAGATCCGGACTACTGGCACCGACATTGATAAATTGATGCCGCCGGTTTCCCGCTTCGGTGGCGGTGGCAGAGCCAAGAAAAAGCAAGGGGTCATTGATAAGCTGAAGGCATTCTTTGAGCGGTTCTTTGGACTCGGAAATGCAAGCTTTACAGCTGAAGTAAAGAAGCCAGAAGCAGTTGTATTTGATACTACGACGCCAGCGGTGGACATGGTAGCTGAACCGGCGACTGAGTTTGTGAAGAAACAAGATGGATCAGTAGAGGGGTGATTGGCGTGGCATATGGAAAAGCAATTGAACTATTTCTGGTAAACGGAACTGCTGACAGTCTGATAACCGCAGAACTCTCCAACTGGAACGGTAAAGCCATTAAAATACCTCGTACTGAAGTTGCCGGCTGTGATCGGGATGATATCAAGGGCGTAGGAGTGTATTTCCTGATTTGTCAGGAAGATGACGGAACGGATTCAGTCTATATAGGGGAAGCGGAAAATGTCCTGGACCGTCTTGTACAGCATCTTCGCGATTATCAGTCCGGAAAAGAAAAGTACTACTGGAACACTGCGGTTATCTTTGTAGGACGTGATTTGAATAAAGCGCTAATCCGCTACCTTGAGAACCGCTTCGTTGAGATTGCCAAGGACTGCGGACGGTATACTGTCCTGACAAAGAGTACCTACAAGAATACTGTCCTTAAAGAAGCGCAAATTGCAAGCATGGAGGAATTCATCGACAATGTGAAGATCCTGATCAACACGCTTGGTTACAAAGTTCTTGTTCCGGTTCCGAAAGCATCGGACGATACGGTGTACCTGTACTGCAAGGGAGTCAGTGCATTAGCAAAAGGTTTTGTCAGTGCAGGCGGATTTACTGTTATGGAAGGGTCCACTGTTTCGGATCATACGGTTCCATCATTTGAAACCAAGGGTAAGACCTACTATAAGCTCAGGAACAACCTGATAAAAGATGGTCTTATTGTTGACCGGGTTTTCACCAGAGATTATGAGTTTAACGCTCCTTCTGCCGCATCGGCGGTAATTTTGGGTCATACATCGAACGGTAATGTTGACTGGAAAACAGCAGATGGGATTAAACTCAAGGATTTGTGATTCACCATGTCGGATTGTTTGAAGGAGCTTATTCTTTTACCATAAAAGGGTACATTTGAAATGAAAGTGATTCTTTCAAGAAAAAGATTTGATTCATCCAACGGTGGATGCCCGAGTCCAATCATGCCGGATGGTACATTGCTGTCTTTGCCGATTCCGTCCCATGATGCGGACTTCTACGAAGAGCTTTCTTATCATGGAATAAGCTACTCAGAAATCCTAAAGCAGCTTCGACCCAAAAGGGTGTATGACCGTTGTCATGTGGATCCGGATATCCGGCAGAATTGCAGGACCGCTAATGTTAAAGGCTGGGTTCCGGCTTTTGGTCAGATTGATGCTGCGCAAGGACTTCTCGCTAATGCAGGAGTTGAAGCCGGAGATCTGTTCCTTTTCTTTGGCTGGTTCAGGAAGATTGAAAAAGGTACTGGCGGATACCATTTTGTAAGAAAGAATAGTCGAGATTTTTATTCATGGGCTGACCTGCATGTAATCTATGGATATATGCAGGTCAAAACTGTATTAACAGATCCTGCTGAAATCAAGAAATACGCATGGCATCCTCATGTTTCATATAATAGGCTTGTTAATAAGACCAATGCATTGTATTTACCCACAAATTGTCTCTCCTGGAATCCGAAGATGCCGGGATGGGGAACTCTGGATTTCTGTAAAGACCGTGTTCTTACCATGGAAGGAAAGAAGCGAGGAACATGGAATCCGTTGCCATTCCTTCTTCCAGAGCATGTTTATGGAAATAAGAAAAATTCTGCGAACAATGGTGGACTCTACTATAGCGGTATTTGGCAAGAACTCATAATCTTTGAGTCGGACGGCTTATTTGAATGGGTCGACAGTGTGCTATCTGGCTAATGCATAAATGAAGAACAGGTTTCGGTAAATAAAGGCAGTTGTGAAACAACTGAGAAACATCTTGCTGTAATTTGAAAAATGGGACTACAACATAAGAACTGTTGTAGTGGAGAGAACATATGGGAGATAGTAGTAATAATTCAGGAGCTTTCCAAGCATATGATACAGGACTTGCATTTGCGCATGCAGTTGAGGTTTTGCTCTGTCAGTATGATAAAGGAATACATATGCTGAATTATAAGGATGTAATGCTGTCGATTCCGATTATTGTCAACGGGGCATTTGCATGTGAATTGTTTTTAAAGTCATTGTTAACAGAACCGTCGCGAATCCATTTATTAAAGGAACTTTTTTTGGGACTAGGAAAACAAGATAATTGTTTATATGATAAAGTGATGCAGCAATCGATATTCGAAATGAAAAAGATAGATGATGGATATAATGAAGACATCTTTTGGAATGATTTGGAGCATATAAACAAAGCATTTGAGGAGTTACGATATATGCATGAGCCCAAGAATATACCTGAACAAAGATATAATCTTGATTTTTTGTGCCGGTTCTGCTTTGTGCTGAGGAAGAATTGTGAAGATAAATATGGGCCGAGGCCATTGATTACCGGTCCTAATAGGTAACAAAAGGGTTTGACTATCAAGTGTTTTGTGAAAAATTTAAATGGTAAAGCGTTTAAAGCTAAAGGACACTTTACGTCAGTAACAACGAAGCTTTGCATGAGCAGGATGATGCCTTGATACCCACAAAGAGCTTGATGGTCAGCATATCATTCTTGTATGAGAGGGGGATAATCTCTTACTGACGTTAAGAGCGTAATAAGTGTGTAACGGGCAAATAGGCTTTGTGATTTAATTCTGTGTTACTAGTGATTGCTTGACTTTATTGAAACAGTGCTTATGATATTCGTAGAATATAACTATCCTTCGGACACATAACTGCTAATGAATGCTTGGAGAGATGTCATGACTTATATCATCATCATAGGTTTGATTGTCTTTGGAATGTGGCTTGCTGGAAAGATTCTCCCTATTATTCTTCGGTGCCTGTTGTATTCATTGCTTGCAATTCCGTTGTGGATTGTTTTTGGAAAATATGTACCAGGAGTTTATGATGAGTGCGCGCTTGCGTTAATCATTTTTGTACTTGCTATTGCAAGATCGTGGAGTAGAGAAAAGGTTACGAGAGAACATGAGGCGGAAGAGCCTAAAACGTATGTTGTAAACACGAAATCAAATGTGATTCATAGTCTTTGGAGTCCATCAGCAGCTGATATTAGTGAAGAACATCGGGAGTATATTACGGAATCTGAAATGCTTTCGCTGAAACGATTCAAATGGTTCAAACTTAAGAAATAAGATTCTCGTGTAGATACTGGCAGCGGCAACCAGGCAATCTACTATTTGAAGGGATGAAGACGAACGTCAACGACTAGTATCTCGTTGATGTGCATAGGAACATCTTGAAGAACTCAGAGAAAGCAATCGGGAAAGCGAAAGGGAATAGAGTGGGATCGATGAGAGAAGGGGAGTGGCTTTAAATTTGTTACTCCCTCATAAGCAGGAGTTATCGCGAGGTAAAAGTAATGTCTTTTGATGCACATGAAGATAAAGTGATGGAGCTTTTTAATAGAAAGGTATATAACGTTCCACGTAACCAAAGGCGCTATGTTTGGAATAAAGACAATTGGCGGGAGCTATTTGACGATGTGATGGCTGTTGTTAATGGTGTATTTCGTTCACACTTCATTGGGAGCATTGTTCTAAAGACAGATCCAATGTACAATGGTCTTCCTCAGTATTCTTTGATAGATGGACAGCAAAGAACAATCACATTGTCTATTTTTCTTGCCAGTATTATGTTTTGGATGAAGAAATATGGAATGGAGAATGATTTCAATGGAACATTGCCATATGTAATTGCCAAAGATGATAAAAACAACGATATTGTTATGGTTACTGCGGAGAATAATAGTTCATTAGAGAATATTATTGATGCTATTATTAATCTTTCGGGAGACGACATAAAAAAAAGCTACAGTAACATCTATTGTAGAAGGGAATCTTCTTAATAAATCAGATAAGAATATTGGGGATGCCTTCAAGTTTTTCATGAATGCAATTTACGAAACATATGATAGAGAAAACAAGAATCCTCAGATTCTTATAAAATTACGGAATGCTGTAAGAGAAATATCATTTGTAAATATTACAGCTACAACAGAAGAGGATTCATATAAAATATTTGAGATACTTAATGCTAGAGGTTTGGATCTTGAGGATCACGAACTTTTAAAGAACTATATCATGAGGTATATTCAACCTGAAGCTACGCGTGATAAAGCGAAGGCTGAATGGAATCGTATTGAGACAGTGTTAGGGCAATCAAATTTAAAAAAGTTTGTGCGACATTACACGACACACAGATATGGGGATTACCGGAGCAAGTCTGACACTTCAGATTATAAAATCATTCAAGATCATAATAAAGGAAAGGAAACGGGGCAACTTCTTGCAGATTTGGAAAAAAAGGCTACGTACTATTTGAAATTGGTGGCACCTAATAAAGATGGAGATAGTTCAAACTGCTCAGAAGTCGAATACAGAATATATTCTTTTTTCAAAAAGAAGCGGCAAGAGCAAATGCGTCCTGTTTTGCTTAGCCTAATTTCTCACTATGTAGAGAAAACATTAGCGCAGAAGCTATATGAGAATACCATTGAGTTTCTTTTTAACTATTATGTCTGCTATAACATTATCGGAGAAGAAAACTCAAACAGATTAACGGATATTATGAACAAATATGCCGCCAAGATTAACCGGGATTGTTCTGAAGAAACAATCAACCAGTTTATTGATGAATTAAGGAGAAAACTTCCATCGGAGAGCATGTTCATTAATGCTTTCCAAAATGTTGGATGGTCACACCATGATAGCATTCATGAGGGTGAAAAGAACAAAACCCGTGTGCAGACTATCCTGGAAATATTTGAAAGACATAATAATCACGGAAACTTTGCAGAAGATTTTACAATTGAACATATCCTGCCTGATGGTGTTAGTCTAGAAAACAGTCAAATAGGAAATCTTCTTCCCTTGGAGGCACATCTAAATAAACGATGTCAGACCAAGCCCTTGGCAGAGAAGTTATCAATATATGCAGAATCATCATATTTTACAGCACGCATGTTTTGCAAACGTTATGCAGATGAGATTTTTCTTCCTGAAAAACGTACAGAATATATGGCAAAAGAATTCTACAAGAATATCCTTAAGCTATAAACTGTTACATCCGATAATTATTTAAATACAAAAAGCGAATGATATTTACCTGGACTGAATCGTTGATATCGTCATCTTGTTGATGTAGAGTAGAATATCCTGAAGGACGTAGAGACCTTCTAAGGCGAGAGCGGGGAGTGATGAAAGAAAAATGGTAGTGGCTGTAATGTAGCTGCTACTATTTGAGCAACTGTTGAATACGCAGGTGCTATTATTGTTGCAATATATATAACCTATAAACTATGCAACATATTATTTAAAGTTATATTATTTGCTTTATGCTCATGCTCGAGTGTTTCAGACAGAACCGACTTCCCGCGATTAATCCAGTCCATTTATCTATACTTGCTTGAAACCGAAGGATTATTTCCATGCGCTGCATTGATATCTAAGAATAGATCTACTACAAATCACCAAAGTATCTGACGTTCTGTCCTTACCGGATCTCACAGTTGGGGCGCACATTGACCACCAGTGTGAAAAGATTAACGGCTTGGCCATTGATAAGGGGATACATATCGCGTTTCCCTCGAAGATGAACGGCGTGGTGGAGATCCAGTCCCTGAATTTCCTGAAGCGGGCGCAATTCTATATTGTAAATTACCAAATATGGCAGACATCAAGGAGAAAAGGTGAGAAAGAATAAGGGGGTTTTTAGGCGGACGAAGCTGTAATTGCTGTATTATAAGAAAAAGTTAACGTCCAGACGCCGACAGGCAGCGACACATAGTCTGTAGAATGGGAACAAAAAGGCATTGCGGATAAGATATACTGAGGCCGAATTATTTTCTGTGAACAAAAGAGGGAAGAGAATAAAAGTAGGGATTTGAACTTACGCGCGCCGGGATTCCGAATATTCGAAAAACCAAATGTTTATGCGGTGTTCAGGTGGATTGAAATTAGTTTACGCACCATATACCTTATATATGTTCCATTTTGAACCTTTTCAATGAAAATAGAAACTCATGCGAAATTCCTGCTCTTTGGAGAACATATACAGATATATGTGGTGCCGGAAAAAGCACCTTCATTGAACATAGACATGTATATGTGCTTTATGAAAGTTGCCACTTTTGAGCATAGACACGTATATGAAGAGCCTAAATAAGGACTCAGAACAACATAGACGCGTATATCTGGATATCACAAATGAACATAGACATGTATATGAAAAGCATTGCCTGCTGCCGGGTGGTTCCCGGCGGCGGGCATAGTTGTTTTTACAGAAAACGTTATCCAGCAGAAAATGATTGGTTGCATGCCTGCGCTATATGAAAATGCAAATATTGCATATTTACGTTGACAATAATGTGCAAATAATGCATAATCATGATGAAGGGGAGGTGCAAATAATGACCGAACTGAAAACAAGAAGAATCGAGAAGAAGCTGACACAGCAGGAAGTGTCGAAGAGAATAGGGATATCTCTGCGTTCCTATATTACCTATGAGAACGATGAGGAAAAGGTAAGGACTCCGAAGTACAGATTTCTGCTGCAGGAATTGGAAAAGATGGATCCGCTGGACGAGACCCACGGGATACTATCTCTGGAAGATATAAAAAATGCATGTGCCAGTGTGTTTGATTCCTATCAAGTGGAGTTTTGCTATCTTTTTGGCTCCTATGCAAAAGGCAAAGCCACAGAGGTAAGCGATGTGGATCTGTTGGTCTCCACAGAAACAACAGGCCTTCGTTTTTTTGAGATGACAGAGCGGCTAAGAGAAGTGCTTCATAAAAAAGTGGATGTTCTGGATCTGAAGCAGCTGGTGAATAACGAAGCACGGATTCGGGAAGTCCTGCGGGAAGGGGTGCGGATCTATAGATCGCATTCCTGAACTGTATGTTCTTATTTAATAATGAAGTAAGCTGACCTCTATTTATGTGGGGTGTATCTGTCTTTTTATCTGAGATTGGCCCCGGATTGGCCCCGGGGCAGGTGCCGGTTGCAAAAAAGCCAGGAAACATGCGGGTCTTTTGACCCTGGAACAGGGTCTGCAACACCCTGATCGCCGGTTCGATTCCGGCTTTCGCCTCGACGAGGGACCATCGAAAGATGGTCCCTTCAGAACGAAGACAAAGCAGCTTTAGGATGCGCATCCTAAAGCTGCTTTGTCTTCGTTCTGCCACCGGCTAAGCCGGTGGTTCTGATTTTCAGATCGATCACTTTCCGGCGGGGGAATTACTTTCCGGGATCAGTCACTTTCCGTCGGGTCAGTTACTTTGCTCCGGGCACGTCAGACGCGGCCATGGATGCGGTGACGAAGGTGCTGCATTTGTCGGTGGCGCCGGAAATGGCGGTCACGGGGAATGCGCCTGCATGATCCCCGGAGGAGATGAACAGGCAGCGGGAGGGGATGCCCTCCGGCACGGTAAGCACCCAGGCGTCTCCCTTGCCCTTGACGATTTCCGACTCTGCGGCAATGCCGGTGGGATCGAAGGAGAGAGTCGCAGGATTGAAGCTCACATCTGCCAGGGTGACTTTGACGCTGTCCTTCAGCGGGATCACATAGAGGCGGTCTGTCGCGCCCTGATCCACCAGGTTCAGCGCAGGAAGGTACGGATTCGCTATGCTCGGCGGATTGATGACCACCAGTGCCAGGGCGTCTTCCGGTGCGGTGTCGGCGAATACCTTCCAGCTGTTCTCCGAGAGAGTCCGCGCGTAATCAACGTAACGGTAGAGCGGTGTATCAGACTGGTCTACTTCAAAGGTGTAAGTATGTCCGCTGGTGTCCGTCACGACAGCTTCGGTTCCGTCTTCATTCAACCGGATCTCATTTACCTCGGCCCCGTCCGTGGTGCCGATTACATTGCCTTTGAAATTGTAGACCGTGTTGAAATCGGAGTAGACCGCTGTGGTGATATCATCGCCCGCCCAGGTCAGGTTGGCGCCGGTGATGGTCTGTTCGACGAGGCCGATATCCAGGTTGTAGAGGCAGTAAAGGCTGTGGTGCGGGTTCACGTGGACCTTGGCGACGACCCAGTTTCCCACCTGCTTCGCGTCCAGGATCTGGTTCGCAAGGGCGCCGTATTCTGA
Source organism: uncultured Lachnospiraceae bacterium (assembly GCA_902793685.1). Lineage (GTDB taxonomy): Bacteria > Bacillota > Clostridia > Lachnospirales > Lachnospiraceae > Moryella. The sequence goes on from CADBEN010000012.1 coordinate 18,385, forward strand.
GAGGTCTACGGTTTTTCCGTCGACCTTGAGCTGTGTTCCTTCCCAGGAAATGTTTTTGGCGGCTTTTTTGAATGCGGGCCCGTAGTTTTCGACCTGGGAGAAAACTGCTTCTGCGCCGGGAAAGGCATGGGCGCATAAAGGATTGGCGGATACCAGAAGGCATCCGGTGAAAGCGAGCAGAAGTCCTCTTTTTTTCATGATTAATCCCTCCTGTTATTTTCGATGCACAGACAGTGTCCTGTCCCGGTCGTCTGATGAGCGGGCGGTCTGAGTTCCTGCGAAGACTGTGTCTGACAGACTCCTTACAATGATTGTACCAAGATGCGATATCGATGAACAGGCGCTAAATTCTTAACTTAAAGGAGAGACTATCGAAAGATGGTCTTTTTTCGATTTTACGGAAATAGGGTCCGCAAGTCTGTGTTATGATGAAATATATTGAGAAGTGTATTTCCGGAGGTTTTCATGGGAACGATGCATTATAAAATTTTCAGGATCGTGATCGACAGTCTCATGGGGGCGTCGTCCCCGTGGATGATCATTCCGGCAGGCATGTATATTGCGGGCCTCTGGCGGCTGCTGGAAAAATCCGGCATCAAGGGATGGTGGGCGCTGGTCCCATGCGTCAGGATCTACCAGCTGGGCAGATGTGCAGGCCGGGTCCCGGAAGGCTTCAAGGCCTGTATCGGACAGCTCATTTATCTGATCCCCAATGCTCTTGCCTATGATCTGATGGGAAACGAGCTTCTGGTGGATATCTGTACTATCATTGCGCTTATGCTCTGGTTCGCTGTTTTTGCATATAAAGTGCAGGTATTCAGCGGTCTGATCGAAGTTTACGGCGTCAAGAGACGGTGGATCTGGCTCTGGATATTCCCGGTCCTGCACGCGATCCCGGCAGTGATCTGGGGATGGAAGGACGAGTATCAGCCGGAGTGGAAGGTCGATGATATTCAGCGCGCAATGGAACACAAGATCACTGTCGGAAACCTGGAAGCCATGGAACAGGGGCTGACGGTGAATCTGAAGGAGCGCAATACATTTGAGTCCTTCAAGAAGAAAACACTGCTTTGGGACATTCACCTTTATATTCCGCCGGGGCATATGGTGCTGCTTCTGGGCGGCTCCGGCGCCGGAAAGACAACCTTCGTCAACGCGATCAACGGGTATGAGAAAGCAGATGCCAAGGTGGTGCTGAACGGCACGGATATGTACAAGGAGTATAAAAAAATGCAGTACGAAACAGGGTTCGTGCCGCAGCAGGATCTTATGCGCTACGGGGATACCGTGCGCAATACTCTGATCGATATCTCTGCATGGAGGCTTCCCAAGGATGCAGCCATCAAGATCAGAAGGCAGCGTGTCGTCGAGATCATGGAGATGTTCGGCCTGACGTCGATCAGGAACAGTCAGATCAGGAAGCTCTCCGGGGGACAGAGAAAGCGTCTTTCCATCGCGATGGAACTGATCTCAAATCCGTCTCTGTTCATTCTGGACGAGCCGGATTCCGGACTGGACGGCGTCATGGCGCGGGAACTGATGACACAGCTTCGAAGAGCTGCAAACACAGGGACCATTGTGATCGTCATTACACATACGCCGGACCGGGTCATTGACTTCTTTGATGACGTGATCGTCCTGGCCAAGGATTCCTCGCAGGTCGGAAGACTTGCCTTCTACGGAAGTATTCCGGAGGCGAGGGAATTCTTCGGCTGTGAGAAGATGGAAGAGATCGTAAAGCTCATCAACCAGAAGGAAGAAGGCGGCAGCGGCCGGGCGGATGAGTTTATCAGGAAGTTTACAGAGCTGGAGGTGCAGCATGCCTGATCAGAATAGACAGGAAGCGCCCAGACGGATCCACATGCGCTACCGCGGCCATCTGGGGCAGGCAAGAATATTCCTGGTAAAGATGCTGCGCATGTTTATCTATCAGAAGGACTGGATCGTGCTGCCCATGGCAACGATGATCGCGGGCCTGGTGGGATTTGTGGTCCGGGACAGGTTCTTCTACAGTATGGAAGGAACTCTGGTCAGCGCCCTTGCGCTTGCGTGTGTCTGTATCTGGAACGGCTGCTTTAATTCGATCCAGGTGATCTGCCGCGAGCGGGACGTGATCAAGCGGGAACACCGCGCGGGACTGCATATGTCTTCCTATATTCTGGCGCATATGCTTTATCAGGCATTGCTGTGCATGATCCAGACGATCATCACTGTATACATTACCTGGGCCGTGGGAGTCAATTATCCTGCGAAAGGTCTGTTCACCCCGTTTTACCTGCCGGAGTTATGTGTCTCCATTTTCCTGATCACCTATGCGGCGGATATGATGTCGCTCTGGATCTCGGCGATGTGCCACACGACGACCATAGCCATGACCGTCATGCCGATGGTGCTGATCCTTCAGCTGGTTTTTTCCGGCGGTATGATGAGCCTGCCGGCGCAGCTGAAGCCGGTCACGAATCTGATCATCTGTAATCACGGCCTGAAGCTGATCACTGCCCAGGCAGACTATAACAGCCAGCCCCTGGCCTCGGTATGGAACACTCTGTTCAGCGTGCGTTACGATGAGTTCTCGATTACCGTGAAGGTCGGGCAGGTGCTGGATTATCTGAACAATGCGGACGATCCCGCTGTCGAGGAGATCCGGAAGACGGGGATCACGGACGCGGAGCTGTATCTTAAGGACAATGCAGATCTCGAGATCTCGTTTCAGGAGATCGCGAAGGAGATTACCGGCAGTCAGCGTGTCCCAAAAAACGTGACCATCGGGGATCTGGCGGAACGGCTTTCCGCAGACCCGGACGCGGAGGAACTCCGGGAGCAGCCGCTCACCATCACCTTCACACCGGACCAGCTCATCCGGATGGTCGGGGAAGATGATGCCCGGAATTATATCCTGGACAAGACCTCGGAAGCGGCAAAGAAGGCTGAATATGACTACACCGCGGAAAATATTCTCAGATACTGGTGGATAATGATCTGCTTTGTTCTGGTATTCGCGGCGCTGGCCATGATCACCCTTGAGTTTATCGACAAGGACAAACGCTGAGATTAGGGGGGACAGAAGCATGAAGATCCTGAACCTGATTGAGAACACCGAGGGTATTCCCGGCTGCCTTTTTGAGCATGGCCTGTGTTTTTATGTAGAGACGGAAAAGCACCGGCTGCTCATGGATCTCGGTCCCTCCGCGTCTGTTCTGGAGAATGCGGTCCGCCTCGGGGTCGATCTGAAAACTGTCGACACCGTGATCCTGAGTCACGGGCATGACGACCACGGCGGAGGGATCCTTCCCTTTGCGAAACTGAATCCCAATGCAAAAATCTATCTGCAGGAGAGCGCCTTCGGGGAGTATTACGCCGCCCGGGATTATAAGCCGGATCCGGATTACATCGGGCTGGCCCCGGAGATCCGTGCCCTTCCCCAGGTGGTTCCGGTCCGGGGCAGCCTGAAGATCGATGAGGAGCTGTTCTTGTTCAGCGGCCTGAAGGGGAAACGGGATCTGCCGGTATCCAACGGGAATCTCCGGAAGAAAGAGGGCGGCAGGCTGGTTCCGGATGATTTTGTTCATGAGCAGTGTCTGGTAATTACGGAGAGAAACCGCCATGTGCTCTTTTCCGGCTGCGCCCACAACGGAATCCTGAATATTCTTGACCGCTTTGAGGAGCTGTTCGGAGGTGCTCCGGACGTTGTGATCAGCGGCTTCCACATGATGAAAAAGAGCGCGTACACGGAAAAAGAGCAGAATGTGATCTGCAGTACGGCGGAGAAGCTGAAGGAATACCCAACCATGTTTTACACCTGTCATTGTACAGGCTTACCTGCCTATGACATGATGAAAGAGATCATGGGAGGGAAGATAGCCTATGTACACTGCGGAGAAACGGTGTAAACGGCACAGATTATTTTGAAGGAGACCATCATAAGATGGTCTTTTTTATTTCAGCTGCAGAATGAAAAACCGTGGCGATGTTTTCAAAAACAGAACTTTAGTGTGTCGATATGCATATAACGCATAAGAACAAAGCATCAAAAACTATTAAAGTCGTAGAAAAATGCACATTATCATTTTGTAGTATAATATGAAGATAATAGTCTGATAATACTTACATTAGACAAGCGGGCCTGAGAGGCGCAGGCAGGAAGCTTGAAAATACTGGATAAATGAATATAATTGACGTTAGAGTGACCTATAGAAGACATATAAGAGCGCAAGTATGATTATAAGTGTATTATAATGACTGTTCTGCATAAAGGATGTAAAAAATGGATAATGGTAAGACAAAAACAGAATTAGACTGGATGAGGATCCAGAAAGCTGTGGCAGCGGGAAAGCTGAAAGCAGGTAAAGATCAGTGCTTCGGGTTCTTTATGGTTCTCTGGCTGAACAGGATCCGGCAGGATGTTAAGGAATCGACCTTTTCCAGATATCACTTTCTGCTGCGGACACATATTTTCCCGGAGCTGGGACAGATTCCCCTGACAGAACTGGACAATGGAATCCTGGAAGACTTTGTCCGGGAAAAAAGAACCTGCGGGAGCAGAAACGGAGGAGCCCTTTCCCCAAAGACCGTGAACTGCCTGATTTCAGTGATCAAACAGGTGCTTCACTGTGCGGCGGAAGAAGGATGTCTGGATCGGGATTTTAAGATCCACGGTCCGCGGCAGAGAAAACCGGAGATCCATGTGCTGGAGCGGGGGGAACAGAAACTGCTGGAACAGATGGCAATGGAAGACGGAAGCCTTGTGTCTCTGGGGATCCTGGTCACGCTGTACACAGGTCTCCGGATCGGGGAGGTGTGTGCGCTTCAGTGGAAAGACATCAGTCTGGAATACTCATTGATCACCGTACGGCAGACGATCTTCCGGATCCAGGAATATGACGCCCCGGAATCTGAAGAAGCCGGCAGAAAAAGCAGGACCAGGCTGATCCTGTCCTCTCCGAAAACGGAGGCGTCCCGCCGGAAGATCCCGATCGCAGACAGACTGAAAACATATATGCAGGGATACAGAAATGAACCTGAGACATATCTGCTTACCGGGACAGAAGGGTATATGGAACCCAGGACATTTTACGGAAAGTACCGCAGATTTCTCCGGGAATGCGGTCTTGAGGCTTACAATTACCATGCGCTCCGCCATACCTTTGCCACGAGATGTGTGGAAAGCGGGGCAGACATCAAGTCTCTCTCCGAGATCCTCGGCCATTCGGATGTTTCAGTGACGCTCAGCAGATATGTGCACCCTTCGATGGAACAGAAAAAGATGACCATCGAGAAGATGTTCCTGAGCATGGAACAGTACGGGCCGGGCTTTGCCGGGGGTTGACATTCCCGGTATTCTGTCTATATAATGTCACCGTAATTTCATAGTGCTTCATAGATTATCCTTCGGGCCTGCGAAAGGGGGAGCGCCCTGGCGCAGGATATGAAGCGGATCGCGATGGGAGCCCGTGTTTCGGGTTGAGAGGATGCTTTTCAGCATCGACCGCAGGTTTTTTTTCGTGTGCGGCAGCATCGCGGATCCATTCTGAAACAGTCTTTTTTGGAGAAGCGTGTGTCTGCGGACACGCGCTTCTTTTATTTTGCACGGCAGGTGCCGAATCCAGAAAACCACAAAAATAACGGGCAGAGAAAGGACAGAATTATGGAAAGAAAGCAGAATATTACGAGAATCACGTTCATGGGGATGATGATCGCTCTCGGCGTCATCATTTCTCCGATCCTCCGCGTGGAAGGCATGTGTCCCATGGCACATCTCATCAACGTCACCTGCGCGGTGTTTCTCGGACCTTACTATGCGTTTCTCTGCGCTCTTATCATCGGGATCCTCCGCATGATCTTCATGGGGATACCGCCGCTGGCGCTGACGGGCGCTGTCTTCGGGGCATTTCTCTCCGGCATGCTGTACCGCCTTTCCAGGGGCAAGCTGATCTGGGCTTTCATCGGGGAAGTGATCGGCACCGGTATCATAGGCGCTATCGTCTCTTACCCGGTCATGACGCTGATCTGGGGCCGTACGGGACTCACCTGGTTTTTCTATGTGCCGTCCTTCATCGCGGGAACACTGATCGGCGGAAGCCTTGCCTTTTTCATGCTGAAGCAGATGCAGAAGGCGGGCCTTGTGGCTCAGTTCCAGCAGGCCCTCGGTTCTGAAGTCTATCACGGCGGCAATGAGGTGCTGAACGACGCTGTCGGGATCGGAGTGCTGGGCTTCATCGGTTATCTTGCCACGGTGGTCCTGGTGAAGAACTTTGTGCCGGAGCCCTCGGCAGCAGTCAACAGCCTCAAGTATGTGGTCCTGGCTGCATTTATCGCCGGCGGCGTGGTATACTGGGTCCTGAACAGGGACCGCGTACAGGCCAGTCTTTGAAAGGAACAGATATGACAGAGTGCATCGAGGAGATTCTGAAGACGGGAAGCGTGCTTCGGGAGAGGAATCCGCTGATCCACTGCATCACCAGCCCCATCGCGATCAATGACTGCGCGAACGCGGTGCTGGCAGTGGGAGCGCGGCCCATCTGCGCGGAGCATCCGGCGGAGGTGCGGGGGATCACGGCGATCTCCGCGTCCCTTGGGGTGACGCTGGCAAATATCACGGATGCCCGGGCGGAATCGATGATGCTGTCAGGGGACGAGGCGCGGAAGAAGGGACTACGGTCAGTGATCGACGTGGTGGGCGTGAACTGCAGTCCCTTCCGGATGGAGCTGGCGAAGCGCTTTGTCCGGGAGTGCCGTCCTGCTGTCATCAAGGGAAACCTTTCGGAGATCCGGGCTCTGGCCGGGGCATCCTTCGGGAACTGCGGGATCGATACCGCGGACGAGGATCAGGTCAGCAAGGATCATCCGGGTTCTCTGGAACGGACGGCGGAGATACTGAAGGCCCTGGCCCGGGAGAGCGGTTCCGTCATTCTGGCTTCCGGGATCACGGACGTTCTGACGGACGGAAATATGACGATCGCAGTCTCGAACGGGGTGTCCGCCATGGCGCGGGTAACCGGGACCGGCTGTATTCTCAACTGCCTCACGGCAGCGTTCCTTTCCGCGGCGGAGACTCCGCTGGACGCCGCTGCATACGCAGTCCTGCTGATGGGGATCGCCGGGGAGACGGCGCTTCCGGAGAGGAAAAAGGGGCTCGGCAGTTTCCACATTGCGCTGATCGACGCTCTTTCCACGCTGGAGGAGGAGCAGCTGCGGGAGAAGATGCGGATTCAATTCTTATAAGCGAGATCAGAGCCGGGGCAGGACCCCGGCTCTTTTTTGGAAATGCGCAGATACTGCAGGCGGGAACGGGTCAGAGCCCGTATTTCATAAATCCTGACATCATGCAGCCGCCGGCGGCACCGGTCTCAAGGATCTGCGGCATCCGCTCCGGGGTGACGCCGCCGATCCCGTACACGGGAACATCGACCGCAGAGACCACAGAGCGGAGATACTCCAGCCCTGCGGCAGCTTTCCCCGGTTTGCAGCCGGTCTCCCAGATATTGCCTGCGAAAAGATAGGTAGCGCCGCAGCCTACGGCAGTCCGCGCGTCCTCCGGCGAGTGGACGGACGCACCGACGGTCCGGAACCCGGAAAGAAAAGACGGATCCTTCTCATGCAGGGAAAGAAGCACGGACAGAGGAAGATGGACCGCTGAAACGCCGAGGGCGCGGGCGGCTTCCGGGAACCCGTGGAGGATCAGCGGCACTTCGCTGCCGGTGCAGAGATGCTCCTTCAGGGAGAGCACCTTCGAGGCGAGGGCCAGATAGGCTTCCGGGGACAGGTCCTTTTCCCGAAGCACCACCGCGCGGGGGCCTGTCCGGAAGATCAGGGCAAGCCGGGCGAGGAAGGCTTCCTCCGGATCCGGAGCGGAATCGAATACATGGCGGTCCGTGACCGCGATCATTTTGCTGAGAAGGTCCATGGCTGAGTCCTTTCCGATGGATGTGATCAACATGAAAAGAGAATTGCCCGCAGTGCCGGGATAAGGCATTGCAGGCATTTTCATTATAGAACGGACCGTGTTAAAATAATATAGACAGAAATCATTTTACCCGGGAGGGATCATTATGGAAAATAGAATCGGAAGAGAGATTGTCAGGCGGATCATGGCATGCGCGGCGGCAGCGGTGCTGGCAGCAAGCATGATGACAGGATGCGGCAAAAAGCCTGCGGAGACCACGGCGGCACCGACTCAGGCAGAGACGACAACTTCAGCCCCGGCAACGGCTGCGCCTGAGACTACGAAGGCGGAGACCACCGCTGCAGAGACCACACAGGAAGAGACCACGGCTCCGGAGACCACGGCAGCTCCGGTCGAAAAGGCAGAGCCCGGAACGCCTGAGGCAGCGAAGGAGCTGGCAAAGGATGTGTGGTACGCAGTCTTCGGAGGCGCCAATATTCCGGACAAGGGATCCATCTATGAAAGCAAGGAGCTGAATGCGGCGTCCCGTCAGATATTCCTCGGTCTTGCCGTTTCGGAGTCCGGCGCCTATACCGGCTCGGAAAAGAAGGATTCGGACAGCCATACCATCGGTGCAAAGGACGCGGAAAAGCTTCTCACCAGTGTGATCGGCGTGTCGGAGGAGGGTGCGAAAGCACTGGTCTCTGCCCAGGAAGCGGAGGGCGAAAACATCGTCCTCTACAACGGCGACTGGGGCGGCGTGTCTCCATTTATCGAGGCGGACAGCGTGGAGAACGGCATCGTTAAGGGCACACTGGGCTTTGACAATCATCCCGGCAGGACCGCCTATGAATTCAGCATGCAGCTCGCGGAGTCGGCGGACAGCCCCTTCGGGTTTGCGTTTGAGCGTCTTTCCATCGAGTCCGCGGAAGTGGAGGACGGAGTCGCTGTGGGAGAGAACGCACCGGAATTCCTCTACGGAGGGTCAGACCCCATCGTCGGAGCAGCCTGCCAGGAGATCCTTGCGGATGCGGAAGAGAATTACGGACCTGGCCAGATCGAGATCCCGAGCCCGCGGGTCCTCTATGTCGACGACGCGGACCCGGAGGATGTGAAGGTTTTCGGCTACTTCAATATCGACGGCTACACCGTGGAGGGGAAGCGGCTGATGAGCCAGAGCGGAGGCCGTGTGCCCGGCGTCATGCATATGAAAGAAGCTTACGGCAGATACGTGGTCACTTCCTTTGAGAAGGCCACAGACGGCGCGGGACACGACGAGTCGATCCGGGAGTTCTGCAAGGACTATGACGGCCTGGCGGACCGGTTCTTTGCGGAAGCGGACGATGAAGACAAGACCCGGAGTGCTTTCGCACGGATGTATGTGCTGGAGAACAGTCTGGACATCGAGAGCTATCAGGATTACGGATGGAATCCGGTGGAGCTGTTCTGAGCAGACGCGGCCCGGCGACTTTTGCATTCAGTTGTATCACGCCCGGAAGTATGTTATTTTGGACGAGGAAACAATTGCGCGGGCAGCCCGGCCCGTGCGCGGTCTGACAGAGCTATTTCATATGGCAGAACCAGGCAGCATGGCAGGGACACAATAAGGAGACAGAAATATGAAGATCGCATTTGAGGAACTGAAGGCAGTCATCAAGAAGGCATTCCTGAAGGCGGGTCTCACGGAGGAGCAGGCGGAGCTTTGCGCGCAGATCCACACCGAGTCCAGCGCGGACGGCGTGGAGAGCCACGGAGCAAACCGGGTGCCGCGTTTTGTGGATTACATTCACCGGGGACTGATCGACCTGAAGGGCAGCCCGGAGCTGCTGGGCGCGAAGGGCGCCGTGGAAAACTATGACGGACATCTGGGTATAGGCATCTGTAACGCCATGTTCTGCGCGGACCGCGCTGCGGCCCTCGCGAAGGAGCACGGGATCGGCTGCGTCGCGCTGAAGAACACCACCCACTGGATGCGCGGCGGCACCTACGCGTGGCATATGGCGGACATGGGCCTGATGGGTATGTGCTGGACCAACACCGAGAGCTGCATGCCCATGTGGGGATCGGATGCGCTGGGCGTCGGAAACAACCCCTTCTGTATCGCCATTCCTCGTGAGAACGGCCCCATCGTCGTGGATATGGCCATGAGCCAGTATTCCTACGGAAAGCTGGGCGTCTACCGCCTTGCCGGAAAGCAGCTTCCCTATCCGGGCGGCTTTGACTCCGACGGCAACCTGACCACGGATCCCGGCGCCATCGAGAAGTCGATGCGGATCCTGCCCACCGGCTACTGGAAGGGCACCAGCCTCGCCATCGCCCTGGATATGGCAGCGATGCTCATGTCTAACGGCATCGTGGCCAGCGACATGGACCAGGACAAGTACGGAAGCTGTGGCGGCTGTTCCCAGATCTTCATCGCTTATGATCCTTATCTGTTCGGATCGAAGGAAGAGATCCAGGAGAAGCTGGACAAGCGTGTCGAGGCCGCGGACAGCACCCACCCGGCAGACCCGAAGCATCCGGTGCGCTGCCCGGGCGAGAGCACGGTGGCCCGCAGAAAGAAGAGCATGGCGGAGGGGATCCACGTGGACGACGACGTCTGGCAGCAGATCCTCGCACTGGCAGAATAAAACCGATAAAGGAGTACCGGCCCGCCCCGCGGAATCCCGCGGCGGCGGGCCGAAACAGCATGGACAGAAAAGGAATCAGTGAAGTAAGGAAGCTTTTTGACAAGAACAACTGCCGCGTGGACCGTATGTACGGCTGCTACGTGAATGAGAAGAAGGAGCGGGTAGCGGAGCTGAAGGACAGCTTCTACAGCCTTGCGGACGAGGAACTCTTCAAGTACTGCGAGCTCTTCAAAAAGGCTGTCTCGGGCCGCATCGGGAAGACACTTTTCAACATGGACTTCCCTCTTTCCGAGGAGAAGGAGGGCGGCCACCAGCCGGAGCTGTACCGGCTCCTGCGGAGCGGACTTGCCGATGCGGAGATGGTGGACGCCTTTTTCGATAAGATCATCGAGACCTACCGCACCACGGATAAGTACCTGATCCTGCTGGTGCACGGGGCCTACGACATTCCGACCCGGACCAGCGACAATATGGTCCTCACGGATGGCTCGGAGAATGTCTACCAGTTCATTGAGCTTTCCGTCTGTCCGGTCACCCTTCTCAAGGACGGACTTTGCTACGACGCGGACGAGAAGGCTTTCTTCAGCCGGTCTGAGGACTGGGGCGTGCAGAAGCCTGAGGTGGGCATGCTGTATCCCGCCTTCAACGACCGCTCCACGGACCTGCACGCAGCCCTCTGGTACGCGAAAAATGAGGAGAGCCGCCACGATGAGCTGGCTGCGGCGCTGCTGGGAATGGATCTTCCCATGCCGCGGACTGCGGAGCAGGATGTGTTCCGCGAGGTGATCGAGGTGTCCCTCGGGAAGGACTGCAGCTTTGAGAATGTGAAAAATATCAGCGAAGCGGTGAACCGGATCCTGGAGGAAGGAAAGGACGAGCCGGAGCCGGTGCTGCTGGGTCAGCATGAGATCCGGCAGATCCTGTACGACAACGGCGCGGACGAGGAAGCTCTGGGCCGTTTTGACAAGGCTTACGGGGAGATTGCCGGCGAGGACAGCGCCCCACTGCTGGCGGAGAGCGTGGCGGCGCCGAAGAAGCTGTCGGTGAAGTCCGAGTCGGTCCGTCTGGACGTTGACGCCGAAGCCGCGGACCTGGTGGAGACCCGGGTCATCGACGGCATCGAATATTTCCTGATCCCGGTCACCGACAACGTGACGGTGAACGGTATCCGGATCCGCAGCAGAAGCGCGGAGAAATGACCGCGGCAGAACTGCAGGCCCGCCTGCGGAAGCGGGCAGCATCTGATTCAGATTCAAAAAGGAGGCAAAGATGAGAAGAACGGGACAGGGCGGACTGGACGATCTCTTTGATACCCTGAAGTCTTTTAGCAGGAAGAAGGATCCCCACGCCGGCATGGACACCGGAAATATTGACGGCCAAGGCGGGAACAGCGGCGGAAGCGGCGGCGGAAAAAAGCCGAAGCTGCCGGGCTTCAAGGTCCCGGGCGTGCTCCTGCTCCTGATCCTGGCGGCAGTGTATCTGTCCCAGGGGGCATGGTACAGCCTGGACGAGGACAATTACGCCGTCATCATGACCCTCGGAAACGCGGAGACGGTCTCCCAGGCAGGTCTCCACTTTAAGCTGCCCGTTATCCAGAGGGTCAGGAAGGTCTCGAAGGTCATCATGGGCATGCCCATAGGGTACGTGCAGGAGACGGACGTGACCATTCCGGAGGAAGCCATTATGATCACGAAGGACTTTAACTTCGTCAACACGGATTTCTATCTGGAATATATGGTCAGCGACCCGGTGAAATATCTGTTCGCGTCCGAGAACCCGGAGGCCACGCTGAAGATGCTGGCCCAGTCCTACATCCGCGACACGGTGGGGGTCTACAACGTGGACGACGTGATCACCACCGGAAAGGCGGCGATCCAGTCAGAGATCAAGGAAAAACTCACGAACCGGATGATCCAGGAGGACATCGGGATCTCGGTGGTGAATATCACGATCCAGGACGCTTTCCCGCCCACGGACGAGGTCCTGAACGCTTTCAAGAACGTCGAGAACGCCAAGCAGGGCGCCGATACGGCGGTGAATAACGCCAACAAGGACCGGAACGAGAAGATTCCGCAGGCGGAGGCGGCCTGCGACCAGATCATCAAGAGCGCGGAGGCACAGAAGCAGGCACGCATCAACGAGGCGGAGGGCCAGGTGTCCCGCTTCGAGCAGATGTACGCGGAGTACTCGAAATATCCGCTGATCACGAAGCAGCGCATGTTCTACGAGGCGATGGAAGGGATCCTTCCCGATCTGAAGGTGTATATCACGGACGGCGGCGGGACGCAGACGCTGCTGCCGCTGGATACTTTCGGAAGCACGGTGGTTCAGGCCGGCGCGGCCGATGCCGGCAGCCAGCCCGCACCTGCGGGCGCACGCTGAGAAAGGAGGAAGCTGACATGAAAAAGACATTGGCGGCAGTCCTGGTCATTCTTGTCCTGTTTCTCGGAATCTCCGCGCTGGTGGTCACGTATCCGAACGAGTACATGCTGGTCAAGCAGTTCGGCGAGATCGTCCGGGTCGAGGAAAAGCCGGGCGTGTCCTTCAAGGTTCCGGTGATCCAGGAAGCGGATTCCCTGCCGAAGTGCATGCAGATCTATGATATCCCGAAGTCTGACGTCATCACCCGCGACAAAAAGACCATGATCGCCGACGCCTTCGTGCTCTGGCGGATCAATGACCCGGTGAAGTTCACCCGGTACCTGAACGGGCAGCTGGCCCAGGCCCAGTCCCGGATCTCCGCGTCGGTATTCTCCTCACTGAAGTCCGTGATCTCCAACATGGATCAGTCGGCGATCATCGAAAACCGGAACGGCAAGCTGGCCCAGGACATCCGGAACAGCATCGGCGATTCCCTGGAGGGCTACGGCATCGAGATCCTTTCCGTGGAGACCAAGTCCCTGGATATGCCGGACGACAACAAGCAGGCGGTCTATGAGCGCATGATCTCCGAGCGGAACAACATCGCGGCGTCCTACACGGCAAAGGGCAATTCAGAAGCGCAGAAGATCCGGAACAACACGGACCGGGAGGTCAGCGTGATGCGCTCCGAGGCGAACCGGAACGCGGAGATCCTGCGTGCGGAGGGCGAGGCGGAGTACATGAGGATCCTGTCCGAGGCGTACAATGACGAGAGCAAGGCGGAGTTCTACAATTTTGTCCGTTCCCTGGACGCGGCAAAGGCATCGCTGAAGGGCGGCAGCAAGACCCTGATCCTGGACCGGACCTCTCCGCTGGTCCAGATCTTCTACGGATTCTGAGGAGGGGCTTCTCACACTGAAATAAAACAGAGCAGGCGGTCAGCCTGCTCTGTTTTTCTGGAATTCAAGGACCCGTTTCACCAGGATCTCGCAGATCTCGTGGACGGTGAGTCCGTCCGTCGGGACCCGGACATCGGCCGCGTTGACATAGCGCGGCTCGCGTTCCTTCATCAGCTTTGTGATATAGGGGATATTCATGTTGCCGTTCAGCAGCGGCCGGTCGGTGAAAAGATGGAGGCGGTCGTAGACAGTTTCCGGGGTCGCGGTCAGCCATACGACGACTCCGCGGGACCGCATGGCCTCGACGTTCTCCGGCCGCAGCGTGATGCCGCCGCCGCAGGAGACGATAAGCTGCTTCCGTTCGCGGAGCGCAAGCAGCGTGTTGCTCTCCAGGTTCCGGAAATATGCTTCGCCGTAGTTCCTGAACATGTCGCTGATGCTCATGCCCATCCAGTTCACGATCATCTCGTCGGTGTCTACATGCTCCATCTCCAGCATGCGGCCCAGGTAGTCAGCCACGGTGGTCTTGCCGCTGCCCATAAAGCCGATCAGCATGATGTTGTAGGAGAAGAGACTTCTGGCCTGGACCTTCCTGCTGCTTTTTATGATCTCCTGATAGACATCGAGGATCTCATCCTCATACTTATGACCGGCGACCCGCTCCCGCAGGACTTTTCTCTGTTTTTTCTCCTGGTCTCCCTGAAAGATGATCATGCCGTGTTCTTCTTTATACCCGATGATCTCCTCGACGCAGTCCATGCGTCTGGCCAGCGCGTCCGCGATCGTCAGGTCAATGGCGGCGATCCGGTTCCGGATCCGCTCCAGCCTTGCCTTGTCTTCGTTCTGGTCTGCCGGAAGTTCGTTTCTGATATCTTCATTCATACTGGTGTCTCCCATAATGCTTTTATGCTTTAAAGCAGGATTGAAATGGATGATAGCACAGATCCGACGGCATGGCAAGCAGCGCGGACAAAAAACGAAGTGTCCTGAAAAAAAGAGAAAAAAATAGGCGGTCAATCTATTAAAATTCTATAAAAAAGATATAATTAATCTGTAAGGGCTATAAATACTGCACAATCTGAACTGAAAGGAGATGTATTTTTATGGCAAAGAAAGAAGGCGGCGGATCTCTGTTCGCGGCTGCGCAGCAGATCGGTAAATCCCTGTTCCTGCCGATCGCAGTCCTCCCGCCGGCAGGTATTCTGCTGGGTCTTGGAAGTTCCTTTACCAACGCAACGACGATCGCGACCTATCATCTGGAGGGCGTCCTTCATGAAGGCACGGCGCTCTATTCCCTGATGATGCTGTTCAACGGCGCAGGCAGCGCGGTGTTCGGCAACCTGGCCCTGATCTTCGCGCTGGCAGTCTCCATGGGTATGGCAAAGAAGGAGAGAGGCGTCGCGGTCCTCGGTGCAGGCATCTTCTATCTGATCATGCTCACCACCATGAACGTCTGTCTGCAGATCGGCGGTCAGATCCTTCCTGACGGAAGCATCGCCCCGACAGTGAAGGCCGGCGCCATTACTTCGATGCTCGGCATCACCACCCTGCAGATGGGTGTGTTCGGCGGTATCGTCGCCGGTGTCGTGGCTGCGATTCTGACTAACAAATTCTATAAGCAGCAGGTTCCGGACGCGCTGTCCTTCTTCGGCGGCACGCGTTTTGTCCCGATCGTCTGCATGGTCTTCGGTATCCTGACCGGTGTCATCTGCTACTTTATATGGCCGATCATCCAGACCGGAATCTACGCGCTGGGAGGCATCGTTATCGCGTCCGGCTACTTCGGAACCTTTATCTACGGCTGCATTGAGCGTGCGCTGATCCCCTTCGGTCTGCACCACATTTTCTACATGCCCTTCTGGCAGACGGGTGTCGGCGGCTCCATGATGATCAACGGGAACCTGGTCGAAGGTGCGCAGAACATCTTCTTCGCACAGCTGGCGGATCCCAACACCACCAAGTTCTCGGTCGAGGCCTGCCGCTTCCTGACCGGTAAGTATCCCTTCATGATGGGCGGTCTGCCGGGCGCAGCGGCTGCAATGTATTCCACCGCACTCCCGGAGAAGAAGAAGGAAGCAGCTTCCCTGCTGTTCTCCGTCGCGCTGACCTCCTTCCTGACCGGTATCACCGAGCCGATCGAGTTCACTTTCCTGTTCCTTGCGCCGGTCCTGTTCGGTATTCACGTGTTCTTCGCGGGCTGCGCATTCGTCACCTGCCATGTTCTCAAGATCTGTGTCGGTACGACCTTCTCTGACGGTCTTATCGACCTGATCCTCTACGGCATCCTGCCCGGCCAGGCGAAGTCCAACTGGATGACCCTGATCCCGGTCATCGCCGTCTACTTTGTCCTGTATTTCATCGTGTTCCGTTTCTTCATCCTCAAGTGGGATATCAAGACCCCGGGCCGCGACGCAGACGCAGAGATGAAGATGATCTCCAAGGATGAGTACCGCGCCGCTACGGGCGTCGGCGTTGCCGGCGGTGCGGCGAGTGTGCCGAAGAATTTCGACGCCAAGTCCGCTGCGATCCTGAAGGGCATCGGCGGCGTCGACAACGTCACTGATATCGACTGCTGCGCCACCAGACTGCGTCTGTCCCTGAAGGACAGCGGCAAGGTCGATCAGGCACTTCTGAAGTCCACCGGCGCTTCCGGCGTCGTCATCAAGGGCAACGGCATCCAGGTCATCTACGGACCGGTGGTCACCGTGGTCAAGTCCAACCTGGAAGAGTTCGTCGAGGAAGTCCGCGCGGGCAAGATTCCTCAGGAACTCCTGGGAGCTGCTCCGGCAGCGGAAGCTCCTAAGGCGGAAGCTCCTGCAAAGGAAAAGCTTCCGGATGCAGTACTGGGCGCTCACATGAACGGTACCATGAAGCTGATGTGCGAGGTCGAGGATGAGGCATTCGCGTCCGAGGCCATGGGCGCAGGCGTCGCGGTCGAGCCTTCCGAGGGCAAGCTGTACGCTCCGTGCGACGCGACCGTCTCCATGCTGTTCGAGACGAAGCACGCCATCGGTCTTTCCACCGACGACGGCGCAGAGATCCTGCTCCACATCGGTATCGATACCGTCAAACTCGATGGAAAGTTCTATGAGACCCACGTCGAGGAAGACCAGAAGGTTAAGAAGGGTGACCTGCTCATCTCCTTCGATATCGACGAGATCAAGAAGGCCGGATACAAGGTCACGACCCCGATGATCATCACAAACACCGATGATTACGCGAAGGTCGCACCGATGGCTACCGGCGAGGTCAAGGCAGGACAGGATCTCCTGAAGCTGGAGGGCTGAACCTGAAGCACCGCGGAGGGACCTGGGGTCCGCGTCCGCGGAGAAAATCTGATCAGTAAGCAGCATTGCGCGTCCCGGACCTGCGGTCATGCAGCCCGGGACGCGTTTCCATTGAAACAGGCAGGAGTCAGCATGTCTGATGGTATAAGGTCTGAGTGCATGCCGCACGCGGCATGAAGGCGGAAGGGAGAGCATTTTCATGACAGGGTTCGGAGATCAGTGGCTTCAGAACGGTATTGCCTGCGTCGGAGACAGCCTGACGGAAGGCTTCGGAGGAGGCGGCGTGAGCTATCCGGCCGTGCTGGAGGAGAAGATCCGGGAAATGCTGAAGAAAACGGGGAAAGCTGAAGGGAGAGAAGCTGCAGAGAGGAAAACTGCAGAGAAAGGAATGTCCGGACTTTCGGCGGACGAGGATTCTTACCGGGTGGAAAATCTCGGCGTCTGCGGAGAAGACACCTTCACGATCCTGGGCCGCAGCGGCGCCCTGCCCTTTGTGCTGGAGGAGGCGGTCAGAATTCCGGCGGGGCGGGAGAGGATCCCGGTCCCGCTGAAAAGCCCGCTCTGCTCGGAAACCTGCCTTCTTGTCTACGGGAACGCAGGGGTGAACCCGGTACGGATCGGGGGTGCGGAAGGCCGGCTCACGCTGCGGGGCGCCTTTTTCAATGAGCAGTATTTCTTTGAACGCACAGACGGCGGGGAAGCGTTGACGGTTCCTGCAGGGACGAAGATCGAAACACGGGCCATGCGGGAATGCCGGAAGCTGCTTCCGGTAGTTCTGATGGGCGCCAACGGTTTTTTTGAGAACGCGGAAGATCTGATCCTTCAGCATCGGACGCTGTTAAGCTTCTATGACGCGCCGGAGAAGGAGGCGCTGGTCCTGGGCATGCCCATCCGCTCCCGCCGGGAGATGCGGGACCTGGAGGAGGCGATGGCAGCGGCTTTCGGCGACCGGTACGTGAATCTGCGGGAGTATCTCAGCACCCGCGGCCTTGCCGACGCAGGGCTTTCTCCCACGGAACGGGACCGCAGGGACATGGAAGCCGGGCGGGTGCCGGAGAGTCTGCGCTCTGACGAGGTCCACCTGAACCGGTACGGCTACCGGGTCATGGGAGGGCTGGTGTTCCGGAAGCTGTTTCCGGCGGAGGATTCTTGCGCAGACGTTCCGGGTGAAGTAAGATAGAATAAGGCAGGATCTCCGGAGTGGAGATCAGGAACGAACTGTCAAAATATCGTGGGACGAGCGGAGGAAAACAACATGAAGCTTGCAATCGGAAATGATCATGCGGCAGTGGATCTGAAGTTTGAGATCATGGAGCATCTGAAGAGTCAGGGTGTGGAAGTCGTCAACGTCGGAACGGACACAAATGAGCGGTTCAATTATCCGGTCGCAGGCTACAAGGTCGCAAAGCTTGTAGCTGCGGGCGAGGTGGACGGCGGCGTCCTGATCTGCGGCACCGGCGTGGGCATCAGCCTTGCCGCCAACAAGGTGAAGGGCATCCGCGCGGCAGTCTGCAGCGAGCCCTACACAGCGCAGCTCAGCAAACAGCACAACAACGCGAACATCATCTGCTTCGGCGCCCGGGTCGTAGGACCGGACCTTGCAAAGATGATCGTGGATGCCTGGAAAGACGCAGAGTTCCAGGGCGGCCGTCATGCGGAGCGTGTCGGAATGATCATGGAGATCGAACGGACCGGAAAGCTGGCTGAGGTGGACGGAGAATAAACTGATAAAGAAGTGCCGCCGGCACCGTGTGTGCAGGCGGCGTTCTTTTTCCGTGAAACAGGAGGATCTGAATGGCAAGTGTAAAAAGTTCCTTTGACGAGGTGAAGGCGGCTTATCAGAAGATGAGGACCAATCTTCTGATCGTGCTGCTCATCATTCTGGCAGCGCTGATCGTCGGATGGTTTTCTCCAAGGCTGAGTCTGATTCCGACTGCAGCCGCTGCAGTGGTCTGGCTGAAGGTATACCGGCCTGGCGTAAAAGCCTATGCGAGTCTTGCCACGGAAAAGAATCTGGAGCAGACGGTCGGAAAAAGGCTTTATAACGCGACAATCACCGAAAAGGGAGGATCGTCCCTGACTGCAGCCATGGTGCGGAATGCGGAGCTTCTTCCGATCGTGGAGAAAGCAGAGGTCCTGTGTTTCTGGCAGGTTGCCGGTTCCCGGCGCCGCATCCCTGTAGTGACCAGTGACGCCACGGCGCCTCTTTCCCTGAGCCGCCCGGACGGAAAAAAGAGCGGGACTTACCTGTCCGGCGCCTGAACCCGGGCGGAGCTTCCGAAGGATACCGGCGCCGACCTGCGGTTCATTGACCGGGGCGCCGGCGTGGCGGGCGATACCTGGTACGCGGAGCAGGGACTTCAGGAGATTGCTTCGGAGAGTTGTCCTGACGCCTTCCTCATGCTTGGACGGGAGAGCGGAGAGGACGACAGCAAGCCTGCAGACGGATCGGTGCCGAAAGGGTTTTATGAGGCGCTGCAGGTTCTGAAGGAGAAGACCGAGGGTGATGTGCTGGTCAGCCTTCGCGGAAAGGAACTGAATGTTTTTATCGGAAACCGGTTCATCACGTATCGGATCCGGACGAACCGTCCTCCGGAAGAAGGGCGGATAAGCTACGATCCATTCCCGGAATATGACCAGGTCCTGGCACTGATCGAAGCCGCTGCCGGAGAAAAAACTGCAAAATAATGCAGAATAAGAAAAACCAGCCTTCGCGGTCTGATATACCGCTCAGGCTGGTTTTTCAATTCCGGTGTTCAGGCTTCGGTAAAATCCGTATCCTGGGCGATCTGCAGCTCATAGTCGGGATACAATGCGTGAATCTCGTCATAGACCTCCCGGCAGACCGCACGGCGGTCCGGGGCGTCGAAACTGATCACGAGGTCAAACCGGATGGACTTCTTTTCCTCATTCACGTAAAAGCCGTGCACCTCCGTCACATACTGATGCGCAGAGGCTGCCGAATAGATATTCTCCCGCATCTGCGCGGCAACATCATTCCCGGTGTTGACGGAATAGACGCCGATCGCGGTCAGGATCACATGGTGTTCCCTGTAGACTTTGAGAGTGATCTCCCGGATCAGCTCGTCCAGCTCCAGCGCGGTAAAGGTGTCCGGGACTTCGATGTGGATGGAACCGTTGAAGTTGTCCGGCCCGTAGTTGTTCAGCACCAGGTCGTAGGCCCCGCGGACCTCGGGGAAGGAGAGGATCGTCGCCTTGATGGCCCGCCCCAGTTCCGCGTCAGCACCTTCGCCGAGCAGGCGGGAGATGGTTTCACGGAGCATCCCGATGCCGGAGCGGATGATGATCAGGGAAATAACGGCGGCGAGCCATGCCTCGAGGGAGATGCCGCTCACCAGAAAGATGACGGCAGCCGCCAGGGTAGAGGCGGAGATGATGGCGTCCAGGGACGCATCTTCCCCGGAATTCACCAGGGAATCGGAATTGACCTTTGTTCCGATATCCTTCACGTACCGGCCCAGCAGGATCTTTACGACGACGCCGGACGCGACGATGAGGAGCGCCGGAACCGTGTAGTCCGGTGTATCCGGGTGGATGATCTTCTTCACGGATTCAGTGAAAGAGGTCAGTCCGGCGTAGAGGACGATGACTGCGATCACCATGGCGCTGAGGTACTCGATCCGCCCGTGGCCGAAGGGATGCTTCTTGTCAGGCTGCTTCGCCGCAAGCTTTGTCCCGACGATAGTGATCAGCGAAGAGCCGGCGTCGGACAGGTTGTTGACTGCGTCCAGGATGATGGCGATCGAGTTGGTGACGAGACCCACCGCAGCCTTGAAGGCCGCGAGGAACACGTTCGCCAGGATCCCGATGACGCTGGTGCGGATGATGATCTTATCCCGCCCGCTGCCGGTCTGCAATGTTTTTGCTTTCGCCGCTTCTTCCGAAGGTCCGCGGAAGATTTTCTCCTCTTCCAGTTGATGTCCCATAACTGCTGTCTCCCTGATTCAGTGCTTATTTGATCTCAATGCTGTTCAGGATCCGGTCCCCGAAGGTGCCTTCGTCAAGATCCACCTTCACGGCGCCGATGGAGAGCGCCGCGCCGTCCCGGATCTGGCCGACATACTCGGTCCACTCGTAGCCGATGTTTTTGTAGGTGCGGCCGGTCATTTCGATACCGCCGATCTCCCGGGTCCCGATCTCTTTGAAGTTTTCGAATTTATCCTTGTAGAAATCAAAATCCTCAACATTTTTCTTGAAAGTGAACTGGATGAAGCCGGCGCCGAAGGTCTTGTTCAGATCCTCCGTATTGTAGAGCTTGACGTCGCTGCTTCCGTCCTTCCGGGCCCAGCCCTTCTCCGGGTATTCGACCTCGACATCCAGAGTGTCGCTGCCGCCGAAGGTCTTCAGTGTCAGGGTCTCTTTTTTCATCGGAGCGTTTGCTGCTGCGGCTTTTTCCGCTTCCCGGGCCTCTTCCTGCAGAACGGAAAGATATTTGTCCTTTGCTTCCGAAGCCCTGAAGCCGCTGGAATTGAAGCTGCTGATGGTATAGACGCCCGGGGCCTTTTCCGCGTCCTTCTCGTCGAAGTTCACGTAGATGAAGTGATTCGGGTCATCCGCGGAGACCCACTTGTAGAAGCGCTTGTTGCGCTTCATGTGGTCGCTGTACTCTTCTTTGTCGAACTGACCTTCCGTGCCGAAATACTCCGCAAGGTCCTCGTAGGTCATGTCGAAGGCTTTGGAGCTCTGGATCTCGTTCAGCCAGACATAGCCTTTCTGCACTGCTTCTTCGGAGACGATGCCGTCGCCGCCGGACGCGTCCGATGCTGCCGCGCCTGCAGAGGAAGCGGCACTGCCGGCCCCGGCTTTTGTCTCAGCCTCCGTTTCCGGCGCTTCGGTTCCGGTACTTGCGGAAGAAGAGCCGGAGGAAGAACCGGCGGAGTCATCCCGCTTCATGACATAGGTCACGCCCTGCATGTCCAGGGTCAGGGTGTCGCCGCTGATGGTATAGGGGTACTTTGACACGCCGTACATCAGGACTTCCTTGTCGTTCCAGGTCACCTCCACCGGCGTGTTGAAGAGCAGGAAGGTTCCGCTGTGGTCGTCCCGGAGTTCGATGTAGGTGTCGCCCATACCGGCGGTGACCAGCATGTCGTGATGGACGGTCATGCCGTTGGCGGAGTACTCCCAGAGGGCGTACTTCCGGGCACCTTCGGATCCTTTGCTGCTGCCGGCCGCAGCCGCGGTTTCAGCGGCTTTGGTTTCCGCAGCCGTGGTTTCTGCCGCGGTGGTCTCTGCAGCAGTGGTCTCTGCCGCGGTGGTCTCTGCAGCAGTGGTCTCCGCTGCGGCGGTCTCCGCAGCCGTGGTTTCGGCGGACGCTTCTGTCACACCGCTGCCGGTGTCAGCGTTCCCTTCAGCTTCCCCGAGCAGCGCGGCAAGGCCGGAGGTTTCGATCTCCGGCGGGACAGCGCCTTCCCGGAGCAGGATGACATCCGTGTCTTCTATGGTAAGCGTAAGGACACCGTCCTTCAGAGTTCCTTCCAGTGTCTCTGCTTCACCGTCGGCATAGAGGGAGATCTTTTCGCCGTCCAGCTTCCATTTGACATTTTCCGGTTCCCCGTCCATGTTGAACACGGCGGTCTGGTCTTCCTTCAGCTCCACATAGAAGGATTTCTTCGCTTCCTCCTCAGTGGTCCCGGACATCATCGCGTAATCCGCCAGGGACAGTCCCAGCAGGCTGAAGAGTTCATAGGTTCCGGCATTGGCCTGGAAAGCCGACGTCGTTTCGGGAACCGCTTTTTCAGGAGCCGCCTGCGCGGGGGCGGCCTCCTGCTTTTTTCCACCGCAGCCGGTCAACACTGACAACGCAATCAGCATGACGGAAAGAAACAGGGCAATACGTTTTTGAATTTTCATATCTTTCTCCTCCTTAACAGTACAGTTTTTATGTGCTGCAGTTACATTATATCGGAATATGTATCTTTTTGGGACTGGGAGTATGATAATACCGGGAACAAAGTCCGTAAAAACGGACTTTGGATACGATATACTTAACAGCAGAGGATCTCCGCAGAGAGCTGCGGGGAAGAAATTCCGGAAAGGAGAACCCCATGAAGTTTTTTCATCTTTCGGATCTGCACCTGGGACTGCGCCTTTTCACCCGGGATCTCCGGGAAGACCAGGAATACATTCTTAACAGGATCGTCGAAGCGGCAGAGAAAGAGCAGCCGGACGCAGTGGTGATCGCCGGGGACATTTACGATAAGGCGGTGCCCTCCGCGGAGTCTGTGGAGCTGTTCGACAGCTTCCTGACGGGCCTGACGAAGGCAGCCCCGGAGGCGGCCATCATGATGATCAGCGGAAACCATGACAGCGCGGTGCGGGTGAACTGCTTCCGCAGTGTGCTGGGACGTCAGGGGATCCACATGATCGGCCTCCCGCCGGCAGATCCGGAGGAGCACATCGCAGTCATCACGCTGGAGGATGTCTTCGGGCCGGTGCATTTCTGGCTGCTGCCCTACATCCGGCCTTCCATGGTAAAGAACGTCATCGGGACAGAGGAGAACGGCAGCAGCTTTTCCTACGCGGAGACGCTGAAGCGGATGCTGGCGCGGGAGAATGTGGACCCGCAGGAACGGAACGTGATCGTAAGCCACCAGTTCTACCTGCCGGCAGGGAAAAAGGCGGAGAATGTAGAGCGGATGGATTCGGAGATCCGGACCGTCGGGAATATCGACGAGGTCCCGGCTTCGGTGCTTGCCCCCTTTGACTATGCGGCGCTCGGACACATCCACAAGCCCATGGAAGCGGGCGGACGCACAGTCCGTTACTGCGGGACGCCGCTGGCCTGCTCTGTCAGCGAGGCAGGGCAGCAGAAGGGGATCATCGTGGTGGAGATGGGGGCAAAGAAGCCTGCGGCGGATGCTGCCGGCGCTGCGGATGCGTCTCCGGAAACGGAGATCAGCACCCGGGTGATCCCGCTGAAACCCCTGCGGGAGGTCCGCATCGTCCGCGGGACCCTGGAGGAAGTGCTCTCAGCGCCCTCCGGCGATTACGTGACCGTCATCCTGACCGACGACGCGGGACTGGATGCCTTCGACGCGCGGGAGAAGCTCGTCGAAGCGTTTCCGTATCTTCTGGAGATCCGCCGGGAGATTTCAAAGGGCGGGGGTGTCCGGACGGGGATCCGGACGGATGCGCTTCCGGAGCCGCTGGAGCTCTGCCGGATGTTCCTGAAGGAACCGGACGAAGAGACGGTGGAGATCCTGAAGGACGTCATCAATACAGTGAAGGAGGCGTGATCCATGAGACCGCTGAAGCTTACGATCCAGGCCTTCGGGTCTTACGGAAAGAGGACGGAGATCGATTTTTCGAAGCCCCGGCAGAACCTTTTCCTGATTACGGGAGATACCGGTTCCGGGAAGACGACCATTTTCGACGCCATTGTCTTCGCGCTTTACGGGGAGGCGAGTTCCTCCTCCAACAAAAAAGAGGGTGTGATCCTTCAGAGCCAGTATGCTGAAGAGGATACGGAGCCCTTTGTCGAGCTGACCTTCCGCTGCGGGACCGGGGGCGGGGAAGTGTACACCGTGCGGCGGATCCCGCGTCATGTCCGCGCCCTGAAGCGGAAAAGCAGCAAGGGAAACACCACGAAGGAGGTCAATTCCTCGGTCGCGCTCACCATGCCGGACGGGGCGGAATACCCGCAGAAGGAGACTGACCGGAAGCTTCTGGAGATCGTCGGGCTGACAAAGGAACAGTTCATGCAGGTCGCCATGATCGCCCAGGGAGAGTTCATGGAGCTTCTGCGGGCAAGCTCCAACAGCAAGAAGGAGATCTTCCGTAAGCTCTTCAACACAGGGGTCTACCAGAAGATCGTGGAAGAACTGGAGGAGCGGAAAAAGGCCAAGGAAGCGGAGATCCGGGAGATCAGGACTGCCTTCCTGCAGGAGATCTCTCATCTGTCGGTACCGGAGGATTATGACCGGGCGGATACGGTGCTGGAACTGAAGAAGCGGATCTCGGAAGGGCAGCTCTCCGCCTCCGGATCATTCCTGGAGGAGGCAGAGATCCTTTGCAGGGTGCTGGAAGCAAAGCATGCAGAGGAAGAGTCGGTCCTCACGGAGCTCAGGAAGGAGCGGGACCGGAAGCGGGACGCCTTTACGGAAGCTTCCAGTCTGGACGCGCTGTATGTACAGATGACGCATGCGGCGGAGATCATCCGGAAGTGCAGGGAAAAAGAAGCGGAGATCACGGATCAGGAAGTGCTGGCAGGCCGGATCCGGGATGCCTTTGATGTCCGGG
Organism: uncultured Lachnospiraceae bacterium; assembly: GCA_902793685.1. Lineage (GTDB taxonomy): Bacteria > Bacillota > Clostridia > Lachnospirales > Lachnospiraceae > Moryella. The sequence continues at coordinate 43,706 of CADBEN010000012.1, forward strand.
ACAGTTACCGGAGGTTTCAGGACGCAGAGGAACGTGTGAACTTTGAAAGCCGGGAAATGGCGCAGCTGGAGGCGGCCCTTCCCGGATACCGGGAGAACATGTTTCTGACGGCAGCCCGGCGGACCGAAGCCGGGAATGCGATGAATGAGGAAACGGAGTATTTCTCCAAAGTCTCGGACCGTGTCAGCCGGGCAAGAAAGGTCTTTGCGGAGATCCTGACGGCGGAGCGGGCGGTAAACGGATGGGAGATCCGTGTCAGGAATGCCGGAAAGACCGCAGAATCCGCAAAAACGGAAAAAGAAGCTTTTGAACAGGAGACGCTGAGACGGCAGGCACGGGCGGAAGAGCTTCGGAATACCGAAGCAGAGGAAGCAGCCCGGAAGGCGGCGGACGCGGAACTGGCCGGGATCCGGGGAGATCTCAAAGCTGCCGCGGATCAGGAGGAAAAAGTCCGCCTGCGGGAGGCTGAAGCCGGGAAAAGGCAGAAGATCTACCTCCGGGCAGCGCAGCTGTATGACGCGCAGAATGCGGAGAGTCAAAGGCTGCAGCGGGCTTTCCTCGACGCCCAGGCCGGGATCCTGGCCCAGACGCTGGTCCCGGGAGAACCCTGCCCGGTCTGCGGTTCCACGTCGCATCCGGTACCCTGTACTCTCACCGGAGAAGGCGCGGATGTGACCCGGGCGCAGGTGGATGCGGCAAAGGAAGCGGCCGACGAACTCAGCAGGAAACAGACAGAGGCATCCGGGCAGGCGAATGCCGCGAATGAGGCATGGAAGGCCGCGGCGGAAAACCTGGAACATCAGAAGACCCGGCTGTACCGACATATGGAAACTGCCGGGATCCTTCCGGAGAATTTCGGCGGCAGTCTGGCAGAGGCAGCACAGCATCTGGCAGCACAGGAGCGGAAAGCGGAGACAGAAAGAATACGGATCCGCGCGGCACGAAAGGAGCTGGACCAGCTAAGGGAAAAGCTGGCAGGGGCGGATGCTTTCCGGAAGGAACTGGAAGAGAAGGCGGCACGGGCGGCCGAGGCGGTGCATGCCGCGGAGACAGAACTCGCGAAGAGCCGCACAGTGCTCCGGGGGCTGGAGGCACAGAAGGAATTTTCCACGGAGGCGGAGGCAGAGCGGATCCTTGCGGAAGCAAAAAAGAAAAGAGAGCAGCGGCAGGCGCAGCTTGAGAAGGCAGAGACCGAAGCCGGAAGAGCAAAGGAACAGATGGACCACTGCAGCGCCAGGATCGGACAGTATCAGCTGAATCTGCCCAAGCTGAAGGATGCCATGGGTGACAGGAAACGGGAGTATCAGGTCCTTCTCGCGGAGAAGCATCTGACGGTGGCAGAACTCCGGAGTTTCACAGAGAATTACCGGCGGGAAGATGCGGAAGCGCTCCGGAAAGCGACAGAACAGTTCCGCCGGGAAAAAGCCGCCGCGGAGGGCGCATGGAATACCGCCGTGGAAGCGGCGGGCGGCAGAAAACGTCCGGACCTGGATGCCCTTGCCGGGGAACAGAAGGCGGCGGAGGAGAAGCTTAAGACGGCGGAGGCATCGTTCCTTCATCTGCGGGACATGCTGAAGGAGGACCGGAAGATGGTGAACAGCCTGACACCGCAGCTCGCCTCCCGGAAACGCCTGATCTCTGAACACACAAAGCTGGATGAGCTTTACCGGAGTCTGAGCGGCAAAAATACGGACGGGCGCATGGATCTCGAGACCTATGTGCAGCGCTGTTATCTGGAGCGGATCCTGGACGCCGCGAATCTGCGGTTCAGGGAGATGTCCGCAGGTCAGTTTGAACTCCGGATGGTAAAGGAAGAGATGGCAGGAAAGGGGAAGAACCGGGGACTGGATCTCATGGTATATTCCTATGTGACGGGAAAAGAGCGGGAAGTCCGGACGCTTTCCGGCGGAGAATCCTTTATGGCAGCCCTCTCGCTGGCCCTCGGCATGGCGGATCAGATCCGCGAGAGTTCTGCTGCTGTGGCCCTCGACATGATGTTCATCGACGAGGGCTTCGGATCCCTGGATGACCACGCGCGGAGCCAGGCGGTGCGGGTGCTGCAGGAGATGGCAGGCGGCGACCGTCTGATCGGAATCATCTCCCATGTCTCCGAACTGAAGCAGGCCATCGAGGACCAGCTGCTCGTGACCCGGGACGAGCACGGCAGCAATGCAGTCTGGCAGCTCAGCTGAGCACCGGGAGATCCTTCTTTCCGGACGGAAAACAGGTGCAGACGTTCAAAGACTCAGTCGACTTAAGTCCTTACATTTAGTATAATAAGTGCAGGTTCAGGCTTGCGGCGCCGGGAAAAAGGCGCCGGAGGCCTGAATGCTGACTGATTATACAGATGAGGAAAGTCTGATGGAGATCAAATTTATCGCGCACAGCGGATTTCTGGTACGGCTTCCTTCCGCGGATCTCCTGTTTGACTATTTCCGCGGAGAACTGCCGGAGCCGGAACCCGGCAAGCCTATGTTTGTCTTTGTGAGCCACGCCCACGCGGATCATTTTTCCAAAGAGATCTTTTCCCTGGCCGGGAAGAGCTCTCTGGTGACGTTTCTTCTTTCCGATGATATTCCATGGACGGAAGTACCGGAGGAGTGCGAACGGCAGGCCGAGTTCCCGGGACCGGATATGGAACTGTCCTTTCCCTTCCCCAATGGCGGGGAACTGACGGTGCGGACCTATCTCTCGACGGACGAGGGGATCGCCTTCCTGGTCGATGCTGACGGGGCGCGGATCTACCACGCCGGCGATCTGAACGACTGGCACTGGGACGACATCGACCTCCCCTGGAATGAAGAACAGAGGAACGGTTATATGGCATCCCTTTCCGCTATCGCGGAGGTCGTGGAACAGGACGGAAGGATCCCGGATGCGGCCTTCGTGCCGGTGGACAGCCGGCTCGGGGAGTTCTTCTGGATGGGAATGGACGGATACATGCAGAAGGTCGGAGCAAGGTATCTTTTCCCGATGCATCTCTTCGGGGACAGCAAAGTTATAGCGCGCATGAAAGCGCACCCCTGCGCCGCGTCCTACGCTGACCGCATTCTCGGCACCGGGACGGAAGGGGAACAATTTGAGATCACGGAAGGAGAGACCGAATGATCATGTTGAAGAAGGTCCGGCTGATCGATCCCGCAAGCCGGACAGACGGAATCAGGGACATCCTGATCTCCGAGGGGAAGATCACCAAGATCGGGGAACGACTGGATCTGGACGCATCGCTCATCGCGAGAGCGAAGGGGGAAGTCTTAAAGATCCTGGACTGCGAAGGACTCTGTGCGGCACCGGGACTGGTGGACGGACATGTGCATTTCCGGGATCCCGGACTGACCTATAAAGAGGACATTGCCACCGGTGCGGCGGCTGCGGCGGCAGGCGGATTCACATCCGTCATCTGCATGGCCAACACCAAACCGCCGGTAGACAACGAAGACACGATCGTCGGCATCATCCGCAGGGGACGTCAGACCCCGATCCGTGTCTACAGCGCTTCCGCCATCACGAAGGGGATGGAGGGACAGGAACTGGTGGACATGAAGCTCATGAAAGAGTGCGGTGCCATCCTCTACACGGACGACGGCATGCCGATTATGAAGGAAGAACTGGTGAGGGAAGCGATGCTGACCGCGCGGCGGCTGAAGCTTCCTCTGTCCTTCCATGAGGAGGATCCCCAGTATATTACAGAGCCGGGGGTGAACCACGGCGATGTGGCCGGGCGCATGGGGCTGACCGGAGCGGACCGGAAGGCGGAATCCACCATGGTGGCACGGGACTGCAAGCTTGCGCGGGAGACCGGGGCGACCATCGTGATCCAGCATATCAGCGCAAAGGAAAGCGTGGATCTGGTCCGGAAGGCGAAGAAAAACGGTGTCCGGGTCTTTGCGGAGGCGACGCCGCACCATTTCACCCTGACAGAGGAAGCGGTATCCCTGTACGGGACCAACGCGAAAATGAATCCGCCGCTCCGCACGGAAGAAGACCGGCAGGCGATCATCGAGGGCCTGAAGGACGGAACTATCGATGTCATCGCGACGGATCACGCGCCCCACTCGAAGAGTGAGAAGGATCGTCCCTTCACCCAGGCTCCCAGCGGAATTATCGGCCTCGAGACGGCCTTTGCTCTCGGGATGATGAATCTGGTGGCACCGGGGCACCTGACCCTGAGCCAGCTGATTTCGAAGATGAGCACAGAGCCGGCGCGGCTGTACGCGCTGGAGGCCGGTGCGGTGCGTGAAGACGGCCCCGCCGATATCATCCTCTTTGATCCGGAGAAGACCTGGGCATACCTGGTTCCCCAGAGCAAGGCGACGAATTCCCCGTGGCTCGGGAAGAGCCTGAAGGGCAAGGTGGTGATGACGATCTGCGGAGGGCAGATCGCCTATGAGGATACGCGGGCTTTTGGGGAGCGCAGGCTTCCCATCGGAGCAAAACTGAAAGAGATCTGAACGGGGGGAAGATACTTTTATGATCAGTGCAAACGGCATTACGTTCCGGGTGGGGAAGAAGGCTCTGTTCGAGGACGTCAACATTCAGTTTACAGAGGGAAACTGCTATGGCCTTATCGGAGCGAACGGAACGGGAAAGTCTACCTTCCTGAAGATACTGTCCGGCCAGCTGGAATCCACCAACGGCCATATTGCCATCACACCGGGCCAGCGTCTCTCTTTCCTGGAGCAGGACCACTTCAAGTACGATGAATACACGGTGCTGGATACCGTCATCATGGGAAACCAGCGGCTATACGACATCATGAAGGAGAAGGAACTGCTCTACGCAAAGGAGGACTTCACCGACGAGGACGGCATTAAAGCCGCAGAGCTGGAGACGGAATTTGCCAACATGAACGGCTGGGATGCGGAGAGTGATGCCGCGAACCTCCTGAACGGCCTTGGCGTGGAGACGGATCACCACTATTCTCTGATGAAGGACCTGAACGGTTCCCTGAAGGTCAAGGTCCTGCTGGCGCGGGCGCTGTTCGGAAATCCGGACATCCTGCTGCTGGACGAGCCGACGAACCATCTGGATCTCGACGCCATCGGCTGGCTCGAGGAATTCCTGATCAACTTCGAAAATACTGTCATCGTGGTCTCCCACGACCGTTATTTCCTGAACAAGGTCTGCACCATGATCGCCGACATCGACTATGGAAAGATCCAGCTGTACGCCGGAAACTATGATTTCTGGTATGAGTCCAGCCAGCTGATGGTCCGGCAGATGAAGGAAGCGAACCGGAAGAAGGAAGAGAAGATCAAGGAACTGAAGGAGTTCATCCAGCGTTTCGCCGCGAACGCCTCGAAGTCAAAGCAGGCGACCTCCAGAAAACGTGCCCTGGAAAAGATCGAGCTGGACGAGATGCGTCCTTCCAGCCGGAAATATCCCTTCATCGATTTCCGTCCGTCCCGCGATATCGGAAACGAGGTCCTGACGGTGGAGAACCTGACGAAGACTGTGGAGGGCGTGAAGGTCCTGGATCACATCAGCTTTACGCTGAACCGCACCGACAAGGTGGCGCTGGTGGGCCCGAACGAGCGTGCCAAGACGACTCTGTTCCGCATCCTGGCGGGAGAACTGGAGCCGGACGAAGGTTCCTACAAGTGGGGTCTCACCACTACCCAGTCCTATTTCCCGAAGGACAACACCAAGGCATTCTCGGGCGATGAGACCATCACCGAGTGGCTGACCCAGTATTCCGAGATCAAGGACGCGACTTACGTCCGCGGCTTCCTTGGGAGAATGCTGTTCCCGGGAGAGGATGGGGTGAAGCAGGTCAAGGTCCTGTCCGGAGGAGAGAAGGTCCGCGTCATGATCTCGAAGCTCATGATCAGCGGCGCCAACGTCCTCCTTTTGGATGAGCCCACCGACCATCTGGACATGGAATCCATTACCGCCCTGAACAACGGCATGATCAAGTTCCCGGGCGTCCTGATCTTCTCATCCAGAGACCACCAGATTGTCGAGACCACGGCGAACCGCATCATGGAAATCATCAATGGAAAACTGGTCGACAAGATCACGACCTACGATGCTTACCTTGAGAGCGACGAGATGGCGAGAAAGAGATTTACTTATACTGTCAGTGAATCTGATGCGAAAGACGACTGAGCGAGGAAGATCCCGCCATGCGGCCATGCAGCCGGCGGACTTGTCTGCGCGGATGCATGGACATATGGCGGGTCGGACGTATGAGCAGGAAGCGCCGGAGGCGCGGACTGCGAAGACGTCCAGGATTGCGGGAGCGCGAAGCGCGGAGCAATCCGTATCTTCCCAATATAGGGGGGCATATGGTGAAAAAATTCGTCTCATGGAATGTGAATGGGCTCCGGGCCTGCGCGGGTAAGAATTTTCTCGACGTTTTCCACGACCTGGACGCCGACGCCTTCTGCATCCAGGAGACAAAGCTTCAGGAAGGGCAGATCGAGCTGGACTTCCCCGGATACTACGATTACTGGAATTACGCGGAAAAGAAGGGCTATTCCGGGGTCGCCATGTGGACAAAGGACAAGCCGCTGAACGTGACCTTCGGCCTGGGCGTGGAGGAGCATGACCATGAGGGCCGGGTCATCACCGCGGAGTTTGAGGATTATTATCTTCTGACCTGTTACACACCGAATTCCCAGAACGAACTGAAACGGCTGGATTACCGGATGCGCTGGGAGGACGCGTTCCTTCAGCATATCCGGGGACTCGCCGCGAAGAAACCGCTGATCTTCTGCGGAGACCTGAATGTGGCTCATCAGGAGATCGACCTTAAGAACCCGGCTTCGAACCATCACAACGCAGGCTTTTCCGACGAAGAGCGGGAGAAGATGTCGCGGATCCTGTCCTCCGGATTTACAGACAGCTTCCGTCATCTTTATCCGGACCGGAGGGACGCTTATTCCTGGTGGTCCTACCGGATGCGCGCCCGGGAGAAAAACGTCGGATGGCGCATTGACTATTTCATTGTCTCGGACGATATCCGCGACAGGATCATCGATTCCGTGATCCATTCGGAAATCCCAGGCAGCGACCACTGTCCTGTGGAGCTTAAGATCGACCTCTGACGCGGAATTGTGAATACAGGGCGGCAGAGAAATACAAGAAAACAGAGAAATACAAGGAAACAGAGAAACACAAGAAAACAGAAAAATACAGAACAGCAGAGAATAACAGATCAGACATCATAGGCAGTGACATCGTGTGGGTATGACATCACTGAGGAGGCATTACGATGGGAAATACTGAAATGGAAGCGCGCGCATACAATGCGCAGGAGAAAACGGAATTCCGCCCGGGAGACTCGCAGGATCTCCGGACGATCCTTCCGATGGGGGTAACGCTCCTCGGCCAGGGAATCCATGTGAACGTCGTGTCGCCGGGAAAGAGCTGCGCGATCCGGTTCTGCCTGAGAAATGAGGAGGAGCCTTTCCTTGTGAAGGAATTCCTTCCGGAGGAACGGATGGGGGATGTCTGGTCTTCCGACATCTCCTATCAGGAACTGAAAGAGACTGCCGGAAAGAAAGCTGCCGAGGCAGCCGGAAGAGAGCTTACGGAGGAAGAGGTCCGGGAGGAGCTTTTGGCCGCGGAATATGACTTTGCCTGTGAGCGGGGGCTTTTTGAGGATCCCTACGGCCATTCCTTCAGCGGCAGAGATTCCTGGGGAAAGGCGGAGCAGTACGGGAACCCTCTCCGGAGCCCGCTGTTCCTGAAGCCCTTTGACTGGGAAGGAGACAAGCCCCTCCGGACGCCCTTGGAGGACACCATCATCTACCGCCTTCATGTGCGGGGCTTCACGAAATCTCCGTCCAGCGGTGTGGTGCAGAAGGGGACCTTCGACGGGATCGTCGAGAAGATCCCGTATCTCAAAGAACTCGGGATCACTGCGGTGGAACTGATGCCCTGCCAGGAATATGAGGAACTTACGGCGACCCGTCTGGACTACACGGGTCCCGTCGCCGCGCATGCAGGGGATGGCGCCGCGAAGACCGGGAAGGGCGGAGCGAAGAAGTGGAAGAATGTGTCCACGGAAGGCACGCGGCCGACCGGGAAGATCAATTACTGGGGCTATACCAAGGCGCATCACTTTGCGCCGAAGGCCAGCCTCTGCAGAAAAAAGGACCGGGATCCCGCCGGAGAGTTCCGCGCGCTGGTGCGGGAACTCCACAAGGCAGGAATCGAGGTCATCACGGAACTGTTTTTTGACGGCAGCGAGGACGCGAGCTATGTCGCGGAAGTTCTGCGCTACTATGTCCGCTTCTTCCATGTGGACGGCATCCGCCTGACCGGTTATGCAGACGCAGCGGCGGCTTCCCGGGATCCGTATCTCGCGGGGGTCAAGCTGATTGCCGGAAGCTGGCGGGAGGAGCCGCGGAAGGACAGCCGCAGGCTCGCTTCCTGCGGAGACGCTTTTCAGCGGGACATGCGCCGTTTCCTGAAGGGAGACGAAGGCATGCTGAACAGCGTGATCTACCACAGCAGGAACAATCCGCCCCACGCTGCGGCAATCAACTACATGGCGAACACCAACGGCTTCACCCTTGCGGATACCGTGATGTATGACATCCGCCACAATGAGGCGAACGGGGAAGGAAATTCTGACGGACCGGAGGAGAACTTCAGCTGGAACTGCGGCGTTGAGGGACCGAGCAAGAAGAAAAAGATCCGTACACTCCGGAAGCAGCAGCTCCGCAACGCATTCCTCCTTCTGCTCCTGAGCCAGGGAACGCCCCTGATCCTTGCGGGCGATGAATTCGGCCGGACCCAGGGCGGAAACAATAATGCCTGGTGCCAGGACAACGCCATCTCATGGGTCAACTGGAAGCTGCTGAAGACTGAGGCATGGCTTTTTGAATTTGTGAAGAAAAGCATCGCGTTCAGGCAGCAGCACCGCGCTTTCCATGGCACGGAACAGCCGAAGCTCATGGATCCCCGGGCTACGGGAATCCCGGATGTCTCCTACCACGGTGTAATGGCCTGGCGGCCGGAGTTTGAGCTCTGGCGGCGCCAGCTGGGCATCCTCTACAACGGCGCCTACGCGCCGGACGAAAGCGGAAAGCCTGACAGCACCTTCTTTGTCATGTACAACATGCACTGGGAGGAGCACGCTTTTGCCCTTCCGCATCCGGACCGGGGCGCGGTCTGGCACCTGGCGGCAAACACCGCGGACAATGCTCTCAACGGCTGGTATCCGGCAGGGGAGGAGCCTCTTCTGGAGGATCAGAGGGGCTTTGTCATGGCGCCCCGCAGCATTGTGGTGCTGATGACGAAGACTGCTCCAAAGCCGGCACCTAAAAAACGGAAGAAAAAAGAAAAGGCAGCAGAAAAGGAAACAGAGAAATGACGGTCCTTGTGATCTTATGCAGCCGGAACGGCGAGAAGTATCTCCATGCACAGATCCTGTCCATCCTGAAGCAGACGGAACCCGGCGTCCGTCTGCTTATTTCGGATGACGTGTCGACGGACAGCACCGCCCGCATCGCCCGGGATTATCAGGAACTGTATCCGGACCGGGTGCAGTTCGTGCAGCGGACGGAACCTTCCGGAGGCGCGGCACGCCATTTCATGAGCGTTCTCCATTCCTTCGGAACTGACGCCGACTACATCCTGTTCGCGGATCAGGACGATGTCTGGCATCCGGAGAAAGTGAAGGAAACTCTGCGGATCATGCTGGCAGCGGAGGAGAAGTACGGCGCTGACACGCCTCTTCTGGTTCATTGCGACATGAGGATCACGGACGAGGCGGGAAATGTGATCTCCCCCTCCTATGTGAGGTATCAGCAGATGTCGCCGCAGCGGAACAGCCTGAACCGGCTGCTGATCCAGAACAATGTGACCGGCGGCGCCATGATGATGAACCGTGCTCTGGCGCGGATTCTCCGGCGGCATCCGGTACCGGAGCACCCGGTGATGCACGATCACTGGATCGCCCTCACGGCGGCAGCCTTCGGAAAGATCATTTTCCTGGACAAGGCCCTCTACGACTACCGCCAGCACGGGGACAATGTCCTCGGCGCCGCGAAGGGGTCCCGGGTCCGGGAAGTCCTGGACCGGCTGGGCCTGTTCCGGAAGGACGGGAAGACGAAGGAGGAGATGGACCGCTATTCTTCCGGCGTCTACACGGCGCTGTTCCGGCAGGCGGCGGAGTTCGGGCGCCAGTACGGAAAAGAACTGTCCCCGAAACAGGTAAAGCTGCTGCAGGCCTTTGTCAGCCTGCGGAAAATGAACCGGGCTCAGAAAATCTTCACGATCCTGAAATACGGCTTCACCTTCAACCGGCTGCACCGGACTGTCGGGGAGTGCATGTTTCTGTAAGCTGGCAGCGGGAGGGGGAAATCCCCCTGCTGCGGCAGGTACACAAGTCCCGCAGGCGGGACCTGGATTTATTCGAACGGGCAGGATAAGGGACATAATTTGGAACATTCGTCAGAAAACCTGAAGAGCAAAGTCGCGCACGGCCTCCTCTGGAAGCTCCTTGAGCTTGCAGGGGCACAGGGCGTGCAGTTTGTCGTTGCCCTGATCCTTGCGAGGCTGATGACTCCTGCGGAGTACGGGACCATCGGCCTCATCATGATCTTCATCACGATCGCGAACGTGTTCGTCCAGTCGGGTTTTGCGACGGCGCTGATCCAGCGGCCGGAGGTGCGGGAAGAAGACTATTCTTCCGTACTCCGTATCTGCCTCGGGATCGCCGTGCCGGTGTATTTTCTGCTCTGGTCCCTGGCGCCGCATATTGCCCGCTATTACCGGACTCCGGTGCTGGAGCCCCTGCTGCGGGTCATGGGGATCGTCCTTTTTCCGGGGGCTGTCATCTCGATCCAGACAGCCTATGTGTCCCGGAGTCTCAATTTCCGTCAGCTTTTCAAGGCCAGCATGGCTGCAGTCCTGCTGTCCGGCGTGGTCTCGGTGGGCATGGCGTCCGCCGGCTTCGGCGTCTGGGCCATGGCAGCGCAGCAGCTGGTCTACTATTTCGCCCTGATGGGCGGCCTTTTTGTGACAGTGCAGTGGCGGCCCCGCGGCGGCTTCGACCTGCGGAGAGTCGGGGAACTGTACCGGTTCGGGTGGAAGATCCTGGTCTCCGGACTGATCGACACCATCTGGATGAACGTCTACGGACTCATCATCGGCCGCCGCTATTCTCCGGCGGACCTGGGCGGCTACAGCCGGGGCGAGCAGTTCCCGAAGCTGATCACCCAGAATCTTTCCGCGGCGATCCAGGCGGTCATCCTGCCCGCCTATTCCAGGAACCAGGACGACAAAGTGCGGCTGAAGAACATGATGCGGCGCAGCATCCGGCTTTCCGCCTTCGCGGTCTTTCCCATGATGGCCGGACTGATCGGCACCTCGGTGCCCCTGATCCGGGTCCTGCTTACGGACCGCTGGCTGTTCTGCGCGCCGTACCTCTGCATCATGTGTGTGTGCTACGCCTTCTGGCCGATCCATGTGACAAACCTTCAGATGGTCACCGCCCTGGGGAGGAGCGACCTCTTCCTGAAGCTGGAGATCCTGAAAAAAGCCGTCGGGATCGCAGTCCTGCTGGTAAGCCTGCGCTACGGCATCATCACGATGCTGATCCTGAAGGCGGTGGATGAATTCCTCTGCACCTTTATCAACGCCTGGCCGGTGAACCGGCTGATCGGCTACGGTATCGGACAGCAGTATCTGGATATGCTTCCCTCCGCAGCCTGCGCGGCGGTGATGGGGGCTGCAGTCTGGCAGCTGCAGCGGCTGGGTTTTGCCCCGCTTCCGACCCTGGTCCTCCAGATCGCGGCGGGTGTCCTGATCTACTGCGCCCTGTCGGCGGCGGTGAACCGGGAAGGCTTCCGGGAACTTCTGGACCTTGCGGGGACCCTGCGGAAGAAGAACAGGGAATAGGAACCGGGAATAATAACAGGGAATAAAAGCAGGGAATAACGGCGGGGAATTAAAAGACATAAATGACTGCTCCGCGGAGAAGCTTCGGAGAGAAGGAGACGGAATGGGCAGAAAAAGAACCTACACGACGATCATGAAACAGCCGGAACCTGTAACATATCCGGAGGCCGGTTTCCCCACGGACGGCCCGGTGATGGTCAGTATCTGTGCGGTATGTTTTCAGCATGCCCCTTATCTCCGCCAGGCGCTGAACGGGTTTCTCACCCAGAAATGTCCTTTCCGGGTCGAGATCCTGGTGCACGATGACGCTTCGACGGACGGTTCCGGGGACATTCTCCGGGAATACGCGGCCCGCTATCCGAACATCGTGAAGCCGATGATCCAGACGGAAAACCAGTACTCCAAAGGCATCACGAACCTTTCCGGCGCCTTCAACTTTCCGAGGGCGGAGGGAAAATATATCGCGCTGATGGACTGCGATGACCGGTGGTGCGATGAAGAGAAGCTGGCCCTGCAGGTCGCGTACATGGAGGCGCACCCGGAGTGCAGTCTCTGTGTCCACGCGGCGGAGGTGCAGAACGACAACGGGGAGATGACGGACCGGAACCTTATGCGGCCTTACCGGGAAGACCGGATCCTGACGCCCCAGGAGCTGGTGGACAAGGCGGGCGCCTTCCCCTTCGGATCCATGCTGTTCCGGCGGGAGATGGTGCAGGTGCTTCCGGACTACTATGTGAACTGTCCGGTGGGCGACCGGCCTCTGGAACTGATGGCGGCCGCCCGGGGATATGCATTCTATATGGACCGGCCGATGAGCGTCTACCGCTTCAACGGCGCCGGATCCTGGACCAACAGCATGAAGACCGGCGACTATGTGAAAAAGCAGAATGATTACGCGCGGGCGATGCGGGCCATGTACGAGGGCTTCGACCGGGCGACGGATGGACGGTACCACCGGGAAGCGGTCAGCGCTTCCCACCGGCTGTATTTCCTGACCAGAGTTAATCTCAGGGATTTTGACGGGATCTTTGATCCGCATTACCGCAGATATTATGAGGAACTGCCGGGCCGGGAGCGTATGCTGATACGGTTTGAGCAGCGGTGTCCGAAGGCGTACGCATCATTGCAGAAGCTTTCTCACCGCATCCGGGGAGGAAAGGCATGAATGCCGGACAGAACGGAACAGGAACGGGAATTCCGGAGGCACAGGGATTCGTGATCGCGGAACCGGCATCACTGGCGGCAGACTATACGATCGAAGGTGATTTCTGGCAGCCCACAGGGCAGGACCCGCAGATCATCTTTGAGGACTGCGGCGGCTGGGATGCAGTCAGGGTGAACTTCGCGGAGCCCATTGTGAATGATTCCATCCTGACTTTGTATTATTCGGACGGAGCTTTTGACCGCTTTCACCGGGCGGAAGAGTATCTCATGGGCGGGACTGAGACCGCTCTGGTCCGGGTCCCGGCGGGATCCTGGGACCGGCTGCGGCTGGATATCCGGACGGATTTCCGTCTGGAATCCATGGAAGCCGTACCCCGGGAGCCGCTGACGGCAGCCGGCGCGGCCCGGAAGCTGATGACCGGCGGCGGTCTGCTGAAGCTCCTGCTGGTGCTCTTTATCCTATGGGCGGGCATACTGCCAAAGGTGAAATCCATGACTGTGAAGGCGAAGACGGGCAAAGCAGCCGGCGGCAGGACTGTCTGGCTCGACGCGGTCCGTGCCCTGGCGGCAGTCATGGTGGTGGCGCTTCATGTGGCGGAGCCGGAGGCACTGGCCCTGCCCCACGACATGAAACGGTATCTTTTCCTCCAGGCGCTCTGCGTGTTCTGCATCAACTGCAATCTTCTGTTTGTCCTGATCAGCGGCGCGCTGCTCCTTCCCTGGCGGGAGGAGAACTTCACGGAGTTCCTGAAAAAACGGCTCTGGAAGGTGGTGCTGCCTCTGCTGGTCTATGCCTGCTTTTACGTATTCGGTATGTGCGCCAGCGCGGACGGTCCCTGGTTCCTGTTCAAAGGCTATGTACGGCAGGTCTCCTCGGACACGATGTTCATGGGACCCCACCTGCGGCTCATGTATGTGATCATCAGCCTTTATCTCATCGCCTGGTTCCTGCGCTTCCTGCTGAAGAGCATGACAGAGCGGGAGGAGAAGATCCTGGCGGGAACCATTCTGGTGCTGCGGGTCCTGGCAACGCTTGCTCTGGAACACCGGGTGCCGGTGGGAGTGATGTTTTACCTTGCGGACTGGCCGGGGCTGTTCCTGATGGGATATTTCCTGACCCGGGACTGGATGCGGAAGTATGATCCGGCGATCATTGCGGCCGGCGCCGGCGCCTTCGCTTATTCCGTGTATCTTGTGACAGTGCGGGATGATTTCATGAACGTGGTCGCTAACACCTCAAGTCTCATGCTTTTCATGAGCAGCGCACTTTTCGTGCTGTTTCTGCGCGCAGAGCAGCTTTACCACGCGCGCAGAGCGGAAGGGGCCGGTGCCTGCGGTGCGAATGCGTTTCTGAGCGGTGCGCGGGCTTTTGTCTCGGCTCTAAGCCGGCAGAGCTATTCGATCCTGCTTATCCATTTCTTTGTCCTCCACGCGGTCCTGCGCCGGGGACTGATGCGGGAAGGGCTGCCGATGACGGCGGAGCTTCTGCTGATGTTCCTTCTGTGTCTGGTGATCTCCTGGATCATCGCCTTTGCCGTCGATAATACGGTCATCGCGGCGGTGGACCACGTGCTGCGGAGAAACAAAGAAGCATAATTCCGGTCAGCGCATGGCAGCAGATCAGGAAGAAGGGTGCAGATGAAGACTACGGATCTCACCGAGCGCGCCATCTATGCGTCGATCTGCAGGAACGACGGGATCCCGGCGCGGGAGATTGCAAAGGATATCGCAAGACACGGAGCCGGGAACGGAGGAAATCCCCCCGTGGACCGGCACACGGTCAATCAGTATCTCTACCGTTCCCCCTTTATGCGGGAACTCTGTTACCGGGATGACGGGTATCTCTGGCATGGACTGATCCGGCAGATGCGGCCGCACCTGGGCCTCGCGGATTTCTGCGGCTGGTACGGCACAGTGAAGGAATTCCTGGATACGCCGGAGGAGCGATGGTTCGAAGAACTGCTGGACGGCTGCCGCCGGATCGGCAGGAACCTGAATGACACTCGCGGACTGTTTCATTCCTTTCGTGACGCCCGGGAGGTGATGGTTCAGCTGTTCCGGGACCTGGACGGGATCTGCGGCGATGCGCCGGATGCAGCGACGTCCGGATATACAGGAGTACAGGGTGATACGAACATCCCTGCAGGCGCAGGGATCGTTTCCGGACGGGAGGACTGGGAGATCGCCTTTGAACTCCGTATCAACAGGGCAAAGTATATCCGTATCTATGCGGATATCCTGGTGATCACGGAAGACCGGGTATTTTCCCTGGAATTCAAGATGAAGGACCGGATCGACCCGGAAGAGGTCTCCCAGGCGGCAAAGTACAGCGGATATCTGGAGGTGCTGTTCGGACCTGATTATGACGTGATTCCGGCGCTGGTGCTGACCCGGGCGGAAGACCTCTACACCACTGCCGTACTTTCCGGAAGCACGGCGGAGGTTCCGGTCTGTTCCGGGGATATGCTGTTCAACCTGTTCGACGAGTATCTCAGGTTCCTTGCTCCCTGACACGGGCGGAGCAGCTCCGGAAAGACTCAGCTCCGGAAAGAAGATTTCACGGCTCTGGGAAGACTTTAATACAGGACAAAAACAGGATCCCCGGGAAGAAACACTTCCCGGGGATCCTGTTTTTGCGGTTTCAGCTGATATTTGCCGGCTTACTGCGCGCTGGCTGCAAGCTGTTCCACCAGCTGCTGTTCTTCGCTGCTGAGCTGTGCGGTGCCGGCTGCGACAGCTTCCTGGTGTGCCTGCTCGGCTGCCGCGCGGGCCTGCAGGGCAGCCACGGCTTCCGCGGAACTCGGATCGGTGGGATCCCAGATCTGGGATCTCGGGATGCACAGATCGCATGCACCCTTCTCGATCGGTCCCTTATCCCACTGGTCGCTGTAGATGTGGACCGGAGTGCCGTTCGGGCAGTTGGAGTAGATCCAGTAAGAGTCGCCGGTCAGCAGACGGATGCAGCCGCCGCTGGCAGCGTCGTCGATATAGTTGTAGGTGATGGCATCCAGCTCAAGGCTTGTTCCGTAGAACAGAATGGAGTGGATGATGAAACCATTGTAGAAACGGTTCAGGTATTTGCAGTAGATCGCCGCGGGGACGTCGTCGTGCATGTACTTGACGTCATACTTTGCGTAGATCGCGAAATCGCCCAGAGGCGTATCCGGTCCGCAGGTGGAGTTGAAGGCCTTGTAGGGGATGATATAGCCGTTCGCTCCGTCCGCCGCCATGACATAGAAGCTGCGGGTCGCCTTATTGTAGTTGATCTGGTAAGCACCGGGCTTGCCCATGATGGGCTCAAGGTCCCAGCAGACGCTGCCGTCTGCATTGAAGTAGTACTTGTAGCCGTCGACATACTTCCATCCGGAGACCGGCTCGCCGTTCTCGAAATAGAACTGGGTGTTGTCCACGAAGCCCCAGCCCGTGTAGGGCTGTCCGTTCCAGCTGGAATAGTGGACACGGCCGTTCTCATCGACATAGGTGCCTTCATAAGCCGCAGTGCCCGCCATCAGATTCTTTGTCGGATACGGGAAACTCTCGGTGTTGTGCCACAGACCGACGCGGATCGCGACGATGTAGCGGTCGGTGCCCATGGTTCCGGTGGTCTGGCCGTTCTTCGCCCAGTCAAGGACGGTGCCGTCGTTCAGGACGACCTTGTAATAGACGTCGTTGAAAGTATGGACATAGCCCTTGGCACGGATCTGGATCGCCTGGACGCGGGAGCCGTCCTCGTTATAAGGAGTAATTTCCTTGGAGGTGCACCAGGGGCTCCATCCGTGGGCGTCGGTGTAGGTCCTGTAGTAGAAACGGGCCACGCCTGCGTGGATCATATAGAACTTGGAGAAGCCGTCCGCACTGAAGAGGCCGATGCCCGGATCGTTGGAGGGTGCGTAGTTCATCATGGCGCCGTTCCGGTCACGCATCTGGTAAGTAACGATCTGGACCTGCTGAAGGATATCGTCCGGCGGCGTATTGCCGGTGCCGATAGCCTCCAGACCGGCGCCTGCGACGACGGAGGCAATATCCACGCCGCCCGGATCAGCGTTCAGCGCAGCGACGCCCGGAAGGCCGATGGCTGCGTGGCCGATACCGGAGGAAGGACGCTGATTGATCATGTCCTGGGTGCTGGAAGATGCGGTGGATGCGGCCGCCTGGCCGGCTGCCTGGACGGTCTGGGGCGCTGCCTCTGCCTGAGTCTCCTGGATGGGGGCTGCCGTCTCTCCGGACGGGCCGACAAAGCTGACAGAAGAGTCGCCTGCCGCAGCTTCCGGAGCGGCTGTCTCGGCGGCTGCAGTCTCGGTGACTTCAGCGGGCTGGACCGCCGCGGTTTCCTGGAGCTGGGAGCTGTCTGTCATGACGGTGGTGCTGCCGGGCGCACTGACGATTCCGTCACCGCCGGAAGAACCGGAGGTTACAGCTGCCGCGGAATCTGAGGTCAGGTTGACGCCGGGACCGCTGCTCACGAATCCGTTGGTCGTGTCGGGCTCGGCATAGACTGCCAGTGGCATGGCGAGACACATGACAGCGGCAAGCGCTGCCGCGGCTGTGCTCTTCAGGGAACGTTTCATCTGGAAAAACCTCCTTAATCTATCACTGCGGCATCCGGGATCACTGCAGAAAAGCCTTCCGGATGCCTTTTCTTACGATTTCCTACATATATTAACATGACACCGCAAAGCTTACTATTAAATAATCTTTACGGTTTTGGTCGATCCGGGCAGGCCAGCCGTACAGAACCCGCCGGGTATCTGCCATCATACGCTAGCGTAAAGATGTTGCCAGTTGAAAAATAAATAAAGAGAGAGTACCAACCTGATATAATGTCAATCGACGAAAACCAACACTAAGGAGGTTGAGT
>CADBEN010000013.1 GCA_902793685.1 uncultured Lachnospiraceae bacterium
GTTTTTTGCAAAATCCTGAGATGGCTCCGCAGGATGGCTCGGGGAGGCGGCCGGAACGGTGGAAGGTTCCCGGAAACTCTGATACAATCGAGTCAAAGCTTTCCGGGAACAAGGCCGCTGCTCTTTTGCGGGCGGAAAAACCACCCGGGAAAGGAGGGGCCGGAAGTATGGAAAAGCGGCTGCTGATGCTTCTCTTAAGTTTCATGCTGCTCACCGGATGCAGCAGTCCCGCGCGGAATGACGCGGTTTTTTCCGATGTCTCCATCCCCGCGGCGGAAGACCGCCTGGTGGTCTTTACCTCTCACCGGAAGGAGGTCTGGTGGCCGGTGGTCCGGGAATTTGAGGAGGAGACCGGGATCTGGGTCGATGTGGTCGAGGGGGGCACCAATGAGCTTCTGGATAGGCTCGTGAAGGGCGGAAATGCCCTTGCGGCGGATGTCATGTTCGGCGGCGGCGTGGAAAGTCTGCAGGCCCATGGGGAGCTTTTTCTTCCGTACCGTCCCGGCGCGGAAGGGGAACTGGACCCGCGGTACCGGTCGGAGAACGGCATCTGGACACCATTCTCCGCACTGCCGATCGTACTGGTCTACAACACCAAGCTGGTGGAAAAGAACGAGATCATTTCGTGGCAGGATCTCATGAAAAAAGAGTTCCGGGGAAAGATTGCCTTCGCGGATCCCCGGCGGTCCGGCTCCAGCTTCACTGCCCTTATGACCATGAACGCTGCCACCGGTGATCCGGAGTTCGCTGACAGGTTCGCGGATCAGCTGGACGGCCGGCTTCTGGAAAGCTCCGGAGATGTGCTGGCGGAAGTCTCCGACGGCACAGCCCTCGCCGGCATCGCCCTCGAGGAAGCAGCACTCCGGAAAATCGCGGAGGGGGCCAATATTGCCCTCGCTTACCCGGCGGAGGGCACCAGCGCTGTGCCTGACGGGACGGCGGTCGTCCGGGGAACACAGCATCCGGAAGCGGCGGAAAGGTTTCTGGAGTTTACAGTGGACCGGGATGTGCAGGAACTGCTCCCGAAGCGGTTCTGCCGCCGTCCGGTCCTTCAGAATGTGGCTGCGGATACCCTGGCGGCAGCCGGTCTGCCCGCCCCGGAGACTCTGAGGCTGATCGACTATAACGTGCAGGATGCCGCTGTCCGTCAGGACGCGGTCCTGATGAGCTGGAGCTTCCGGCTCGGCGGAGAGGAGGGGGCGAAATGATCCACTGGTTCAGAAGCTCTTTCCGGCGGCGTCTTCTGGCGGCCTTTGTCGCGGTTTCCCTGATCCCGCTTCTGCTCTGTTCCGTCATGATGCTGCGGGTCTTTACCCGGCAGCAGGAAGAACGCGAGATCGCCGAGGCACAGGAATATCTTGACACTGTGACCGGGAACATCGGCGCGCTGCACCGGGGGCTGGAGGAAGCGGGGAAACACCTGAACGACGATCCTCTGATCGCCATCGCCCTTCAGGGCGGAACGGTAAGTTCCGTCTCAGTCAACAACATTCTTTATGAGGCTTCAGAGAAGGTAAGGAATTTTGCCTGCTGTGACCTTTTCGACGCAGAGGGAAAGCTCCGCTATTCCACCAGGAGCACAGCCCATGCGGAACCGCTTCCCGTAAAGAGGGGCATCCTGAAGCTGGCGGCGAAGACGGACGGGCTGGTCTATTCTGTCACCGAGGACGTCACCGACACCGGGGACCCGCTGCTGCTCGCGGCGGCCCGGGTCCGGAAGAGAGACGGGGAGACGGCCGGATATTTCGTCGCGGAGATGTATCAGGAGGATTTCCGAAACATGCTTTCAGGAAAATACGGCGCGCAGAACGAGCTGATCCTGGTCAGCCGTTTCTGGCGTCCCGTATACTGTGCCCGGCCTGCCCTTGCCGCGGAGCTTACGCCCCTTCTCCGTGAGGCGGTGGTCAGGGGGACAAGGCCGGACGGCCTGCCGGACGGACTTGCCTATTCTGCCTCCCAGGAAGAAAACAGCGGGATCTACGCGATCCTTCAGCGGCCCCAGATGTTCACGGCGGATACGATCCGCCGCTTCCGGACCATCAGCATCCTGGCCCTGCTTCTGGGAAGCGTCACTGCGCTGATCCTGAGCCTGGTGCTCGGAAACCAGCTGTTCCGTCCGGTGGAGCGGCTTCGGAACGCCATGAGCCGGGTCACCCTTGACAACCTGGACGTCCGGGTCGAGACCGGGGACGATGAGCTGGGTGAGCTGGCGGGCCGCTTCAACCACATGACCGCGGCGCTGACCCGGAACCGCGCGGCGCTGATGGAGAATCAGGCGCGGCTCGTGCAGAATCAGAAGGACCTGAACGAAGCCCAGATCCGCATGCTGCAGGCGCAGCTGAACCCCCATTTTCTGTGCAATACCCTGGACACCATGAAGTGGATGGGGAAGATCCGCGGAAGCGAGGAGATCGCAGTCATGTCCACGGATCTCGCCGACATCCTCCGCTTCGCCATTTCTCCGCAGGAGTTCGTGACGCTGGACGCTGAGACCCGTATCCTGGACCGTTATATTGAAATACAGCGGATCCGGCAGTCGGGTGCCCTCAGCTTCAGGCTGGAGATCCCGGAGGAACTGGAGGACTGTCTGGTTCCTAAGATGATGCTGCAGCCTCTGGTGGAGAATGCGGTCCTGCACGGCCTGGACGGCGGAGAGCCCGGCGCCATCACAGTCCGGGCGGAGGAAGTGGAAAGCTCTTTCCTGAAGCTTTCAGTCACGGACAGCGGCCGCGGGATCCCGGAAGAGATGACCGGACCTTATGTGCCTCCGGAAGGAGAGGCGGCGCGCCATCATCTGGGCCTCTATAATGTGGACACGATCCTGAAAAAGAATTACGGCGAGGAATTCGGCCTCCGGCTCGACAACCTTCCTGACGGGAAGGGCGCTGTCGTGACAGCCGTGCTGCCGCTCCGGCGGAAGGAGGAAAACAGCTTATGAACAGAGTGCTCGTAGTGGAAGACGAGGAGATGATCCGGAAGGGGATCGTCCTCACCGTGGACTGGAAGGCCCTGGACTGCGAAGTCGCGGGCGAGGCTGCCAACGGCGAGGAAGGTCTCGCGGCCGCGGAGCGGCTGAAGCCGGACATTATCATCACGGACCTGAAGATGCCGAAGATGGACGGCATCGCCATGCTTACGGAGCTCCGAAAGCGGGGCTGTACGTCGAAGGTCATTATTCTGACTGCCTACAACAGCTTCAGCTATGCCAGGAGCGCCCTGCGCCTGGGCGCGGTGGATTTTCTCCTGAAGCCTTACCACGACGGCGAACTGGAGGAGGCCATCCTCAGACTCAGGGAGCTTTATCCGGAGGACGATGCTGAAGAGGCGGCGGGGGAAGCCGCAGCAGGAAGCGGCGCCGCGGATCCGGGCGCTTCGGGGACGGCCGTCGGCACTGTGTCAGGCAGTGCCGGGGAAGCCGGCGCCGGAGGGGCAGGAAAAGCTGAGGATGCGCTGCCGGTCCCGGAACTCTGGGACGGACAGGGCAGCCGCTATGTGCGCCAGGCTGTGGCCTACATCCGGGAGCATTACAGCGATCCGGACATCTGCGTCTCGGAGATCGCCGGGGCTCTCGGGATCAGCGAAGGCCATCTCAGCCATATGTTCAAGAAGGAGACCGGCGGGACCATCCTGTTCTGGATGACGCGCTGCCGTATCCGGGAAGCGATCCGCCTTCTGAAAGAAGGACGCATGAAGATCTACGAGGTCGCGGAAGCGTCAGGCTACCGGGACATCGCCTATTTCTCCTCGACCTTCAAGCGCATCACGGGGCACAGCCCCAGTGAATACCTTACTTAAATGAAAGAGGAATTCTTTCCCATAGACAGCATTGACAGAGAGGGTAAAATATCTGGTAGAGGAATATGCTTCCGGCCTGCGGAAACGCCGGCCGGCAGGGAAGGAAGGAGGAGACAGTATGGATCGGGAACTTAAAGGAGAAGTCAGGGAACTGATCACGGGACTCCTGGAAATGCAGAAGCTGATCAGAGCAGAAGGAGAGGCATCGGAGGAATGTTTTGACGGCCTCAGCGGACTGCGGGATTCCCTGGAATCTGTCCGGGACGATGCGGAGAACGCTTTAAACGATCTCCCTGAACAGAAAAAATACAGCACCTTCGGGGAGACGCTGGAGGAAGAAATCTCTGTCATGGAGGACACCATGGACCTTCTGGACGAGGGGCTTGCCCTTCGGGAAGAGGACGGGGATATCTCCCGGGATCTTCTCGACATTCTTTATGAGGCGGCGGAGATGCTGAATGATATCAGCCGCCCGGCAGGATGAAAGACGGAGTGAACGCTTTACCGGCCGCCTGAGCGGCCGGGATCGGAGTATCTGATTTATGAAAGAAAACAGTGAGCGGCGCCTGTTCCTGTCCCTTCTGGACGGGAGCAGACGCTATTTTATCCTTGGGGTCCTGGCAGCGCTGCTTATGACCTTCTGCGACATGCTGATCCCGCAGATGCTGCGCGTCACGGTGGACTCCTGTATCGGGGACGCGGAGCCTGAACTGCCGGCAGCATTGTCCGCAGTGTTCGCGGCGGCCGGCGGAAGAGTATGGCTGAAGGGACATCTCTGGGCTGCAGCCCTGGCTGTGGTGCTGACGGCGGCACTGGGCGCCATGTTCCGCTGGTTCTCCACACTGGAGAACGCGAAGGGCGGGGAGCAGCTGGTGAAGACAGCCCATGACAGGCTGTACAGCCACATTGTGCGGCTGCCCTATGCCTGGCACATGTCCCATGCGGCGGGGGATATCATCCAGCGCTGTACCAGTGACGTGAACATGCTGAAGGAGTTCTGTTCGGAACAGCTCTACAACCTGGTCCGGGTGGTGCTGATGATCGCGCTGGCACTGGGCTTCATGGCAGCGATGCACGCGGGGCTCACCCTGGCGGTGCTGGCTTTTGTGCCGCTGATCGCCGGGTATTCCACCTTCTTCATGTTCCGGGTGCGGGACCAGTTTACGCAGTGCGATGAGAACGAGGGGCTCCTCTCCGCCATTGCCCAGGAGAATCTGACCGGCGTGCGGGTGGTGCGGGCCTTCGGCGCGGAGGCGCGGGAAGACCGGAAATTCAGGGCGCAGAACGACATTTACACAAACGCCTGGATGAAGCTCTGTGTCTATCTGGCGTGGTTCTGGGCCTTCGGCGACCTGGCCAGCGGCCTGCAGGTCCTGACGGTGGTGGCCCTGGGAGCCTGGCTCTGTGTGCACGGGACCCTGTCGCCGGGCAGCTACCTTGCCTTCATTTCCTACAACGGCATGCTGGTGTGGCCCATCCGCACCCTGGGCCGGATGATCTCGGAACTCAGCAAGACGGAGGTTTCCATGCACCGCATCGCGGAGATCCTGAACGCGGAGCCGGAAAACAGCGGAGAGGCCGATGCCGGCGAAGATCCGGGGAGACCCGCGGACAGCGCAGCCGGAGAAAGGGGCGTCACCCTGTCCGGCGGACAGCGGCAGCGCGTCGCCATCGCCCGGCTTCTGACAGAGCACAAGCCGGTCATGATCTTTGACGATTCCCTTTCCGCGGTGGACGCGGAGACTGACAGCCGGATCCGGAAAGCGCTGCGGGAGGAGCTTGGGGAGGCCACGGTCTTCCTGATCTCGCACCGGGTCTCCACGCTGATGCACGCAGACCGGATCCTGGTGATGCGGGACGGCGGGATCGCGGAAGCCGGAACCCACGAAGAACTGGCGGCACAGAACGGTCTCTATGCGAAGACCTGGAGACTCCAGTCACTGCCGGAGGAGGACGCCGTATGAGCAGAGAGAAACTGACCCGGAACGGCGCTTCCGGAAACCTCCCCTGGTTCGGGCTGAAATTCCTGCTGCCGTGGCTGAAGCCCTACGGCATGGTGCTTGCAGTCATGGTGATCCCGGGACTCATCGGCGGGTTCATAGACATCGTCCTCCCCTTCTTCCCGGACTATGCGATCCGGAATTTCATCGGGAAGAACACCACAGAGGGGATGGGGGCTTTTCTGGGGCTTTACATCGCGGTGCTGCTGGTGCAGATCTTCCTGAACGGGATCTCAGCCTACGCGGCCTGCGAGATGGAGATGTATGTGGGACGGGACCTCAAGAATTCCGCCTTCCGGCGGCTGCAGGAGCTGTCGGTGTCTTACTACAACCAGAACAGTGTCGGCTACCTGCACGCGCGGGTGATGAGCGACACGGACCGCATAGGGACGCTGCTGTCCTGGAACACCATGCAGGCGGTGTGGAACGTGTCCTATCTGGCCGGAGCGGTGGCGGTGATGCTGTGGCTGCGGCCGGGACTTGCCGGTTGGATCCTTCTCCTGGTGCCGGTGACGGCGCTGCTCTCCGGATGGTTCCAGAAGCAGCTCATCGTCCTCGGACGGGATATGCGGGAGATCAACGCGCGGGTGACCTCGAACTTCAACGAGGGCATCACCGGCGCCATGACCATCAAGACCCTGGGGATTGAAGAAGATATGGAACGGAAGTTCCGGGCGGAGACCGGGAACATGTACCGCACGGCGGTCCGGAACGGTCATATGCGGGGCGCCTTCCTGTCGCTGATCTCCTTCTCGGGTTTCGCTGCCCTGGCGGTGGTGCTGTGGCGCGGCGGGCTTCTGACGGAACAGGGACTCATGGACCTGGGCACTCTCTCCGTGTTCATGTCCTATGCCCTGGGCATGATGGAGCCGGTCCGCTGGATCGTCAAGGTGATCTCGGACCTCATCACCGTGCAGGTGAATATCGAGCGCTTCGCGCATCTTGTGACGGCGGATCCGGACGTGAAGGATACGGAGGAGGTCATCCGCGTCTACGGGGATTCCTTCGCGCCGAAGAAGGAAAACTGGGAGCCGGTGCGGGGCGAGGTCGTCTTCGACGACGTGACCTTCCGCTATCCCGACGGCAGCGTGAACGTGCTGGAGCACTTTGACCTCACGGTCCCCCGGGGAACCATGGTGGCTATTGTCGGGGAGACGGGGGCCGGAAAATCCACTCTGGTGAACCTGGTCTGCCGCTTCTTTGAACCGACGGAGGGCCGGGTCCTTTTGGACGGGAAAGATCTCCGGGAGCGGAGCCAGCTCTGGCTCCACAGCCATATCGGCTACGTCCTCCAGACACCGCATCTGTTCTCCGGAACGGTGATGGACAACCTGCGCTTCGGAAATCCGGACGCCTCCATGGAGGAGATCCGGACCGCCGTGCGCCGTGTCCGCGCGGAAGAGATCATCGACCGTCTCGAAGGCGGCTACGAGGCCGATGTGGGCGAGGGCGGATCCCGTCTCTCTGCCGGCGAGCGCCAGATCCTTTCCTTTGCCCGGGCGCTGATCGCGGATCCCGCCATCTTTGTGCTGGACGAGGCGACTTCTTCCGTGGATACGGTGACGGAGCAGGCTATCCAGGACGCCCTGGCGGAGGTGCTGAAGGGGCGGACATCCTTTGTGGTGGCCCACCGGCTTTCCACCATCCGGAAGGCGGACCTGATCCTTGTGGTGGAGGACGGACGCATCACGGAGAGGGGCACCCACGCGGAGCTGATGGCAGCCCGCGGCATATACCGGCGGCTCTACACCCGGCAGTACGAGACGGAGGCGGCCGGATGATGTGCAGATAATTGTAAAATCCCTGCGTCCCGCAAGGGTTTTATGCTATATTAGTACTGTTCAGCATCTCGGGATCATGAGCAAAAGCAGGATGGAAAGCCTGCTGTCCGGGGTGCGGAAGCTTTCCTGCGGAGAACAGGAGCAGACAGAGAATCAGTTATACTGAGGAGGCAATAATCATGAGCGATTACAGAATCAATACCAAGTGCGTGCAGGGCGGATATCAGCCGGAGAACGGCGGACCGCGGCAGGTCCCGATCATCCAGTCCACCACCTTCCGCTATGCCACCAGCGAGGATATGGGAAAACTGTTCGACCTTGAGGCATCCGGATATTTCTACACCAGACTGCAGAACCCCACCAACGATTATGTGGCGGCGAAGATCGCAGAGCTGGAAGGCGGTACCGCAGGCATGCTGACCTCCTCCGGGCAGGCGGCGAATTTCTTCGCGCTGTTCAACATCTGTGAGAACGGAAGCCATATCGTTTCTTCTTCCTCCATCTACGGCGGCACCTTCAACCTGATCGCCGTTACCATGAAGAAGATGGGCATCGCCGTGACCTTTGTCTCCCCGGACTGCACGGATGAAGAGCTGGACGCGGCGTTCCGGGAAAACACAAGAGCCGTGTTCGGCGAGACCATCGCGAACCCGGCCCTGACGGTCCTGGACATTGAAAAGTTTGCAAAGGCTGCGCACAGGCACGGCGTCCCGCTGATCGTGGACAATACCTTCCCGACCCCGGTGAACTGCCGGCCCATCGAGTGGGGCGCGGACATTGTCACCCACTCTACCACCAAGTATATGGACGGACACGGTGTGGCAGTCGGCGGTGCCATCGTCGACAGCGGCAAGTTTGACTGGATGGCCCACGCGGATAAGTTCCCGGGTCTCACCACGCCGGACGAGTCCTATCACGGAATCGTCTACGCGGAGAAGTTCGGTCTCGGCGGAGCCTTCATCACCAAGGCGACCTCACAGCTGATGCGCGATTTCGGAAGCATCCAGTCCCCGCAGAACGCATTCTATCTGAACCTGGGGCTGGAGTCCCTGCACGTCCGCATGCCGCGGCACGTGGAGAACGGCCAGGCCGTCGCGGAATTCCTGCAGACCCGTCCGGAAGTGGCTTACGTCAATTATTCCGGTCTCCCGGGCAACAAGTATTATGAAGTCGCGAAGAAGTACATGCCGAACGGCGGCTGCGGCGTCGTTTCCTTCGAGCTGAAGGGAGGAAGAGAGGCAGCCATGAAGTTCATGGCGGCTCTGAAGCTTGCAGCCATCGAGACCCACGTGGCCGATGCCCGCACCTGCTGCCTGAACCCGGCGACCTCCACCCACCGCCAGATGAACGATGAGCAGCTGGCTGCAGCCGGCATCCCGGCGGGCCTGATCCGCATGTCCTGCGGCCTGGAGGACAAGGAAGACCTGATCGCCGACCTTGCCCAGGCCCTGGATAAGATCCGGATCTGACAGAAAAAACGGGACGGGCTCTGTCTCTGCAGGCAAATGGCGCTTGTTCGAAGTTCCGCTGCGGTGCCATCGGCCATCGCTTTCGCCCGACTTGCAGAATTCGAAAAAAGACGCGGTACACTATTCAGTGTGCCGCGTCTTTACTGTAATACGGTCGGGCTCTCGCTCGGCTGGCACCTTGCGATCCTTCGAGCGCTGCCAGCGCCTGCATCGACAGAGCCGCTTTCTGTAGATTATTGGATCCGGATTATTCTGGAATCGGATGTGGTGATTCAGCTCCAGATCAGCCAGATCAGGATGTAGCCGGTGATGACGGCGGCGAGGGTGAAGGGCACGCCGTACTTCATGAAGGTGCCGGAGCTGACTTCATAGCCCTCCCGGCGCAGGATCCCGATGGCGGTGATATTTGCGGAGGCGCCGATGGGCGTCAGGTTTCCGCCCAGGGTCGCGCCCACCAGAAGACCGAAGTAGAGGAGATTCGGGTTGACCGTCATCCCGCCGGCCGCAGACAGTTCCCTGGCCAGGACCGCCACCACCGGAAGCATGGTCGCGGTGTAGGGAATATTGTCGATGAAGGCGGAGAGCAGGACCGAGACCCACACGATCACCGTGTAGACCAGGAATACCGAAGCCCGGGAGCCGTCTCCGCTGAGTCCCGCCAGAGTGCTGCCGATCAGGTCGATGACGCCGGCGCGGCGGATGCCGCCGATGACGACGAAGAGGCCTGCCAGCAGGGAGAGGGTGTAGTAGTCGATCTCCCGGATGGCCCGGAGCGGCAGCGACATGTTCTTGTGCATGAAGATCTCCCGGGAGACGCCGATCAGGAAATAGAACAGGCAGATCAGGCCGTTGGAAATATCCGGCTTATAGAACTGCCCCGGCGCAGCATTGTCCTTGTAGGGAATGAAGGAAGCCAGGATCAGGGTCATGATGGTCAGGACCAGAAGGACGGTCGGCACATAATCCTCGACGTAAGTGCGGTCGTCCAGGGTAATCATGGTGTTTTCTTTCCGGAACATCCAGAGGACGATGAGGGCAGATGCCAGCGCACCGCACTCTGTCACGAAGAACATGCCGGGCTTTCCCTGAGTGACGAAGAAGTCCATGAAATCGAGACCTGCTGCTTTTGCGAGCAGGATCGAAGTGGTGTCGCCCACCAGTGTCGCCGCGCCCTGCAGATTCGAGGAGACGGAAATGCAGATGATGGCGGGTACCGGGGAAATATCCAGGCGCTTGCAGATGGCCAGGGCCACCGGCGCGATCATCAGCACTGTGGCGACATTGTCCACGAAGGCGGAGATCAGGCCGGCGAACAGCGAGAGGGCCAGGACCATCCACTTGACGGAGCTCACGCGGGCGATGATGAAATCGCTGAGCTGCATCGGCATGCGGGAATCGATGAAGAGATAGACGGTCCCCATGGTGCCGGAGATCATCATCAGTACGTTCCAGTCGATCTCCGAGAGTGCGTCGATCACGGAATAACGGAACTCCGGAAAGATCCCGAGGCTTCCGACGATCACGAACAGGATCGCGGCAGCGACGGAGATCATGGGCCGGAGCTTCTGGATCGTGAACATCAGTATATAGGCAATGACAAAGACGATCAGCGCAAATACGGTTGCGGAGCTCATGGCAGTTCCTCCTGAAAAACTGCTGCCAGACAGCTGCTGGCAGATAGAAAAAAAGACTTTTACCAGAAGATCTGGTAAAAGTCTTGCAGTCAGCATTGAGAAACAAGGCTGAATCGGACGCGGATGCCTTTTCGCACCGGGTATGGCGCGTTCGATTCCGGTGCGGGGACACCGGCAGCTACTCCCTTTTACGGGGTTTATTTTAGAAGCTTCCGGGGGGACTCGTCAAGTAAAAAAACACTGAGATTTTCCCCTCGGTCCGGAACCTCATTCCGCAAAAGTGACGAACTCCGTACCGTTGCGGGAGATCAGCATCGTCCGCGCCGGGACCGTGATCTTCCCGGAATCCGGAATGTCAATGACTGCCGGGGCGTCGTCGATGTTGATGGCACAGACTGTGCGGTTCCCGTCCTTTTCCCGGGCAAAGGCGAAGGAGCGGTTCTGGAGGCGGAGCTCCTTGAAGGCGCCGGTCTGAAGCTCCGGCGAGGCGTTCCGGAAGCGGATCATCTCCGCAATCTTTTCCGTGAGGTCAGTCTCCCGGGGGGCGTCAAACGCCGGGCGGAGGGAAGCATCGCTCCCCTTTTCCTTGCGGCCTTCTGTCCCCCACTCGCTGCCGTAATAGATGCAGGGGATGCCGGGCAGGGTGAAGAGGAGACCGTAGATCAGCGGAAGCTTCTCCGGGTCCGCGAGCTTCGTTGCGATACGCTCCACGTCGTGATTGTCCGCGAAGGAGAAGAGCTGCCGCCCCCGGTACATTTCCCCGTAGTTCCGCTTGACGGTGTGGGCCAGCTCAAAGAGGTTGAAGGAGTTGAAGGAGGACCAGAGACCCTTGTAGCCCGGGTAGTCGGTGATGGCATCCACATGGCCCTGGTCGTAGAAGCGGCCCGCATTGTCCCCCAGGATCTCCCCGAGCAGGAAGGCGTCCGGCTTGAGGGCGCGGATCCGGTCCTTGATCATGGCGATGAACCACAGCGGCAGGAGATAGGCCACGTCCAGGCGGATCCCGTCGATGTCGAATTCCCGGAACCAGAGGTCGATGCTCTCCATCAGGTACTGCTGAACGGCCGGGTTATCGAGATTCAGCTTCACCAGCTCGTAGTGGCCTTCCCAGGCCTCGTACCAGAAGCCGTCGTGGAAAGGGGTGTCGCCGCCGAAATCGATGCGGAACCAGTCCTTGTAGGGACTGGCCTGCTTCTTTTCCTGCACGTCACGGAAGGCGAAAAAACCCCGGCCCACATGGTTGAACACGCCGTCCAGGACCACACGGATCCCGCAGGAATGGTACAGATCCACCACTTTCCGGAACTCTGCGTTCGTGCCGAGTCTCCGGTCCAGGACGCGGTAGTCCCGGGTGTCGTAGCCGTGGCTGTCGCTCTCAAAGATGGGGTTCAGGTAAACGCCGCCGATGCCGAGCTCCTGAAGATGCGGGGCGAAGACCTCCAGGCGGCCGATGCCGCCGGGGACGACGCCTGCCGCCCGGGAGGAAGTGTGTCCGGAGGAGCTGTTCAGGAAATGACCGGTTCCGCGGCCGTCACCTGTGGAGGCGCAGCCGAAGACCGGGGCGTTGACTGCGGGCGCGCCGCAGAGGGTCAGCGGATAGAGCTGATAAAAGACGCTTTCTTCAAACCACATAGAGAGCCTCCGTGAATTCTGCCATCAAGTCGCAAAAAGCCGATCCCGCGCCATAAAGTCCGTCGCCCGCTTTCAGGCAAGCCTGCAGCGGGCGGGGACTTTCGGCGCTGTGATCATATTATTTACACTCATACTTTGTCCCGTCAACGGTGAAGCTGTCCTGGCCGATCTGGGTGATGAAGATCATGGTCTTCCCGGTGTTCCAGGTGACTTCCTCCCCGTTATCGTCATAGAAGCGGGTCGGCTCATAATCGGTATTCTTGGTCCAGTGACCGTGGATCATCTTTCCGCCGGTGATGAACCAGCCTTCCTTCATCCAGTCCAGCACGTGGAACCAGAGATAGAGGCTTCCGCCGCGGCTGCCGGAATCACAGTTCAGGATGAAAACATTGGTGAAGGCCAGCTGGTCGCCGGTGTTTCCGTCCTTCTGGGCGCTTCCGTAGATGGAGCGGTAATACTTGCGGGTTTCCGGGTCATAGCGGAGTACGGGCTTCGTGACGCCGTAGCTGCCTGCCATGTTGATTTCGGTGGCATCCACCGCGTCCGGGTAGTCCTCCAGGGAATGGGGGTGCTTCTCATTCACGAACCTGGAGTGCTCCGGCTGGTAATACTCCTCGCGGTGTGTGCGGGACCATCCGGCTTTCTCGATGGCCTTCGCCACGTTCCCGCCGCTGGTGTAGGCGGTGTGCTCAGACTTGCTGCCCTTCGGGACACGGAAGAAGGCACCGTAGCTGGAACCCATGGGGCCGTCGACGCCGTTGATGTTGTCCACGTCCTTCCGGGTCAGGATCGGCTTTACAAAGGTCTCGGGACCGCCGAAGTGGACGACGATGGCATCCCATTCCAGCGCTTCATAGATAAAGTAATCGCGGACGCTGCGGACATTTCCGATGCGGGGCAGATCCGCCCAGTCCTGGATGACGCCCATCTGGCGGCTCATGCCGCCCTCCTCCTCGATCTCGTAGAACACATCGACCTTGTTCAGGCCGTACTGGGGCTGGGCTTTTCTGTCGATGGGGAACATGACTGCTATGGGCCGCTGGGCATCCAGCTCTTCCGGGATCCATTCATTGGTCAGTCTGCTGCGGACCATACCTTCCTTCGGGGGAAGGTCCGCCTCGGTCTCCGGCTCCGTCTCCTCGACGGTCTCGGAGACGACCTCGATGACGCGCTCGGTCTCCGGCTCCGTCTCTGTCTCCGTGGGCGCGGCCGTGGTCTGGGAAGAAGCGCCGCCGCAGGCGGAGAGGACAGTTCCGGCGATCATGAAGACTGCCAGGAGCGCGGAAGCCGGACGCAGGTTACGGTGAGCCCTGCCCGGGAAGATCATGCGGAGTGGATTCATAGGAGTTCCTCCTTCTTCTTCAGAAGACTGCAGAAACTGGCTGTGATGCGGGCGGTCATTCCCCAAAGGACCGGGCTGGTCTCCATGTAGAAGGGAATATCATACTTGCGGAAGCCCCAGGGATAGCTTTTCCCGCCGGGGATCCGTTCGAAGGGGAAGCCGGGATCCAGCTCGGTGTAGGTCCTCGCGGGATAGCGCTCCGGTTCGTGGGTGAGGAACCAGGAGAGCGGCCGGAGCTGTACCTCGGCGACCTCGTCCGCGGAAAAACGGCCGTCATAGCCGTCTATTACGCCGACAAAGACGTAGACCGGATACCCCCGGGAGCCGACGATCTCTTCCAGCAGCCCGAGGATCCGGACCTGCTCCTTCCGGACGAACAGCTCCTCCGAGACTTCCCGGAGCACCGCATCCTGCGGCGTTTCCCCTTCTTCGATCCTGCCGCCTGGGAAGCAGACTTCGCCGGGCTGGACCTTCAGGTCATAAGCGCGCACCTCAAACAGGAGGTGCGGCTCCCCGTCTTTCCAGACAAGCGGGATCAGGACCGACGCCCCCCGTTTCGGTTCGGCTTTTTTCAGTTCATTGTTCCGCCGGATCAGCTCGGCGATCTCCAGAGCTTCCTCAGGCGCAGAGGATGCGGGATCCCCGGATCCACACGACAATGCGTTACGGACGGATTTTTCTTCATTGATGTCCATGAAACCGATTATATCAGAAATCAGTTTTACAGGGGACTAAAATCTGCTAATGTTGTGATTACAGCGGAATCGATTTCCGGAAACTAAATCATGTTATAGTTACGGTATACATACCAGGGAGGTGCGAGATGCGGAGTCAGTATCAGAGAACGGAAATGCTGCTGGGAGAAGCTGCGATGGAGCGTCTTTTCAAGGCAAGAGTCGCCGTGTTCGGAATCGGCGGTGTCGGCGGATATGTGGTGGAAGCGCTGGCTCGCTCCGGCGTAGGGACGCTGGACCTGATAGACAACGATATCGTGAGTCTTTCCAACCTGAACCGGCAGATCATTGCCACCCACGACGTGATCGGCCGCCCGAAGGTGGAAGTCGCGAAGGAGCGGATGCTGTCCATCAATCCGGAGGCTGTAGTCAACGCTCATCAGATCTTCTATCTGCCGGACACCCCGTCGTCCCTGAATTTCAAAGACTATGATTACGTGGTCGATGCCATCGACACCGTGACGGGGAAGATCGGGCTGGTCATGGAAGCGCAGAAAGCGGGTGTGCCGATCATCTGCTCCATGGGCACCGGGAACAAGCTGGATCCCTCCGCCCTGCGGGTCGCGGACATCTACCAGACTTCGGTATGCCCCCTGGCGCGGGTCATGCGCCGGGAACTGAAGAAGCGGGGCGTAGAGGCCCTGAAGGTCGTCTACTCCAGAGAAACACCGGTGGAACCCTATTCCAACTCACCGGCCTTCTCGGGCATGCCTGCCTCTGAAAAGAATGCAGTGCCGGGCAGCACGGCCTTTGTCCCTGCAGCGGCGGGACTTATTCTGGCGGGCCAGGTGGTCCGGGACCTTACAGGAGTCTGAGCGTCTAAAGACACGCCCCGGGATCAGGCCGGAAAAAGCCCGGACTCCCGTCTTTCAGCTGAATTTGGGCGGAGATGCTACACTGTCGGAAAAGGAACGGTCCTGATCTGTTCCGGCAGGAGGAATTACATAGATGAAACACGGAGTTCTGGATATCATCGCGGCAACAGCAGCGGCGGCGTTTCTGGCAGCCGCTGCCTGCGTCACGTCTCTGGCGGCGGCGCCCACGGACTACAGTTATCTTTCGGAGACCTTCCGGTTCCGTCTGCCCTGGCTGGAGAGCCGGGTCGACGACCGGGGGCGCAGTCTTTCCGAGGTGCGTGACTGCGGGGATCACTATGAGGTCACCGGCGTTAGCTTTTTCACCCATATCAAATACAAAGCGGACGATGTTGCCGCCCAGGCATATCCGGGCGGAAAGCTGAATATCAGCGGAAAAGCCTACACTGTGGAGTCTGTTTCGGAGGACCGGTCGGAACTCCTGCTGGTCCGGAAGGACGGGTACGGGGAAGCTTCTTATATCCGTCTTAAGCAGGTGGAGCCGGGAAAGAACAAGACAGGCTATTACATCGCGGCGCAGGAAGCGTCGGCCGCGGGGAGCTTTGACAGCAGCGAGCTCTATGCTACGGGCAGTGCCTTCGTGCGGAAGGACTGCCTGGTCTTCCCGGCCGGATCCACCGGCCTCACGGAAAGCGGACAGGCCTCGGAGCCGGGAGAGAAGGTGCCGATGACGGTGCCGGAGGGGCAGACTATGGTGACGGCGGAGGAGTACCTTACCCGGAACCGGACGGACTATGACCCGGAGGGACAGTTCCGTTACGGCTTCAATGCCCGGGAAGGGCTGATCACACTCCGCGGCAGCTTTACCATGGACGAGAACGGATATATCACCTCGATCGTGGAGAAGGAGTAAGACAGGACTGACAGACGGGAGACGCGGCGAAACTGGCATTCGCCGCGTCTTTGCGTTATCATAGACTCATGGCATGGATCTTTGAGAAAATTACACACCGGGGAGAGGAAGCCGCAGAAATCTGCGGCTTTGACGGCGTGCGGACAGTGCTGACCATGCCGGAGGAGATCGGCGGTCTCCCGGTGCGGCGGGTGGCCCGGCGCGCTTTTGCGGGACAGAAGGAGCTGAAGCAGATCACGCTGCCTGACACCCTCGTCTCGGTGGGGGAGTTTGCGTTCTACGGCTGTACGGGACTTCAGTTCCTTTCACTGAGCGATACGACGGAGGATCTTGGGGACGGGATGATCCGGGCCTGCGGGAATCTCCGGGAGCTGGAGCTCCGGGTGCGGAAGGGAAGCTTCCGGGCTGCCAAAGATCTTTTGAACGACACGGATACCGCGCTGTACCTCAGGTTTCTTTTCTCCGACGGGGAAGCCCTTCTCTATTTCCCTGCCTTTGTGAATGATTTTGACGAAGATACGATGGCGCGGGCCATCCATCCGCGGATCGAGGGCTGCGGCTACGCTTACCGGGAGATGGTGACACGGGCCGCGGTGAATTTCGCGGGATATGATGCCATGTTTTCCCGGGCTGCGGCGGACGGCGTGCTTGCAGCGCTGGAGACGGCGCTTTCCAGGCTTCAGTATCCTTACCGTCTTTCGGAGGAAGCCCGGGATGCCTATGAGCGCTGGCTTCTTGGAAACAGCCCGGCGGCAGTATGCCGGCTCACCGGGTTATCGGACGAGCCGCGGGTCCGTTTCCTGGCGGAGCGCGGGTTCATCACGGCAGAAGCCGCTGGAGCCGGCATCGGCCGCGCGGCGGAAAAAGGACTGAGCGGGATCCTCGGGATCCTGATGGAATGCGAGCATGCCGGGCGTGCCGGCACACCGGCGGCGGAGGACTTTGAACTCTGAGACTGTTTTCAGACAGCGGAAACACAGGGAGGGAGGACATGGGACACAGGGAAGAACTGACGGCGGTCTGCGGACGGATCCTGCAGGCGCTCCGGGCGGAACTCTGCGTATCGATGCGCTTTCTCGGCCCGTCTCTCGACGCCCTGCCCGGCCGGATGGACCTGACGACCCGTTCCATCGGGACGGACGCCGCTTTTCTCCGCTTCAATCCGCAGTACCTTATGCAGGAGTTCGTCGCCCATCCCTACCGTCTGGAGCGTGCCATGCTGCATATGCTGCTGCATTGCCTGTTCCGGCACATGTACGCCCCGCAGAAAAGGGGGAAGGAAGGGCTCTGGGACCTGGCGGCGGATGTCGCCGTGGAGTCGGTGCTGGACGGGCTGGACTACGACATCATCCGCGTGCCCCTCACGGATTTCCGGGAGGAATGGTACACGCGGCTCCGGGGGGAGACCGGCGTGCTGACCGCGGAAAAGGTGTACGCCTGGTTTCAGAATCACCGGCAGGATTACGATACGCTGGAAAAGCTTTCCGCGGAATTCCGGCGCTGTGACCACAGCTTCTGGGCGCGCATGGAGGAAGAAAGGAAGGACGGAGAGCCGCCCCGCTCCATGATGATGCCGCAGAAGTCCCGGGAGGACGAATGGAAGGACCGGGCGAAGCGGGCAGCGAATGAGATCGAGCTTACGGGAAAGGAAGCCGGCAGCGGCGGCGGAGGAATGGCGGAGCTGCTCCGCTTTGTGA
Source organism: uncultured Lachnospiraceae bacterium (assembly GCA_902793685.1). Classification (GTDB taxonomy): domain Bacteria; phylum Bacillota; class Clostridia; order Lachnospirales; family Lachnospiraceae; genus Moryella. Next base: position 17,813 of record CADBEN010000013.1, read on the forward strand.
CGGAGGACCGCCCGGATTACCGGGAATTCCTGCGGCGTTTCGCGGTGATACGGGAGGAATCCCGGGTGGACCCGGATTCCTTTGATTACGGTTATTATTCCTACGGGCTCTCGCTTTACGGGAACCTGCCTCTGATCGAGGAGAATGAATTCCGGGAGAGCCGGAAGGTGGAGGAACTGGTCATAGCCATCGACACCAGCGCTTCCTGCCGGGCCGGTCTGGTGCAGGAATTCCTCTCGGAAACTGCGGCGGTCCTTTCCGGGCAGGAAAGCTATTTCCGGGAGGTCCGGATCCATCTTCTGGAGTGCGACGACCGGATCCGGGCGGACACGCTCTTCACCTCCCCGGACGGCCTGAAGTGCGCTGCCGGGGAATGGACCGTGCACGGCGGCGGCGGTACGGACTTCCGCCCCGTGTTTGCCTATGTCGAAGACCTGCAGGCAAAAGGAGAACTGCGGGACCTGCGGGGGCTAATGTATTTTACGGACGGCTTCGGGGTCTACCCGGGGAAGGCGACACCCTACGAGACTGCTTTCGTGTTCCGGAAAGACCGGGAATACCTGGACCGGGACGTGCCCGGCTGGGCGATGAAGCTCTATATATAGTTTTCGGAGAGGACTGCGATGAATATCAGGGAAGCAAAACAGGAGATCATCAATACAGTCCGCGCGTATCTCGCGAAGGACGACATGGGATCCTATCTGATCCCGCGGGAGCGGCAGCGTCCGGTGCTGGTCATGGGACCGCCCGGCGTCGGGAAGACCGCGGTGATGCAGCAGATCGCGGAGGAACTGGGCATCAGCCTCGTGTCCTACACCATCACCCATCACACCCGGCAGAGTGCCATCGGTCTACCTGCAATCTCGAAAAAGAAATACGGCGGGCAGGAATACTCCGTCACCGAGTACACCATGAGTGAGATCGTCGCTTCGATCTACGATCAGATCGAGCGCTCCGGGATCTCCGAGGGAATCCTCTTTCTGGACGAGATCAACTGTGTGTCGGAGACGCTGGCGCCTACCATGCTGCAGTTCCTGCAGTACAAAACCTTCGGCGCCCACCGTGTCCCCGACGGGTATATCATTGTCACGGCAGGAAATCCGCCGGAGTACAACCGTTCCGTCCGGGACTTTGACATTGTCACTCTGGACCGGGTGCGCCGCCTGGACGTGGCGGAGGATTTTGAGGTCTGGAAGGAGTATGCGCTGCAGGAGGGCGTCCACGGGTCTGTCCTTTCCTACCTGGGGATACGCCGGGAGCACTTCTATTCGATCCGGACGGAGCCGTCAGGACGGAAATTTGTGACCGCCCGCGGCTGGGAGGACCTCTCGGATTCCATCAAGGTCTATGAGACCCTGGGGCTCCCGGTGACGCGGGAGATGACAGGCTCCTTCCTTCAGGATCCGGAAATCGCGGAGAGCTTTACCGGCTATTACGCGCTGTACCGGAAATACAGTGAGGTCTACCGGATCCCGGAGATCCTGGACGGAAAAGCGCCGGAGGCCGCGCTGCAGCTCAAGAATGCGCCCTTTGACGAAAAACTGAGTCTTCTCGGCCTTCTGACGGCGGCTCTGGGACAGGAGTTCCGGGACTGGGCGGAGGAACTGGACGTGCAGCGGACGGTCTTTGAACTCATGAAGGAACTCCGGGACGGCGTACAGAGCGGCAGCATCGGCTCGGCGGAAGAGTGGCTCAGCCTTCAGACAGAGCAGCGGAAAAAGGTTTTTGAGACAGAGCTGCGGGCCAGGCTCATCGGCCGCGGGCAGGAACGCAGGAAACGCATGGTCCTGCGTCGGCTTTCCGGCATGATGGAAGCTCTCCGCAGCAGGACCCGGGAAGACGGCCGCGGCGCCTACGCTTTCCTGCGGACCATGTTTACTTCGGAAGAGACTGCCCGGAAAGCCCGCGCGGAAGAGACCGGAAGACATCTCACCAACACCTTCCTGTTCCTGGACCGGGTCTTCGGGCAGGGACAGGAGATGGTCCTGTTCCTAACGGATCTCTCCGCCGGCCGTGACAGCCTGCGCTTTGTCCGGGAGCAGGGAAATGAAGAATACTATAAATACAACCGGATGCTGCTCCTGAAGGACAGCCGGGAAGAACTGAGAAACGAGGTCATGAAGCTGCTATGAGACTGGTGATTCAGAGAGTGACCCACGCGGAGTGCGTGGTGGATGGAAACGTGACGGGCGCCATCAAGGACGGATTCCTGGTCCTGGCGGGGATCTCCGACACGGACGACGAGGAAATGGCGGGAAAGATGCTGCGGAAGATGCTGGGCCTCAGGATCTTCGCGGACGCGGAGGGAAAGACCAACCTTTCCCTGAGAGATGTGGGCGGAAACGTCCTGCTGATCTCCCAGTTCACGCTGTACGCAGACTGCAGAAAAGGAAACCGGCCTTCCTTCACCAGGGCAGGAAAGCCGGAACATGCGTCAGCGCTTTATGAGTACATGCTGGCGGAGTGCGCGAAGGAGCTTGGAGAGGGCCGGGTGCAGCGGGGCGTTTTCGGCGCGGACATGAAGCTTTCGCTGCTGAACGACGGTCCCTTCACCATCATCCTGGATTCGGACGAGCTGGCCGGCCCCCGCAGGTAAACCCCGGAAAAGGAGAACAAGATGTCAGTAGAAGATACCCTCCAGATGCTGAAACACGAGGCGCGCCGCAGCCCGGAGCTCCGGGACGCGCTGCTCGCCGCGGCGGAGGAGAAGAACGCCCTGACGGCCTTCTGCCGTACGGCGACGGCTGCGGGCTTCCACCTGTATGAGATGGACCTTCTCTCCGCGGGCGAGGAGCGCTACGCGGCCATGCGCCGCAGCACCAACGGCGGCGGCGAAAACTCGCCGCTCCTGCAGTTTGAGGACGACACCTTCGAACTCTTCCTCGCGGAGCTTAGGGCGCTGTAAACTGAAATGCGGCTCCGCCGGCGTTTTTCAGCCATGCCGGCAGGCCCGGGCATTGCCGATGCAGGCGCTGGCAGCGCTCGAAGTCCCGCCAGGTGCCTGCCGAGCTTGAGCCCGACCGGTTTTCAGAGTTTCGCGAATTCTGCAAGTCGGGCGGAAGCGGATGGCAATGGCACCGCAGCGGGCCTTCGTACAAGCGCCATTTGCCTGCAGAGGCAATGCTGCCGGGGCAACCGGCATTCCTGAAAATGCTGCCCGGCGCTGCTGCGGCTTCAGGTGCGCGCCCGCAGCTTCCGGCGGATGTGGTTCAGGCGCTTCTCAAAGTAGCCGCGGCTGATGTACTCCGCCAGCACATACTGGTCCAGGGACGGCACCGTGCAGGAGTAAAAGCCGATCCGGTTCCGGTAACGCCGGAGCAGCCGCTTCGGAAGCACCATGTAGCCCACGCGCATGGACGGCGCGATGCTTTTCGTGAAAGTGTTCAGGTAGATCACGGATCCCGTACTGTCCATGGAATAGAGCGTCTCCAGCGGTTTCCGCTGGACCGAAAACTCCGACTCGAAATCATCTTCCACGATCAGCGCCCGCCGGGCGTTGGCCCAGGAGATGTATTCGTAACGTTTTGCGGCCGGCGCGGTGACGCCGGTGGGATAAGAGTGGAAGGGTGTCACATGCAGAAGACCGGCCTGGGAATGCCGGAGCCCTTCGGCGCTGATCCCGTCTGCATCCATGGGAAGCAGCTCGCAGCGGATTCCGTGGGCGCGGTATACCAGGCGGATCTTTTCATAGGATTCCTCCTCCAGAGCGAAGATGGTCCCCGGATCAATGAGCTGGGCGATCAGACCATAAAGATATTCCGAACCGGAGCCGATGATGATCTGCTCCGGTTCCGTTTTCATTCCCCGGTAGCGTTCCAGATAGGCGGAGATGGCTTCGCGCAGTTCGGGACAGCCGGCGTTCGGCGGGCGCCGGAGGAGCTTGTCTCCATAATCGTTCAGCACCTCCCGGATCAGGCGAAGAAAGGTGGATACAGGAAAATCGCCGGACGCGCCGGTGGTCTCTTCCCGGGGAAGCCTGCCGCTTCCGACATTCTGCAGCTCCACAGTCTGCGGGATGTCAGGAGCGATGCTTCCGGAGGGGAGAGAGATCTCGCTCACGAAAAAGCCGCTCCGGGGGCGGGAGACAATGTACCCTTCATCCAGAAGCTGTCCGTAAGCCCCTTCCACGGTGATCACGCTGATCCCCAGATGCTCTGCCAGGGCCCGTTTGGACGGCAGCTTTTCCCCGGGCTTCAGCGTTCCCTTCAGGATATCTTCCCGGATCTGTTCATAGAGATATTCAAATTTGCTTTTTCCCTGCCGGTCTTCAAAGCTGTAGGTAAGCATGGGTTCTCCAATCTGACCTTATAAAAAATACGAAAACTGACAATATCAATAATATCAGTTTTGATTATAATAAGTGTAAAGAAAAAAAGCAATCCGGCGCATCCCCGGAAGGGGACAGCCCGGTGAAAGGAAGTGGAGATCATGCGTGCAAAGAATCCAGCCGTGACAGCAAACACAGACAGAGCCGGAGACAATGAGCAGGTCAATAAGGTCGTTCTGACCGGACTGATGGCGGCCCTCTGCTATGTGGCGTTCACCTTCCTGAAGATCCCGATCCCGACCCCGGCAGGCGGTATGACTGCCCTGCATATCGGAAATGCGTTCTGTGTGCTGGCGGCACTGATCCTCGGCGGCTTCTACGGCGGCCTGGCAGGTGCCATCGGCATGACGATCGCGGACCTGATGGATCCCGCCTATGTGGTCAGCGCCCCGAAGACCTTCTTCCTGAAGCTGATGATCGGCCTCATCGCAGGATTTGTGGCGCACCGCATCGCCCGCATCACGGAAGACCACGACCGCGGCTATGTCCTCCGCTGGTCCGTCATCGCCAGCATCGCGGGCCTCGGCTTCAACGTCATCGCGGACCCGGTGGTGGGATACCTTTACAAGACCTATCTTCTGGGCGTGCCGCAGGAAGTCTCGAAGATCATGGCAACCTGGGCTGCCGGCGCCACAGCCTTCAACGCGGTGGTCGGAACCATCGTCGTTGCGGCAGTCTACAACGCCCTTCGTCCCGTCCTGAAAAAGGCGGGAATGTTCTACCGGATCTGAAGCGGGAATATTCACTGGCAGATCCCTCAGTATTATCAATATTTCTGATTTCCGACAAAACAACAATATAAAGAAGCCCGGGCATGGAGCCCGGGCTTCTTCATCGGACGAAACTCAGTGCATGAACATTCCGGTCAGGTTGAAGGCCACGATCAGACCGGAGAAGACAATAGAGATGGTGGAGCAGAGCTTGATCAGGATGTTCAGGGACGGGCCGGAGGTATCCTTGAAGGGATCGCCGACGGTATCGCCGACGACAGCCGCCTTGTGGTTCTCGGAGCCCTTGCCGCCGAAGTTGCCTTTCTCGATGTACTTCTTCGCGTTGTCCCAGGCGCCGCCGGCGTTGGACATGAAGACTGCCATGGCGAAGCCGGTGACGGAGACGCCGCCCAGCAGGCCTACCACGCCTTCGCAGCCCAGGATCAGTCCGGTGACGATGGGGACGATGATGGCGAGAAGCGCCGGGACCACCATCTCACGGAGGGCGCCCTTCGTGCAGATCGCGACGCAGGAAGCGTAATCCGGCTTTGCCTTGCCTTCCATGATGCCTTTGATCTCACGGAACTGTCTGCGGACCTCTACCACGATGGACTGGGCGGAGTTCTGCACTGCGTTCATGGTGTAGGCTGCGAAAACGAAGGTCAGCATCGCGCCGATGAACAGGCCCACCAGGACCGAGGGGTTCGTGAGGGACAGGTCCATGATTTTTTTGCCTGCGGCTTCGAGTTTTGCGTCCGCGATGGAAACGTAGGAGACCAGCAGTGCCAGTGAGGTCAGGGAAGCGGAACCGATGGCGAAGCCTTTGCCGGTGGCCGCGGTGGTGTTGCCCAGGGAATCCAGGGCGTCGGTGCGCTCACGGACCATCTCCGGAAGGCCGGACATTTCCGCGATGCCGCCGGCATTGTCCGCCACCGGACCGTAGGCGTCAGTGGCCAGGGTGATGCCCAGGGTGGAGAGCATTCCGACCGCGGCGATGCCGATGCCGTACAGGCCCCTGTTATACTCTGCAAAGCCGCCGGACGCCGCGAAGGAGATCATGACTGCCGCCGCGACGATGAGGATCGAAGCCATGGTGGATTTAAGACCGAGGGAGATGCCGCCGATGATCAGCGGAGCAGCGCCGCTCTGGGAGGACTCGGACAGCTTCTGGGTGGGCTTGTAGCTGTCGGAGGTGTAATACTCGGTGAAGTAGCCGATGGCGGTGCCGCCGGCCAGTCCGCAGAGGATCGCGATGTAGACGCCGATGTTGCCGACCAGCATGATGGTGAGGGGCGCCGCGATGATCGCTGCCATGACTGCCGCGGAGTAGGTGCCCTTACGGAGAGAACCGAGCAGCGCCAGCTGGTCCGTGTTTTCGTCGGTCTTCACGAGGAAGGTGCCGATGACGGAGCAGAGGATGCCGGTGACCGCGATGGCGATGGGGAGAAGCATGCCCTGATAGCCGTAGCCGGCCAGCGGGCCCAATGAGAAAGTGGCGAGAATGGAGCCGACATAGGACTCATAGAGGTCTGCGCCCATGCCTGCCACGTCGCCGACGTTGTCGCCGACATTGTCCGCGATGGTCGCCGGGTTCCGGGGGTCATCCTCGGGGATGCCTGCCTCGACCTTGCCCACCAGGTCCGCGCCGACATCGGCCGCCTTTGTGTAGATGCCGCCGCCCACGCGGGCGAACAGCGCCATGAAGGAAGCACCCATGCCGTTCATGACCATGATGTTGCCGAGCTCAAGAGGATCGGTAATGCCGAAGACGAAGCGGAGCAGGAAGAACCAGATGGAGATGTCCAGCATGCCCAGGCCGACGACGGTGAAGCCCATGACGGAGCCGGAGGAGAAAGCGACGCGGAGACCGTGGTTCAGGCTTTCCATCGCGGCGTTCGCGGTGCGCGCGTTGGCGTTGGTCGAGATCTTCATGCCGATGTAGCCTGCCAGCATGGAGAAGATGCCGCCCGTCAGAAATGCAAAGGGCGTGAACTTGGAAAGCATGGAGCCGTTGGTGCCGAAGGCCATGGCCAGCAGCGCCACGAAGACGATCGCGAAGATCTTCGCAACAGTCGAATACTGCGCCTTCAGGTACGCGTCAGCGCCGTCGCGGATCGCCTGGGCGATCTCTGTCATCCTGTCGGTGCCTTCCGACTGGGACATGACGGCGGCCCTTCTGCTCTGGGCGAATCCCAGGGCGAGCAGGGAACCGATAAAACCGATTGCGAAATACATTTCCATAAGCGGTACCTCCTCTTTATTCTGTTATTCCGCAGTGCGGAATACTGATAATTTCAGTTTAAGACAGTTTCACAGCTGTGGCAAGATTTAATAATAATTCGGAAGAAAATGAAAAGATTTTCGGATAATCCGACGGATTCCGGGGCAATCAGCGGACGATTCCGGCCGGAACTGTCCCGGTCTGTCCATTCTGGCCGAAACGCATGCCGCTGTTTTTCTGTATTTGAAATAAGGGGTGCGGTATGGTACTATAGTCGTCGTAATGGGCCGTCGCCAAGCGGTTAAGGCAAAGGACTTTGACTCCTTGATCGAGGGTTCGAATCCCGCCGGCCCAGCGCAGAGAAAAACCCCGGAAAACCTTGTGTATTCAAGGCTTCCGGGGTTCTTTTCATCCTGGCGTGAGAAGTGTCCGCTTCTTAAGCGGCGGTCAGTCGTCCTGTCTCAGTGGTGGATGACGTCGGCGGTGCCGCGGATCCTGGCGATGACCGGCGCGGCCTCCGGGCTGCGGAAGAAAGCGTATGTGGTCGGCGGGACCAGCTTTTCCAGCGTGTCCCAGTCCCCGTCGTGGATGGCCTGGCGGGCTGCGGAAGCGCTGACGGGTACGCCGTCGACGCCGAATCTGGGAAGGATCATGCAGTCGATGCCGGCGGCGGGCAGGGCTTCCCTCATGACCCGGTTGTAGATATTCGTGGTCTCGCTGAAGGGCTCCTCCGCCACGATGCGGCGGTCGATGTCCAGCGCCCTGGCGATGCGGACAAAGATGTCCAGGTCGATCCTTGCGTGGCTTTCCACCACAGCGTCGGCGTCCTTCTGGAAATAGCTCGGGAAGGTGGCGCTGCTGATGATATAGGGGCCGCTCTCATGGAAGACGATGTTCTTCAGGTCCGCCGTCCCTTCCCGGATCAGCTGCTTCCGGACAGAGAAGGGGACAAGGCTTGCGTCCTCACTCACGATGAAGAGGTGCACCAGCCGGTTCCCTCTGCAGGCGGACTCCAGGAGCGCCCGGTGTCCCCGGGTGAAGGGATTCGCGTTCATGACCACCGCGGCAGTGCCGGAGGCATCGGGGTCGAGATCCTCGTCCGCGGGGACCGGGTCCTGCTTCAGCTTTTCCAGGTAGGATGCAAAGCCGTTTCTCCGGTTCTCCATGAAAACGGCCTGGTCCTCTGCCCGGGCGATCTCGAAGAAGCCCAGGTCCGCGAAGAACTTGGCCGAGCTGCACTTGGTGTAGACGAAAAGGTGGGTATTTCCGCGGGCAAACTGGACGTCCGACAGATGGGAGACGATCTGGTTCATGAGGCCTTCGCCCTGATGGTCCCGGCTCACGGCGAGGCAGCGCAGGGTGCTGCCGAAGCAGCTGCCGGTGCCGGCCATCTCGTAATCTTCGTTGTAAAGACCGCAGGAATAGTCGAGGTTCGCGTCGCGGCGGATACCTTCCTGCCGCAGCAGCTCGTCCATTTCCGCCTGCGCGCGGCGGTCGCGGGGATCAATCGGAGAGATAAAATATTCGGACATGGCGCCTCCGTTTGTTGGGCCGGGCCGGAACAGTCCGGAGCAGGTCTGTGCCGGGGCGGAACAGTCCGGTAAGGTCCCGATCCGTCTTCCGGCGTGTGGAAAAAATTTACTGCTTACACTATACTATAGAAAAGACCGCAAGGTCACTGCAGAAGCGCAAAAAAACTGCTCCCATCCTGCGGACGGGCCGGAAGGATTCAGGGAAAAGGGCGATCCCGGGAAAAGAGAAAAGGACTCCGTACAAATGCGGGGACAGAGGATACAGAGATGATCAGAAACGAGTGGAAAGATTTGATCGCGGCGGCGGAGGACCGCATCGCCGCGGCGGCGGAGGAGATGAGCACCTGGCTCTGGAGCCATCCGGAGATCAGCGATCAGGAATTCGGCGCCAGCCGGTATCTCGCGGAGAAAGCTGCGGAGAAGGGCTTCCGGGTGACGATCCCCTTTGCGGGGCTGGAGACCGCCTTCCTCGCGGAATTCACCATCGGCGGTGAAGGCTTCGCGGAGAGTGCCGCGGCGCCCGCTGCTCCTGCCGCGGACCATGCCGCCCCTGCCGTCACGGCACCCGGGGCGCACATTCCCACCGCCGCCTTCCTGGCGGAATACGATGCCCTGCCGGGCTACGGTGACCTGAGCCCCGACGGCAGCGGAAACGGCCACGCCTGCGGCCACAACTGGATCGCAGCGGCAGCCTTTGCGGCGGCAGTGTCCCTGAAGGAGACGCTGGAAGAACTGGAGGCGGAACTGCCCGGCCTCAGGGGCCGGGTCCTGCTGATCGGCACGCCTTCGGAGGAGACCTGGGGCGGCAAGATCAAAATGTCCGAGGACGGTGTGTTCCGGGCCCTGGGCATCGACGCGGCCTTCGAGAGCCACCTGAGCGGCGCCAAAGGCTTCTGCCTCGAAAACTACATGCTGGCCTGCACGGATATCATGTACACCTTCCACGGGAAGGCGAGCCACGCCTCCGCCCATCCTGAAAACGGCATCAATGCCCTGGACGCGGTGAACCTGACCTACGCCGGCATCAGCTGCCTCCGGCAGCACCTGCGGCCTGCTTCCAAGATGCACGGCATCATAGTGAAGGGCGGACAGGCCTGCAACATCGTCCCCGATCATACGGTGATGCAGTTTTACGCCCGCGCGGCGAAGCGGGATTATCTGGAGACGGTGATCGAAAAAATGAACAACTGCGCCAGGGGGGCGGCCCTGATGACGGGCTGCACCGTCGACATCGAGCGGAACCGCTACACCTTCGCGGACATGCGGAACAACGGCCCGCTGATGCAGTCCATGCAGGAGAGCATGGAGGCCTTTGGGATCACGGATTTCCGGAAGGACGACATCAACACCGCGGTGACGGGGGACATCGGGAACATTTCCTATGAAGTTCCGTCCCTCTACGCGATCTTCAGCACGGCGGAGACCGGAAACGGGGCGGATATCCATGAGGCCGGGTATCTGAAGGTCACGGATTCGGATTACGCCCACGGACTGCTCCACACGGCGGCGAAAAGCATGGCGGCCTCGGCGCTGGAGATCGTGACGGACGAAGGAGTCCGGAATGCGGTCCGCGCTGCCTTTGAGGCGGATGCCTGAGCATGCGCCGGCTGAATGAAGTCCTGCGGGAACGCTTCGGAGGGAAGGTTTACAGGCTTTCCCTCAGCGCGGACGTGACCTGTCCGAACCGGGACGGGACCCTCGGGACCCGGGGCTGCATTTTCTGCTCGGCAGGCGGTTCCGGGGATTTCGCGGCATCCGCGGCGCTTCCCATCGATCGGCAGATCGAGGAGGCAAAGAAGCGGGTCGCTGCCAAGGCCGGCCCGGACTGCCGTTACATCGCCTATTTTCAGAGCTTTACCGGGACCTACGCGCCGGTCCCGTATCTCCGGAAGATCTTCACGGAGGCCATGGCGCCGGAGGAGATCTGCGCCCTGTCCGTGGGGACGCGGCCGGACTGCCTTGGGGACGATGTCGTCGCCCTCCTCTCGGAACTGAACCGGAAGAAACCGGTCTGGGTGGAGCTGGGACTCCAGACCATTCACGAGCGGACCGCGGAATATATCCGGCGCGGCTACCCGCTGGCGGTCTATGACGACGCGGTACGCCGGCTGAAGAACGCCGGGCTCGAAGTTATCGTCCACGTGATCCTCGGACTTCCGGGAGAAACCGTGGAGGACATGGAAGAGACGGTCCGCTATGTGGTGGATCCCCGGACGGACCCGCTGACCGGAATGGTCCGGCCGGCGGCGGACGGAATCAAGCTGCAGCTTCTGCACATCCTGAAGGGAACGGATCTCGCGGAGGAATATCTCGCCGGCCGGGTGCCGGTGATGACTCTGGAGGAATACACGGCGCTGCTTCTTCGCCTTGTCCCCCTGATCCCTGACACGGTGACGGTCCACCGGCTGACGGGGGACGGCCCGAAACGGCTCCTGCTGGCCCCCCTCTGGTCCGCGGACAAGAAGCGGGTCATGAATACGGTGGAGCACGCGCTCCGGAACACAGAAAGGAGGATACTGCTTTGAAGTCAGAAGCATCTTACTGTACATATACTCCCGGGACGCCTCTGTCGGAAGCCTTCCCGGAGGACAAGATCCCCATGCTCCAGATGAGACATCTTCGGGAACTGGACTTTCCCATCACACGGCGTATCTCTTATGAGCGTACTGTGGATGAGTTCCTGCTGCAGCTTGCGACGAACGACGCGCTGCGGGGACTGCGGAACCGGAAGGATATGGTGATCTGCCTGAATGAGGAAGGGGCGCTGATCCGGGAGAACGGAAACTGGACTCTCCTGTTTACGCCGACCCGCGGCGAGAAGCTGACCCTTGCGGAGGACGCACCGCTTTATCCGGTCCTGAAGCAGCTGATGAAGGATATCAAGAGCGGGATGGTCTGCAGTCTTCCGGTGCCGAAGCGGAGTCTGAAGACCCTGGTGTCAGGCATCGCGCCGTTTTCGATCCTGGACGAATACTGCAAGCGCCAGCCCGGACGGTATCTGTCTGTGGCGGAGCAGATCGTCCTCGGAGGGACGGACGAGCTGTTCCGGAACGTGCCGGTCTGCAAGTACAACAAGATGTCTACGGTGGACAAGGATGAGGTGGAGAATTATCACACCATCAAGGCACTGCTGGAGGACTACATTTACCGTTACGACCACAATGAAGAAGAGGAAGAGCTTCAGCCTCTTTCCGTCGCCGTATTCGGACCTCCCGGTGCGGGGAAATCCTTCGGCGTGAAGCAGATCGCAAAGACCTGCGGCCGGTTCGCCATCGCGACGCTGAATCTTTCACAGTACAGCACTCCGGTGGAGCTGTTCGAAGCCATGAAGGAAGCCCTGAACCGCAGGAAGGACGATATTCCGCTGATCTTTTTCGATGAGTTTGATTCCGAACTGAACGGCACCCCGCGCGGATGGCTCAAATATTTCCTGGCTCCGATGCAGGACGGGGAATACACGCTGAACGGCACGCTCTGCCGCACGGAGGGCGCGGTGTTTGTGTTCGCCGGGGCGACCGCCTCCAGCTTCAAGGAATTCCTGCCCCAGACCCCGGAAGAGAACGAGCTGTTCCGGAGAGTCAAGGGAACGGACTTCGTCAGCCGCCTGAAGGGCATCCTGAACATCAAGGGGCCGAATCCCACAGACGTGACGGACCGAAGTTCCATCATCCGGCGCGCCATCCTGCTCCGGGAGCAGATCATCAAGAACGTCCCCGGAATCTATTATGAACAGATGCACTGGGTCAATATCTCGAAGAGCCTGCTGGCGGCAATGCTGAGTGTTTCCGAGTACCGCCACGGTTCCCGTTCCATCTCCTTCTTCCTGGCAATGAGCCGCCTCACTGAGGTCTCCCGCTTCACGCCGTCTTCCCTGCCCACTGACGAGCAGCTGGATATCCATCTGGATGTGAAGGATTTCCGGCGCAAGCTGATGTTTGAGCAGGTCATGGGAGACTCTGTCAACAAGTATGCCGAGGTCGCCCACAAAAAGTACTGTGAGAGTGTCCTTGCAGAGGCGGAAAAGCGCGGTCTTTCGGCGGAAGAAATTGAGGATATCCGGAAGGAACCGGAGATGGCGGACTGGGCACAGCTGGATGAGTTCTATAAAGAGGGCCACCGCTCCCAGATCCGGTATCTCGGGGAAAAGCTCATGGACTATGACAACAACATCGGTCTGCGTCCCATCGTCCCGGGAGCGACAGATTCCGTACAGGAGCTTTACGGGCCGCTGCTGGAGGAAATGTCCGAGTGGGAGCACGAACGCTGGATGCAGGACAAGCTGGCGGACGGCTGGCGTTACGGAAGGAACCTGGATCCGGAACTGAAGCTCACACCGGACATGGTCCCTTATGATGAGCTGGAACCGCGGGTGCAGGAATTTATCCGGAAGTCCGTCCGGAATGTCCCGGAATATCTCGAAGCCATCGGCTACGAACTGTACCGGAAGAGCTTCTGAAACTGAATTGCAGGAATTGACGCAAAAAAGCGGAAAGGACTGCCGCATTGAGGGGGATGAAAGACTTGTTCCCTGATGCGGTGGTCCTTTTTAATGCACAGAAACGGTAAAGTTGTCTATATATGTATAATTTTCCGTGTGTATTCTCTTTATTTTGACATAATCCTGTGATAATTGACGGGATTCATTTAGGCAATGCTGTTCAATTCGGTGAAAAAGTATTATATTAAAAATCAGAAAACCAGCATTATTATCCGTAAAGTATAAGAAACGATGGGAGCGTCGCGATATGGCAAATGAGACCAGGGAGTATGCGCCGGAATTCCGGCAGCGTCTGGACAGGTATTATGATGAACTGAAGTGGCTGTACTGTGAGATCTACCACAATGATATGCAGGCATTTGATTACTTTGTCTCCATGCTTTATGAGTATTACTGCGCCCGGAAGCCGGCTCTGAAAGAGTGGGACGAAGCCCGGGAGCTGGTTCCGGACTGGTACCGGGGAAATGAGATCCTCGGCATGATGCTCTATACCGGTGCCTTCGCGGGAACGCTGCAGGGCGTTAAGAAGCACATCCCCTACCTTCAGGAGACCGGGGTGAACTACGTGCATCTCATGCCGCTGCTGGAGAGCCCGAAGGACCGGAGCGACGGCGGCTACGCTGTTTCGGATTTCCGGAAGGTCCAGCCGGAGCTGGGCACCATGGAAGACCTTGCGGATCTTGCAGATGCCTGCCATGAACGGGGCATGAGCGTATGCCTTGACTTTGTCATGAACCACACCAGCGAGGACCATGAGTGGGCAAAGCGGGCCCGCGCCGGGGAGAAGGAATACCAGGACCGCTATTTCTTCTATGACGACTGGCTGCTGCCGAACGAATATGAAAAGTACGTCCCCCAGGTCTTCCCGACCACGGCTCCCGGGAACTTCACCTGGTGTGAAGAGGCGAAGAAGGTCGTCATGACCACCTTCTATCCCTATCAGTGGGATCTGAACTACGCGAATCCGGTCGTTTTCAACGACATGACCGCGAACATGCTGAACCTCTGCAACCACGGCATCGACATCATCCGTCTGGATGCAGTCCCCTATATCTGGAAGACCCTGGGAACGAACTGCCGCAACCTGCCGCAGGTCCACACGCTGGTGCGGATCATGCACATGGCAGCCGACATCGTCTGCCCCGGCACTCTGCTTCTCGGAGAGGTGGTCATGGAGCCGTCCAAGGTCGTCCCGTATTTCGGAACCGTGGAAAAGCCCGAGTGCCACATGCTTTACAATGTCACGACCATGGCCAGCACCTGGCACACCGTCGCGACGCGGGACGTCCGTCTGCTTCGCCATCAGCTGGACCAGGTCTTCGCACTCCCGAAGCAGTATACCTTCCTGAATTACCTTCGCTGCCACGACGACATCGGCTGGGGCCTGGACTACCAGTTCCTGAAGCAGTTCGGCATGGAAGAGGTGAAGCACAAGAAGTACCTGAACGACTATCTGACCGGCAATTACTGGGGCAGTGACGCGAGAGGCGAGCTTTACAACGACGACCCGCGGCTTGGCGACGCGCGCCTCTGCGGAACCACCGCTTCTCTCTGCGGCATCGAGGCTGCGGAGTATGAGCGGAATCCGGAGAAGACTGACTGGACCATTAATCTTGATATCATGCTCCACGCATTCCTGTTCACCCAGAGCGGCATCCCGGTACTGTACGCGGGAGATGAGATCGGCCAGCTGAACGATTACACCTACCACGACGATCCCATCAAGGCGGAGGACAGCCGCTATCTGCACCGCGGCGATATGATCTGGAGCGATGCGGAAAAGCGGAATGATCCGGAGACCCGGCAGGGACGGATCTTCCAGGCGCTGAAGAAGCTGGAAGCGATCCGGAATGAGCATCCGGTCTTCGAAAGCGCTGCGGACACCTGGACGCTGGAGCCCTACAACGATCACATCCTGTGCATAGGCCGCTATTATCAGGAGGAAAAACTCCTGGCCCTCTTCAACTTCGGCGAGCGCGAGGAGACCGCATGGCTCAACGAGGGAGAGGAGTATACGGACCTCATGACCGGAGAAAAGCGGGACGCAAAGGCGGTCAGTGTTCCGTCCCACGGCTTCCTCTGGCTGTATCACAGCTATAAGCCGGTGAAGGAAGAGACTCCGGAAGCAGCGGCAGAGCCGGAAGCGGAAGCAGCTGCCTCACCGGCGGCGGAAGCCGAACCGGCACCGGAGAAGAAAAAAGCTCCGGCAAGGAAGAAGGCTGCGAAGAAAACTGAAAAAAAGGATGCAAAGGCGGAGAAGTGAGATGAGTACGGATAAAAAGCTGATCTTTCTTGACATTGACGGAACGCTGGTGCAGCCGGGAGAGAATACCCCCCCGGAGAGCGCGGTGCAGGCCATCAAGGCGGCACAGGCGAAGGGAAACAAGGTGTTCCTCTGTACCGGACGGAACCTCGATATGCTGAAGCCCCTGCTCCGCTTCGGATTTGACGGCATGGTGGCCAGCTCCGGCGGATATGTTACGGTCGGGGACGAGGTGATCTACGACAATCCCATGACGGTGGAGGATACCAAGCTTGCACTGGCGGTTCTCCACGAGAACGGTGTGTTCTGCACGGTGGAAGCGGTGGACGGCTCCTTTGGTGACGAGAACCTCGGAGAGTTCCTCAGCGGACAGGCCGAGGGCAATTCCGAGATCGAGCGCTGGAGGAAGGCCCTCTCCGAAAACCTGAATATCCGCCCCATGGGCCAGTATGACTGGCGGCCGGTCTACAAGGTCGTCATCATGTGCCTGAAGATGGAGCAGCTGGACGCGGCGAAACTCCTGCTGTCCGACAGATATGACTTCGTGGTCCAGGATGTCCCGGAGCACGGATGTGTGAACGGCGAGATCTGCCCGAAGGCCTTCGACAAAGGCCGCGGTGTCCTGCATGTCTGCGAGAAGCTTGGGATCCCGGTGGAGAACACCTACGGATTCGGGGACAGCATGAATGATCTTGCGATGATCCAGACTGTCGGAACCTCTGTCTGCATGGCCAACGGCAGCGAGACGCTGAAGGGTCTCAGCGACATCATCTGCCCCTCCGTAGCGGAGGACGGACTGGCGAAGGCGTTCCATGACCTGGGCCTGGTCTGAAAACGATATGTCTTAACACCGGCAGAACATCCGGCGTTAAAATATATATGGAAAAGTGTTTATTGTGTTAGGGCAGCCCGTCAATCATTTGTTTCATATCTACATGCAGTACCAAAAATCGTGAGGGGGAATTTCATATGGCACTGGATTACAGAAAATGCGCGGAACAGATCGCTGCGAATATCGGCGGCGGAGAAAACGTCGTAAGCGCTGCGCACTGCGCGACCAGACTTCGTCTTGTTATCGCTGACAACGGCAAGGTCAATAAGGCAGCCCTGGAAGAGGTCGATGGCGTCAAGGGCATGTTCGAATCCAACGGACAGCTCCAGCTGATCATCGGCACCGGCACTGTAAACAAGGTTTTTGACGAGTTCATTGCCGTGACCGGTGTCGCGGCAGGCACCAAGGATGATGTCAAGGCGGCGGCTGCCGCGAAGCAGCCCATCTGGAAGCAGATGCTGAAGACCGTCGGCGACGTTTTCGTCCCGATCCTTCCGGCCATCGTCGCATCCGGTCTGATGATGGGTCTCGTCGAGGCCCTGGCAAAGATCCCGGGACTGGGCTTCGGCGATTCTGACTGGTTCCAGTTCCTCGATGTCGTTGCAAACACCGCATTCGCTTACCTGCCCGTCATTGTCGCGGTCTCCGCGGCGCGAGTCTTCGGCGGCAACATTTTCCTCGGCGCGGTCATCGGTCTTCTGATGATCCACTCCGCTTTCCTGAACGGCTGGAACGTCGCGAACACAGATGCCATCAACAGCTTCTTCGGCGTCACCGACGGCGTGATCCCGAAGTGGCACCTGGTCGGAAATATCGTCGCGATCCAGAGGTCAGGCTATCAGGGCCATGTCATCCCGGTCATTATCGCAGTATTTATCATGAGTAAGGTCGAGAAGTGGCTGCACAAGCACGTCCCGGAGATGATCGACCTCTTTGTCACCCCGCTGACCACCGTCTTTGTCACCGCCCTTGTCACCCTGTGGATCGTGGGACCGATCTTCTCCACCCTGGAGACCATGGTCCTTGCAGGCGCAAAGGTCCTTGTCCGGAACCCCATCGGCGCAGGTATCATGGGTGCGGTCTACCCGGTCACCGTCGTCATGGGTCTGCACCACATGTACAACGTCATCGAGGCCGGTATGCTTGCTGAGAGCGGCCTGAACACCTGGATGCCCATCGCATCCGCCGCAAACTTCGCACAGTTCGGCGCCTGCCTTGCAGTCGGTCTCAAGGCGAAGAACCAGAAGACCAAATCCGTGGCGATCCCGTCCTCTATGTCCGCTGCACTGGGCATCACGGAGCCGGCGATCTTCGGTGTCAACATGCGTTTCTTCAAGCCCTTCGTAGCCGGCATGATCGGCGGTGCCGTTGGTTCCCTGATTGCTGCGTTCCTCGGCTTCGGTGCGACTGCATACGGCGTTACCGGTATCCCGGGTTATCTGACTGTCAACAATCCTGCACTGTACACCATCGTCCTTGCCATTGCAGGCGGCATTGCATTTGCAGTCACCACGGTGCTCTGGCATGAGGAAGCGAAGCCGGCGGCAGCTCCGGCTCCGGCAGATGCAGCTCCTGCAGCACCGGCTCCCGAAAACACCATCATCACCTGCGAAGCAGGCGAGATCAGGCAGCCCACCCCCGGCGTCGTCATCCCGCAGGACAAGATCCCGGATGAGACCTTCGCTTCCGGCGTCCTGGGTCAGGGCGTCGCCATCGATCCGGCAGAGGGCGTGGTCTATGCTCCCTATGACGGAACCATTTCCTCCGTCGCGGATTCCAGGCACGCCATCGGCATCACCGGCGCGGGCGACATGGAAGTCCTGATCCACGTCGGTGTCGACACGGTTGCCATGAACGGCGACGGTTTCGTCGATTTCGTCAAGGAAGGCGACGAGGTCAAGGCAGGCCAGAAGATCATGACCTTCGACAGAGCGAAGATCAAGGCCGCGAATCATCCGGACTGCGTCGTAGTGCTGCTCACCAACGCTGATGACTACGAGAAGGTGGAGATCAGCTGATCGCGGCAACATAGCTTAAGATCCTTTCCGGGGCAGAGAAACCTCTGCCCCGGTCATTAAGTCTCAAGTGTTCTATACATTTTTATATTGAAGGAGAAAAAGGATATGCAGGTAGGAACCGGTAAAAGCATTCTGAACGGAATCGCAATTGCAAAGATCAAGATCTATAAGGCACCGAAGCTTGAGATCCCGCAGGGGATCATCGATGATCCGGAAGCTGAGATCGCACGTCTTGACGAAGCGGTAGAGAAGGTCATCGCCGAGCAGAATATGCTGTGTGAGAAGGCAAAGATCACTGCGGGCGAAGACAGTGCAGCTATCTTCGAGGTCCATGCGATGATGATGGAAGATGACGACCTGATGGATGCCATCAAGGAGATCATCGAGAACCAGAAGCGCTCCGCAGAGTATGCAGTAGATGTCGCGTTTGACAACCAGGCTGAGGTCTTCAAGTCCATGGATGATCCCTACATGCAGGCGAGAAGCGCGGACATGTACGATCTGAAGCAGTCCACCCTGAACTTCCTGATGGGCGCGGATCCGGGTGCCATGCAGGGCACCGAGCCGGCGATCCTTGTCGCGGAGGATCTGGCTCCGTCTGAGACGGTCCGTCTGGACAAGTCCCTCCTTGTGGGCATGATCACCCGCGAGGGAAGCTCCAACAGCCACACCGCGATCCTGGCACGTTCCATGAACACCCCGGCGCTGATCCAGTGCAAGGAGATCAATGACAGCTGGGACGGCAAGCTTGCCATTCTGGACGGCTACAACAGCTGCGTCTATGTCGAGCCCACCGAGGACCTGCTCAAGACTCTGGGCGACAAGATGAAGGCAGACCAGGCGAAGCTCGCGCTCCTGCAGGAGCTGAAGGGCCAGCCGAACACCACCATCGACGGCCACACCATCAAGGTCTACGCGAACATCGGCGGCCCGAGCGACATCGGTGCAGTCCAGCAGAACGACGCTGACGGCGTCGGCCTGTTCCGCTCTGAGTTCGTTTATCTGAACAGCAAGGAAGCTCCTTCCGAGGAAGATCAGTTCATGGCTTACAAGCACGTTCTTGAGAGCCTTGCTCCGCGGACGGTCGTCATCCGTACCTGCGACATCGGCGCTGACAAGACCATCGACTACATGAAGCTGGATCACGAGGACAACCCGGCCCTGGGTCTCCGCGCGCTCCGCATCTGCCTGACCAGAAAGGACTTCTTCAAGACACAGCTCCGCGCCCTGCTCCGCGCGTCTGCTTTCGGCCACCTTGCCATCATGTTCCCGATGGTCATCTCCGTCTGGGAGCTGAAGAAGGCGAAGGCGATCCTCGCGGAGTGCCGTCTCGAGCTTGAGAAGGAAGGCTACAAGATGGCTCCGGAAAGCGATATCGAAGTCGGCATCATGATCGAGACTCCGGCAGCGGTATTCATGGGCGACGAGCTCGCTGAGGAAGCGGACTTCTTCTCCATCGGAACCAACGACCTGACCCAGTACACTCTGGCGATCGACCGTCAGAACGCGAAGCTGGAGCCGTTCCTGGATACCCACCATCCGGCAGTCCTCCGCGCCATCAAGGCGACCATCGACGCCGGACACAGACACGGCATCTGGGTCGGCATCTGCGGCGAGCTCGGTGCTGACCAGGCTCTGACCGAGACCTTCCTCCGCATGGGCATCGACGAGCTGTCCGTCAACGCGAAGAGCGTTCTTCCGCTGAGGAAGATCATCCGCAGCACGGATCTCAGCAAGCCGGCGGCGAACAAGCTGTATTGATTCAGAAGCGCGCGGCTTCATAACATCAAATGACCCTGGCCCGCTTTGAAAAACCTTGCCTTACCCTTACATCCTGCTCGGATGCATCTGTCTTTTCCGCTCGGTCGAGTGGCCTGACGGCATACTCTCGGTCGCGGAAAAGACAGCATCCGCAGGATGTGCGGTCAGGCTTCGATGTTTTTCAAAGCGGGCTGTGTCATTTTGCTATGAATCTTCACTGAAGGAATAATCGCTCAGTCGATCTGCGATGTTTTTGAAGGGGCGGCAGGGCCGTTTCCTTATACTGACCGGCAGTACGAAAGCGGCATGTTCCGGATCCTTCGACAAAACCGTCGCAGATCGACCGATCGATCCGTGAACGTTGTACTTTCCGCGACCGAGAGTATGCCGTAAGGCCACTCGACCGAGCGGAAAGTACAGATACGTTCGAACGGATCGTGAGGGTAGATCAAGGGTTTTGGAGAAGGATCCCGGAACAAACGCTTAGAAATTATGGGGAGGAGAGTATGCAGCAGTACATTCCGGCGTATTATGCCGCGGTAAACATTCTCGCGCTGCTGATGTACGGCGCGGACAAGGCGAAGGCAAAGACCGGAGCCTGGCGGATCCCCGAGCGTGAGCTGCTCGGTATTGCGTTCCTCGGCGGGGCGTTCGGCGCCTTCCTCGGCATGCAGCTGTTCCGGCACAAGACGAAACACGCCGGTTTCGTGATCCTCGTCCCCCTGTTCTGCGTTCTGCATGCCGTTCTCCTGTTCCTTTTGTTTCGGGGGAAAGTCTGAACCGCCGGGCAGAAAAACGTGATGAAGAACGGGCAGAAACCATCCTCAAGTATTTTTCAGAAAATGGTTGACTTTCGTGACAGGGAACGCTATAATTCAACCGTTGTCACAAAAGATTGGGCTATCGCCAAATGGTAAGGCAACGGACTCTGACTCCGTCATTGTGAAGGTTCGAATCCTTCTAGCCCAGCTTAAAACCACGTTTTTAACCAGATATGGTTTAAAAGCGTGGCTTTTTTTATCTCAGCGGGAGCCCCGCTTCGAAGCGGCAGGATCCTGATCCGAAGGGAAGAGGAAAACGGTCATGCTGCAGTATTGTACCGAGTATTTGTCAAATATGATGCCCGAACCGCTGGCATTGCTGCTGAGCGGCTTCCTGCTGTTTGTTGTGGTGATGGCGGCCGCGCTGGCTGCGGTAAAGATCAAGAACCTGATTTTCGGAAAATTTATCCGTGACAGGTCCATCCACTGGAAGTACATCAAGTCACTCCTGTCTTTTGCAATCTTCTTTATGGGAATCCTCGTGCTCAGTGCAGCCTATGGATATACCAGGGACATGAACCGGGTGCTGTTCGGCAGTGCCGGACTTCTGGTCGCGATCCTGGGTTTTGCCGCGCAGCCGGTGATCTCGGACATCGTCGCAGGATTCGTCCTGGGATGGAGCCATCCCTTTGATCTCGGGGACAAGGTGGTGCTGGAAAAAAGCGGGATCAGCGGATCTATCCGGGACATCACGATCCGTCATGTCGTGATCCATCAGTTTGACGGCCTTTACGTCGTGGTCCCGAACAGTGTGATGAACCAGGAGATCATCACGAACAACACTTACAAAAAGGCGCTGACCGCGACGGAGGTGGAGTTCGCCATCAGTTACGACAGTGACATCTGGAAAGCCATGAAGATCATCCACGGCGTGGTGGAGACCTCCAGATATACTGTTCCCTATACGGAGGAGAATCCGGAAGGAAAAAACGCGGCGGTCTATATCACCGGCTTCGGGGACAGCTCCGTGAAGCTCAGGACTGTTATCTGGGCGCATAATGCGGACGACTCTTTCATGGCGAGAAGCGACATCCTGTACCGGGTGAAAAAGGCGTTTGAGGAAAACGGCATCGAGATTCCGTATCCTTTCATGAACGTCGTGCAGCGTGAATATGTTGAGCGGGAGATCGCCGAAAAGGAGTCACCCGAAGAGAAGCGGGACATCAAAGACAAAAAGATGGCGACGATCCTGGACAAGGCAGACGCTTTTTCTAAGGCCAACGGTCTCTCCAGAAAAGATTCCGGGCAGATCCGTCTCCTGACAGAGGAATCGGTCCTTCTTCTCCGGAAGGCGACGGGAAAGAATTCCTGCGACTTCTGGCCGCGGATTCTGAAGCACCGCGTGGAGCTCAGCTTCTTTGTTTCCATGCAGGACATCAGGAACATGAACAGCATCAGAGATCTGAATTCGGAAAAACAGTACGGTATCCTGCGCAGGATCCGTGACATGATAAGCACACGGGACAGAAAGGACAATGAGTGGTCCATGTCCGGGGAACCCGAGGTCAATGAAGACATGCTGGAACGGTCGATCCTGGAAAACCTTGCGGACGATATCCGGATCAGTGTGAAGAATCAGAAACTGGAGTTGACGATTGTCAAAGAACTGTCCGTGTAAGAACTGATCACGGAACAGAGGAAAGGGGCTTTCAGATGGAGCTTGGAAAGCTGCAGGAACTGAAGATCGTGAGATTCCGGGAATTCGGCGCGTTTCTCGCCGA
Source organism: uncultured Lachnospiraceae bacterium (assembly GCA_902793685.1). GTDB lineage: Bacteria > Bacillota > Clostridia > Lachnospirales > Lachnospiraceae > Moryella. The sequence goes on from CADBEN010000013.1 coordinate 40,517, forward strand.
CCCGGAGAGCGGGGCAGGAGCGGAGACGGTCCTGCTTCCGAAAAAGCAGGTCCCGGAAGGGGCAAAAGAAGGGGACATCGTCCGGGTCTTCCTCTATAAGGACAGCGCGGACCGGCCCATAGCGACCGTGAAAGAGCCGTATGTGACGGTGGGCAGGATCGCGAAGCTCAGGATCCGCGACGTGACAAAGATCGGTGCCTTCCTGGATATCGGCCTGGAGCGGGACGTCCTGCTTCCTTTCCGTGAGCGGGAAGGGGAGATCCATCCCGGGGATACGGTCCTGGCGGCGCTCTATGTGGACCACAGCGGGCGCCTGGCGGCGACCATGCGGATCTATCCTTACCTGACCGCCGCACAGGGCATCGAAAAGGATGCTGAGGTGAAGGGCACAGTCTACGAGGTCCGGGACATGGGCGTCTTTGTCGCTGTGGAGGACCGGTATTTCGGACTCATCCCGAAGAGCGAGGCCTACGGGGAGTTCCGCGTCGGCCAGGAGATCACGGCCCGCGTAATGCGGGTCCGGGAAGACGGAAAGCTGGATCTCAGCCCCCGGAAGGCGTCCTACAGGCAGATGGACGATGACGCGGAAAAGATCCTTGAAAAGCTGGAGGCTTCCGGAGGAAGACTGAAGCTTTCCGATGATTCGGATCCTGAGGAGATCCGCCGGATCCTCGGAATCTCCAAAAATGCCTTCAAGCGCGCCGCCGGCCGTCTCCTGAAACAGGGGAAGATCGGCATGGCTGATGGTGAGATTTACAGAAAAAACGCATAAAAACAGGGGGAATCCTTCGACCTTTTTCATAAATCGTGGGAAATGACCTCTGAAAAGCCGGGGGAAAGTGAACAATTTTTCTTTCCGGAAATGTGAAAAGTGCACATAAAAAATTCGTTGTTTTTAACAATTCCCTTGATATTCCCTTCTGCTTGTCTTATGATGATTCTGCAGACATTTATGTAAAGTATGTATGCCGCGCAAATGCGCTGCTTCGGGAAAGGAGAATGTTATGATTTCGAACCAGATTCTGCAGACGACCCTGGAAGGTCTGAAGACGATTTCGAGGATCGACCTGTGCATCACAGATGTGGACGGCAAGATTATTGCCAGCACATTCCCCGGAGCAGAAGCCTTTGAGAGCGCAGCGCTTGCCTTTGCGGAATCTCCCGCGGAGTCCCAGCTGGTGAACGGATGCCAGTTCTTCAAGGTGTTCGATGAAGCCCAGCTGGAGTATGTGCTTCTCGCGGAAGGCTCCAGCGACGACGTCTATATGGTCGGAAAGCTCGCCGCTTTCCAGCTGCAGAATCTCCTGACAGCCTACAAGGAGCGCTTTGACAAGGACAACTTCATCAAGAACCTGCTGCTGGACAACCTGCTGCTGGTGGATATCTACAACCGCGCGAAGAAGCTGCACATCGATACGGACGTGCGCCGCGTGGTCTATATCATTGAGACCAGGAACGACCGGGACATCAATATCCTGGAGACGGTCCGCAGCTTCTTTACCGGAAGGATCCGTGATTTTGTCACGGCTGTAGACGGCAGGAACATCATCCTCGTCAAGGAACTTCTGGAGGATGAGGGCTACGAGGATCTGGACAAGGTCGCGGAGGAGATCCTGACCGGTCTCCGGGGCGAGGACATCACGAACGTCAACATCGCCTACGGAACGATCGTCAGCGAGATCAAGGAAGTCTCCCGGTCCTACAAGGAAGCCAAGATGGCGCTGGACGTCGGAAAGATCTTCTACAGCGGACAGAGCGTGGTGGCGTACAACCGTCTTGGCATAGGCCGCCTGATCTACCAGCTGCCCATCCCGCTCTGCAGGATGTTCATCCGGGAGATCTTCGAAGGCAAGAACCCGGATGATTTCGACGAAGAGACGCTGCAGACCATCAACAAGTTCTTTGAGAACAGCCTGAATGTTTCCGAGACCTCCCGCCAGCTGTACATCCACAGAAACACGCTGGTCTACCGTCTTGACAAGCTTCAGAAGACGACGGGCCTGGATCTCCGGGTGTTTGAGGACGCCATCACCTTCAAGATCGCCCTGATGGTCGTCAAGTACATGAAGTACATGGAATCTATTGATTACTGAAATAAGAACGGATGAACCAAGGAGGCAGAGGAACTGCCTATGATCGAACTGAACAATGTCAGCAAATCCTATGAACGGGGAAAGCGCGCGCTGAAGAACGTAACGCTTACCATCCGGGACGGGGAATTTGTGTTTATCATGGGACGCTCGGGCGCCGGAAAATCGACGCTTCTGCGTCTCCTGATGAAGGAGACGGATCCCACCGAGGGAACCCTGGTGGTAAATGACGTGGACCTGAACAGACTGTCCAGAAGAAACGTCCCGAAATACAGGAGGACCATCGGTGTGGTCTTTCAGGATTTCCGTCTCCTGAAGCATCTGAATGTCTATGAAAATGTCGCTTTTGCCCAGCGCGTGATCGGAAAGAGCACTGCGGAGATCCGGGAAAATGTTCCGGAGGTCCTCCGCAGGGTGGGGCTTTCCGCAAAGTACAAGGCGAATGTCCGGGAACTTTCCGGCGGAGAGCAGCAGCGCGTCGCCATCGCCAGAGCCCTGGTGAACCGGCCGAAGCTTCTGCTGGCGGACGAGCCCACGGGAAATCTGGACGCGAAGACTGCGGAGGATATCATGCGTCTTCTGGAGGAGATCAACGAATCCGGGACGACGGTCGTCGTGATCACCCATTCCGCGGATATCGTGGCGAAAATGAAAAAAAGAGTCGTCATCCTGGATAAGGGGACGCTGAGAAGCGACGAGGAGCTCTGAGTTCATGAATCTAAACACCATTGGCTACTGCGTAAAGCAGGGCCTGAGAAATATATGCCGGAATCTGAAGTTCTCGCTTGCAAGCGCGGCGACTGTTTCGGCATGTATTTTTTTGTTCTGCATGTTCTTTTCTATTGTAAAAAACCTGGACTATGTCGTGAAGAACGCGGAGAGCAACCTGGGAATCACGGTGCTCTTCGACGAGTCTCTTCCGGAGGAAAAGATCCGGGAGATCGGAGAGGAGATCGGAAAAAGGCCGGAGGTCCGGGAGATGGAATTTGTGTCCGCGGACGAGGCGTGGAACGAGTTCAAAACTGAGTATTTTGCGGGGAGGGAAGAACTGGCGGCCGGATTTGAACAGGACAACCCCCTGGCGGGAAGCGCTTCCTGGAATATCCTGATCAACGATATCCAGCAGCAGGAGGGTCTGGTGGCGTGGCTGAAGGAGCAGCCCGGCGTCCGTGCAGTCAATTATTCCAGCAGCGCGGTCTCGAGCCTGATCCGCCTGAACCGGGTCATCACCCTGCTTTCCGGCGGCATCATCCTCATCCTGCTCCTGGTCGCGGTCTTCCTGATCAGCAACACCATCACGGTGGCTGCCGCGTTCCGGAGAAACGAGAATGAGATCATGCGCCTCATCGGCGCGACCAACGGCATGATCCGCGCGCCCTTCGTGATCGAGGGAACGCTGATCGGGCTGATCGGGGCGATCGTCCCGCTGCTGCTGGTCTCCGCGATCTACCGGAAAGTGCTGGTGTATCTCACGGAACGCTTCAGCGTCCTGTCCGACATCTTCCGCTTCCTGCCCCTTTCGGAGGTCTTCCCGACCATGGCAGGCGCGGCACTGGGCCTGGGCGCGGGAATCGGCTTCCTGGTCAGCTACGTCACGATCTGCAGGAACCTCAGAGTCTGAACGGGAGGTGCAGGTATGATACGAAATCGGATCATCCGGATCGCCGCCGCAGTCCTCTGCGGGGCAGTGCTGGCGTCACAGCCGTCGGTGCCGGCCTTCGCAAAGGCGAACGCGGAGGAGCAGAAAAAACTGGACGCTGCCGCGGAAAAGAAGAAAAAGCTGGAAGAGGAAAAGAAGAAGACCCAGGGCACCATCAACCGACTGAACGGGCTCAAGGCCGATGTCGCCGCTTATATGCGGGAGCTGGACAACACCCTTTCCGAGATCGCCGATGAGATCGAGCGCCTGGACGGGGAGATCGGGACCAAGGAGACGGAGGTCGAGGGCCTGAAGACAGACCTCGCCGCTGCGGAAGAGACTGCGGACAGACAGTTCGCGGACATGAAGCTCCGGATCAAGTACATGTATGAAAAAGGAGAGACCGGATTCCTGGACATGCTTCTGAACGCCCGGAACCTGACGGACTTTTTCAATCATGCCGAGTATATCGAAAAGATCTCGGAGTATGACCGGGCTCAGCTGGACGCCTATGAGACGACCTGTGTGGAGATCGAGGAAAAGAAAGCCGGTGTAGAGGCGGAGATCGAAACACTGGAGGGCCTGAAGACCGATCAGGAGGCAAAGCAGGAATCCTCGAAGACCCTTCTGGCGGAAAAGCAGAAGGAACTCTCGAAATACACGGCCCAGATCAGCGAAGCTGAAAGTGAGCTGAGCGATTATAATAAAGACATCGCTGCCCAGGAGGAAGCCATCAAGGCAGTGGAGGCCCAGATCAAAAAACGTGAGGAAGAAGAGCGGAAGGCAGCGGAGGCTGCTGCCAGGGCTGCTGCCGCGGCGAAAAAGCGGCAGGCGACCGTATCTCTGGGAGACATCCGGTTCCGCTGGCCCTGCCCGGCAAGCGGACGCATCACCTCCGGATTCGGAAGCCGCAAATCTCCGACGAAGGGGGCAAGCACCTACCATAACGGCATCGATATCGGCGCCCCGACAGGTTCTGCCATCGTCGCGGCTGCCGCGGGCGAGGTCGTCACGGCCACTTATTCCGGCTCGGCGGGCAATTATATCATGCTGAGCCACGGCGGCGGGATCTATACACTCTATATGCACTGCTCCAAGCTGAACGTCAGCGTCGGGCAGACGGTGAAGGCCGGGCAGACCATCGGAAAGGTGGGATCCACCGGTTATTCCACCGGCCCCCATCTCCATTTCGGGATCCGGGCCAACGGATCATATCTGAATCCGAGCAAGTATGTAAGCCCGTAAGTCTGTGATCACTCAGCATCCCGGAGCAGAGGGTGCCGTGTGTGAGCAGGTACGTAATTGTATAAGAAAGGACAGGATCTGAGATCCATGGAAGAACAGAAGGACATGAACACCGTGTCCGCGGATACGGAAGTAAAGGAAGCAGCCGCCGGAGAGACTATGCAGGCGGAAGCGCCGGCCGCGGCGCCGGATGCAGCACAGAGGGCGGAAAAGAAGAAAAGAAGGATCGGGTTCCTGCCGGGTTTCCTGATGGGGTTTGCAGTGGCGCTTCTGATAGGCGCGGTCACTGCGGGAACCTTTTTCCGGTGGTTCGTCCGCCAGGAATTCGGTTTCAGCAATGCCGCGGGAACGCATGGCGAGGTCACGGTGAAGCCGGAAAAGCCGGTGGAACCGAATCCCGAGAACCTGGATTATGACCGGATCACGGCAAAGATCCGGCTCCTCCAGAAGGTCATCAGCCGGAACTACCTTTTTGACGAGGACCCGGTGGCAGTGGAGGAGGGCATTTACAGCGGCATGATGGAGGGACTCGGCGATCCCTATTCTGTTTACTATACCGAGAAGGAGTACGCGCAGCTGACGGAGGAGACTTCAGGAACCTACTCCGGCATCGGCGCCCTGCTCTCCCAGGATCCGGACACGAAGATCTGCACAGTCCTGAAGGTCTTCCGGGGCTCGCCTGCGGAGGAGGCCGGCCTGAAGGACGGAGACATCCTCGTTTCGGCGGACGGCCATGAGATCACCGGAGAGGATCTGGATTACTTTGTTTCGACCTATATCCGCGGCCCGGAGAACACGGAAGTTGAGCTGGTCGTGCTCCGCGGTGAGAAGCGGGAGGAAGTCACGCTGAACATCACCCGCAAGAGCATCGATACCCCCACTGTGGAATGGAAGATGCTGGACAACAAGGCGGGATACATTGCAGTCTCCCAGTTTGACATCGTCACCCCGGACCAGTTTGAAAAGGCGGTCAACGAGCTCACGGAGCAGGGAATGACCAGTCTGGTGATCGATCTCCGTAACAATCCGGGCGGCGTCGTCCAGTCCGCCACCAGGATGCTCGATTACATGCTGCCCGACGGACTTCTGGTCTATACGGCCGGCAGGAGCGGCGTCGGCGAAAAGTTCTACGCCACGGATGACCATGAAGTGGACATCCCGACAGCGATCCTGATCAACGGGCATTCCGCCAGCGCTTCGGAGATCTTTGCCGGCGCCTACAAGGATTACGGCAAGGCAAAGATTGTGGGGACCACCACCTTCGGCAAGGGCATCGTGCAGTTTGTCCTGCCCCTCGGGGACGGCAGCGCGGTGAAGATCACGACGCAGCACTATTACACGCCGAACGGATTTGATCTCCACGGCAAGGGAATCGAGCCTGATGTAAAGGCAGAACCCGGCGAGGACGACGTGATCGGCAGCGACAAAGATGCGCAGCTGGAAGCCGCGCTGAAAGCAATCGCAGAGTAATACAAGGTGCCGCAGCCGGCAGGAAATCGGCTGCGGCACTTGTTATTCATGAAAATACGGTTATAATGTTATTTATTCGGGCTTGCAGTGTAATTTGTCGAATTGTGCAAAAATTGATGCGGCTGCACCGCGCGGCAATGCATCGCCCTGCAGGCGGAATAATAATAGAAAAACAATTGCAACAGGAGGTAATAATTATGAAAAAAGGTATTAGCATTCTTCTGGCGGCGGCCATGCTGGCAATGACTGCCTGCGGCGGTTCCTCCGCAACGGCAACCACTGCGGCACCGGCAGCCACTACTGCAGCGGCAGCTGAGACCAAGGCAGCTGAGGCAGCACCGGCGGCAGTGAAGACGGTTCAGGAAGGCAAGCTGGTCATGTGCACCAACGCGGAGTTCCCGCCCTATGAGTATCATGACAACAATACCATCGTCGGCATCGATGCGGACATCTGCGCAGCCATCGCCGAGAAGATGGGCCTGGAACTGGAGATCGAGGACATCGCTTTCGATTCCATCATTCCGGAGATCTCTTCCGGCAAGGCGGACATCGGCGCAGCCGGCATGACGGTCACCGAGGACCGCAAGCAGAACGTCGACTTCTCCGAGACCTACGCGAAGGCATCCCAGGTCATCATCGTGACCGAGAATTCCGAGGTCAAGGGTTTTGACGACCTGAAGGGCAAGAAGGTCGGCGTCCAGACCGGAACCACCGGCGACATCTATGTTACCGGAGACCTGGGCGATGAGTGTGTCGAGCGCTACGCAAAGGGTATGGAGGCTGTCCAGGCTCTGTCCCAGACCAAGATCGACGCAGTCGTCATCGACGGCGAGCCGGCGAAGAAGTACATCAGCGAAGTCCCCGGCCTGAAGATCCTTGACGAGTCCTACACCGACGAAGAGTATGCCATCGCGATCCGCAAGGGCAACACCGAGCTTCTTGATGCAGTCAACAAGGCCATCGGAGAGCTGAAGGCAGACGGAACCCTCGACGCGATCGTCGCGAAGTATATCAACGCTGACTGAATCATTGTGAAGCGGGACCCCCGGCCTGTTATCTTTCCGGACCGGGGGTCCGTATTTTCTTCCAGAAGGAGAATCCATATCCATGCAGAGTCTTTATGAGTCATTTGTCCTGAATTTTATCAAGGACGACCGCTGGAAGTACCTGACGAACGGTCTTGCAGTCACACTGAAGATCACTTTCTTCGCGGTACTTCTGGGTCTTGCGATCGGCTTCGTCATCGCCATGATCCGCAGCACCTATGAGAACACCGGGAAGCTGAAGATCCTGAACGCCATCACCAGCCTTTATCTGCTGGTCATCCGCGGAACGCCTGTCGTTGTCCAGCTGATGATCATCTACTTCGTCATCTTCGGCTCTGTCCGGATCGACAAGTCCTTTGTCGCGATCCTGGCCTTCGGAATCAACTCAGGCGCCTATCAGGCGGAGATCTTCCGCTCCGGAATCCAGTCGATTCCCCGCGGACAGTTTGAGGCAGGCCGCAGCCTTGGCTTCAACTACCGCGAGACCATGACGAACATCATCATGCCCCAGGCATTCAAGAACGTCATTCCGACCCTGGCCAACGAGTTCATCGTCCTCCTGAAGGAGACTTCGGTCGCAGGCTACATTGCCCTCGAGGATCTGACCAAGGGCGGCGACATCATCCGCAGCCGGACCTACTCCGCGTTCATGCCTCTGATGGCGGTCGCGCTGATCTACCTGCTGCTGGTCATGCTGTTCTCCCAGGGAGTGAAGCTGCTGGAAAGGAGGCTGAAGAAGAGTGAGCGCTGAGAATAAAAACGGTGCGGCTGCACCTCAGCCCATCATCCAGGTCCGGGATCTCTGCAAGGCATTTGGGGATCACGAAGTTCTGAAGCACATCGCGGTGGATATCGACCAGGGCGATGTGGTCTGCGTCATCGGACCCTCCGGCTCCGGAAAATCCACCTTCCTCCGCTGCCTGAACCGGCTCGAGGAGCCCACCGGCGGCGAGATCATTTTTGACGGAGTCAACATCTGCGATCCGAAGACGGACATTGACAAGCACCGTCAGAGAATGGGTATGGTGTTCCAGCAGTTCAATCTGTTCCCGCATATGAATATCATGCGGAACCTGACGCTGGCGCCCACGAAGCTGCAGGGCCTCAAAGAAGAGGAGGCGAAGGAGCACGCGCTGGATCTTCTGAGGAAGGTCGGTCTTGCGGACCGTGCAGACTCCTATCCAAGTCAGCTGTCCGGCGGACAGCAGCAGCGTATCGCCATTGTCCGGGCACTCTGCATGAGACCGGAAGTCATGCTTTTCGACGAGCCGACCTCCGCGCTGGATCCGGAGATGGTCGGAGAAGTTCTGAACGTCATGAAGGATCTTGCGGAGCAGAAGATGACCATGGTGGTGGTCACCCATGAGATGGGATTTGCGAGAGAGGTCTCGAACCGTGTCATGTTCCTCGAGAACGGTTACTTCCTTGAGGAGAATGAGCCGTCCGAGTTCTTTGCGCACCCGAAGGATGAGCGTCTGAAGTCCTTCCTCAGCAAGGTACTGTGAGATCCGGAAGGGATTCCAGGAAGAAGATAATACTGACTGAGCAGAACAATGCCGCGGGGGGCGCATCCTTCCGCGGCGTTTTTCTCTTTCAAACATATGTTCTGTGTGCTACAATGTTAATTATTCAGCACCCCTGGAAATGCGGGCAGAATCTGAACGGGAAACTTGTTCACCGGACACCGGTATGAGGGTGCAGAATAATGAAGATTACAGGCAGGGAGACGATATGGGGAAACAGTATATTAAGATCCGCGGGGCGTCGGAGCACAATCTGAAGAACGTGTCCCTGAACATTCCGCGGGAGGAACTGGTGGTCCTGACAGGCCTCTCCGGTTCCGGAAAATCGAGTCTCGCGTTTGACACGATCTACGCGGAAGGGCAGCGGCGCTATATGGAGTCGCTTTCTTCCTATGCCCGGATGTTCCTGGGCCGGATGGAGAAGCCGAACGTGGAGAGCATCGAGGGCCTTTCCCCTTCCATTTCCATCGACCAGAAGAGCACGAACCGGAACCCCCGTTCCACCGTGGGCACGGTGACGGAGATCTACGACTACATGCGTCTTCTGTACGCCCGGATCGGCATCCCTCACTGTCCGAACTGCGGAAAGCCTATCATGAAGCAGTCCATCGACCAGATGGTGGACCAGGTGCTGAAACTTCCGGAAAAGACAAGGATCCAGCTTCTGGCGCCGATGGTCCGGGGAAAAAAGGGCCGGCACGAGAAGATCCTTGCCCAGGCAAAGAAGAGCGGCTACGTCCGCGTCCGGGTCGACGGAAACCTGTATGAGCTTTCCGAGGACATCGTCCTCGACAAGAACATCAAGCACTCCATCGAGGTAGTGGTGGACCGTCTTGTGATCCGGGAAGGAATACAGAAGCGTCTCACGGACTCTCTGGAGACTGCTCTGGCCCTGACCGGCGGTACCGCCATGGTGGAGGTGGTCGGGGGGGAGATGCTGAACTTCTCCCAGAGCTTCGCCTGTCCGGACTGCGGGATCTCCATCGAGGAGGTGGAGCCCCGGAGCTTTTCCTTCAACAATCCTTTCGGCGCCTGTCCGGTCTGCGCAGGACTGGGCTACAAGATGGAGTTTTCCACGGAACTGATGATCCCGGACGAGAGTCTGTCCATCAGCCAGGGCGCCATCATCGCCCCCGGCTGGGCCTCCTCCGCAAAGGAGGGGAGCTTTACGAACGCCGTCCTCGTAGCGCTGGCGGAGCATTACGGTTTCAGCCTGGACACGCCCTTCCGTGATTATCCGGAGCGGATCCGGGATATCCTGATCAACGGGACCGGCGGAGAGGAGATCAAGGTCCGTTACAGGAGCCAGCGGGGGGAAGGCGTCTACGACGTCGCCTTCGAGGGCCTGATCGAGAATGAGAACCGACGCTACCGGGAGACCTTCTCCGACAGCATGAAGGCAGAGTATGAGACCTTCATGCGCTTCTCCCCCTGCACGGAGTGCGGCGGAAAGCGCCTGAAGAAATCGAGTCTTGCGGTGACCGTGGGCGGCATCAACATCTACGATGCCACGGATATGTCCATCACCAAATTCCGGATGTTCCTGGACCGTCTGGAACTCTCGGAGATGCAGCAGATGATCGGCGCCCAGATCCTGAAGGAGATCCGGAACCGGGTGACCTTCCTGATCGATGTGGGCCTGGACTACCTGACACTGTCCCGGGCCACCGAATCCCTGTCCGGCGGGGAAGCCCAGCGTATCCGGCTGGCGACCCAGATCGGGTCGGGACTGGTGGGTGTCGCCTACATCCTGGACGAGCCCAGCATCGGCCTCCACCAGAGAGACAATGACAAGCTGCTGGGAACGCTTAAGCATCTGCGGGACCTGGGGAATACCGTGATCGTGGTGGAGCACGACGAGGACACCATGCGTGCCGCGGACTGGATCGTCGACATCGGCCCGGGCGCCGGAGAACACGGCGGACGGATCATCGCCGAGGGCACGGCCGCGGACCTGGAGAAATGCGAAAACAGTATCACAGGGCAGTATCTGGCCGGGAAGCTGAAGATCCCGGTGCCGGAGAAGCGCAGGGAGCCCGCCGGATGGCTGACGGTCCGGGGAGCGCAGGAACACAACCTGAAAAACATCGATGTGAGCTTCCCTCTGGGGATCATGACCTGTGTGACCGGCGTGTCAGGCTCGGGAAAGTCCTCCCTGGTGAACGAGATCCTGTACAAATACCTGGCAAAGCGGCTGAACCGGGCCCACGAGATCCCCGGAAAGTTCGGGTCCATCGAGGGACTGGAGAAGCTGGACAAGGTCATCGCCATTGACCAGAGCCCCATCGGCCGCACGCCCCGGAGCAATCCGGCGACCTACACCGGTGTCTTCGACATGATCCGCGACCTCTTCGCGGCGACGGCGGACGCCAAGGCCAAGGGCTACGGGAAGGGACGCTTCAGCTTCAACGTGAAGGGCGGACGCTGCGAAGCCTGCACCGGCGACGGCATCATCAAGATCGAGATGCATTTCCTGCCGGATGTCTACGTGCCCTGCGAAGTCTGCCGCGGAAAGCGTTACAACCGCGAGACTCTTGATGTAAAATACAAAGGTAAGTCCATTTACGACGTCCTGAACATGACGGTGGAGGAGGCCCTGGAATTCTTTAAGAATGTGCCCACCATCGCCCGGAAGATACAGACGCTCTACGACGTGGGTCTTTCCTATATCCGGCTGGGGCAGCCCAGCACGGAGCTCTCCGGCGGCGAGGCGCAGCGCATCAAGCTCGCCACAGAGCTGAGCCGCAGGGGCACCGGGAAGACCGTCTATATCCTTGACGAGCCCACCACCGGACTGCACTTCGCGGACGTCCACAAGCTGGTCAACATCCTCCGCAGGCTCTCAGACAGCGGGAACACTGTCATCGTGATCGAGCACAACCTTGATGTGATCAAGACTGCGGACTACATCATCGACATGGGGCCCGAGGGCGGAGACGGAGGCGGAACGGTCATCGCCGAGGGAACGCCCGAGCAGGTGGCTGCCATGCCGCACAGCTACACCGGCCAGTATCTGCGGAAGATGCTGGTATAGCAGACAGAAAGGAGACGACATTGGAGATTCAGAACCAGGAAAAGATCCTCGTGATCGACTTCGGCGGCCAGTACAACCAGCTGGTGGCGCGCCGGGTCCGTGAAAACAACGTCTACTGTGAGATTTACTCTTACAGGACCCCGCTGGAAAAGATCCGGGAGATGCAGCCGAAGGGCATCATCCTTACCGGAGGTCCCGCCAGCTGTTACGAAGAAGGAGCCGCATCCTGCGATCCGGAGCTGTTCCGCATGGGCGTTCCGGTCCTCGGACTCTGCTACGGCGCGCAGCTCATGCAGTGGGTGCTGGGCGGCAAGGTGGAGCGCGCGGCGAACCGGGAATACGGACGGACGGAGATCCAGCTGGACACGGCGGATTCCCCGCTTCTGAAGGGTGTCCCCTCCCGGACCGTGGTGTGGATGAGCCATTTCGATTTTATCTCCCGCATGGCGCCGGGCTTTACCGTGGCGGCTCATTCCCTGAACTGCCCGGTGGCGGTCTGTGAGGACCGCGCATCGAAGCTCTACGGGATCCAGTTCCATCCGGAGGTCCTCCATACAGAGGAAGGCTTTAAGATCCTCGGAAACTTTGTCCATGATATCTGCGGCTGCAGCGGCAGCTGGAGGATGGATGCCTTTGTGGCCCAGACCGTGGAGCAGATCCGGGAGAAAGTCGGAGACGGAAGAGTGCTGCTCGGCCTTTCCGGCGGCGTGGATTCCTCTGTGGCGGCGGTCCTGCTCTCCAAAGCCATCGGCGAGCAGCTGACCTGCGTGTTCGTGGACCACGGGCTTCTGAGAAAGAATGAAGCGGACGAGGTAGACGCGGTCTTCGGTCCTTCCGGTCCCTACAGGCTGAACTACGTTCATGTGGACGCAAAGCAGCATTTCTACGACAAGCTGGCCGGCGTCAGCGAGCCGGAGGCGAAGCGCCACATCATCGGAGAAGAGTTCATCCGTGTGTTTGAGGCGGAGGCGAAGAAGATCGGCGCGGTGGAGTTCCTGGCCCAGGGAACCATCTACCCCGACGTGGTGGAAAGCGGTCTCGGCGGCGAGAGCGCGGTCATCAAATCCCATCACAACGTAGGCGGCCTGCCGGAACACGTGGACTTTAAAGAGATCATCGAGCCGCTCCGCGCCCTCTTCAAGGACGAGGTCCGGAAGGTGGGACTGGAACTCGGCATCCCGGAAAAGCTTGTGTTCCGCCAGCCCTTCCCGGGGCCGGGACTGGGCATCCGCATCATCGGCGAGGTGACGGAGGAGAAGGTGAAGATGGTGCAGGACGCGGACGCGATCTTCCGGGAGGAAGTGGCGGCTGCCGGCCTGGACCGGGAGCTGAACCAGTACTTTGCGGCACTCACTAACATGCGCTCCGTGGGCGTCATGGGCGACGAACGCACCTACGACTACGCTGTATGCCTCCGCGCGGTGAAGACCATCGACTTCATGACCGCGGAGAGCGCGGAGATCCCGTGGCCGGTGCTCCAGAAGGTCACCAGCCGCATCATCAACGAGGTCCGGCACGTGAACCGCGTGATGTACGACATCACCAGCAAGCCGCCGGGCACCATCGAGCTGGAATAAATATTGAACGTCCGGAAACCAGCATAAACACTGGGTTTCCGGACTTTTTCTATGTCTCGTGAGTACATTTTGAGTACACTTTTCAAAATTATTCCGTTTCAGAGTCGGCATCATCGCTGTGGTCACAGGTCTTATCCAGTTTCTTCTGAGACGCTTGCAGGTCCAGCTCGATCTGCTCCAGCATCTCCCGAAAATCATCAGCGACATATTTCTCATCTTCAGAAGAATTTCCTTTTGTCAGCAGCTCCTGA
>CADBEN010000014.1 GCA_902793685.1 uncultured Lachnospiraceae bacterium
TTCTCTCCACAATGCAATTACAGCAGCCTGTGCTTCAAAGGGGCACACGCTGCTGTTTCGCTGCCGGCTTTCGGATAAAGGTATAACACACTAGACTTTCCACGGAAAGTCGTGTGCCAAAAGGAACGCTGTCCCCTTTTGAATCCTCTGCCACGAAACCTACGGTTTCTTTGGATTCTTCCTGCGCTGCATCATTCGTTCTCTTTACCATTTAACTACAATACTTCGCCAAATACATATTATACTGCTGCTCATAGTCTTCCTTCGAATCTCTGATGATACGTTGGTTTTCATGCATGTTCATATTCCTGTCTGCTGTGTCAAGAACGCATCCCGAAATATTTGAACAGTGGTCTGACACGCGCTCCAGATTTGTCAGCAGATCTGACCAGATAAAGCCTGCAGCCACAGAACATTCTCTGTTCTGAAGGCGGACAAAATGGCGGGTCCGCAGCTCTTCCTTCAGTTTATCGATCACCTGTTCAAGGGATTCTGTCATCCTGGCCGAATGAAGATCGTCTTTTAAAAATGCCTGATAGGACAGATCCAGTATCTCTGTTACCGCCTTGCAGATCACGCTGTATTCATGGGCGGCATTTTCCGAAAGCGTTACATTTTTGCTTTTCATTTCTTCTGAAGATTCCAGAATGTTCACCGCATGGTCGGCAATCCGTTCATAGTCCCCGATCATTTTCATATACTCTGTCGCCCTGGCACTTTCCTCCTCACTCAGATGTCGGGATGTCAGTTTTAAAAGGTATGTACCTATGACATCTTCCAGATGATCAGTTTCATCTTCTGCTTTGCGTATATTTTCCGCCCTGTCTTCTTCATAGTGAATTACATTTTCGAGGCTGTCTTTTAAGGCCGCGACGGCTGTCTCTGCCATGAGGTCAAGCACCTGTTTGCACCTGCCCAAGGCAAGTGCCGAGCTTGCGAGTAAGCGCTCGTCAAGTTCCTTTTCCCTTTCCGGTGCTTTTGCATCAGGAAGAATCCTGCAAACCATATGTTCAAGGGCCTGACTGAACGGAAGCAGCAGTAAGGTACAAAGAATGTTAAATACCGAATGGAAAACCGCGATTCCCACCAGACTGGCAGCCTGTGCAAGAAATACCGGAGCAAAAATTGTTTTTACCAGCCAGAAAACCGTCAGCCATACGGCAGCTCCTATGAGGTTGAAGGCAAAATGAACAAGCGCGGCTCTTTTTGCATTTCTGGTCGTACCGATCGAAGAAAGCATTGCTGTTATGCAGGTACCAATATTCTGACCCATAATGATCGGGATGGCCGCACCATAGGAGACTGCGCCCGTTGAAGCAAGCGCCTGTAAAATACCTACTGATGCAGAACTGGACTGTATAATGGCCGTCAGGACCGCACCGGCAATGACCCCCAGAACAGGATTCGTAAAAGCAGGAAACATCTGTTGAAAAGACGGATCATTTCTGAGTGCCGAAACAGCGCCTGACATGGTGTCCATTCCGTACATAAGCGTTGCAAAGCCGAGCAGTATCAGCCCTGTATCCTTTCGCTTACTGTTTTGGGATACCATAAAGAAAATGATTCCCAACAGTGCAAGAATCGGCGTAAATGACGACGGCTTTAACAGTTTAACAAAAACATTGCTGCTCTCGATCCCGGCAAGGCTTAAAATCCATGCCGTTACAGTGGTACCGATATTTGCTCCCATGATGACATTGATGGACTGCTTCAGGGTCATCAACCCCGAGTTAACAAAGCCTACCACCATGACTGTGGTTGCCGACGAGCTTTGTATGATAGCCGTAACCCCCAGCCCTGTCAAAAGACCGGTAAGTCGGTTGGTCGTCATTCGCCCCAGGAGTGCTTTTAACCTGTTGCCTGCACGGCGTTCCAACGCCTGCCCCATCAGTGTCATACCGAACAGAAACAGGCTTAAACCACCGATCAGATTCAATACATCAAACAAATCCATAATATACTCTCCATTCTCTTTTTCTCAGTTACAGAATAGAGAGTCAACATCAAATCCGTTATCGTGCTTCTGTAAAAAGGATGTAAGGCGATCACATAAAAAAGCAGAGACCACCGGGTCCCTGCAAAAGACTGATCTCTTATATCACATTCCGTCCTCCGGCTCATTCGGTATCGATACAATAAACTCCGAGCCTTCGCCGGGTCTGCTGTCCAGTCTGATTGTTCCATTATGAATCAGGACTGCATGTTTCACAATGGAAAGTCCAAGGCCTGTACCGCCAGCCTCTTTACTCCTGCTTTTGTCCACACGATAAAAACGTTCAAAAATGCGTTCCTTTTCCTCCTCCGGAATACCAATACCCGTGTCCCTCACGGTAAGCACTGTATGTCTTTGGTCTTGCGATACAGATATACTGACGCTGCCTCCTCGATGATTGTACTTAATCGCATTGTCACACAGGTTATATGCTATGCTGTACAGCAGCTGTGGGATCGCTGTTACAGGAGCTGGTTCACCGCTTAGGGTAAAAATGATATCCATGGCAGAGGCTGCGGCTTCCAGTGTATCAACCGCTGTTTCCGCAATACTATAAAAATCGCAATTCTCCCATTTCATTTCTGTCCCGCCGTTGTCCAGCTTCGTCAGATCGATAATATCCTCGATCAGTCTTGTCATACGTAAGGATTCGGCACGAATCTTTTCCGCAAAAGTCTTTATGTCCTCTTCTTTGACCAGACCGTTTTCAAGAAGCTCCGCATATCCGGAGATCGCATGAAGCGGCGTTTTCAATTCATGGGATACGTTTGCGCTGAATTCCTGCCTGATCAATGCTGCCTTTTCAATTTCCTCCTGATCGCTCCTTAACTGAGCCTGTTGTGCAGCAATACGACGCAGCAGAGGCTCTATCTCCTCATAATTTTCTTTTCCAAAATACTGGTTCGGATGATTAAGGTCGAGCTCATTGATCGGCTTTACGATCTTCGCAGCGATCCGTGAGGCAAGCACATAAGAAAGAATTAATGCTGCAAGGATCACAAAGCAGATCGGCTGGCCAAAACCGAAAAGAAGACTCCATACAGAGAGCTGTGCAACAGACATACGGAGTACAGATCCGTCCGGAAGCCGTTTAGCCGCATAGTACTGCTGGTCTGCCAGAGTATAGGAGTGTCTGGCCGCTTCTCCGTATCCTTCCTCCAGTGCCTGCCTAATCTCCGGCCGCTCCATATGATTCTGCATGGTCGAGGTGTCCGCCTCATCATCAAATAAAACATCTCCCTCCGGGCTGACCCAGGTGATCCTGTAGCTCCCGTCATTTAATCCTTCAAAGTATTCCGCCCCGGAAAGTGCGACTCCCTGTGCTGCCAGTTCGGTCTCCACGCGAAGCTGGTTCTTCTGTATGGAGGAAAAGTATGCATACAACGATCCCATGATCAACAGCAAAGAAGCCAGAAAAACCAGGAGGGCAACAGTCCAGATTGCCTTAAAAATCTTACTGCTCATTTTCCGCCTCCATCTTATATCCAACACCCCGAATAGTCTGGATATGATCCCCTGCTTTTTCGAGCTTGGTTCTAAGCGTACCGATATGAACATCCACCGTTCTGGTCTCACCGGAAAAGTCAATGCCCCACACGCTCTGAAGGATATTGTCTCTTGTAAAGACCCTCCCCGGACTCTCCAGCAGAAGTTTCAGAAGCTCATATTCTTTCAATGTCAGCAGGACAGGCTTCCCGTCCACGGTTACAGTATGCTTGCTTTCATCCATCGAAATCATACCGCAGGATAAAATCAAATCCTGATGATTGCCTGCACGACGAAGAACCGCCTTTATGCGCGAAACCATCTCCATCATTCCAAACGGCTTCGCAAGATAATCGTCTGCACCGGAATCCAGACCAATTACTTTGTCATACTCGCTGTCTTTTGCAGTTGCCATAATTACAGGAATATCCGATGTAACAGGGGACGACCGTAATTTTTGAAGGATAGTCAGGCCGTCTTCCCCGGGCAGCATAACGTCCAATATAATCATTTCCGGCCTTTGTTCTTTCATGGCAGCCCAAAAACCGGTATCATTCTCAAAACCCATTGCTTCAAAACCGGAAGCTCTCAGTGTATAAACCATGAGATCCCGGATAGCGCTGTCATCTTCAACACAATAGATCATGTGGAAACCTCCTCCTTTGACACTCTCAATATAAATGAAGAATGTAAGCCCTGTAATCGGTGAACTGTAAAATCTCAGTAAAGTCACAAAACCGGATTGCCGTAGGATAAGCAGTCCGGTTTTGTCTGATGTTTTATGATTGATGTGGAATTTATATGTTTTCGTCTTCAATGATCCTTCAGATCATCCGAAACGCCTTAAACGCCGCAATAATCGCCTCTTCCTTTTCCTTCGGTGTCTCCGGCGACCGGCTATCCTCACTTTTCGGCAGATTGTAATTCTGCCGTTCGATGATCCCACATTTCCGCTTCGTCTTTGCGATATTCAAATGCGACACATGGAATCCATACTTCTCCTTCACCCACTCCTTAATCTCCTGATAGGTCGCCTTACTCTCCGCTGCCGTCAGATCCATTTCATTCATATCGACCTTCACACTGATATGATTCTTGGCTTCAGAAAGTTTGGACAATAAACATACCGTCTCCACGTGCACCGTCTGCGGGAACATGTCCACGGGCTGCACCGCTGTCAGGCTGTACTGCCCGCTGGCCAGGAGGTATTTCAGGTCACGGGCAAGGGTCGCGGAGTCGCAGCTCACATAGACGATGCGCTCCGGCGCCACCTGCAGCATGGTCTGAAGGCAGGCCTCGTCGCAGCCCTTCCGCGGCGGGTCCACGCAGATCACGTCGATCTTCTCCCGCGCAGCTTCCGGCTTCCGCTGCTGCTCCGCGTACCAGGCCGGCAGAACCTCCTCTGCCTTCCCTACAAAGAATTCCGCGTTGCAGATGCCGTTCCGGACAGCGTTCCGCCGTGCGTCCTCAATAGCCTGAGGCACGATCTCGTCCCCGTACACCTTTTTTGCCTGCTTCGCCATGAAGAGGGAGATGGTTCCGATACCGCAGTACAGATCCCAGACATTCTCCTTCCCGGTCAGTCCCGCGTACTTCAGCGCGGTCCCGTAGAGTACCTCCGTCTGTACCGGATTCACCTGGTAGAAGGACTGGGCGGAGATCTCAAACTCCGTGTCCCCGATGGTATCCGTGATGAAGCCCGGGCCCGCCAGGACGAGGGTCTCCTTTCCGAGGATCACATTGGTGCGCTCCCGGTTGATGTTCTGCACCACCGTCGTGACGCCGGGCAGTGCCATGAGCCGGTCTGAGAGAACGCCGGGCTTTTTCAGATCCGCTCCGTTTGTCACAAGACAGACCATGATCTGCCCGCTCCTGAATCCCTTCCGGATCAGGACATGGCGGACGATGCCGGTGCCCGCAGCTTCGTCGTAGGCCGGCACATGGAATTCCTCCATCCAGTCCAGCACGGTCTTCAGGATCTCCCGGTTCTCCTCCGTCCCCAGAAGGCAGTCTTCGCAGGGGATGATGCTGTGGGTCCGGCCGGCATAAAAACCCGCGACGGGCTTCCCCGCCTTATCCGTCCCCACCGGGAACTGGGCTTTGTTCCGGTAGCGGAAGGGATCCTCCATACCCCGGATGGGATGGCAGTTCACGCCCGACAGGTCCAGGCCGCCGATGCGCCGGAGATTGTTTAAAACCTTGTTTTCCTTGAATCTAAGCTGCGCCGCGTAATTCATGGCCTGGAGGGTGCATCCGCCGCAGGCCCGGGCAATGGGACATGCCGGAGCGATCCGGTCCGGGCTCGGGACCAGGACCTCCTGAAGTCTCGCGTAGCCGTAGCTTTTCTTCGTCTTCATGACCGTCGCCCGGATCCGGTCTCCCGGCAGCGCGTCCTTCACAAACCAGAGAAAGGCATCGGTCCGTCCGATGCCTTCTCCCTCCGCGCCGAGATCTGTGATCTCCAGCGTGATCTCTTCGTTTTTCCGATAATCTGTACTCATATTCGCTTTCCGCCCGTGTCCGGGCTCTTTCGAAAATCTGCCGCGAATTCCGTGGACAGAGGGCCTCCTGCCCTTATCACTCCGACGTCTTCCGGAGGTTGCTGTCCAGGAAGCGGTTGAAGCCGAGCCAGCCGCTGTTGTCCCCCGCCTGCACCAGGATCTCCCGGAAGGTCTCCATCTTGGCGTCCGTATTGTCCGCAAGATTCAGGGCCATGGCCTCGATCAGCGCCGGCTTCTTCGGCGATCCGAACTCATATTCCCCGTGGTGGGCAATGATGCAGTGGCGGAGCTCCGCCGCCTTCTTCTCCGGGAATCCCGGGATCTCGCGGATCTTTTCCGCCAGCATCTCGCAGCCGATGACGATATGCCCGAGAAGCTGTCCCTCGTCCGTGTAGCTGTTCTCCGGGAATGCCGAAAGCTCCCGGGTCTTTCCGATGTCATGGCAGATGGCTGCCGTGATCAGGAGATCGTGATTCAGCGCCGGGTAAGCCGTGCAGTAATATTCGCAGAGCTTCGCCACGCTGAGGGTGTGCTCCAGGAGTCCGCCCATGAAGCCGTGGTGCACGCTCTTCGCCGCGGAGCTCTCCCGGAATTTCCGGACAAAGGCCGGGTCCTTCAGGAAGAAGCTTTCCAGCAGCCTGCTGAGGTACGGGTCCTTCACGCCGGCGATCTCCTCCAGGAGTTCGCTGAACATTACGTCGTTGTCCTTGTCCGAGGTGGGGAGATAATCCGCGGGGATATACTCGCTCTCGTCCGCCTTGCGGATCCGCCGGATGTTCAGCTGAAGACTGCCGTTGAACAGCTGCACGTCAGCATCGACCGCCACATAGTCCGGCGCGTCGAAATCTCCGATGCCCGGATTCCCCGGATCCCAGATCTTTCCGTCGACGCTGCCGGTCTTGTCCTGCAGCGTGATGCTCTCGTATTCTTTGCCGGTCTTGGTGAGATGCGTGGACTTCGCGCGGCACAGCCAGACCGAGGAGACGCGGGTATTTTCTCTCAGAGTTTCGATAAACTTCATATATGATCGTTTCCTGTTCTTCTTTTTTTCTTTTCGCCCGGAGCATATCTTCACCGGTGCCACCGGGCGCTGCCGGACATGCTGTCCTGCCCATGCTGCGGGGCGGTCCCTGCCGGGCAGGGCGTTCCGTCTTTCCGCCGCCGGATCTGCTCCCGGAGGTCACCGCGCTCCGACGTTCAGCATGAACTCAAGCTCAGCGTATTCATTCTCATCCCGGCCGGTGCGCATGACGACGAACCGGACCGAATCCTCCGCATGGAGTTTTTCCACTTCCGCGGTATAGTCCCGCATGGTCCTGATCTCCGTATCCCCGACGCGGGTGATGATGTCGCCGGGCTGGAGTCCTGCGTTGTATGCCGGGCTGTCCCGGGTGATCCGGGTGATATAAAGTCCTGCCGGGATCTCCTGCTCCTGCATCTCCTGGCTCACGGCACTGCCGCGGACCCCGATGAGGGGCGAGGCCTGCCCGTTGATCATGTGCTCCAGGATCGCCTTGAATTCGGAGACGCCGAGAACCACCGTATGCTTTGTATTCTGGTCGCTGAACACATCCGTGACCCAGCCGACCAGCCGTCCCTCAGTGTCCAGCATCCAGGTTCCCGCGGAGGCATTGCCCGCGGATTTCGTATGGAAGAGGGTCGCCGCGCCGTCCGTCACACTGATCGGGGACACGCCGCCGATCACGCCGTAATCCGCGGAATGGACCATGCCGAGAGGCGCCCCGACCGCGATCAGGATATCCCCGCGGCGGAGCCGGTAAGAGTTCCCGAGTTCCAGCGGTGTCACGCCTTCTGTTTTCTCCCGGTTCTCATCCGTCACCGGGACCGTGAGCACCGCAAGCCCGCTGGCTGTATCCGGCCGCTTGACGGATGCATCAGACTTCAGTCCCTTGCCGAAATCCACCACCAGACGGTCCGCGCCGCTGACCGCGTTCCCGGAGGCCAGGATCAGGATCTCACTGTCCGTCTTTGCGATCACGACGCCTGAGTAAAGACCCGAGGTTCGGAGTTCGTTATCGAACCAGTCCTGTCCTTCCCGGACCTGTTCGATGGTGACGACGGAGAGATCCGCCGTGTCCGCCACGCCGCGGAGCCCGTAGGAAAGCTTAAGTACTTCCGGCATGCCGAAGGGCCAGGTCTCTATCTCTGCCTTCACGATCTCCCCGACCGGTACCGTCTCCTCCGGGGCAGTGGTCTCCGCCGGGGAAGTTCCCTCGGAACCGCTTTCTCCCGTGCTGTCCGCACCGGTGTTCTCCCCGGACTCCCCGGAGGGACCGGATTCTTCCGCGGACGGGGTCGATTCATCCCTTCCCAGAGTCACCGTGGTCTCTCCCGAAGACACGACCGGCCCGAAGCGGGCCTGCACCCGCGGGACCGCGATCACCGCCACCACCACGGCCGCCAGCGAAAAGGCGACGCCGGCCAGCATCGACCGCCCGATCATCCGGAGCGTCCGCATTTTGCTGTCCCGGCGTCCGACGATCTTCTGCGTCATAAATGGTTTACGCTCTTCGTTATTGTTATCCGGGTCATTTCCCGGCCGCATTTCATCCGCCATAAAACGTTCCTTCCGTGAACCCTGTCCGCGTGCGCCGTCCCGTTTTGTATGGAGATCCCTCTCCGCCCGCACATTGTCCGCAGGCAGATTCCTCGCTATTATACCATTGTTTTATGGTATACTTCAATGTAACACAGTCTGCGGAGGAATTTCACAAATGAATGAGAAATCTCTCAGAATTCTCGAATATGACAAGATCATCGCCATGCTGTGCGACTGCGCGACCAGCGCGCCCGGCAGGAAGCTCTGCAGCGGGCTTCTGCCTTCTTCCGACTTAAGCGAGATCACCCTGGCCCAGCGGGAAACCACGGATGCCTGCACCAGGATCCGGATGCGCGGGCAGATCTCTTTCGGGGACACCCGGGATATCGGCGGTTCCCTGATGCGCCTTGAAGTAGGCGCTTCCCTCAACACCTCCGAGCTCCTGCACATCAGCGCGCTCCTCGGAAACGCCGGAAGGGTGCGGAGCTGGGGCGTCCATGAGGACGATGAATTCGAGCCCGACTCTCTCGAAGAAAGCTTCCGGGCTCTGGATCCCATGCCTTCGGAAGCGCAGGAACTGGCCCGCTGCATTCTGGGGGAAGATCTGGTGGCCGATGCTGCCTCCCCGGAACTGAACCGGATCCGCCGGCAGCTGAAGACCATCGACGACCGGATGCACAGTGAACTGAACGGTGTGCTGAATCAGTACCGCGGCTATCTCATGGACAATGTGATCGCCATGAGGAACGGCAGCTACTGCCTCCCGGTCAAGAGCGAATTCAAGACCAAGGTCCCGGGCGTGGTCCACGACCAGAGTTCCAGCGGCTCCACCGTCTTTATCGAGCCCATGGCCGTGATCCGTATGAACAACGAGCGCCGGGAGCTGGAGATCAAGGAACAGCGGGAGATCGCGGAGATCCTGAAAAATCTCAGCATCATGCTGATGCCCGGCGTGGAAGCGATCCGCGCGGATCTCTCCCTGATGGCCCACCTGGATTTTGTCTTCGCGAAGGCAAAGCTTTCCGGCCAGATGTCTGCCAGCGAGCCCGCCTTCAACACCCGGGGCTTCCTGGAGATCAAGGACGGCCGGCATCCGCTGATCCCGAAGGACAAGGTGGTCCCGATCACCATCCGCCTGGGAGATACTTTCGATCTTCTGATCATCACCGGCCCGAACACCGGCGGCAAGACCGTCTCCCTGAAGACGGTGGGCCTCTTCTCCCTGATGGGTCAGGCCGGACTTCATATTCCTGCCTTCCAGGGAAGCTCCCTGGCAGTCTTTGAGGACGTGTTTGCCGACATCGGCGACGAGCAGAGCATAGAACAGTCCCTCTCCACCTTCTCCGGTCACATGAAGAACACAGTGGAGATCCTGGAGAAGGCGGATTCCCGCTCTCTCTGCCTCTTTGACGAACTGGGCGCGGGTACGGATCCCACCGAGGGCGCCGCGCTGGCCATCTCCATCCTCTCCTTCCTGCACGGCATGAAGACGCGGACGGTGGCCACCACCCACTACAGCGAGCTGAAGGTCTTTGCCCTCTCCACGCCGGGCGTGGAGAACGCCTGCTGTGAATTCGATGTGGAGACGCTCCGGCCCACCTACCGGATCCTGATCGGTGTCCCCGGAAAGTCCAACGCCTTCGCCATCTCCCGGAAGCTGGGGCTCCCGGAATACATCATCGAGGACGCGAAGACCCACATCGAACGGAACGACGCCGCCTTTGAGGACCTGCTGACCAAGCTGGAGACCGACCGCACCACCATCGAAAAGGACCGTGCGGAGATCGACGCCTTCAAGCGGGAGATCGAGGCCATGAAGGCGCGGCAGGAAAAGCAGGAGGAGCACACCGACGAAAAGCGGGACAAGATCCTGAAGAAGGCGAAGGAAGAAGCCGCCCGGATCCTCGCCGAAGCCAAGGAGACCGCGGACGATTCGATCCGCCGCATCAACCGCCTTACCAATGACGCCGGCCTCATGCGGGAGCTGGAGAAGGAGCGCACACGGCTCCGGGAAAACCTGAAGTCCGTCGAGACAAAACAGGGCATCCGCCCCGCGGAAAAGCCCGCGAAGAGCGAAAAGCCGAAACAGCTGAAGCTGGGTGACAGCGTCCGGGTCCTCAGCATGAACCACGACGCTATCGTCTCCTCTCTGCCGGACAAGAACGGAAAGCTCTTTGTCCGCATGGGGATTCTGCGGACCCAGGTCAGCCTGGACGACGTGATCCTGATCGGGGAGGATGACTCCGCGGCGAAGGCCAAGGGTGCCCGGCGTGCCGGCTCCGCCCCCTCCTTCTCGAAGGCCGCCGGCATCTCCCCGGAGATCAACCTCATCGGAAACAACGTGGACGAGGCCTGCGCTGCCCTGAGCAAATACCTGGACGACGCCCTCCTGGCCCATCTGGACCCGGTCCGCATCATCCACGGCCGCGGCACCGGCGCCCTGAAAAAGGGCATCCGTGAGTACCTCCGGAAGCAGAAATTCATCAAGTCCTTCAAGGACGCGGAGTTCGACGACGGCGGCGAGGCTGTCACCGTGGTCCACTTCAAATAACGGATCCGCCGGGCACGGAATGCCCGGCAGAATCACGATACTCCGGGCGCGGGACGCCCGGCAGAAAGGAATCGATCATACATGGCTGAAAAGCAGAAGATCCTCATTGTCGACGACGACGAAAACATTGCGGAGCTTATCTCCCTCTACCTGATGAAGGAATGCTACGACACTCTGACCGTCTATGACGGCGAGGCCGCGCTGAAATCCTTCGCCTCCTACGCGCCGGACCTGGTCCTCCTGGACCTGATGCTCCCCGGCATCGACGGCTACCAGGTCTGCCGGGAGATCCGCAGCACCTCCCAGACGCCGGTCATCATGCTGTCCGCCAAGGGCGAAGTCTTTGACAAGGTCCTTGGGCTCGAGCTCGGCGCCGACGACTATATCATCAAGCCCTTCGACTCGAAGGAGCTGGTGGCGCGCGTGAAAGCCGTGCTCCGCCGCTATCATCAGGCAAAGACCGTGACCCCGCCGGAACCGAACAAGAGCGAGTCTGTCGAATATTCGGGCCTGTCCATCAATCTCACGAATTACTCCGTCATCTACGACGGCCGCCAGGTCGACATGCCCCCGAAGGAGCTGGAACTCCTCTATTTCCTTGCCTCCCATCCGAATCAGGTCTTTACCCGGGAACAGCTGCTGGACCATATCTGGGGCTACGAATACGCGGGCGATACCCGCACCGTGGACGTTCACATCAAGCGCCTGCGCGAAAAGATCAAAGACAACGGGAACTGGGCCCTCAGCACTGTCTGGGGCGTCGGATACAAGTTTGACCTGCGGAGAACATGAAACCGAAACTGATCATCAAATTCCTGCTGACATATCTTTTTTTCGGCGCTGCCGGCTTCTTTGCCGTGGCAACGCTTTCTTCGCGTCTCACTTATGACTACCTGACGCGGTCCAGAAGCCGGACCCTTTACGACGAAGCCAGCCTGATTGCGTCGACCTATTCCACCGTCTACGAAGGCAGCGGCATGGATCTGGCCAACGCCTATCCCCAGCTCCGGGCCGTCTCCACCTACCTTCAGGCCCAGATCTGGGTCATGGA
The DNA here is from genome assembly GCA_902793685.1 of uncultured Lachnospiraceae bacterium. Lineage (GTDB taxonomy): Bacteria > Bacillota > Clostridia > Lachnospirales > Lachnospiraceae > Moryella. Next base: position 12,142 of record CADBEN010000014.1, read on the forward strand.
CCGCCACGGAAACATCCTGGTGGACTCGGACGGAAAGCGGGACGGGGACATCATCCCCGGCTTTGATCCCACCGCCACCGGGAACCGTTCCTACATGACCGGCTCCTACTTCGGCTCCTTCTCCTATCCGGTGCTCAGCGTCTCTGCCCCCATCACGGGAAATTACCGGACCTACGGCTATGTGGTCATCCATCTTCCCATGGAGCGGGTGCAGGACAGCGCCAACGAGATCCTGAACATTGTCTACATTACATTCCTGATCGTGTTCCTTCTCTCTCTTTCCCTTCTTCTGACCTTCAGCCTCGCAGTCTACCGCCCCCTCCGGGCGGTCACCGAGGGCGCGCGGCGCTTTGCGGAGGGGGATCTCTCCTACCGGATCCCGGTGGACTCCCACGACGAGATGGGATACCTGGCCGACACGATGAACCGCATGGCAGAACGGCTGGAGCGCGCCGAGGACGATGAGCGGCGCTTCATCGCCAACGTCTCCCACGATTTCCGTTCCCCTCTCACTTCCATCAAGGGGTTTCTGGAAGCCATTCTGGACGGCACCATTCCGCCGGAAATGCATGAGAAATATCTGAGGCGCGTCATCTCTGAGACCGACCGCCTCACGAAGCTGACTCAGGGAATGCTGACCCTGACTTCCCTTGACGCGGACCGGGGACTCCGCAGAAGCAATTTCGACATCAACCGCGTGATACAGGATACGGCCGCCAGCTTTGAAGGCCAGTGTCTGGAGAAAAACATCCGTCTGGACCTTTCCTTCGCGGTGGAGCACGAGATGGTCTACGCGGATCTCGGCAGGATACAGCAGGTGCTCTACAACCTGATCGACAACGCCATCAAATTCTCCCCGCAGGAAAGCTCTATCGATATCCAGAGCTATGAAAAGCACGGGAAGGTCTTTGTCTCCGTCAAAGACCGGGGCTGCGGCATCTCCAGAAAAGACCAGGCCCACGTGTTTGACAGGTTCTACAAATCCGACCAGTCCCGGGGCCGCGACAAAAAGGGCACCGGTCTCGGCCTTTCCATCGCAAAAGAGATCATTCAGGCCCACGGCGAGAACATTGACCTCATCAGCACGGAGGGGGTCGGCTCCGAATTCATCTTCTCCCTCCCGAGGGCCGAAGCAAGTCTTCCGTAAAAGGCATTCCGGGAATCTTCCGCCCCCGACCCCCGGGCCCGGGACGCTGTTTTGTTAAAAATATATAAAGTAAATGTAAGGGTATTCTATCCCCTGAATTTACATAATGTGTTATACTTTATCCGATACAATTGGAAATACTATGATTGAGGGAGGGTTTTCATGAAATACCTGAAGAAACTGTCAGCGTTTTTCCTCTGCCTTGCGCTCATGACTGCGCTGGGTGCGGGAACCGCCTTTGCGAAGACTGATGAGGATGAATCGGATGATTATTCCGTCTCTGACGTTTATTTCGACGTCACCGACTCCGCGATCTACGTCGGCTGGTCCGTCGGCGACGGAGAATGCAAGTACAGCGTGCAGCTGTACGACTCATCCTCCTTTAAGTCCAAAAACAAGGTGGGAAGCGCCTCGACTGTCGGCTACAAAGCCGAGATCCTGGATGTGACCCAGAAGATCCTCAACAAAGGATCCGGCACTTACTACGCAGTCGTTACCTGCAAGAAAAAACCGAAGGGCGCCAGCGAATATGACAGCGCCTACGCCAAAGAGACGATCTACTCCGACGAACTCGCCGAGATCCGGAAAAACCGCAAGGAATCGGCCGAGGCCTCTGCTTCTTCTTCCTCCTCCTCCGGAACGGGAGTGACCGGCGTGAGCGGCGGCCCGGGCGTCTCGTCCGGAACCGGGACGGCAGCAGGCACCGCAGCGGCATCCGCAGGATGGCAGGCGCTGGACAACGGCCAGTGGGCTTATATTCTCCCGGACGGCAGCCGCGCGGTCGGCTGGTATGAAGCCGGCGGAAAATGGTACTGGTCCGGAGAAGACGGCATCATGGCCGCTTCCCGCTGGATCCCCAGCATGACGGAAGCAGGCGTCTATTATTACGTCGACGAGACCGGCGCAATGATGACGAACGCCACGACGCCGGACGGATACCAGGTGGACGCGGACGGAAAGTGGCATGCCTGACCGGTTTCCCGGCTGTTCATCCATTTCCATAAGATTTCCCTCAGAATCCCGAAAGCATTCTGGTTTTTTTGTAAGGGAAACGTAAGTCCGCTTCCCTTGGAATTTCCCGGAGCTTCCGATATGATGATTCCAGAAGAAAAACCCAAATAAACATATAACAGAAATATCACGGGCAAGATCAAAATAAGGAGGAACCCTAATGTTTAACCTGAATGTACTGAAAAAGTTCGCACCGGTCCTTCTGACCGGGGCCATGCTCTTCGGAATGACCACGGTCGCAGGCGCAGCCACCAAAGATCCCATTGACAGCGTGACCCTGAGCCTCAACTATGAGCTTTCCAACGGAATGACCAAGAGCGATGTCGACGTTGAATGCGAGTCCGACGGTGTCGACACCTCCACCGTCTCTTCCATCACCAACACTTCCTACGGCAAGAAGCCGAAGGTCACCATCAAGCTGAAGGCTGACAGTGACTACACCTTCAAGGGTCTCAGCAAGAGCAAAGTCTCCATCTCCGGAGACGACGCCACCGTCACCAAGGTCAGCGCCAGCACCTCTTCCTGCACCGTCACCGTCACCCTTCCGAAGATCGGAACCACGGATGACACCTCTCTCGAAGTCAGCGACGTCACCTGGGGCGAGGATGACAACGGTGTGGTCAACTGGGAGCAGGCGGATGATGCCGACAAGTACGAGGTCAAGCTGATGCGCGGCTCCTCCACCAAGGAGACCGCCACCACCACCGGAACTTCCTACAACTTCCGCAGCGCGATCCGTGCCAACGGAAAGGGCACCTACACCGTTCGCGTCCGCGCGATCGCAGGCTCCTACAAGGGCGAATGGACCGAGTCCGAGGACTGGGATATCGATGAAGACGTTCTGAGCGACCTGGGCGGCAAGACCAGCGGCGGTTCCTCCTCCGGTTCCGGTTCTTCTTCCTCTTCCGGCGGCGCTCCCTCCGGCAGCAGCTCCTCCGGCGGCGCATGGCTGAGAGATACCAACGGCTGGTGGTACTGCAACGCAGACCGTTCCTACACCACCAACAACTGGCAGCAGATCGACGGATACTGGTACTTCTTCAATGAGTATGGCTACATGAAGACCGGCTGGCTCCAGAGCCCGTATTCCGGCAAGTGGTACTGGCTGAGCACCGACTCCAACACCTACGGCCGCATGCTCACGAACCAGTGGGTCGACAACGGCAGATACTATGTCGACGCAAACGGTATCTGGAACGGCCAGACCCGGTAAGATACAGACAAGGACCGCAGGACTCTCCTGCAGGCAATAAAAATAAGACCGCGTGAGCGGTCTTATTTTTATTGCCTCGTATTACGGTTCGCCGGGGCAGCACCCGCGGACTTCTTTCCGCCGGGGCAGCACCCGCGGACTTCTTTCCGCCGGGGCAGCGCCCGCGGATTTCTTTCCGCCGGGTCAGCTGTTTTCTCTGTCCAGACGTTCCGTGAATCTCTGGATCCTTTCCAGCGCTTCCTTCAGCTGCTTCAGAGAATAGGCATAGGAGATCCTGATAAAGCCCTCTCCGCAGGCGCCGAAGGCGGTGCCGGGCACCACCGCGACCTTCTCCTCTTTCAGAAGCGTGGTCGCGAAATCGTCGCTGGTCATCCCGAAGCGGCTGATGTTCGGGAAAATATAGAAGGCGCCTTCCGGCTCAAAGCAGGGGATGTTCATCTCCTCCAGCCGGCTCAGAACGTATCTGCGGCGCTGGTTGTAGGAGTCGCGCATCATAGCGACTGCCTCGTCCCCGTCCCGGAGTGCGGCCACCGCGGCATACTGGCTCGTCGTCGGCGCGCACATGATCGCGAACTGGTGGATCTTGATCATCTGCTTCAGGATCGGCGCCGGCCCGCAGGCGTAACCGAGACGCCAGCCGGTCATCGCGTAGGCCTTGGAGAAGCCGTTGATCAGAATGGTCCGGTCACGCATACCCGGAATCTGGGTGATGGACGCGGGATCTTCGCCCGTGTAGGTCAGCTCTGTATAGATCTCATCGGAGATGACATAGAGGTCATTCTCGATGACGACTTCCGCGATCGCCTCCAGTTCCTCCCGGGTCATGACAGAACCGGTCGGATTGTTCGGGAAGGGCAGGACCAGCATCTTGGTCTTCGGCGTGATTTTTGCCCGGAGATCCTCCGGCATCAGCTTGAAGCGGTCCTTCTCCTTCAGTTCCAGGATCACCGGGACGCCGTCAGCGAGGACAACGCAGGGCTCGTAGGACACATAGCTGGGCTGCGGGATGATGACCTCGTCCCCGGGATTCAGCATGGCGCGGAAGGCAAGGTCGATTCCTTCGGAACCGCCGACCGTGACCGTGATCTCGGAATTCGGATCGTAGGGAACGCCGAAACGGCGCTCCAGATACCGCGCGATCTCCGCCTTCAGCTCAAAGAGACCGGAGTTGCTGGTATAGAAGGTCCGTCCGCGCTCCAGAGAATAGATTCCCTCTTCCCGGATGGGCCAGGGCGTGTCGAAATCCGGCTCGCCGACACCCAGGGAGATGGCGTCCTTCATGGTGCTGACAATGTCAAAAAACTTCCGGATCCCGGAGGGGCGGATCGCCACCGTTTTACTGGAAAGCTGTTCGTTGATATCTTTCATAAGCTGATCAGCTGCCTTTCATCCTGTGCTTTTTCCGCGAGAATGGTACCGTGATCCTTATACTTCTTCAGGACAAAGTGCGTCGCGGTGCTGACAACGGAATCCAGCGGAGACAGCTTCTCCGCCACAAACAGAGCGACCTCCCGCATGGTGCGGCCGGAGATGAAAACGGTAAAATCGAAGGCTCCGCTCATCAGATAGACCGAATCCACCTCATTGTACTGGTAGATCCGCTCCGCGATCTTGTCAAATCCCATGCCGCGCTGCGGCGTGACCTTGACCTCGATCAGAGCCTCGACCTTCTCATTGCCTGTATTGTCCCAGTTGATCAGCGTATGGTAGCCGCAGATCACATGCTCTGTCTCCATATCCGCGATCTCGTTTGCGACGGCTGCCTCGGACTCGCCCAGCAGCACTGCGAGATCATGGATGTCGATGCGGGCATTCTTTTCAATTACTGCAAGTATCTTTTCACGCATAGTCCTGATTTCCTTCCCTCTCCCGGAAATGATTCCGGATTTTTGTCTTTTCCCGCCGCCGTTCAGACGTCCGCCGGCTTATTCTCCGCTTCCGGAAGGATCCTGTACAGCTCATCCGGTTCCGGCCGGTTCAGATATTCCGTTTCTTCCTTGTCGACGATCACCTTGTCCAGGCCGTCCGTCAGCCGGCCTGCCGCGCGCGCGGGGATTCCCCGCTCCCGCAGGATTTCTTCGGTATATCCGCCGTCCGGCGTCAGGATCACCATACAGCGGCTCCTGAGCCGGTAAGGGTTCAGCCGGTACAGCTCACAGAGCTCTACAGTCTCCTGCCGTACCGGAATGTCCCGGAGACGCAGACGCAGTCCGCATTTCCGTTCCGCCGCGATCCGGTAGAGCGCGGCAAGGACGCCGCCATCCTCCGCCGGGATCACGGTCTCAGCCCCCGCTTTCCGGAGAAGCTCTTCATCCGGAAGGACGCCGGTCCTCCGGAAAAACCTTTCCGCACAGTCTGCACGGAACCGTCCGCGGATCTCCTGTTCCTTTATCTCCGCGATCCGGACCGCGCCATCCTCGCCGGCAAAGCCCGCAAGTACGATGTCCGTCACCTGATTACATACAGACCCGCAGACGCCAGGCCCAGGATCATGGAAGCCGCAAGAATCACGACGATCACGATGGAGATCGTCTTTCTCTTCTTATCGTTCATTTTCTCACCTCGAATCAATTGTAAACCTATTGCAAAATGCTTCAGTGCACTATTTTATTGTATTCCCGGGAAATAAGCAAGCAGGATTCCGGGCCTGCCGGGATTTCCCTTCCTGCTCAGACACGGATCCGGATCTCCCGGCCCGAAGGCTCATACTGGTAATAGCGGACACCGGCAGCATTCAGCATGCGCTTGCTCGCGCGGACGCTGGGCGTGTCTTTGTACTTGTCCTCCGCGTAGACCAGGGTGCGGATCCCGCTCTGGATGATGGCCTTCGCGCACTCATTGCAGGGGAACAGCGTAACGTAAAGCTTACTGCCCTCCAGACTTCCGCCCCGGTAATTCAGGATGGCGTTCAGTTCGCTGTGGGTCGTGTAGAAATACTTCGCATTGTAAGGATCGTCCTTCTCATGCTCTTTTCCCCAGGGGAACTCATCGTCCGAGCAGCCCACCGGGAATCCGTTGTAGCCCATGGAAAGGATCTTGTTGTCCCGGCTGACAATGCATGCGCCCACCTGCGTGTTCGGATCCTTGCTCCGCTTCGCGGCAAGCTGGGCCACGCCCATGAAATACTCGTCCCAGCTGATGTAGTCTTCCCGCTTTCCGCTCATCTCGCACCTCCTGTCTCTTCCACGTTTCCGTTCTCGTCGATCCGGATCTTGTGGTATCCGGCCGCCTTCGTCAGGCGGTTCATGATGGCAAGCCCCAGTTCATCCCCGGAGAACACCTCCGAAAAGATGACATCGGCCCCGTCGTCGTCAAAATCCCTCAGCACCGCGAACAGGTTGTGGGCCACCGTGCGCTCGTCGGACCTGCGGCCGATGCTCCTGACGTCCACGTGCGGGTACCGGTCCACAGTCTCATCGGTGGCGATGATCCCCACCTTTTTTCCTTCCGCCGCCGCCTTTGCCGCCCGGGCCGTAATGTACCGGACCACCATCTCTGTGGGGCCCTCCACCAGAAGCATGTCTGCCTTCGGGGCGTAGTGGCGGTATTTCATCCCAGGCGCCTTCGGGTGTACGTCCGGCGCAAGGGGTTCCGTCAGCACCCGGTCCAGCTCCACCGTTCCAAGGACCGACTCCAGCATGGACAGGGTGACTGCACCGGGCCTGAGCAGCACCGGCACTTCGCCGGTGAGATCCACGATGGTGGATTCCACGCCCACCGGGACGTCCCCGCCGTCAATGATCATCTCGATCCTTCCGTTCATGTCCTCAATAACGTGAGCCGCGGAAGTCGGGCTCGGACGTCCGGAGGTATTTGCGGAAGGCGCCGCCACCGGCACGCCCGCGGTCCGGATCAGAGCGTTCGCGACCGGGTCGCTGGGCATCCGCACCGCGACGGTCGGAAGTCCTCCGCTCGTCGTGTCCGGGATCAGCCCGCTCTTCGGAAGGATCAGCGTCATGGGGCCGGGCCAGTAGGCTGCAGCCAGTTTCCGCGCGCTTTCGGGGATTTCCTTTACCAGAGGCGGCAGCTCTTCCATACAGGAAATATGCACGATCAGCGGGTTGTCGCTGGGGCGTCCCTTGGCCGCGTAGATCTTCTCCGAGGCACCTGCGTCCAGCGCGTTTCCTCCGAGTCCGTAGACCGTCTCTGTCGGGAAAGCCACCAGCCCGCCGGTCCGCAGGATCTCTGCCGCCTTCTTAAGCTTTGACTCATCCACCGGAGCCCGGTCCGTAATCTTCAGTATCTCTGTCTTCATTACCGCACCGCCGCGTTCTTCAGGAAGGGGCTGAGCCGTTTGTACAGGATCATGGTCAGCACCGAGTCGATCCCGCCCTTCAGAAGATTCAGCGGAGCCACCGCGTACAGCGCCATGGTCCCGGCGCTGGTGATCGCGGGATTCAGCTTGGTGCCCATCTCGACGATCGCCTCCAGCGGAGCGCCGAAAAGCTCCGCGAACTTCGGGAGCAGATAGATCGCATTGAACGCGGAGCCGACCACTGTCATGATCAGGACTCCGGCAATCAGGGCGTTCACAGCCATCTTCCGGGTCTTTTTCTCAAGATAAATAATGGAAGCCGGGAGCACCATCGAGCAGCCCACGGTGAAATTCGCAAGCTCGCCGACAAAGGCGGTGGTAGTAGACTTCAGCACCAGCTTCAGCAGGATCTTGATGAACTCCGTCATCACGCCGGCCACCGGCCCGTAGGCAAAGGCGATGACCAGGATCGGCAGTTCCGAAAGGTCGATCTTGTAGAAGGGCGGCGCGAAGGGCACCGGAATCTCAAACAGCATCAGAATCGTGCTGACCGCGGAAAACAGGCCGATCAGGGCAAGCTTCCGGGTGGAAAGGATCCGCTCTGCATAGTGCTTCCGGAGATAGACCCGCTTCTCCACCACGTATGCGATCAGGAAAAGGACAAACACCACCGCCGCGAACTCCATCACAAAGACCAGATTCTCTGCAACTTTACTGCCGATACCATTCATATCTCTACCTCTTTCTGAGACTCCCGTCAGGGAGCCTGCCCTATCATATCACTATTGACCCGTCTGTGCATCCGGAGAAAGTATTTTCCAGACACTTTCTTCCTCAAATCCCAGGCGCCAGCAGGCAATCCCGGCCACACTGTACTCCCGGGCCGCCTGCACCCTTTCTTTTTCGGAAGCATCGTCCTCCATCCAGATGCTCCGGGCCGTTCCGCTCTCCGATGTTACGCTGCCGGTGTTCTGCCCGAGATCCGGATCCCATTTCAGGACGATCCCCTGTTCTTCAGCCCAGGCTGCGGCGCCTGCCATGGAAAGGGCCTCACTGGAAACTCTCCCTTCCGAAGTGACGGTCCAGGCCCGGGTGTAGAAGGGAATGCCGGCGATCAGCCGCTCTGCCGGAACCTCCGAAAGCGTCCGCTCCAGCCCGTCCCGGAAGAAGGGCAGGGAAGACGTGGAGCCCGGATCATCGCCCGCCGTGTGCTCGTCATAGCCCATGTTGATCACGTAATCGCAGAAGACTGCCAGTTCCCCGCGGTCGTAATGGGTGTTGTAGGAAGCGGCGTTAGGAACGTCCACACTCAGCACCAGCCCCTTTTCACGGCAGGGCACCGAGAGTTCCCGGATGAACTCCAGATAGGCCTTCGCCGCGTCGCCGCGCAGGTACTCAAAGTCGACATTGATGCCGTCGATCCCGTAGAATTCCGCGTCCGCCATGATCTGTGCGATCAGCTTCCGGCGCACGGCCGTTTTTTTCAGGAGCGTCCCCAGAGTGACACTGTCGTCAAGGTTCTCGATCAGCGCCCAGACCTGGACCCCCTTCTCGTGGGCGCTGTCCACATAGGAAGCGTCCGCATAGCATTCGTACAGCCCCTCGTTGCCCCGCAGAGAGAACCAGGTCGGCGAGACCACCGTGAGCCCCGCCGCATTGGCAGTCAGCCCCGCGAGATACCGGTTCGCGTCTTTGTTCGTCACCTGGTGCCAGCCGAGGAGCACCGGTGTCTTCTCCGCCGGCGTCCGGCCGTAGTCCGGTGCCCGGAAGCCGCTGTCGTAATCCGATGCCTCCGCTTCATAAAGACGGGACCTCCGGATGTAGCCGGTAAAGCCGTCCGGCGTCATTACCCGCTGCCACACCTCGTTCGGCGCGCTGTTCGGATGTTCGGGAACGACCCGGACTTTGGAGCCTTTGGCGACCTCCGTGATCACGTACCCTTTGTAGGAGGTCCTGGTCCGGAGCGCCGTCTTTCCGCGCACGCCGCAGACTGATTCGCCGTAGAAATCCGGCGTGGTCACGAACACCCGGGACACGTCCCGGTCCGAAAACTCTTCGATCCGGACATCCGTATACTTCCGGATGACGTCCGTGGAGATCCAGACTTTTCCCTCCGCCTCGATCAGAAGGCGTTTTCCGTCCTCCCCTGTCATCCGGCTGTCCATGCGGACCACCTCGCCCGGCATGACGTACACCATCAGGTGTTCATCCTCATCCCAGTAAAAGCGCTTGTTCAGGATGGTCTGCACCCAGTCGCCGGGAAGGTAGCAGGTTCCGTTCTCCCGGATGCCTGTGGCTTTCTGAAGCTCATAATTGTACATGATGGCCGTCTGCTCTTCGTTCACGCCGAACAGATCGGCAATGTCCGCCTCCTCGGTGTTTGGCCCGATGATACGGTAGATCTTCCATCCTCCGAATCCGAGAATTATGAGCACGAGCAGAACGAGGACGATGCCTCCGGCTCTGCTTTTTCTCCGTCTTCTGCTTTTTGCCATTCTGAGTAAAGCCTCCGATCTGTCCGATGCCGCATCTTATCTGTTCCGGCTCTCCGCCTGCTCCCGGATTCGGAATGCTTCGCATTCCGGAGTGCCTGACAATCAATTCATTATAACATAAGAACGCTTTCCCGAATACGAAAGAACAGCAGGCGTTCCCGCGCCCGCTGTTCTCACATTTCCATGTTCAGTTTTCCGATGCAGATTCCTGTTTGTCTGCGTATCAGTTATTTTGTTGTTTTAATGAGATCTGCCACGGGATGCAGGCCCGGCAGCTTCCCTTTTCTCCGGACGACTCTGAGATGCGGCCAATGGATGCCGGCCAGTGAAATGATTTGAAACAGGAGGAAAATGCCGTGACACATTTCCTTTCGTCCGGGCGACTGCGGAACTCAGACGCTCCGCGCCTCGTGCTTCGTGAGATGGCATGATTTCCGGAATAGTCTCCGGGATGACTCCGATGCTGTTCTGATCTTTTTGTTTTTGGGATTTGTTGCTGAGATTTGAATCAATGGAATTGAATTGAAACCGGAATTTGAAGCTGAAGATAAAACTTGAACTAATATGCTGAGAATAGATGGATCATGCCAAAACGGCAGCTCATTGTAACTTTTTTCTGCTGTCAGTTCATACGACCATGGTCTGGTTCGGGGGACGACCACGCGTTTTTCGGATCCTGCATCACCTCCTTCGTTCCATCTCAATGACATTCTAATCCTCTGCCTCCGGCACGGCAATTGCGAACTGTCATTTGCGTCGATATATCGTCATTGCCAAAAACCCGAATCCGTTGTATCATGTTCAAAAGTCTATTCACCGCAGCGAACCGGGAAAGGAGGGATGCCGGGTGAAAATTGAACGACTGAGCGATTCCCAGATACGCTGTATCCTCTCGGAGATGGATCTGAACGAACGGAGCCTGAACCTGAGCGAACTTGCCTACGGCAGCGACAAAGCACGCCGCCTGTTCCGCGAGATGGTGCAGAAAGCCTCTGCGGAGGTCGGTTTTGACGCGGAGGATATTCCCCTGATGATCGAAGCGATCCCGCTCTCCAACCGGAGCGTCATGCTGGTCATCACCAAAGTGGATGATCCGGAAGAGATCGATACCCGCTTCTCCAGATTTGCCCCCTCACCCGAGGGAGAGTTCCCGGAACTCGGAGCGGATTCCTTTGACGCAGGACTGGAGGGTGCTTCGCCTTCCGCGGCGAAAAACACGACCACTGCTCCGGAAGCCGCATCGGAAGAAACGCCGGAGACAACTCCGCAGGAGCGGATCCGGATCTACATATTCCAGACACTGGACCGCGTCATCGATGCCGCAAAGGCGGCTGATGCCGGCAGCAGCTTAAGGAGTACGCTCTACAAGAACCCTCAGAACGGAAACTACTATCTGGTCCTGTCAGACCAGGGCGGGGATCCGGAGGTCTTCTCTTCCGTCTGCAATTTCCTGTCAGAATACGGGATGAGGGCCAGACAGAACTATTCCAGCGAGTCTTATTATCAGGAGCATTTCGACGTGATCCTGAAAGAGAACGCCCTCGACTCACTCCGGAAGATCTGAAAAAATGTTTTCCAAAAAAAGCATGAATTTAAGGACGTCTTCCTTGAATTTTTAATATTGCTCATATACAATGAATTTACGAAACAGAAATTGTTTTCATTTCTACTACGAAGGAGGAACTTAGATATGGCACGCAAGATTACTGATTCCTGCGTTATGTGCGGCAGCTGTGCTGGCGAGTGCCCGGTCGGTGCTATTTCCCAGGGCGAGTCTCAGTACGAGATCGATGAAGCAGCTTGCATCGACTGCGGCGCATGCGAGGGTGCATGTCCGACCGGCGCGATCGTTGAGGCATAAGTTTCCTCTTCGTTCAGCGTAAAGAATGCAGAAAAAAGACCGCCGGCGGCGGTCTTTTTTTCTGTATTCTTTTCCGTGCAGTGCAGACTCGGAAAACCTTCGGTTTACCTCGCTATGTTTACGAACCGCGTCGTCTCCGGCTTCCAGAGGAGCGTCACCGTCCCGATGGGACCGTTTCGCTGTTTCGCGATGATGACCTCCGCCTCGTTCGGGTGTTCAGTCTCCTTATTGTAATAGTCGTCCCTGTAAAGGAACATGACCACGTCCGCGTCCTGCTCGATGGCGCCGGATTCACGGAGATCCGAAAGCATCGGCCTGTGATCCGTCCTCTGCTCACAGGCGCGGGACAGCTGGGACAGCGCCACCACCGGCGCATGCATCTCACGGGCGATCTGCTTCAGGCTTCTGGAGATCTCGGAGATCTCCTGCTGACGGTTCTCGCTGCGCTTTCCGCTGCCGCTCATCAGCTGCAGGTAGTCGATGATGATCAGGTCCAGGCCCGTCTCAAGCTTCCGTTTCCGGCACTTGCTTAGGAGTTCTGTCACCGTGATGCCGGGCGTGTCGTCGATCACCAGTCCTTTTGACTGTGAGACCCGGACCGCCGCAGGAATCAGTTCGTCGAAATCCGTGATCGTCAGATCACCGGTGCGGAGCTTCTGGGCGTCGATCCCGGACTCCATGGAGAGCAGACGGTTCACCAGCTGCTCCTTGCTCATCTCCAGGGAAAAGATCATGCAGTTCAGGCCCTTCCGGACCGCCGCGTTCTGAACCAGGTTCAGGACAAAGGCTGTCTTTCCCATGGAAGGGCGGGCTGCGATCAGTACCAGATCCGACGGCTGCAGACCGCTGGTCTTATTGTCGAGATCGATAAATCCCGTGGGGATGCCGGTGACCGCGCCGCCGTTTTTGTGCGCTTCCTGGATCTGCTCCATCACCCGCAGGGTGACCTGGTCGATGGGAACCAGTTCCGAGGCTCCCTTGGTCTGAAGAAGGTGAAAGATCTTCTGTTCAGTCTCGGCGAGGACCTCATCAGTACCAGTGCGGTCCGCATAACAGGTGCCGGCGATCTCCTCGTTCACTTTGATCAGGCGGCGCTTCACCGCCTTATCGTGAACGATCTGGGCGTAAGCGCGGATGTTCGCGGAGGTCGGGACATTCTCGACGATGCCGCGGACAAACTCCATGCTTCCGGCCTCCGGAGAGGTATCCTTCTCTCTGAGCTTCTCCTGCACGGTGACCAGGTCGATCGGCCTGCCCTCATTGAACAGCTCCCCCATGCACTCAAAAAGCACACCGTACTGACGGGAGTAAAAATCGTCCGGGCTTAAGATCTCCAGGGCTGCGGCCACCGCATCCTTGTCCATCAGCATGGCGCCCAGCACCGACTGCTCCGCGTCCAGGTTGTGCGGGAGGACCCGCTTCAACAGGTTTTCTTCTGCCATTATGCTTCCACGACCTTTACCTTAAGCTTCGCCTGTACTTCCCGGTGAAGCTTGATGACTGCCTCATGGGTTCCGAATGTCTTCAGCGGCTCCGCCAGGACGATCTTCTTCTTGTCGATGTCCAGGCCCAGCTGCTTCTTCGCTGCATCCGCGATCTCCTTCGTGGAGACGGAGCCGTAGGTCTTTCCGTTCTCGCCGCCCTTGATGGCGACCGTAACGCTGCCGGCCTCGATCTTTGCCGCGATATCCTTTGCCTCCGCCAGTTCCGCCGCCGCCACGCGCTCTTCGTTGGCCTTCTGAAGCTTAAGCGTGTTCAGGTTGTCCGCGGTCGCGGGGGCGCCCAGCTTTTTCGGCAGAAGGAAGTTCCGTGCATATCCTTCGGAGACTTCCACGACAGTTCCCTTTTTCCCAAGTGCTTTTACATCCTGCAGTAATACGATCTTCATGCTATTTCGCCTTTCTCTGTCATTTCATCCAGGACTTCCCGGACTCTCTGTTTTGCTTCCTCTGCCGTGACGCCGGTAAGCTGCGCACCCGCGATGGTCCTGTGGCCGCCGCCGCCCAGCTTCTCCATCATGACCTGTACGTTTACTTCGTCGATGGAGCGCGCGCTGAGGAAGATCTTGCCGTCATATTCCGTCAATACAATGCTTGCCTTGATCCCGACGATATCCAGCAGGTCATTTGCAGTCTGCGCGCCGACGATGGTGGGACTGTCAAGCCCCTCCGCAGGGCACTGGCTGATGGCGAAGTACTGGCGGTAGATCTCCGCATTGTGGATCGCCTCGGCCTTCGCCCGGCAATCCTCGATCTTTTCCCGGAACAGCTTGCGGACCCGGGTCACATCGGCCCCGTTCCGCCGGAGGAACGCCGCCGCCTCGAAGGTGCGCACGCCTGCCTGGTTCTGGAAATTGTGGGTGTCGATCACGATGCCGGCATACATGGCGTCCGCCTCCGCCGCGCGGATCCGGACATTGTCCGAAATATACTGGACGATCTCGGAAACCATCTCGCAGGCGCTGGAGGCGAAGGTCTCCACATAGGAGAGCTGCGCGTTCTTGATGGAATCGGAGCTCTGCCGGTGATGGTCCAGGACCACCACGGTCTTCGCCGCTTCCAGAAGCTTCGGCGCCTCTACGATGCTGGGCCGGTTCGTGTCGACCACCACCACCACCGCCGTGTCGTCCAGCATCTCCAGAGCCTGGTCCTCACTGATGAAAAGATCCTCCGGATACTCTCCGCCCCTGAAGCGGTTCATCATCGGGGCGACGGATGAATTCGTGCTGGAGACCACGATGTGCGCCTTCTTGTTCATGCTCACGGCGATGCGCCAGATGCCGATGGCCGCGCCCAGAGCGTCGATGTCAAGAAGCCGGTGCCCCATGATGAAAAGCCGGTCCTTCGTCTCGATCAGCTCGCGGAAGGCGTGGGCCTTGACGCGGGCCTTGACACGGGTCGTCTTCTCCTTGGAGTTCGACTTTCCGCCGTAATACTGAATGCTTTCGTTGTTCTTGATCACGGCCTGGTCGCCGCCTCTTCCGAGGGCAAGCTCCATAGCCTGGCGCGCGAATTCAGCGCACTGCACGTAGGTCTCGCCGCCGTCGCCGATGCCCACCGAGATCGTGACCCGCATCTCGTTTCCGATGCTGATGGTCTTGACCTGCTCCAACAGATCGAAGTGGTTCTCCTCCAGGGTCTTCAGGTGCTTCCGCTCCACGACGAAGAAATATTTGTCCTTCTCCAGCTTGCGGATGATGGCATCCATCCCGTCGAAGTACCGGACGATCTTCCGGTCGATCATGGCAGCCAGCAGGGATCTCCGGACCTCGTCCATGCTCTCCATGGCCTCTTCGTAGTTGTCCAGATAGACCAGACCCGCAACAAGGCGCATGCTGGCGTTCTCTTCCTGCAGCGTGCGGAGCTCCGTCTCATCATACAGATATGCGGCGAAGATCCGGTCTGTCGCCTCCCCTGTGCGGGTAATGCGGACCCGGAACCTGCGGCTGTCCAGCTCCGCATGGAAATCTTCCGTCTCCCCGATGCGGTTCATCTCGTCGAGCGTGATCTGGGGGAACAGATCCTGGAAGCGTTTCGGGTTCTTTTTCTTCTCCCGGACCAGAGTCTTCATCGTCTTGTTCTGCCAGACGATAATGCCCTGCCGGTCCACGAAGGCGTAGGGCACGTCCAGATCGTCCGAGAGACGCTTCTGGAGCTCGTCTGCGGCCACGGACCATCCCACCAGGGCCTTCACAATGTTTTTCCGGCCCGCAAGGTAAAGATGGGCGCAGAAGGCCGTTATGAACAGTGCGAAGGCTGCCGCGATCAGTCCTGCCTTCCTGTCGGCGCAGGTGACGCAGAAGGCCGCGGCGACCGATGCCCCGGCAGGGATCAGCGGCCACCTCATGTATGTGCGCAGGAGTTCCTGCGCTTTCTTCTCTTTCTTCATGATCACTCCACTCCTGAACAGATGCAGATCACTGCCGCTGTCCGGCATCCGTACGCCGGGCAGAAAGATGAAGTAATGATTAAGACATTAGTAAATCGAGTATAACATAGAACCGTTTCGATTCACAACTTATTCTGCCTGTGCTATATTAAGGGCATGTCGAAAACAGCTGAAAAAACCAATGTCTGCCGTCTGCTTGACGCGAAAAAAGTCCCCTATACGGAACACACATATCCCCCTGAGGAAGCACTGAGCGGCGTGGAGGTCGCCGAATATCTTCATCAGGACCCGGCACGTGTGTTCAAGACTCTGGTGACCGTCGCGCCGAAAAGCGGGCAGCACTACGTCTTCGTGATCCCCGGCCCGGAGGAGCTGGACCTGAAAAAGGCCGCTTCCGCCGTGGGTGAAAAATCCATTGAAATGCTGAAGTCCAAAGATCTGCTGGGACTCACAGGCTATATCCACGGCGGATGTTCTCCCATCGGGATGAAAAAGTTTTTCCGTACGACCGTACACCGGACCGCGGAAGACTACCCCACCATCTTTGTCTCTGCCGGAAAACGCGGTCATCAGGCTGAGCTTTCCCTGGACAGTCTCCGGAAAATGATCCGTCTGGAAACTGCCGACCTGATCCGCAGCTGAATACCCTTTGGAGGTAACTGCCGAATGGCTGCTTCAGAGAAGAAACGGAAAAAAAGAGGGCATCCGGTCCTGCGCGGGATCCTGACCTTGATCAAGACCATCCTGCTTCTGATGATCGTCGCTATCCTGGCCGGCGGAGGCTACGCAGCCTACCGCCTGTACCCGGAGTTCAAAGAGCTCCAGGCCCACGCCCTGGAAACCTGCGCCAGCATGGACGAAGATGATTTCCGCATGGTGGCCGACACGGAGATCTTTGACCGGGACGGAAAACGGATCGGCCTCATCAACGCCGGACATTACACCTACGTCGCCTTCGACGACATCAGCCCCTGGCTGAAAAAAGGCTACATCGCCCAGGAGGACCGCCGCTTCTATTCCCACAATGGCGTAGACTTTTTGGCAATGGGGCGCGCAGTGATCTCCTGGATCAAAAACAGGCGCGTGACCCAGGGCGGCTCCACCATCACCCAGCAGGTCATCAAGAACACCTACCTCACCCAGGAGCGGACCATCGAGCGGAAGCTGACGGAGATCATGATCGCGCCGGAGCTGGAAAGACGCTTCGGCAAGGACAAGATCCTGGAATTTTACTGCAACGGAAACTTCTACGCCCACGGCTGCTACGGCGTCGGCGCGGCGAGCCGGTACTATTTCGGGAAATCCGCGTCAGATCTGGAGCCCTGGGAGGCGGCGGTCCTGATCGGGATCAGCAACCGGCCCGCGACCTACGAGCCGGTGGGGCACCCTGAAAACGCGAAAAGGAAGCGGAACGAAGTCCTGGAAAGCCTGTATGAATGCGGCGACCTGACAGAGTCCCAGCTGAAAGAGTACCAGGCAAAACCCCTGGAGATCCTGCAGGAGCGCGAGGCCACTGCCGCCGAGAACTATCAGGCAAGCTACGCCATCCACTGTGCGGCCCTCCAGCTGATGCGGAATGACGGGTTCGAGTTTGAGTATACCTTTGACTCCAAAGCGGCTTACACGGACTACCAGGCCCGCTACAAGGAAAGCTACAGCGAGAAGAGCGAATCGATCCGCGGCGGCGGCTACCTGATCTACACAACACTGGACAGCGGGCTTCAGGCAATGCTGCAGGACTGCATCGACCGCGAGATGGACAGCCGTTCGGACGAGCTGCAGGAAAACGGAAAATACGCCATGCAGAGCGCCGGCGTGATCGTGGATAACGGCAGCAATTCGGTTGTGGCGATCGTCGGCGGACGGGGAACACGTGATGAGTTCAACCGCGGCTTCCTCTCCACCCGTCAGCCCGGCTCCTCCATCAAGCCCCTCCTGGACTACGGTCCGGCCTTCGAGACCGGATACTATTACCCCTCCTACATCATCAATGACCGCGAATTTGAGGACGGTCCGAAGAATTCCGGCGGAAAGTACCGGGGGCCGCTCCCCATCCGCGAGGCCCTGAACCGCTCTCTCAACACGGTCGCATGGCAGCTGCTGCAGAAGATCGGCATCCGTGTCGGGCTCTCCTACCTCGGAAAAATGCAGTTCTCCTCCCTCTCCTGGGAAGACAGCACCGCCATGGCAGTCTCCATCGGCGGCTTCACCTACGGCGCCCGCGTCGTCGACATGGCAAAGGGATACAATACTCTGGCCAACGGCGGCATCTATGACGAGCAGACCTGCCTCCGCAGCATTATCTACGAGCAGACCGGAGAAGAGCTGATGCAGACGGAACCCCGGAAGTTCCGGGTCTACACGGAAGGTACTGCCTACATCCTGACCGACGTCCTGAAAGGCACCATGGACAAACCCTACGGCACCGGCCGCGGGCTGGACATCGAAGGTCAGCAGGCAGCCGGAAAGACCGGAACCACGAACGACAGCAAGGACACCTGGTTCTGTGGCTACACCCGCTATTACACCGCTGCGGTGTGGGTCGGTTACGACACGCCGCGGGCCATGCCGGGCATATACGGCGCCACGGTGGCCGGATCAATCTGGCAGGACGCCATGACCCGCCTGCATGAGGGTCTCCCGGAGCTCGACTGGGAACTGCCCTCATCCGTCGAGTGGGGGAACGTCAGCTATGAGACCGGCGTCCGCGTTCCCTACAACAGCGGAGAACGCGATCTCTTCAACATGGAAGTGGATCCTGAGGCGCGCCGCATCTACGAAGATGTGAACGGCACCACGGAATATGATCCGGACGCCATCCGCTGGAGCCCGGAAGAGACCCTGCCGGCGGAGACGCCCCCGGAGACGCTGCCGGCGGAGACCGAGACTCCGCCGGAACCGGTGACCGGGATCTACGGCGGCCCCGGCCTGACAATGCCTGCGACCGAGCCCTACACCCCGACCACCCAGGAAACGGTGCCGGCCATCGGTCCCGGCGTCCAGCCGACAGCAGCGCCGGTCGTCGAAGCGCCCGCTCCCGCTCCTGCCCCGGCACCTGCTCCCGCAGAGCCGGCAGGGCCGGATATGGCGACTGTCGGCCCCGCCCCCGGCCCGTAAAACGGATTTTTTCTGCAGACAACGAACTGCCGTATCCGGTATTCCCGGATACGGCAGTTCGTTATATCATCATAAATTGTCAAAGAGAAGCGTCCCGGCTGACGATCAGCCCCAGTTGAACGTAACCATACCGTAGATATACAGCGCCAGCACGCAGACCGGAACGAAGTATTTGAAGACCGGCTTCATCCAGGGCTGCACCTTGAGGCCTTTGCCGGCATTGGCTTCTTCAATGAACTTGTCCCATCCCCAGCCGATGTTGTAGCAGCAGAAGATGGAGAAGATCAGCGCGCCGAGGGGCAGCAGGTTCGTGCTGACGATGAAATCCCAGAAATCAAGCCATGCGCTGCCTTCCGCGAAGGGCTGGAAATGAAGCACGCTGTAGCCCAGCGCCGTGGTAAGGGAAAGCAGGAAAATGCCGATGCCGCAGAAAAGGCAGCCCTTCGGGCGGCTCCAGCCGGTCAGCTCACGGATGCATGCAAGGATATTCTCGAAGACCGCAAGCTCCGTCGAGAAAGCGGCAAACACCATGAAGAGGAAGAACAGAGATCCCCAGAATCTGCCGTTCGCCATATTGTTGAAAACCGTAGCCATCGTGTTGAAAAGGAGAGACGGGCCGGCGTCCACTTCAAGGCCGTAGGTATAGCAGGCGGGGAACATGATGAGGCCGGCGATAATGGCGACTGCCGTATCCAGGATGATGATATTGATAGATTCTCCCAGAAGACTGTGATCCTTCCCGATATAGCTTCCGAAGATCGCCATGGAACCGATTCCGATACTGAGAGTAAAGAATGCCTGGTTCATGGCACCGACGATGACGGAGCCGTTGATCTTGGACAGGTCGGGGACAAGGTAGAATTTAAGTCCTTCTCCTGCGCCGCTGAGGGTCATGCTGTGGCCTGCAAGGACGACCATCAGGAGGAAGAGGAGCAGCATCATGTACTTGGTGACTCGCTCCAGACCGCCCTGGAGATTAAAGCTCAGGACGACAAATCCGACGACAACCGCGATCAGAAGGTAAAGAACGTTGACGCCCGGATTGGTGATCATTCCGACAAAGGTCAGGTCCGCGCTGTTTCCGGTAAGGAACATTACAAAGTAATAGATCATCCAGCCCGTGACAACGGTATAGAAGGCCATCAGGCAGATATTGCCGAGCATTGCCAGGAATCCATGGATATGCCATTTCTGTCCGGGCTTCTCAAGCTTCTGGTACATCTTTACGATACTTGCCTGTGAAGCGCGGCCGAGGGCGAATTCCATGACCATGGCGGGCAGACCCAGGAGGAGCAGGCATAACACATAAACAAGGACAAAACCGCCTCCTCCGTACTGTCCGGTCATCCAGGGGAATTTCCATACATTTCCGCAGCCGATGGCACAGCCGGCGCTGAGGAGGATAAAACCTAAGCGGCTTCCCAGTTTCTCTCTTTCACCGTTCATATTTGATCTCCCATCAATTTTTTTTATTTTTGCAACTGCTCCGCACCCCGGGCGGGGGCCGCTCGGCGGCCCCCGCCGTCAGCAGTCAGAGATGCTGAACAATTACATTTTTTTACGGTTGTCTATTATAATAATACATCTCCGCATCGATTACAATGTTGCATGATTCCTGTCCTGAAAAAAAAGAAGAACGGCATGGCCTGCAGCCATGCCGTTTTTTCTCTTCGTTTGTCTCCGCCGCCGGATCAGTCGACCTGATACGGAAGCAGTGCGATGTGGCGCGCTCTCTTGATCGCGACGGTCAGCGCTCTCTGGTGGGTAGCGCAGTTTCCGGTGATGCGGCGCGGAAGGATCTTACCTCTCTCGGAGATATATCTTCTCAGCGTTGCGACATCCTTATAATCGATCGGCTTTGCGCCCTGTGCACAGAACACACAGACTTTTCTTCTTCTGCGCACGCCGCCAGGTCTTCTGGTTCTCTGGCCTTCGGGTCTGTCACTCTTGTTAAAAGGCATGGTCTTGTCCCCCTTCATTCGGAATTAGTTGAACGGAAGTCCTTCGTCCTCGACTCCGTCCGGGATGTTCATGAATCCCTCGGTGCTGGCGCTCTGCGGAGCGGGCTTTTCACTGCCCTGATATCCTGCGGAGCTGTTCTGGCTCTGGCTCCTGCCGCCGTAATTCTGGCTTCCGCCGTAATTCTGGCCGCCTGCCGGTGCTGCAGCACCCTTGCTGTCCGCGAATTCCTGGTCATCAACGATGACCTCGGTCGTATAAACTTTCTGTCCATCTCGGTTGGTGTAGCTGCCGGTCTGGATCCTTCCGGAGACAAGAACACGCATGCCCTGGCGGAAATACTTCTCCGCGAACTCGCCTGCCTTGTCAAACGCGACGCAGGGAATAAAATCAGCTGTCTGCTGCTGGTCGCCGTTCTGGCTCCTTCTGCCTCTTCTGTCAACCGCCAGTGTGTAGCGGGTGATCGCCATGGAGCGCTCTCCGTTGGAATATCTGACTTCCGGATCTCTGGTCAGCCTTCCCATCAAAATGACTCTGTTCATACTTTCCTCTTTCTGATTATTCAGCGATGTCTGAAACGATCAGATAACGCAGAACCGGCTCGTAAATGCGAAGTCTTGCTTCGACTTCGTTCGGGCAGGCTGCTTCTTCAGACTCGAACTTGATGAAATAGCGGAAACCTTCCTTCTGCTTCTGGATCTCATAAGCAAGTCTCTGCTTTCCCAAGTCCTCGATGCCGGTAACGGTGCCGTTGAAGCGGGTGATATAACCCTGGACCTTCTCCAGCGCTGCTGCCTTTGCATCTTCTTCGAGCCTTCCGTTCAGAACAAGCGCTAATTCGTATTTGTTCATCTGCTCTTAATCCTCCTTTTGGACTCCGGCCCCCGGCTGATGCCGGGAACAAGGAAAATGTGTCACGGGTATATATTCTAAACCATGCGTCTTCAAAATGCAAGCATCGTTTTCCACAGAAAACGCGGACGATGCCGTCCCGGTTCAGGTCATTCTTCCCCCTCGCTGAGAAATCCCGGTCCGGGTCATTCTTCCTCCGCCCGGGAGAGCCCCCGCAGGTTCTTCTCCGCCAGAGTGCGCCTCATCATGACCTGGTGCCCGCATCCGGTGCATTTTAAACGGAAGTCCTGCCCGATCCGCAGGACTTCCCAGGTATACGCACCGCAGGGGTGCGGCTTTTTCAGTTTGATGATATCTCCGACCCGGATATCCATCCCTCTGATTCCTCCGGCGCTTCTGCGCCCTGTTAAATCCACTCACGGTTCAGGAACGCTATGCATTCCTGAACCGCGGGCGGGTACTTCTCTTTATGCCAGGTCCTTCCCGGTGATCATGGTGAAGGCTTCTCTGTACTTCGCGCTGGTCTTTTCAACCACGTCCTCCGGAAGATGGTAATCACTGTCCGGATTCGCCTTCAGCCAGTTGCGGACAAACTGCTTGTCAAAGGACGGCTGTCCGTGGCCGGCTTCGTAGCCCTCCAGCGGCCAGAACCGGCTGCTGTCCGGGGTCAGCATCTCGTCCGCAATGACGACGCTGCCGGCCTCGTCAACACCGAACTCGAACTTCGTGTCGGCGATGATGATGCCGCGGCTCAGCGCGTAGTCCGCGCACTTCCTGTAAAGGGCGATGGTGTAGTCGCGGATCTTTGCCGCATAGTCCGCGCCGTGTCCCGGGAACGCTTTCTCGCAGACCTCGACGCACTGTCCAAAGTTGATGTTCTCATCATGAATGCCGATCTCTGCCTTGGTGCTGGGGGTGAAGATGGGCTCCGGCAGCTTCTCGCACTCCTTGAGGCCTGCCGGCAGGGTGATCCCGCAGACCGTTCCGTTCTCCTTGTAGCTCTCCCAGCCGCTGCCGGTGATATAGCCGCGGACGATGCACTCGATGGGGATCATGCTCAGCTTCCGGCAGAGGGTGCTCTTGCCTGCGTACTCCGGCGCGCGGAAGAACTCCGGCATGTCCGCCGGGTCGATACTGATCATATGGTTCGGAACGATGTCCTTCGTGTAGTCGAACCAGAACTTGCTCATCTGGGTCAGGACCTTGCCTTTGTCCGGGATGGTGTTCTTCAGAATATAATCAAAGGCGGAAATGCGGTCCGTTGCCACCATGATCAGCTGATCGCCGATGTCGTAAAGCTCGCGGACTTTCCCTTCTTTGACCGGTCTGTACTCCTGCATAATACTGCCTCCTTAAATATAAATAAAAATCAAAGATAGCTTATTATACAGCGTCCCCCGCGTCCAGTTCAAGACTGCAAAAAAGGACCGTCCTTTCGGGACGGTCCTCACACTGTGATCTGGTCTTTATCTATTACTGAACAGCGGTAACGTTGACAGCCTGCGGTCCTCTGTTGCCCTCAGCGACATCGAAGGTAACCTTCTGGCCATCCTCAAGGGTCTTGTAGCCTTCCGCGTTGATGCCGGAGAAGTGAACGAAGATCTCGCTCTTGTCAGCATCATCCGTAATAAATCCGTATCCCTTAGTTGCGTTAAACCACTTTACAGTTCCGTTATGCATGTTTCTGTGCCTCCATAAGTATGAAAAAAATAGTTCTGCAACTCTCATAGACGAAAAAACACATATCAGTGTAAAGCATGGATGGAACTACATGTCTTACACGATATGTGAATCCTAGCCCACTCGAATTACAAGGCGAGTATAGCAAAGCCCACTTCCAAAGTCAATCACGATGCGCGAAAAACCCCAAAATATTCAGCCAAATCAAACACTTTTTGCGCATTTTCCACATACAAAATGGAACATGGTTCCGGAATGTGGTATGATTAGGCACATGGAAAGAAAAGATAACCGGGACAATTTACAGGAACTGACGCCGGCGGAGCACCGGCGCCGGCTCCGGGCAAGAAAACGGGCAGAACAGATCCGGCGGCGGAGAATGATCATCGCCGTGCTGGCGGCGATCCTTTTTGGTACAGTTTTTCTGACAGTGCAGCTAAGGCGGAAAATCAGTAGTCACGACACCGGAGAAAGCACCGTGGCAGGTTCTGAAGACTCCGCAGGTGATGCCGGCACTTCAGAAAGCACTGACGCAGCCGCCGCGGAAACACCGGGCGCAGTCCAGGAGAACACCGGCAGCGCGGAGACCGCGGACTTCTTCTCCGGCTATACAGTGCATACAGCTCCTTCTGTGGCCGCAGCACTGACCGGTGAAGGCATGAGCGACCATGCGGTCCTTATCAACGTGAATACCGGCGAGATCGTCGCAGGGAAGAACTGGGAAGGTCCGATTGTCCCCGCCTCCATGACCAAGATCCTGACGGTTCTGGTAGCGGCGGAGCATCTGGGGCCGGCAGCCCTGGACGAGCCCTTCACTGTCACCATCGACGACACCGACTACTCCTACCGGAACGACGGCAGCGCCGCCGGCTTCGGCATCGATGAGACTGTCACGGTGCGGGACCTTTTCTACGGTACCATCCTTCCCTCCGGGGCGGACGCAGCCAGCGCGCTGGCGCGCCGCACCGCCGGCTCCCGGGAGGCCTTCGCGGACCTCATGAACCAGAAGCTGGCAGAGCTGGGGCTCGCGGACACCGCCCACTTCACGAACTGTGTCGGCCTCTATGACGCCGGCCACTACTGTACCCTCACCGACATGGCGATGATACTGAAGGCCGCTGTAGAGAACGACATCTGCCGGGAGGTCCTGTCCGCCCATACCTGGACCACCACCGCGACAGAACAGCATCCGGAAGGGATCACCATCTCCAACTGGTTCCTCCGCCGGATCGAGGACAAGGACACCCACGGCGAGGTCCGCTGCGCCAAGACCGGCTTCGTCAAGGAATCCCGGAACTGTGCCGCCAGCTGGCATATCGCCTCAGACGGCACGGACTGGATCTGCGTCACCGCAGGCGCCCACAGCGCATGGCGCTGCATCTACGACCACGTGGACATCTACCAGAAATTCACACAGTAAAGGCAAAGGGAGTATTAAACAATGGGTTTTCAGGCCGCATTTCCTTCTGCGCTCACCATGTATCAGCAGCTCGTCATCCTCGTCCGCATCGTCCTGGCCACCGCCTGCGGTTCGGTGATCGGCCTTGAGAGGAGCCGCCGTCTGAAGGGCGCAGGCATACGCACCCACAGCGTCGTCGCAGCGGCAGCGGCATGTATGTGGCGGGCATCTTTACCACAGCCTTTATCTTGGGTCTGCAGATCTTCATGCATAAGCATATGATCGGCGCGGACCTCTACAACGATATGAAGATCGAGATCACCATGAAGGACAGCCCGGAGCTCCGGGAAGAGATCAACCGGCAGCTGGCCCTCTGGGACCCGGTCATCGTCGAGGAGGCGATCTCGCGGACCGGGGCGGGGCTCATCAAATACAGCTTTACGCTGAAATCCCGGGGGAAGCTGACCCACAAGGATGTCCACGAATACATGTCAAAGCACCCGGACATCCAGGATTTCAGAATCTACGGCGAATTCTGAGACCCCGAAGACCGTCCGGGGACCGGAATGTCATTGCCTGGAGACGTTATAATCGAAAAAGCAGGGCCTCAGCCCTGCTTTTTCTGTCCTGTTATGCAGGAAAGGGGCTGCCGGCGGCAGCCTCTTTCCGTTTTTCTTTTTTATGCTGTAAAACCGTCCTATCATGCAAGGATCGGCTTGCAGGCCTCTGCCAGCTCGTCCTTCTCCTTCTTCGCCTCCGCGAGGTCCTTGCCAAGGGTGGTGAAGTAGGTCTTGATCTTCGGCTCGGTGCCGGACGGGCGGACAATAACAGATGCGCCGTCCTCCAGGGCGTAGATCAGGACGTTCGCCTTCGGAAGTCCGGTCTCTTCGGGCTTCGCGAAGTCGGTGGCCTTGACGACCTTTCTGCCGGCGAATTCCGTCGGCGGATTCTTTCTCAGGTTCTCCATGATGCCTGCCATCTTGTCCATGCCGGACAGGCCCGGGAACTCGGTGGAATCCACCAGGTTCAGGTAACGGCCGTACTGGGCGTAGATCTCCTCAAGACGCTGCTTGATGGAGGAGCCGATGGAGCGGTAATATGCTGCCATCTCGCAGATCAGCATGGAGCCGATGATGGCATCCTTGTCGCGGACATACGGTCCTGCGAGGTATCCGTAGCTCTCCTCGAAACCGAAGATGAAGCGGTCGACCTCGCCCGCTGCTTCCAGGTTCGCGATCTGATCGCCGATCCACTTGAAGCCGGTCAGGACGTGACGGAGCTCGACGCCATAGTGCTCGGCGACCTTGTCCGCCAGCGGCGTGGAGACCAGGGACATGACAGCCACCGGATTCTTCGGCATGGTGCCCTTCTCGATGCGGCCTGCGCAGATGTAGTCCAGAAGCAGGACGCCCATCTCGTTGCCGGAGACTAGCTCATAGCTGCCGTCCGGGCACTTCATGGCAATGCCGACACGGTCCGCGTCCGGATCCGTTGCCAGCATCAGGTCAGCGCCGACTTCCTTGGCAAGGGCAAGGCCCTTCTCAAGAGCAGCGAAGATCTCGGGGTTCGGATACGGGCAGGTGGTAAAGTAGCCGTTCGGATACTCCTGCTCCGGAACGATGGTGACATCGGTGATGCCCATGTCCTTCAGAATTCTGGTGACCGGGACCAGGCCGGTGCCGTTCAGCGGAGAATAGACCAGCTTCAGGCCGGCGTCCTTCGCGAGACCCGGACGGACCTGGCGGGATTCAATGGCCTCATACAGGGCTTCCTTGCAGTCGTCGCCGACGAACTTGATGAGACCCTTGTCAACGCCTTCCGCAAAGCTCATGTACTTCGCGCCGGTGAGGACATCGGTCTTCTGGATGGAATCGTAAACGACTGCTGCGGCATCGTCCGTCATCTGGCAGCCGTCCGGTCCGTAAGCCTTGTAGCCATTGTACTTCGCCGGGTTGTGGGACGCCGTGATCATGATGCCTGCGTTGCACTTATAATAACGGGTTGCAAAGGAAAGTGCCGGGACCGGCATCAGCTCGTCGTAGATGCGGACGTTGATGCCGTTTGCAGCGAGGACGCCTGCAGCGTCACGCGCGAAATTCCAGCCCTTCAGACGGCTGTCATAGCTGATAGCGACGGTCTGGGTCCCGCCCTGGGTCTTGACCCAGTCAGCGACACCCTGGGTTGCCTGACGGACGACCCAGATGTTCATGCGGTTCGTACCTGCGCCGAGTGTGCCGCGAAGACCCGCCGTACCGAACTTCAGAGCGACGGCGAAGCGTTCCTTGATCTCGTCGTCATTCCCCTCGATGTCACGAAGCTCCTTGTTCAGGTCAAAATCAATCAGATCTGCCGCAAGCCAGCGCTTATAATCATCCTGATACATGTCTTTCCCCCGTTCTGAAATATTGGTTGTTTTGCTGATAAAACGCTACTTTAACTGTACCGATTCTGTTAAAGTATGTCAAGGAAAACGGGCCATTGCCTGCCCGCTGTTACAGGAAAAAAAAACACGGAGCGCAGGGCTGCGTTCCGTGTTTTCCAGGTAGTCTTATCTGTGCGGGTCGGAGACGCCGCCGGCGCCGGGGCCGTAGTTTGAAGGACGGTAGCCGGCACCGCTGTAGTTTGGTCCGTAGCCGTTATTGTAGCCTCCGGAGTTCGGCGTCACTGTTCCGCCGTTTGGGACAGTACCGGTCCCGTTCTTCCGGTAGCTGTTCCCGGAGTTCGCGCTGGGCACCCAGACCCCGTTCGCGTCGTAAATGTAGCCGTCGTCCGCGATCCCCACGCTGTTGGCGCGGGTGCCGTCCGCGGTGATCCAGTACCAGACGCCGTCGTGCATGACCCACTTGCTCTTCGCGTACTGGCCGTCATCCCCGATATAGAACAAACGATTGGTCTGCCAGCCGTTGGGGGAAATGTTGGTCCATGCGCCGGCAAATGCCGGAAACGCTGACACTGCGGCGAGGGCCGCAGCCAGCAGACCCGCTGCGATGATTCTCATAATTCTGTTCACTTGTATCGCCTCCCTGCTGTAAATTGGTCAACGAGAAACTGCTCTTATTAAATTGTACTTCTATCATAATTGTTTCACAACTTACAATTCTTTTATCTTTTTTCTGTGCTGTCATCCCGTATACAGTGCAGAAAGAAGTTCAGCCCCTGTGCCATATGACACAGAGGCCGGACTTCTTTGTTTTTCAACTTTTTCCGCCCGGCCGGGCCGCCGTTTCCGGCGGTCCGTACCGTGCGCTTCTGCCAGTTTCAGTTACTCTTCGTCGTCGTCGCGCTTCTTAAAGCCGAACAGCGCTCCGAACATGGCGAGCATCGCGAAGAGCATCGGGATCGCTCTGCCTGCCGGCTCACCGGTCTTCGGCAGTGCGCCCGGCACCGGTGCCTCAGGAATCACAGGCGTTCCGGGATCTGCCGGCGTCGAAGGCGTCGGGGTGCGTCCGCCGGGACCGCCGGGACCGCCGCCGCCAGGTGTGTTGCTGCCGCCTCCGCCGGTAGTACGGTCATACTCGTTGGTGAACGCAATGTCAAGCTTGCTTCCGGGCACGCCGTCTTCCGTCGTGACGGTGGAAATGGTCTCGCTGCCGTTCTTCTTCAGGGTGACCGTCTCCTTCAGCCTGCCGTCCTCCACCTTCACCTCCACGGTGATCTCGTAGTAGTCCTTGGAGTAGGTGTAGTACTTTGCGCCTCCGTCGATCTCGGTGATCTTGTACTTGTAGGTTCCTGCCTTATCGTACTCGATCTTTCCGAACTCCTCGGAGCCCTCGCCGGTGACGCTGACCTCGATGTAGTAGTTTCCGTCACTGTCCTTCTTGACCGTGGTGCCCTTCGGGAACAGGTCTGTTCCGTTCATTCCGGTCATCCGGAAGGTGAAGGTCTCGTCGGTGGTGATGGTGCCTCTCTTGATCTTAATGATCTTCTCCACCGGCGGGTCGATCCAGACCGGATTCATCAGCTCGTGCTTGTTCGTGATGCTGACGGTCCAGGTGCCGGTATCATCCTGCTCATAGACCGCGTCTTCCGCGGTGTAGTACTTCAGGTCGTCCTTCTTCACTTCCTTCTCTTCCGCGGTCCAGGTGACCTTGACGTCATCGTCCAGGCCGAAGAGGTGCGCCACCTTGCCGGCAGCTTCCTTGACCGCATCGATCAGGTCGTTGAAGATGCTGCCGTCAAGCAGCTCGCCGTCCTCATCGAATGCGTCGCTCACGGACGCGTCGCTGAAGGATGCCGTCTTCGCCTTGCTGCCGGAAGCAGTGTCAGCGAAGGATGCGGATGCGTTGGTGACTGCCTCGGATGCGGATGCGTCGCTGATGGTTGCCACGAGCTCCTTGTCGAGGTCGATGAACGCGGTGAAGCTGTTCTCATCGTCCAGCGTGACCGTCGTGAACGGCTTGTCCTCACGCTCGCCGTCCAGCTCTCTGTAGATGTCGAAGCTGACCTGCTTCGGACGGAATCCGTCGTAGTCGTCCTCGTCATCCCAGACCTTCTCGACCTTGAGCTTGTCCTTGGTGATCTCGCGGTTGATGAAGTTCACGTAGGAGACCTTGTCCTTGCGGATGGTTCCCTCGCCGCCGAAGACCACAGGCGTGTACAGGTTCTCGCCTTCCTTCTCGGTCACGGTGTAGGTCGCGCCTGCCGGCAGTCCGACGATGCGGATGATCTCGTTCGCCTTGAGGGTGATGCCCTCGACGCCGTCGACGTATGCCTTGCCGTCCTTGAAGTTCACCGTTCCGGTGATCTTTCCTTCGGTCTTGGTCTCGTCGTAGTTCTTGGAGTACGCGGTGTAGAACGCTGCCTCGACATCCAGCGGTTCGCCGTCCTCCTTCGTGACTTCTACGAGGAAGGTATAAGGCGTATCGCCGTGCTCGCTGTCGATCTCGTCCTTCGTCGCGACGTTCATGAGCTTCTTGATCGCCAGGTCGCCGGCGTCGGTGCGGTTGATCAGGACGACGTTGGTCTTATCCGGGTCATCCGGGTCAGCGTCGCTCTTGGATGCAAGGGTGAAGCCTTCCGGTGCGTCAGTCTCTTCGACGGTGTAGCTGATCTCCGTGCCGAGGTAGTACTTCGGCAGGTTCTCGAAGGTGTAGCTCCACTTGGTGGCGTCGCTCACCGTCGCGATGTTCTTCTGATCGTCGTTGTACGGATAGACTACCATCTCGTCGCCGTCCACCGTCGCGGTACCGGTGATCTGAAGCGTCAGTTCCTCGCTTCTGGTCTCCAGACGGTCGTCCGCGTCGTCCCAGTACTTCAGGACGTCGTAGGTCCGGTTCTGGTAGAAGTTCGTGATGGTCGGGGTTGCCTTCTCACTGTCATAGGTGACCTCAGCCTCAAGGTAGCCCTTTCCGCTGTCGGTGACCTCGACCGTGACTTCGATCACTCTGTCGAGATCGAAGGTGATGTACGGGTTGTCCTCGTAATTGTAATCAGTGCTGGTATCCGCCTCGGTGATCTTGAACTCGTAGGTTCCGACCTCGGTGAATTCAAGCCTGCTGAAGGTCGCCACGCCGTCGGCGTCGTTTGCCACGGTTTCGACGGTCTCAGCGTCAGAGCCGCTTGCCAGCGTGAAGCTGAACTGGCCTTCGTGGATCTCTGCCGGGCCTTCCAGAGCCTTCCTGACCTTCAGGGCAGTATCGCCATCCAGGACTGCCGGTTCCGGACTGTACTTGTTCTCGATCTCCGTCTTGACCGGCTTGACCGTCATGGTGCCGTCGCCGTTGTCGGTCGCTTCGATCGTGACTGTATGCTCGGTGGTGTCAAGCGTCCAGCCATCGCCTTCCGTATGCCAGTCAGGCTCGGTCTCCTTCACCGTGTAGGTGTAGGTTCCCTCTCTGTGGAAGGTGATCTTGCCGAAGTCGATGATCTGCGTCTCGGCCTTGCTGAAGGTCGCACTGCCGGTGGTGTTCTCTGCTCCGTCCTTCTCCGGCAGCGGTGCGTCCGCAGGATTGACTGCCGCGATCTTGAACTCGAAGGTCTTCGGCTGCCACTCGGTTCCGTCCGCAATGTGCTCGGTCACGACGGTCTTCGTGAGGATCGCGCCGCCCTCGGTGGAGGTGTCATCCTCACCGGTGGGCTCGTACTTGTTGACGATCTCCGCACAGGTCGGGACTGCTGTCAGCGTGCCCTTTCCGTCGTCGGTAACTTCGATCGTGACTTCCTTCTCCTCAAGGTCGAAGGTCCAGCCATCGCCTTCCTTATGCCAGTCGGGCTCGATCTCCTGAAGGACGTACCTGTAGGTTCCGGCCTTTCTGTAGCTCAGGATGCCGAAGTCGATGATCTGGGTCTCCTGCGGCTGGCTGAAGGTTGCCGTTCCGGTGATCGGGTTCGGGTCGACCTCGTCCGCGTCGGAAACAGTTGCCAGTGTGAAGGTAAAGGTCTTATCCGCCCACGCGGTTCCGTATGCGTCGACCGTCTTCATGAGGACTGCGCCTTCCTCGGTGGAGGTGTCGTCCTCGCCGTAAGGCTCGTACTTGTTCTCGACCTGTGCCGCGCCGCCTTCCACGACAGCGGTCAGGTGTCCCTTGCCGTCGTCGGTGACAGTGACCGTTACAGTCTTCGGCTCGTTGTCGCAGGTCCAGCCTTCGCCGCTCTCCGTGGTCTCAGTCAGCGTGTAGGTATAGGTTCCGGACTTCGTGTACTTCAGCTTACCGAAGCTGATGATCTGCTCACCGGCCTCATTGAAGGTCGCCTTTCCGTTGACCGGAGCTGCCTGTGCAGTCTCTCCCGCCGTTCCTTCTGCCGGTGCTTCCGCTGCGTCAGAAACGGTGGCCAGCGTGAAGTCGAAGGTCTTCGGTGCCCATGCGGTTCCTTCCGCGGTCACCGTCTTCTTCAGGACTGCGCCGGTATCGGTGGAGGTATCCAGCTCGCCTTCCGGCTTGTACTCGTTGATGATCTCCTGCGTCACAGGCGTAGCAACCAGGTTGCCCTTGCCGTCATCCTCAACAGTAACAACAACAGTTACCGCCTTGCTTTCCGGCGTGCAGGTCCAGCCTTCGCCGCCGTCCTGTTTCTCAGTAATCGTGTAAGTGTAGGTACCTGCCTTCTTGAACTCGATCGTACCGAAGTCGATCGCACCAGTGTAGGTGCCGTCCTGGATCTGATCCTCGGTAACGGTGATCCGGCCCGTCGTCTGATACTCGCTTCTTCCCCTCTGTGCCGGGGCCAGCGGCGCGGTTCCGGTCGTATCGTCCTCGTAAACCGCGGAGCCTTCGCCGGCACTGATCTCAAAGACGAAGGTCTTGCCAGCAGCTCCAAGGCTTGTCTTGGGCTCGTCGGTCTTGACGGTCTTGTTCACCGCAACGGTGTCATTTCCGTCCGTATCCCAGGTGCCCGTCGGCTTGTAGGTATTGGTGATCTCGGCCACTTTGCCGCCTTCGACCTCAGCCTTCAGGGTTCCGTCCCTATTGTCGGTCACGACGATATTGACGGTCTTCGGTCCCTTGTTGTCACAGCTCCAGCCCTTCCACTCTTCGCCGGAGAGATCGGTCGTCTCCGTAACCTGGTAGGTGTACCGACCTGCCTGATTGAATGTGATCACGCCGAAATCGATGGTCAAAGTATCCGCTTTCTCGAATTTCGCGGTGCCGGTCGTGTTGTCGACCAGCTTGCCGTCAGAGCCTTCCACCTTCGGGAACGGTGCGTTTCCGAACGGTGTGATCTCAAACTCGAACTCCTTGGGCGCCCACTTCGTGCTTGTGGTACCTTCGATCTTGACGGTCTTCTTGAGAACCGGCGTCACGCTGGTGTCCAGCTTGCCCTCGGCAGCGTACTTATTGATGATGACGACCTTCTCGGTCTGCACTCCCAGAGATCCGTCGCTGTTCTGAGTGACCTGGACAATAAATTTGTGCTCAGCATTGTCATATGTCCAGCCGTCATTCTTGCCGGTCGTAGTCTCCTTGACCTTGTAGGTATAGGTTCCTGTATGATCGAACGTAATCTTGCCAAAGTCAATCTGCTTCTGACCGACTTCAGTGAAGGTCGCGGTTCCATTCATGTTCACCACGCCGTCCTTCATCGGCATCGGAGCATCCTGCGGGTTTTCCGCCTCGATCACAAAGTCAAAGGTCTTCGGCGCCCACCCGTTGTCTTTGGCTTCGACCTTCTTTGTGAGAACTTCACGTTCAAACGTATCCAGCTCGACTTTCGGGCCGTAGGTATTCGTGATCTCAGCTTCAGTCGTCACCGTGACGGCGAGCGTTCCATTCTGCTGCTTGTCGACCGTAACAACAACCTCGTGCGTTTTATTGTCGCAGATCCAGAGGTCATCACTCTGCGTGGTCTCCTTGACGTTGTACTTGTAGGTTCCTTTCTCTGTGTACACGATGGTACCGAAGTCGATCGTCTGTGTTCCTTTCTGGCTGAAGGTCGCGCTTCCGGTCGTAATATCCTTTCCGGTGCTGTCCTTCGCCAGCGGTGCTCCGTCAATCGCTTCGATCTTGAACTCAAAGGTCTTTTCGGGGAACCTAAGTTCCCTGGACTCAACGGTCTTCGTCAGGATCGGCGTTACACTGGTATCCAGCACTTCCGGCTTATAGGTATTCGTGATCGTGACCTGTTCAGCTGTCGCGGTCAGAGTTCCGTCCAGATTGTCAACAACATTGACCGTGATTGTATGCGGCTCATTGTCATAGATCCAGGCGTCCTTATCCGCGCCGGCAGGCTTCTGTTCCGTTATAGTGTAGCTGTATTCACCAGCCTTCGTGTACTTAATGGTACCGAAGCCGATTTCCTGCGTTCCTGCCTGGTTGAAGGTTGCGGTGCCGGTGGTGTTCACTGCTCCGGCCTTCTCCGGCAGCGGTGCGTCCGCAGGATCGACTGCCGCGATCTTGAACTCGAAGGTCTTCGGCGCCCAGTCAGTACCGGCCGCTTCAACCGTCTTCTTAAGAATCGGCGTCGCATCGGTATCCAGCTTGCCTTCCGCCTTGTAGGTGTTCGTGATCGTATCGTCGTTCGTGTACTTAATATCTGCGGTGATGTTTCCGTCACCGTTCTCCGTAAGGGTCACAGTGGCAGTGATGTCACCGGACTTCGATACGCCGCCCGGAAGGGCAGAGGTCTCACTGATCCTGTAGGTCAGGGTCTTCGTGCCGACACCGTCTTTGTAATCAGCTGCATCGAAGTCGTCCTGCGTGACCTTGATCGACTTGAAGTTCTGGCTGCCATCAGCTGAGTAATCAAGGGTTTCGACCGCTTTGCCAGCTGCGTCATACAACGTGAACGTATACTTCTCGTCAGTCTTCCAGTCTCTGCCGACCAGTTTCTTGATGCCTGCCAGCTGGAATTCACCCTCCGCCTTGTAAGTGTTGGTGATCTTCAGCGGGTCGTTCTCATCATAGGTCGTATCATAATGATCAATCGGGGTTTCCTCGACAGTATAGACATAGGTGTATCCTTCCTTGTCATACTTCGGAAGAGAAGCAAAGGTATAGGTGTTGCCGCTCCAGGTCGGCGTCACGGATGCCGCTGCCGTTGCTTCGCCGGCTTCCGCAGTCACCTCTTCCTTCTGAGCCCCCGGCTTTTTGCTCATCCGATACAGGGTCAATGAGACTTCCGTCTCATTTTCATGGGTCTTGTCCGGATCCTTGTCCACCCAGATCTTTTCACCGGACACGTCGATGGTCTCTGTACGGGTGTTGGTGATATCTTTACCGGTGATGGTGTAATCCGTTCTGTCCCAGGGCTCCGCCGCATCGTCGTAGTAGATGTCGTAATCCGCGACATTCGCATACTTGCCCGCGACTTGGCTCTCTCTTACAGAATAGGTATACGGATAGCCGGAGCTGTCATACTTCGGAAGTCCGGAATATGAATAGGTATTTCCATTCCAGGAAACTGCGTACGAACCGCCGCCGGCCTGTCCCTTCTTGACCGTCTCGCTCTCCCGGTACAGGACCAGAGTGACATCCGTGCTGTTGTCGTGCTGCCTCGCGCTTTCGCCTTCCTTCCAGGTCTTAGTACCTGAGAATGAAGTGCTGCCTCTCAGGGTGTTAACAAAGTTTCTCCCGGTACTGTCAGGACGGGACTCATAATAATCTCCCTCTTCCAGATAGGTCGGCTTCTTTACCTCCTCAGAGACCGAGTACTTGTATTCGTAGCGCTCGTCATTATATCTGGGCAGGTTTTCAAACTTATAAGTGTCCCCTGTCCAGGCCGGCACAAGATCCAAATCCTCTCTGACGTTCTGTCCGTCAATAAGTGAGGACCTGCTCAGTTTGACGATCAGTTCCTCAGCATTGTTATGCTGATACTTTCCGCCGTCGTTCCAGGTCTTCTTTCCCTGGACCGTGATCATCTCCTGATTCAACGTGTTTACGATATCGAAGAAATTGCCGTCACCGTCTTTGTCCAGATAGGTCGTGGTAAACCCTGCGACGCTTCCCTCTTCGATCTCATACTTATACGCTTTGCCGTCTTCATCGTATTTCGGAACGTCCTTAATGGTGAAGATGTTACCGTCCCAGCTGAGTCTCGTATCCTTGTCATACTCATACTCAGTTCTATTTCCGGATTCGTCAATCTGATACAGGTTCAGAGCCAGAGCCTCGTTCGCAACGTGCTTCGTGTCTCCGGCAATCCAGGTCTTCGTGCCTACGATATCCCAGTCCAGCGTATTTTTGACCGTATAGTTCTGCGCCACGCCGTTCGGTGTATACTGTACGTCGATCCAGTGGTCAGTACGGGTCGCTGCATGTGCATTAATGGCATAATACTGCGCCGGGAGATATACATCTACAACGCCTTTTTCTCGCTGGTAGAAAGTAATATTCTCAACACCTGTCCGGCCATTTCCGGTCCATCCCGTCTTCTCGACTGTCAGTTCTCCACTTTCTTCAAGCCCGGAAAGATCTATCTCCTTTCCGTCGATCTTGATCGTCTGGATATGATAGCCTGTATTCGGAGTCATGGTGATCACCTTCGGCTCACCATAGTTTCTGTATCTCCATTCACCCTGCTCAGAAATGGTGCCTCCGGTACCTCCGGCTGTCAGATCATTCACTGTAGTCTTCAGGGCAAAGGGCTTAATCTCCGTACATATACCTGTTCCGCAGCTATAACCGGTCCAGCGGATGTTAAATCCTTCCTCACTGAGATTCGCTCTTGCCACTAATCCGGAGTTTAAGCTATACGGCGTATCCTGATCAAGTGCATAAGCGCGGACGCTTCCATCCTCCTGCTGCTTAAACGCTGTATAGGTAACCTTTGTAGGATTTGTACCCTTCAGCGGCAGTGTATAGAAGGTATCTTCGATTCCTTCCAGAAGATATATACTCTCCTGCCTTCCGCCTGCGTTTTTCCCGGCAGTTACGTCAAGATCTACAAAAGACAACAGGGTCTGGCCGGAAGTGACCCCAGGGACTTTAAAATTCATGTCCATGGAAATACCGCCGATTCCGCCGCCGCCGGGTCCGGCCTCGAGGTTGTGTTGGCCGTTTTCTTTCATGATAACCTGGCCGGTTCCCTGGTTAATCTTATAAATACTGACATTGGAGACCGTCATAACTACTGGAAGCGTACTTCCAGTTGATGTTCCGTCCAGGATCGTTACGGCATCAGGAAATGTCAGCGTATAATAGTGGTCTGTTTCTACCAGTGCATTCTTTAATGTGTTAAGATTCGGGTAAATTTTTGTATCCGGATTAAACGAGATACTGGACCCGTTTTTTTTGAAACGCGAATCGCCGGAGTTTGCGGCAACCCGGTTCCCGTCCTTGTCGTATTCCTGGAAAGTTGCTTTGCTGATAGCCAGCTTTCCAGGATTAAACACTGCCTGAGTAGCTTCGATCCAGTCTGTCTGCAGTCCCGGCTGAATATGCCAGTCTGAGCCTCCGGTCACATCTACCGTGGCCTTTGAACTCGTTGCCACATCCAGGACTGCGTCGGAGATCGTCGCAGGATACTTATAATCGTCCTCGATTTCACCCTGAATGATTTCCACATCATCATATCCGGGCACAGGGACTTCCTGCACAGTGTACTTGATCTCTTTGCCTTCGCTGTCATATCTCGGTACATCCTCGAAGGAGCCCTTCCAGTTTCCTTCTTCATCCGGGGTAATGGTAAGAGTCTGGACGACTTCATCCCCGTTCTTCAGCTGCACAACAACACTTGCAGGCCGTTTCCCCTCGGCGTTGTTACCGTCCTGCCACGTTTTTTCAATATCAATGGTAATCTTCTGATCCACATCCGGTGCTGCAAACGTGTTGACCGGAAGACCGGTGACCAGCATCATGGCGCTGAGTGCAGATGCAAGACACCGTTTGAATTGTCTGTATCTGTTCATATTCCCTCCGTATCATGGAATTCCTGATTCCTTTTAAATCCTGCTTTCCCCTTCTCGAGCCTCAGGGAGGCAAAGAGTCCCGAACCTGTCCGGGATCTTTATTATTTATGCTTCCCGGACATCGGAGCCGCGCCGGGCTTCGGCAGCTCCCCGGACCGCGGCATGCCGCAGGCCATGTCCCGGACCTGCATCTCCGCCGTGTTTTTCCTGTATCTCTCATGCTTCTTTCCTCACTACATTCATGTTGATGCCCACCTGGCCGCGCCTTCGGATCAGTACGTCCTCGCAGCCCGCCGCCTTCAGGGAAGATGAGAGGTCCGCAAGGATGTTCCGGAGATAAGACTTGTGGTTCCTGTCCCCCTGCCAGAGGTACTGCTCGATCTCGTCTGTGCTGAAAACTGTGCCGTTCCGGACAATCAGGTATTTCATCAGGGTCCTGGTCTTGCTGTATTTGAAATCCAGGATTTTTTCTCCTGCCATGACCTCCTGGTTCTCCAGAAGCTTGATCCGTGTCTTCGGGCCCGGTTCATACCGCAGCCGGGAAAGCTCTTCCCCGATGATCTCCTCGGTGATCGGCTCTGAAAGATACCCGCTGGGGCGGAGCTTGATGGCATCCGCCGCGTACTGATTGCTGTCCGCCATGAAGATCAGGTTCAGCTTCGGGAACATTCCGCTAAGGACGCGGCCCAGGATGATGCCGTTCAGCGGTTCCATCTCGATCCGGAGAAACGCGACGTCCGGGACCAGGTCCCTTACCGCTTCCAGAAGCCTGTCCGTATCCTGAAACAGACGGACTGATGCATCCGGCCTTGCCTTGAGAACCGCGGACTTCAAAAATTCCAGTTTCTGGTTATCCCGATCCAGTATGATCACTTTCATTCCTAATACTTCATCCCTTTCTGCCATACCGTGATGCCGATCTTACTCAAAACCTGCCCGATGAATTTCATTAAGTTAATTAATTCATGAAGATTATTTGCCTATTTAAACATACCTTAATTTAACTTATATCATTTATTACAGATTTGCAACCCTTAAGCGGCACAAAATATGAACAAAACATCCCAACCAAAGTTTTCCGGAGAGGTCAAGGCAGGGGAAACGACACAAAACAGTTCAGAAATATTCATGTTAATATACGCAAACAATCCTGTTTTTCATCAAGTAATTAAATTCAAGACGATCTATTGCGTATATTGCTCATTAATAACATCAAAAAAGCACGGCCCCGGGATCTCTCCCGGGGCCGTGCCTCGTTTTGTTTCTTTGATTCTGTTTTGTTTCTTTGCCCCCCGATCCGGGGTGCCCGCATCAGCTTCCTTCATCCGGTCCGGGCCGCCGTTTCCGGCGGTCCGGCCATCTGTTTTTTACTGAATGCCTTTACTCCTCGTCGTCCTCGTCGCGCTTCCTGAAGCCGAACAGCGCTCCGAACATGGCGAGCATCGCGAAGAGCATCGGGACTGCCTTGCCGGAAGACTCACCGGTCTTCGGCAGTGCGCCCGGCACCGGAACCTCCGGAAGCACCGGAGAACCGGGCTCCACCGGAGTGGACGGGGTGTGTCCGCGGCGTCCGCCGCCACCACCACTGTTGCCACCGCCTCCGCGGTTGGTTCTGTCGTAGGTGTTGACGAACTCGATGCCAAGGACATCTCCGCCGACGCCGTCGCTGGTCTTGATGGTGTAGATCTTGTCACTGCCGTTCTTCACGACGGTGACATTCTCGACAAGCTTTCCGCCCTCGACCTTCACTTCCGCCGTGATCTCGTAGGTGTCGGTGGAGTAGGTGTAGTAGCCTGCGCTTCCCTTGACCTCGCTGATCCTGTACTTATAGGTTCCGGCCTTATCGTACTCGATCTTGCCGAACTCCTCAGAGCCTTCGCCGGTGATGGTGAGCTCCATGTACGGATTTCCGTCGGCGTCCGCGTAGAGCGTCGCGCCTGCCGGGAACTCTGTGGTTCCGTCCAGTCCGGTCATCCGGAAGGTGAAGGTCTCAGCCGTCGTGATGGTGCCTCTGATCACCGAGATGATCTTCTTCACCGGCGGATCGATCCACACCGGGCTCATCAGCTCGTGGGTGTTGGTAAAGGTCAGCTCGTGGGTCTCGGTATCGTAATCGTCGTAAGTCACGTCGTAGTAATCCGGGACTTCCGTCTCTTCGACGCGGAAGCTGATCTCCGTGTCGTCGTCGATACCGAAGAGCGTTCCGATCTTGCCTGCCGCTTCCTTAACAGCATCCTTCACAACGGTGAACAGGTCGTCGAAGATCGTACCGTCCTTAAGAACGCCATCCTCATCGAACGCATCTGTAACTGCTGCATCCGAGAAGCTTGCGGAGCTGGAGCTTGCGGTCGATGCGCTTGCCTTCGTGGTGTAGGCACTGCTTGCGCTTGCGTTTGCATTGGTCTTAGTTGCGTCGGCAACGGTCGCCACTGCGTCGTAGCCGTCGAGGTTGAAGAGCTCAGTCCAGCTGTTCTCTGCGGTCAGTTCAACATTTTCCGCATACAGCTTTTCTTCCTCGCCCTGTACCTTATAGACGTTGACCTTGATCTTGTCCGGACGGAATCCGTCGCGGTCTTCTCCATCTTCCCACTTCTTGATGATCTTCAGGGTCCGCTCATCCAGCTCGCGGTTGATGTAGCTCACGTACTGGGTCTTTCCGTTCAGGATGGTTCCTTCGTTGTTGAAGAATACCGGATCATAGTTCGTGGATGCATCGACAGATTCCTCGACCTTGTAGGTCGCGCCTGCCGGCAGTCCGACGATCCTGACGATCTCATCCGAGTGCAGCGTGAACTTCGCCTCGCCGTTCCTGAAGGTGATCGTTCCGGTGGTCTTTCCGTCGCTGCTGTTTGCCTTGGCAGTGTAGAAGACAACATCCTTCGAGAAAGTTCTGTCATCGTCAGATTCAACGGTGACTGTGAACTGATAATCCTTCGTGTCGTCCTTGTCGAATTCCTTCGTCGCGGAGTTCACGTACTTCTTGATGCTCAGGTCGCCGGTGTCGGTGGTGTTGACGAAGATCAGGCCCTCGTCAGCTCTCTCGGCATCGCTTGCCGTGGACTTGGTGTAGCCTGTGACGTCGCTGGTCTCTTCCGCGTAGTACTCGATCTCATAACCGTTGTACTTCGCAGGCAGGTTCTCAAGCGTGAGCGTCCAGTTGTTATCCGCGTTCAGGGTAACTTCCTGTTCGAACAGCGTGTCTCCGGAAACCATTCCGTAGACCATGATGGTGAGCGTATCCGGGCGGATCTGCAGCCTGTTGTCTGCATCGTCCCAGACCTTCGTCACGGTGTAAGTCGTATCCTCGTAGATGTTGGTAAAGGTCGTTTCGCCTGTGTAGTTCGTCTTCGCGCTCATCGTTCCGTCGCCGTTGTCGGTCAGGGTAACGGTGGCGGTGACTTCATGCTCATCGTAGGTTACGTAGCAGTACGGCTCACCCTTCTGGTCAGGCTCGATCTCCCTGATGGTATAGGTGAACTTACCCTTTTCAAGATCTTTTGCCGTGTACGTGATCGGAGCAAATGCTGCGACCGGGTTTGCGTTGCTTGCGGAAGCCGTTCCAAGCGGTTCACCGGACTCGTCGAGAAGCTCGAACTCGTAGGTCTCGCCTTCCTCCCAGTCACGTCCCTTAAGTTCCTTGGTGACCTCGAGCGTAATTTCGGTCGGCTCGATATCATAGGTGTTCGTGAAGGTCAGCGGGTTCTTCTCGGCGGAGGACGGAGATGCTGTCAGCGTTCCGTCTCCATTGTCAGTGACATTGACAGTAACAGTCTTACCGGTTTCAGCCTCAGGATCATTGGTAACGCCCTTGACAGATCCGGTCTCAGTCACCGTGTACTTGTAGGTTCCCGGTGCCGTGAAGCTGAAGCCGCCAAATGTTGCCTTGGGCGCTGCCTTGGTCACGGTTCCGGTCATCGTTTTCGCTTCCGGTGCTCCGTCTTCTGCAGCCACCTCGATGTCGTAGCTCCAGTCTTCAGGACCAGTCATGCTCTCTACGGCCTTGCTCATGATCTTCTCGACCGGGAATTCCGCTGTGGTCGGCTCGACAGAGTAGGTGTTCGTAAAGGTCAGCGGTTCATCATCAGTAGAGGTAGGCGTCGCCGTCAGAGTTCCGTCGCCGTTATCAACGACAGTAACCGTGACAGTCTTTCCTGCCGCATCTTTGTCATTTGTGACACCTGCGACCGTTCCGGTCTCGCTCACTGTGTAGGTATATTCTCCG
>CADBEN010000015.1 GCA_902793685.1 uncultured Lachnospiraceae bacterium
GTTTCCGCGCTTCCTGAGTTACAGGCGTATCCGCCGTCATTCAGTCCGCCGCCTAAAGCGGCAATGGAAGCACGCGAATTTATTCGTGTGAGGCTTCACCAGGAAGCGATGTGTTATGTCAGCGCAGTCTTCTGCGCGGTGAAGGCGTCCGCCACTGACCGCATGTCCTCCGGCAGCCGGTTCCTGGCTTCCTTCACAATCTCCTCCGGGATCCCGTAATACGCCTCCGCGATGGCCCCCGCGATGGCTGCCTGGGTGTCCGCATCGCCCCCGAGGGACACCGCGTTCCGGAC
Source organism: uncultured Lachnospiraceae bacterium (assembly GCA_902793685.1). Lineage (GTDB taxonomy): Bacteria > Bacillota > Clostridia > Lachnospirales > Lachnospiraceae > Moryella. The sequence continues at coordinate 294 of CADBEN010000015.1, forward strand.
GACGCTCTCGTAGCTGTCTCCTTCAAAGAAACACCGGATGGCTTCCGGGACAGACTTCTGACAGCTCACCTCAAAGTGATAGTGGGGCCGGATCTCTGCAAGGCTTCCGGAGAAGTCATACCCGTACTCGTCCTCGATGACCTTCCGGATCTCATCCTTCGTCTTTCCCTTCCGGGCCATATAGATTGCAGCCGCCGTCGCCTGGGCTCCCTTCACACCTTCCGGATGGTCATGGGTGACGTCCGCCGTCGCCCGCGCCAGCTCCTTCACCTGGTCAGCATCGTCCGCGAGCCATCCCACGGAAGAGACCCGCATGGCGGAACCGTTTCCGAAACTGCCGTAAGGCTGCGGGTCCCGCTTGTCCAGCCAGTGGTAAAAGGTGCCGCCGAAGCCTGCGTCGTGGTACTTTCTGCCCCATCTCTGCATGGACTTCACAACAGCTGCCCGGACCGCTGCCAGGTCGGAAAGATCCGCCGTCTCCATCAGTGCCTCTGCCACTGCGACAGTCATCACCGTGTCGTCCGTAAAATGAGATCTTCTGCTGAACAGAGGAAACTCCGTGGTCTTGATGCTGTTGAATTCATACACCGATCCGATCATGTCTCCTGCGATTGCTCCGTACATCTCTGCACCTCTCTTTCTGAATGCTCTGTCTCAGCGGGAGACCGCCACCGCTGAGATATCCTCTTTGTTGTACCAAGCATATCACCGGGACCGGATCAAAGGGTCGCCCGGCAGGGGACTTCCATCAGCCGATCCACTTTTCCAAAAGTACGAGATTCACGCCGGGGATCCCGTTGAACACCGTCGGAACGACGTCGATCTCCCGGTATCCGAGGCTTCTGTACATGGCCCGGGCCGGCAGGTTCCTCTCATTCGTGTCGATCCGCAGCTCCGTGCAGCCGGTTTCCGCGGCATAGGCTTCATAAAAACCGGCGAACTTTCTTCCGAGTCCTCTCCGTTTGGCGCGCGGAGAAATGACAAGGGTATGCAGGACGCAGACCTGGTCCTCCGGCACTTCGTGCTCCCAGGGCGCTCCCGCATAGACATCGACCTGGATGCGGTTGATGATCCCGGCCCCGAGGATCTCTCCGTCCTCTTCCAGGACAAACAGATCCCCGCGACCAAGGGCTGCCTCCGCAGTCGCCCGGACCGGGTAGATGCCCCGGAGCCAGCCGATGGTGGTGGTCCCCTCTTCCTCTGCCTGATGCAGTTCGTCGTAGATCTTCTCCACCGCGTCAATGTCCGATGCCGCTGCTTTTCTGATCATAATAAAACCCTCCGCTGGAATTCGCTGACCGCATGCAGGTACGGCGGTCCGGCTTTCTCATACCCTTTCGGGTGCAGTCTGCTCTTTTATATCATTTCCACACCCTTTAGGGTATAATTTTTGGAGGATTTCTGCCAGTGATTTTCAGGCAGCCCCGGAGAAATACCGGGGATCTTACGAAATATTTCTTTTGACCAGTCACGACGTCAGGAAAGGACGCAAAAATGAACCGCAAGAACAGACTGTATTTTTCTTCAGACTACATGGCGGGCGCGCATCCGGCGATCCTTGCGCGCCTGACCGAGATGAACATGGTGCATTCCGCCGGCTACGGAACGGACACCTTCTCCGAGGCGGCAAGGGCGAAGATCCGCGCCGCCTGCAATGCCCCGGAAGCGGACGTGTATTTCCTGGTGGGCGGCACCCAGACCAACGCCGTCATGATCGGCACGATGCTTCGCCCCTATCAGGGGGTGATCGCGGCAGAGAGCGGCCACGTCAGCGTGCACGAGGCCGGCGCCATAGAGTTCGGCGGCCACAAGGTCCTGACGCTCCCGCAGAAGGACGGAAAGCTCACGGCTGCTGCCATCCGGAGCTGTCTTGACAGCTATTGGGCGGACGCAAACCACGAGCACATGGTGATGCCCGGAATGGTCTATCTCTCCCAGCCCACGGAATTCGGCACCCTGTATTCCCTTGCGGAGCTCCGGGAGATCCGCGAAGTATGCCGTACCGGCGGAATTTCTCTGTACGTGGACGGTGCGAGACTGGCCTACGCCCTGGCCTGCCCGGAAAACGACGTGACGCTTCCGGACCTTGCCGCCCTCTGCGATGCCTTCTATATCGGCGGTACCAAGTGCGGGGCCCTCTTCGGGGAGGCTGTGGTCATCCCGAAGCATGACTTCATCCCCCACCTCTTCACCATGATCAAGCAGAACGGAGCCCTGCTGGCCAAGGGCTTCGTTGCGGGCATCCAGTTTGAAACCCTCTTTACCGATGACCTGTACGGGAAGATCGGCAGGAACGCCATCGACGCTGCAGACCGGATCCGCAGGGCGCTGGCGGAGAAGGGCTATTCCTTTGCCTTCCCGTCCCCCACCAACCAGATATTCATCACCCTCACGAAAGAACGGGCCGCCGCGCTGTCTGAGGCGGTGGAGATGGGGTTCTGGGAAAACGTCGGCGACAGCCATGTGATCATGCGCATCGCCACCAGCTGGGCAACGCAGGCGGACGATGTCGACCGGCTGATCGAAATGCTCTGAGCTGTCGGGCCCCTTCGCGGCCCCGCGCTGTCGTTCAGCACCTCAGACTCGGGCCGCTTCGCGACCCTTACTTTACATAGTTTTTACATAGCGCTCCTCATTCCTTTTACAGGGCTGTGCTACGATACCAACAGTCTTTGAAGAATGAATAAGGAGCTTTTTTATGACTGTATTCGAATTTTTTACGCTGCTTGGCGGTGTAGGCCTGTTTCTGTACGGAATGAGTATGATGTCCTCCGGTCTCAAGCTGGCCGCCGGCAATAAGCTTCGCTCCATTCTGGAGCGCGCCACCGCGAACCGCTTTGTCGCGGTGATCGTCGGGGTCCTGGTGACCCTTCTGGTCCAGAGTTCCTCCGCCACGGACATGATGGTCATCAGCTTTGTCAACTCCGGTCTGATGACGCTGTCCCAGGCCATCGGCGTGGTCATGGGCGCCAACATCGGTACCACCGTCACCGCCCAGATCACAGCTTTCAACCTGGGCGCCTACGCCCCCCTGATCCTCTTCACCGGCGCGGTGATCCAGCTGTTTGTAAAAAACAGCACCGTCAAACACATCGGGACCGTCATCCTCGGCTTCGGAATGCTGTTCTTCGGGATCTCGGTCATCAAGTCCGCCATCGTCCCGCTCTCTCAGAGCAAGGCATTCATCTCTTTCCTGTCGACTCTGGAGAATCCTGCCGCGGCGGTTCTCTTCGGTGTGCTTTTTACCGCGCTGCTGCAGAGTTCCTCTTCCTCCGTCGTCATTTTTCAGACCTTTGCAGTCCAGGGGCTTATCAGCTATCATATGACTGTATATCTGGTGATCGGCGCCGCCATCGGCTCCGTCACCCCGAACCTTCTGGCGTCTCTGACCACCAACCGGAACGGCAAGCGGAGCGCCGTGCTGAACCTTCTGTTCAACCTGATCCGCGCCGCCCTGATGCTGGTCCTGATCCATGTCTTCCCGGGCTTCACGGAGATGATCTGCAACCTCACGCCGGGCGACATCGGCCACCAGGTGGCAAACACCCACACGATCTTCGCGATCCTGTCGGTGATCCTGGAATTCCCCTTTGCGGAAGCCATCGTGGCCATGTCCCGGAAGGTGATCCCGGTGCTTCCGGAGGAGAACCGCGCAGTGGAAGACCGGAAGCTCCGCTATCTCGTGGAGACCGGCGATCTGCCTTCCTCCGTGGCGATCCAGCAGGCAAAGCTGGAGCTGATCCGCATGGGAAAGATTGCCCGGGACAGCCTGGCGGACGCGGTCCGCTGCTTCTTCGAGCTGGATGATCGTCTCGCGGAGGAGGTCCTGGAGCGGGAAGACACCGTGGACATCCTGACGGAAAAGATCCAGGACCGGCTGATCTCCTTCCGTTCCATGGATTATTCCCGAAGCGAAGTCAACCGCCTGTCCCAGCTCATGCTGGTATCCTCTGACATGGAGCGGATCTCCGACTATGCGGAGAACATCGCGGAATATGAGGCCGCCTACAAGGAGCGGAAGGCTTCCATGTCCGACACCGCCCGGGAAGAGCTGAAGACCCTGGCCGAAGCGTCGCTCCGTTCCATCGACTTCGCCCTCCGGATCTTCTCGGACGAAAACTACCGGGATCTTCCGGAAGCGGACCGGCTGGAACAGGCCGTGGACGATCTGCAGACCAGCTGTGAGAACGCCCACATCGAACGCCTTATGGAGGAACGCTGCGATCCTGTGGCCGGCGTCCTTTTCACCGACATGATCAACGACCTGGAGCGCTGCTCCGACCATGCCATCAACATTGCCTACGCCCTCTCCGGTCAGAACGAGCCCGACTGAACCCCCGCTGACTTATGTTCCCGCCGGAATGCAGCGGCTGAACCTCCGCCGGCCCGGTAACGGCCGGATCACGGCGGCCGGAAGAAAGGAGTCCCATGGCACTCATCTACATCGTCGAAGACGACCCCGGCATCCGGGAGATCGAGACCATCGCCCTGAAAAACAGCAATTATACCGTGGCGGCCTTCGACCGGGCCTCTGCATTTTTCTCCCGCATGGAAGACATCCTTCCGGACCTGGTGCTTCTGGACCTCATGCTTCCGGATCAGGACGGCTTCGCGATCATACGGCAGATCCGGAAAACTCCGCTGACCGCGAAGATCCCCGTGATCATGGTGACTGCCCGGACCACGGAGATGGACCTGGTGAAGGGGCTGGACAGCGGCGCGGACGATTATATCCGGAAGCCTTTTTCCGTCATGGAGCTCCTCTCCCGGATCCGGGCCCTCTTAAGGCGCACCGCGGAGAACACGCCGAAGCTTCTGGAGATCGGTGAGATCCGGATGGACCAGGAGCGTCACACCGTGTTCGCCGGAGAGACGCCGGTGGAGCTTACCTATAAGGAATATGAACTGCTTCGTCTCCTGATGGTCAATTCCCCCGCTGTCCTGTCCCGCGAAGCCATCATGCAGAGCGTCTGGGACACGGACTATGAAGGAGAGACCCGCACCGTGGACATGCACATCAAGACGCTGCGGCAGAAGCTCGGCCCCAGCGGAGGCCGGATCGGCACCGTGAGAAATGTAGGATACGTACTGGCATGAAACAGAAGATCAACCGCGGGCTCACCCTGATCACCCTGATCGCGGTCCTCTCCGCCACCATCGGCATTACCCTGGTGTACTACAGCCTGTTCCAGACCCGGGTCAAGCAGGACCTGGCCCTTTATACACGACTTCTGGCTGACACCGGCGTCTTCCAGTCCGCCCATGCCGGCGCGGGGGATGGCAGCTCCTACACGGAAAACACCGCGCTGGAGGAGCTGAAGCGCGACAATCCCAGAATCACCTGGATCTCCTCGGACGGCACCGTCCTCTATGACAACGGGGCCGATGTTTCCGGCCTCCCGAATCATCTGGACCGCCCGGAGATCCGCGACGCCATCCTGCACGGATCCGGCGAGAGCGTGCGCCGCTCCGACACCTTCAATCTCAATACCTTCTACTGCGCGCTGCTCCTGGAGGACGGGACCATTCTCAGGACCTCCACCGAAGCCAGCTCCATCACCAGTGTTTTTGTCCGCGCCCTGCCGGTCATCGCCGGCATCAGCGCGGTCTTTCTGGTGGTCTGCGTCCTTCTCGGCAATCTTCTGACCACCCAGCTCCTGAAGCCCCTGAACGTGATGGCGGAAAACCTGGACGGCCCCATTGAGTCCCTGGTCTACCCGGAGCTGCAGCCCTTTGCCGACAAGATCCGTGCCCAGCATGAAAACATCCTGGAATCGGCTTCGCTCCGTCAGGACTTCACTGCCAATGTCTCCCACGAACTGAAGACGCCCCTGACTGCCATCTCCGGCTATGCGGAGCTCATCGAGACCGGTCTCGCCGGCGGGGACCAGGTGACCCATATGGCGGAACAGATCCGCCACAACGCGGACCGTCTCCTGTCCCTGATCAACGACATCATCCGCCTGTCCGAGCTGGATCACCAGGAGATCCCCAGGAAGTTCAGAAACATCGACCTCCACTCTCTGGCGGAGGAATGCTGCGGGAATCTTTCCGTCAGCGCGGAAAAACGGCATCTGACCCTCTCCTGCGAGGGCAGCTCCGCCATCGTGACTGCGGACCGCGACCTTCTGAAGGAGCTCATCGAAAACCTGATCCAGAACGCCATCCAGTACAACCGCGAAAACGGAACCATCCTGGTCCGGACCGGACAGAAACACGGCCGCCCCTTCCTCTCCGTGCAGGACAGCGGCATCGGCATCCCGAAGGAGGATCAGGAGCGGATCTTCGAGCGCTTTTACAGGGTCGACAAAAGCCGGTCCCGGGAAACCGGAGGGACCGGCCTTGGCCTTGCGATCGTAAAACATATTGCGGAGATCCACGAGGCGAAGATCTCTGTGGACAGCGACCTCGGAAAGGGGACCTGCATCACTGTACAGTTCTGAGATTCAGGCCTCCCGGGGAACGGTCTTTCCCGTTCGCTTCTCAGCGCTTCGGGAGAATGATCCCGCCTCCGATCACACAATCCTCTTCATCGTAAAACACGGCGGACTGGCCGGGAGCAGCTGCTCTCACCGGTCCGCCGAATGTTATTTTTGCCCTTTCTGCGTCCAGCATTTCGAGACATGCCGCCTGGGCGCCGTGGTGATAACGCACTTTCACCGCACAGGGTATCTTTTCTCCCGCCTTTGGCGTGGGAATGCTCAGGAAATTCAGGCTGCCGCAGCAGAGTTCCTTACTGTACAGGGATGCTTCGTCTCCTACCACGATCTCATTCCGGTCCGCGCGGATCTCCCGGATATATGCGGGGTATCCCAGCGGAAGCCCGAGCCCTTTTCGCTGCCCTACAGTATAGTGGATAATCCCCCGGTGCTTTCCGAGGATGTTCCCTTCCCCGTCGACGAAAAAACCTTCGCCGGGGACTTTCTCCCCTGCCTGCTTCTCAATATACTCTGCGTAATTTCCGTCCGGAACAAAACAGAGCTCCTGCGAATCCGGCTTTGCCGCCGACGGAAGCCCCGCCTGCGCCGCGATCTCCCGCACCTGGTCCTTCGTAAGATCACCCAGCGGCATCACCGTTGCCGCCAGCTGCTCCTGGCTCAGACGGTACAGCATGTAAGTCTGATCCTTTTCCGCGTGCCGGGCCTTCTTCACGGTGTATCTTCCATTCGGCTTCCGCACAATGGAAGCGTAGTGGCCCGTCGCCACATAATCCGCCTTCATGACCTTCGCGGCATAGAGGAGTTTTTCCCACTTGATCTCCCGGTTGCAGAAAACACAGGGATTCGGAGTGATCCCGCCGAGATAGTCCCGGACGAAAGGATCGATGACGGATCTCTGAAACTCGGAAATGCAGTTCAGCGCGTAATAGGGTATATGCAGCTTCCAGGCAGTCTTTCTCGCGTCATCGATCTCGCAGCAGCGGCTTTCTTTTCCATCTTCCGACACCCATGTCCGCAGGGTGACTCCGGACACCTCGTGCCCCGCCTGCTGAAGCAGATACGCCGCGACGGCGCTGTCCACCCCTCCGGACATTCCTACCAATACTTTCAGCTTATTCCGCCTTGGGAATGGTCTTTCCCGTTCTCTTCTCATAATCCTGCAGCGCGGACTGGATTGCCTCCTCCGCCAGCACGGAACAGTGCATCTTGTACGCGGGCAGACCGTCCAGCGCCTCCGCCACTGCCTTGTTGGTCAGTTTCATGGCATCCGCCACCGGCTTTCCCTTGATCAGTTCCGTCGCCATGGAGCTGGAAGCGATGGCGCTGCCGCAGCCGAAGGTCTCAAACTTTACGTCCTGGACGATATCGTCCTCGATCTTCAGATACATCTTCATGATGTCGCCGCACTTCGCATTGCCGACTTCTCCGATCCCGTTCGCATCTTCGATCACACCGACATTCCGGGGATTCCGGAAATGATCCATTACTTTCTCACTGTATAAAGCCATTTGACTGCCTCCTTAAAGAATAAACTTTGCTTTTCCGGACATCAGGTCTCTCCAGACCGGAGAGAAGCTGCGGAGATATTCCACAACATCCTTCACCGCGCGGATGATCTCGTCCACCTCTGCCTCGGTGTTCTCTTCCATGATGCTCAGCCGGAGAGAACCGTGGGCCACATCGTGCACTCTGCCGATGGCAAGCAGGACATGGCTCGGATCCAGAGACCCGGACGTGCATGCACTGCCGGAGGATGCCTGGATCCCCTTGTCGTCCAGAAGCAGGAGCAGGGACTCTCCCTCAATTCCCTCGAAGCAGAAATTCACATTTCCCGGAAGACGCTTCTCCCGGTCTCCGTTCAGGGCGGAGTGCGGGATCTCGGAAAGGCCGTCGATCAGGCGGTTCCTGAGCTTCGTGACATACTCGGTGTTCTCCTCCATCTTCGCGCTGATCTCCTTCAGAGCCGTGGCCATGGCGCAGATGCCGGGCACATTCTCGGTGCCTGCGCGCTTTCCGCGCTCCTGTGCGCCGCCCTCGATGAGGTTCGTGATCGGAACGCCCTTTCTCACATAGAGGAATCCCACGCCCTTCGGCCCGTGGAACTTATGGGCGGAAGAGGACAGCATGTCGATGTTGTCGTCCGCCACATTGACCGGGAGGTGTCCGATGGCCTGGACCGCGTCCGTGTGGAAGAGGACCTTCTTTTCGCGGCAGACCGCGCCGATCTCCCGGATGGGCTGGATCGTGCCGATCTCATTATTCGCGAACATGATGGTGACGAGACAGGTATCTTCCCGGATGGCAGCCGCGACCTCCTCCGGAAGGACGATCCCGTTTTCATGAACGTCCAGGAGGGTGATGTCGAAGCCTTCTTTTCTCAGCTTTTCCAGCGTGTGCAGCACTGCGTGATGTTCAAAGGCAGTGGAGATGATGTGCATCTTCCCCTTCTTTTTCCCAAGGGCTGCTGCGGAGAGGATCGCCTGATTGTCGGCCTCGCTTCCGCCGGAGGTGAAGATGATCTCCTGCGGCTGTGCTCCGATCACTGCCGCGACCGTTTCTCTGGCCTCTTCCAGCGCTTCCTTTGCTTTCTGTCCATGGCCGTAGAGACTGGAGGGATTCCCCCAGACCTCCTCCATCATGGCGGTCATTGTCCGGATCGCCGCCGGGCTCATCTTTGTAGTGGCGGCGTTGTCTGCGTAAATCATATGGAACTGCTCCTTTCTGCGGATCTGCTCCTTTTCAGGGATCCTTTCCTTTTTGCGGATCATTGCTGTTTTCTTTTGATCAGCTCAATGCGAATTATATATACATTTACCTACTATGTCAATAGGTTTTAAGGCTTGATTTACCTATTCGCCTACTGTATAATAGGGGAAAATCCCGGACCTGTAAAAGCTCCGGCGGTCAAAAGCAACAATGATGAAAGGCGGCGCACTATGATTTCTACAAGAGGAAGGTATGCCATCCGTGTCCTGATCGATCTTGCTGAAAACGATAACGGAAAATTCATCCCGCTGAAGGACGTGGCGGAACGGCAGGGGATCTCCAAGAAATACCTTGAGATCATCGTCAAGGACATGGTCGCCGGCGCCCTTCTGATCGGCGCCAGCGGAAAGGGCGGCGGTTACAAGCTGTGCCGGAAACCGGAACAGTACAATATCGGCGAGGTGCTGGAGCTCATGGAGGGGCCTCTGGCCCCGGTGGCCTGTCTGGCAGACTGCGCGGAACCGTGCCCGAAGGCCAAGGACTGCGCGACCCTTCCCATGTGGGCGGAATATGACAAACTGACCCACGACTTCTTCTACAGCAAACGCCTCAGCGATCTGATCCAGTAATGTAAAAAGGATCCGGAATCCCGAATGAAAGGATTCCGAATCCTGAAAGAACCCATAATCCCAGATGAAAGGATCCTGGATCCGGGAATGCGAGAGGGCGGCTGATTCCGAAGAGGAACAATGGTTCTTTTCAGGAACCAGCCGCAAGAGGATCTGCTGGCAGCTGCACGGTTTAACCGATAAGCGCCATGGCTTATTCGGTGAACAGTGCGGTGGAATAGTAGCGGTCTCCGCTGTCAGGCAGCAGCGCCACGATCACTTTTCCTTTGTTTTCAGGTCTCTTGGCCAGCTCAATGGCACCGTAGAGGGCTGCGCCGGAGGAAATACCGACGGAGATGCCCTCCTTCTTTGCCAGAAGCTTTGCAGTCTCGAAGGCTTTCTGGTTGGGCGCCTTGAAAACCTCGTCATAGACCTTGGTGTTCAGGACGTCCGGGACAAAGCCGGCGCCGATCCCCTGGATCTTATGTGCGCCGCTTCTTCCCTCGGAGAGGACCGGGGAATCCTCCGGCTCCAGCGCAACTACCTTGACCGCCGGATTCTGCTCCTTCAGATACTCTCCGGTGCCGGTGACCGTTCCGCCGGTGCCGACGCCTGCGATAAAGATATCGACCTTTCCGTCCGTGTCCTTCCAGATCTCCGGGCCTGTCGTTGCCTTGTGGATCGCCGGGTTTGCCGGGTTTACGAACTGTCCGGGAATGAAGCTGCCCGGAATCTCCTTCGCCAGCTCTTCCGCCTTTGCGATGGCACCCTTCATGCCCTTGGCGCCTTCCGTCAGGACCAGTTCAGCGCCGTACGCCTTCAGAATGTTTCTGCGCTCCACGCTCATGGTCTCCGGCATCGTCAGGATGATCCGGTAGCCCTTAGCGGCTGCGATGGAGGCGAGGCCTATACCGGTGTTGCCCGAGGTGGGTTCAATGATGACAGATCCCTCCTTCAGAAGACCCTTAGCTTCCGCATCCTCGATCATGGCCTTCGCGATACGGTCCTTGACGCTTCCTGCAGGATTAAAGTATTCCAGCTTTACCAGGATCGTTGCCTCCAGTCCAAGCTGCTTCTCAATATTTACGACCTCGACCAGCGGGGTATTCCCGATCAGTTCTGTTGCTCCCTTATAGATCTTTGCCATTGTTCTGTCCTCCCTCTGTATGCTGATATTCAGATCGCTGCGAATCCGTTCTCGAGATCCGCGATAATGTCGTCGATGTGCTCCGTCCCGATGGAGAGGCGGATGGTGTTTCTCCTGATTCCCTGGTCCAGAAGTTCCTCTTCCGACAGCTGGGAATGGGTCGTGGATGCCGGATGGATCACCAGGCTCTTCACGTCCGCCACGTTTGCCAGCAGGGAGAAGATCTTCAGATTGTCGATGAACTTCCAGGCTTCGTCCTGTCCACCCTTGACCTCAAAGGTAAAGATGGATGCGCCGCCGTTCGGGAAATACTTCTCGTAAAGCGCATGGTCCGGATGATCCGGCAGAGACGGGTGATTCACCTTTTCAACCTTCGGATGATTCTTCAGATACTCCACGACCTTCTTCGTGTTCTCCGCATGGCGCTCCAGTCTCAGGGAGAGGGTTTCCACACCCTGCAGAAGAAGGAATGCGTTGAATGGGGAGATCGTCGCTCCGGTATCTCTCAGAAGGATGGCCCGGATGTAGGTCACGAATGCAGCCGCTCCGACAGCGTCATAGAAGGAGATGCCGTGATAGCTGGGATTCGGATCAGCGATGTTCGGATACTTCCCGCTGGCTTTCCAGTTGAACTTTCCGGATTCGACGATTATGCCGCCGAGGGTGGTGCCGTGTCCGCCGATGAACTTGGTCGCGGAATGGACTACGATGTCCGCGCCGTGTTCAATGGGCCGGATCAGGTAAGGCGTTCCGAAGGTATTGTCGACCACCACCGGAAGTCCGTGCCTGTGGGCGATGTCGGCGACTGCGTCAATGTCCGGGATATCGCTGTTCGGATTTCCGAGGGTCTCAAGGTAGATCGCCCGGGTGTTGTCCTGAATGGCCGCTTCCACTTCCTCCAGGTTGTGGGCATCCACGAAGGTCGTCGTGATCCCGTACTGGGGAAGGGTGTGGGCCAGAAGATTGTAGCTGCCGCCGTAGATGGTCTTCTGTGCCACGATGTGGCCGCCGTTGGCTGCCAGAGCTTCGATGGTGTAGGAGATCGCTGCCGCGCCGGAGGCAAGAGCCAGGGCTGCGCTTCCGCCTTCCAGAGCTGCGAGTCTCTTTTCCAGAACATCCTGGGTGGAGTTCGTCAGTCTTCCGTAGATATTTCCCGCATCGGCCAGGCCGAACCGGTCCGCCGCATGTTTGCTGTTGTGGAAAACATAAGATGTGGTCTGATAGATCGGGACGGCACGCGCATCGGTCGCCGGATCCGCCTGTTCCTGTCCTACATGAAGCTGTAAGGTCTCAAATCTGTATTCGCTCATCGTATCCTCCTCTTCTTCCTCTCTTTTCGGATAATCCCCTCTTGTCTGTTCCTCTATGTTTTTCCCTTTCTGTGGTTCTATCCTACCACCTGCGTATTTGTCTGAAAAATCGTTTGCCCTGATCGTCCGTGATAAGCGGAGGTTATTGCAGGACCGGCCCCTGCTTTGCCCGCGGATCATCATTCTCTGCTGTAGGAGAAGGATTTCAGGAACTTTTTCAAGCGCTCCGTCTGAGGATGTTCAAAAAAACTCTCCGGATCACCCTCTTCAATGATCCTGCCCCCGTCGATGAATATCATCCGGTCCGCCACTGCTCTGGCAAAGGCCATTTCATGGGTTACGATCACCATGGTCCTTCCCTCTCTGGCAAGGGCGATCACCACCTCCAGCACCTCCCGGACCATCTCGGGATCCAGCGCGGCCGTGATCTCATCCAGCAGAAGGACCTCCGGATGCATCATCAGAGCCCGCACAATGGCGACTCTCTGTTTCTGTCCTCCGGACAGCTGACGAGGGTAGCTGTCCTTTCTTGACAGAAGACCGACCCTTTCCAGCATCTCCCGCGCTTCTTCTTCCGCCTCTCTGCGATCCTTCTTTTTTACCCTGACCGGGGCCAGAGTCATATTCTGCAGCACGGTTTTATGCGGAAACAGCTCATAGCTCTGAAAGACCATTCCGATCCGCTGCCGCACCAGGTTCAGCTTTCCCCTGCAGGGATTGATCAGTTCGCCGTCCAGAAGCACCTTTCCCTCCTGAATCTCTTCCAGCGCGTTCATACACCGGAGAAAGGTGCTCTTTCCGCAGCCGGAAGGACCTACGATCACAACGACCTCGCCCTTTTTTACGCTCAGGTCCACATGGTCCAGTACCGGCATGTCCCCGTATCGTTTGGACAGATTCTGAATTCTGAGGATTTCCTCCATTTTAGTTCTCCCACCTTGTTTCCAGATATTTTGAGAGCATGCTGACAGGCCAGCAGACGGCAAAATAAAGAAGAAACACTGCCGCGTACACACCGAAAGCCGCATTGGGCGAGCTTTTCCGGTTCGCTTCAATGATCTGCTGCCCCACCTTCAGCACCTCGACGATGCCGATCATCATTACCAGGCTGGTGGTCTTGATCATCCGGGTGATGAGGTTGATGGAAAGGGGAAGCATTCTCCGGATGATCTGGGGAATGATCACATGGATATAGGTCTGGGCGGTGGTGAGCCCCAGGGAAAGGCTGCTCTCATACTGGATCGCAGGAATACCTGTCAGCGCGCCCCGGACCTGATCCGCCATCTCCGCAGTTCCCCAGAGCGAAAAGACAATAATGGACGCTGTCTGCGCCGTCATATTGATCCCCAGCGCTTTCGTGGTGCCGAAATATACCAGGAACAGAAGCACCATCTGCGGCATGATCCGGACAAATTCCAGATAAATGCGCGTGATGACGGTGACCGCCGGTTTTTTCAATGCCATGAGACTCCCCAGAACAACGCCGGCGGCAATGCTGATCCCCACGGAGATCATGCTGATCTTCAGCGCTGTCAGAAGTCCCTGCAGCAGCCGGATCAGATTGCTTCCCTTCAACAGAACTTCAAATCCCATCTTTTTATGCTCCAAACATTTTATATCGTACTTTCTTTTCGAGGAGACTTCCCAGCATGGAGACCGGAAGCAGCATAACGGCATAAAAAACCACCAGAAGAAACAGCGCTTCCGTCGTATTATAGTAAAGTCCGATCAGATCCTTCGCCGTAAACATCAGGTCCATCAGGCTGATTGCGGAAAACACGCTGGTCTCTTTCAGGAGGAAAATCACATTGGCCACGATGGCCGGGGCGCTCAGGGAAAAAGCTTCCGGGAGAATGACGTAAAAAAACAGCTGCGTTTCCGTCATGCCGAGCGCCAGGGCACTTTCCGTCTGGGCCGGGGACACTGCATCCAGCCCGCTTCTGAAGCCTTCCGCCATATAACTGCCCCCGAGCAACCCGAGCCCCACAAAACCGCAGATCTCCGCGGGGATCCTGATTCCCGCCTTCGGAAGTCCGAAATAGATAAAAAACAGCTGCACCAGCAGCGGGGTGTTCCGGAACAGCTCCACATAGATCCCTGCGATCTGTGAAAATCCCGGGATCCGGAAATGCATGAAAAAAGCACAGACGATCCCCAGGATCAGGGCGATCCCGATCCCGATCAGGCCCGTCCTGACGGTGAGCCGGAAGGCATCAATGTATCTTGGCAGGTAGGAATGTATGACTTCCCAGTTCATCCTTTTGCTTCCTTCCGTTTCCTGTGGTCCTGCCTGACAGCGATGAAGGTTCCCGTCATCTGGATGATCTGGAAAATAACGATCAGCAGAATCACGGTAATGAACATGATGTCTGTCTGCCAGCGGTAATATCCGTATCTCACGGCGATATCTCCCAGTCCGCCCCCGCCGACGGTTCCGGACATGGCGGAGTATCCCAGAAGGAGACCGGTCGTAATGGTAAACCCGGTGATCAGGGCGGTCCTTGCCTCCGTGAGAAGTACTTTGAAGATGATCTGGACATTGTCCGCGCCCATCGACTTTGCCGCTTCAATGACACCGGCATCCACCTCGTTCAGGGCGGATTCCACCACCCTCGCGATGTAGGGTGCCGCGCAGACGACCAGCGGGACAATGGTCGCTGTGGATCCGTAGCTTTTTCCGACGATCAGCCGGGTGAAGGGGATCAGCAGAATGAGAAGGATCAGAAAGGGAATGCTGCGGATGATATTGCAGACAAAATCCCCCGCCCGGTAAATGACCCGGTTCGGGGCAAGCCCGTTCTCTCCTGTGGTATATAAAAGGATCCCCAGCGGAAGACCGGCCAGATATCCGATGATCACGGATCCGAAGGTCATATACAGGGTATCCCGGGTCCCTTCGATCAGCATGCCGATAACCTGTTCATTCATATTTCACCTCCCCGGGGCCGCTCTTCCATGGATACCTCTTCTGTACGCTCTCCGGCGGCCTGTTTTTCCGGATCCCTTCCGGAAGCGAGGAGATCAGTTCCCGGGCAGCATCGGATCTCGGAGACGCAAAGATCTCTCCCACATCGCCCTCTTCCACCAGACGGCCGCCGTCAATAATGGCGACCTTCTGACAGATCTCCGTGACCACCGACATCTGATGCGTGATGATAAGGATGGTGATCCCCAGCTTTTCATGTATTTCCTTCAGGAGATCAAGGATCGCTTTCGTCGTCTGCGGATCCAGGGCGCTCGTCGCCTCGTCGCAAAGCAGGATCCGGGGCTCTGTCGCCAGTGCTCTGGCAATGGCGACTCTCTGCTTCTGACCGCCGGACAGCTGGGAAGGATAAGCGGTCTCCTTGTCCTCCAGATTGACAAGCCGCAGAAGTTCCCGCGCGCGGTCCCGCGCCACTTTTTTCTTCACCCCGGTGATCTCCAGCGGAAAGCAGATGTTTCCGATCACGTTTCTCTGCTCCAGAAGATTGAAGTTCTGGAAAATCATGCCGATCTCACGGCGCTTTTTCCGAAGTTCCCGCTCCGTCAGGCTGCCGAGATCGACGCCGTCCACCAGAACGATCCCGTCCGACGGTTTTTCCAGATAATTGACGGAGCGGACCAATGTGCTTTTCCCTGCCCCGGACATGCCGATGATCCCGTAGATCTCCCCTTTCTCAACGGTCAGGCTGATATCCCTCAGCGCTTCCAGCGTATGCCCGTCGACCGTAAACCGTTTGGACAGATGTCTGATCTCAATTACACTCATTTTTTCTCCGCTTTCAAAACGGGCGGAGGATCCGGAGATCCTCCCGCCCGTACCCTTCTTACTTTTCAAAAAACACGACTGCCCCGTCATAGGTGTCTTCAATAAACTTCCTGATCTCATCGGAGCGCAGCACCGAGACCAGCGCGCGGATCTTATCGCTGTTCTCATTTCCCTCGTAAACCGCAATGATATTGACGTAGGTCTTCGCGGCGATCGAGTCGCTTCCCTCATAGGCAATGGAATCTCTGCCCACGGAATACCCTGCCTCCAGGGCGTAGTTTCCGTTCAGGACCACGAACTCCACTTCCTTGACCACGCGGGCGACCTGCGCTGCCTCCAGTTCCACGAATTCGATCTTATACGGATTTTCCGCAATGTCATTGACTGTGGCAGTCAGTCCTGCCCCGTCCTTCAGAGTGATGATCCCGTTGTCCTGCAGCAGCAGAAGTGCTCTCGCCTCATTGGTCGTATCATTCGGGATCGCGATATGGTCTCCTTCCGCAATGTCATCCAGACTGGCTTTGGTTCCCGGATAGATACCGAAGGGCTCATAGTGAATATCCCCCGCATCCACAAGATGGGTTCCCTGCTCATCATTAAAGCTGTTCAGGTACGGAATATGCTGCATGTAATTTGCGTCAAACTCTCCGGATTCCACCACGAGATTCGGCTGGACATAATCTTCAAACTCCACGACATCCAGATTGTAGTCGTATTCTTTGAGGATCTCCGCTGCCTTTGCCAAGATCTCCGCGTGAGGAACCGGGGATGCCGCGATCTTAATGGTCTCTCCGTTGCCCGGGACGATCTCCGCTGCCTCCTCCGCCGCAGCGCTTCCGGCCGCAGCCGCTTCGCCGGCCTTTCCGCCTTCCACCACAAGGGTCTCCCTGTAATCCGCTCCGTAGGTCTCCGTCAGCGTCGCGTCGTAGGCCGCGTGGAAGAACTGTTCCTCTCCAAGCTTCACGATCTCCTCATTCAGCCATTCCAGCAGGGAAGCGTTCCCCTTGGAGACCGCCGGGGCAATGGTATCCTGGCTTCCCAGGGAGGGAATGCCCACCACATAGCCCGGATTTTCGATGGCGTACGCGATCACCTCGGTATTGTCATTTGCCCATGCAGCGCCTGTTCCGTTCTCAAAGGAAGTCTTGGCCGATGCATAGGTATCGAATTTCTGAAGCCTGATCTCCGGATTGTTCTTTTCAAGATAGGTCTCCGCCGTCGTTCCTGAGATTACGATCACCTGGTCATCGGCCGTGATCTGGGAGAGATCCGTGATCACCCGATCCTCCGGAGACACCACGCCGAGGGCCACATTCATATAGGGAAGGGCAAAATCGACTTTCTCGGCTCTTTCCTCAGTTACGGTGAAGTTCGCGAGGATAATGTCGACCTTCCCGGTCTCAAGATATTCAACTCTGTTTGCTGCTTCCGTGGAAACATAATTGATCTCAACGCCCAGATCCTTTCCGATCCTTTCGGCAAAGTACACATCATATCCCTGATAAACGCCGTTTTCATCCACATATCCAAAGGGGTTCTTGTCTGAGAAAACACCGATGTTTACGGTACCGCTCTTCTGGATCTCCTCCAGTGTCCGGTAGATTTTTCCGGCATCCTCCGCCTTTGTTTCCTGCGAACTCTGCTCCTGCGCCTGCTGCTCTGTCTGAGCCTGTTCCTGCGTCTTAGCCTGTTCCTGTGTCTGAGGAGCCGCCTCCTTTGCGGATCCGCATCCCGTAAGAGCCATTGCGGCAATTCCTGCGGCCAGCAGACCATTCAGCAGCCAAACCTGATTTTTCTTTTTCATATTTTCCCTCCTGCTCCTGCCTGTGCCGGAATTTTGTAATCCTGATCCTGCCGGCGTCAGCAATTTTTGTGATTCCTATCTTAACATCCACCGTTTTTCCCGAAAAATCGTTTGCTCTGATCGTCCGTGAAAAGCAGCGGTTATTGCAGCGGGAGGCCGTTTACGAAAACACTCGCCGGTGCATGACCCCGGACTTGACGGGACAAAAACGCCGCGCCGGTTGAATGAAATCAACCGGCGCGGCGCCTGTCTTCAGCCACTGTATTCGATTCCGCTTCTTGCTGTTTCAGTCTTCCAGTTCCTTGAATTTCAGCAGTTCTTCCACATATATTTCCCCGTATGCGGACATCGCGCTGCCTTTTCTGACGATGTAGCCGATGATCAGCGGATCCTCTTCCTTCAGCTTGATCGAGACCAGCCCCTGCAGGAGTGCATCGTCCCCGGAAAGCATCCCGGAACCGATGGAATAACCGTGGAGCTCTGCGATCAGCTCCATCGTGGTGGCCCGGTCGTCCGACTTGATCAGCTTTTTGAAATCATAGTCGGCCATGGCTTCTTCCGGGAGATAAAAGTTGCTGTCGTCGCTCTGGTCAAACAGGATGCATGGATAGTCCGACAGCTCCTCAATCGAGATCTCGGTCCTCTCCGCAAAGGGATGTCCTTTCCATACGTAGGCATAGGTCTCTCTCTGCATGAGCGGGGTAAACTCCAGCCCGTATTCCCGGATCAGTTTCTTGATGATCTTCTCGCTGGCGCCCGAAAAGGAGATGATCCCGACCTCGCTTTTCAGGCTCCGGACGTCTTCCAGGACCTCCATGGTCTTCGTCTCATGGATGGAAAACACATATTTTTCCGGATCGCTTCTCCGGATCACCTCTGAGAATGCCCGGATGGCGATGTTGTAATGCTGCGCGGACACGGAAAAGTGCTCTTTTCCGCGGTCCCTGGACAGATACCGGTCCTCCAGGATCTCATACTGGGCGGCAGCCTTTTTCGCATAGTTCAGGAACTCTCTTCCACTGTCCGTGACGGTGATCCCCTTATTGGTCCGCTCAAAGATCAGGATCCCCAGTTCTTCCTCCAGCTCCTTGATACTGGCGGAAAGCGCAGGCTGGGAAATGAAAAGCTTCGTCGCCGCTTCCCGGATCGAGGAAGAACGCGCGACCTCCAGGACGTATTTGATCTGTGTGATATTCATAGGCAAAATTCCTCCACAGAACCGGCATTCCGGATACTGTCTTCAGAATTTTACATTAATCCCATTTGCCTACTTAGTCAATGGGTTTAACTTGACCGGAGTCCCATCTCCGACCAAGTTAAACTGCTCCGATACAGGAGAAAACTATCACGGCTTTGCAAAATATCCGTTAAGGATCCGGCTGGTCTTCAGAGAATCATCGGGCAACAGGATGTCCAGTTCTTCAAGGCCTTCTTTCATTTCCTCGCGTCCTGCAGACGCTGCAGGGAAAGCGTCCTCTTTGAAGGCAAGCTCTGTTATAAAGAGCTCTTCCCCGGAACCCGGTTCAGGAACGGTCCAGATCTCGATCTGCACCTTCTTTCCAAGGTATTTTCCTGTATAGCGCCGGAAAAAGACAGGGCCCGCCATCTGTGCGGTTTCCATCTGCTCAATGCCCCAGTTCTCTGATTTCCAGTTCTTCTCTTCCTGCGGCATATTCTGCTTCAGCATTTCCACCGCGTCCGCGGACTTCAGATCCTCGATTCCATCGCATCCTTCCGCGTCACCGGTTCTCTCCGTAGAAAGACTCAGTGTCATTCCGATGTAATTCCATTCGATCTCCGGTTCCCAGACTTCTCCTGACAGGTCGAAACCTTCCGATTCTGCGCGCTGCATAGCAGCGCCGATATCATCATCCGGCACCGGATACCGCTTTTTGTAAGTCAGTTCAAAGCCTTTTGCGGCTTTTCCTTCCTTCATGCGCACACGGTTGATCCAGCCCTCATTCAGGAACGTCATCTCCGGGGTCTCAAAATATGCGAGTCCGTAGGTCTTGATCTTTTTCTCGCCCGTCTGAAAAAGCTCCTGGTATTCCTGCTTCAATTCCCGGTTCTCATCCAGGACCTTGTCTTCCTGCAGCTGAAAATGGATCTCAAAAGATTCGGGCATTTTTCCGGCCTCCTCTCCCGCAAGGGCAGTTGCTTCTTCCTGAGTAGTTTCCGCTGCTGTGCCGGTCTCTTCTGTGCTCGTCGCCTCTGTTGCCTGCGCAGTCTCCGGTGCCGGTGTGGTTTTCACAGCCTGGCTGCTTGTACCGCCGCACCCGCAGAGCATCAGCATTGCCATAATTACCGCTGCTTTCTGTCTGATTCTCATTCTGTTCTCCTTCCCTGCTGTAGCATACTTAAATAGGATCTCGTCACGGTGTCGCCCATCTGATATCCCAGTTCTCCGAGAAGCTCCTCCAGCTTCTGTAAAACCTTCCCGTTTTCTGTTTCCTCGTCCGCCATGATCTCCAGCTCCAGGAAATCCCCCAGACCCTCGACCCGGTCTAAGGCAGCCGTGATCTCTTCCCGACGGTATTCCGTCCGCTCTTTGACGACCTCCGGCAGGACCGGGGAAAACCCGAGGGCTGCAAGGATCCGCCGTCCGGTCTCCGCCTGCCCGACTTCCGTCTCCAGTTCCTGCCGGGTCATGCTGACCTGATCCATCCGCGGTCCCTTGAAATTCAGTTCCGCAGTGACAATGCCCTTCATCAGATCCTCTGTTTCCCGGATCCGCAGGGCTTTGCCTCCTCCCCGGATTTCCCCGGCTTCATTGTCAAAATATGTGTCCCGCTGACGGAAGCGGGCAGCCTTGCGGAAACCCATGCTGCAGAGCACTTCAGCGATCCGGCCCGTTTCTTCTGTTTTTTCCTGCCGTCTCAGCGGCAGTTTGATCTCCACTTCGATCATGGTCTGTACCTCTCATTCAAGTCCCGCTCGCGGGACTTGCGCGCCGCGCGCGGGTTGCCGTCAGGCAACTCTTACCGCATCGCGCGCGTGCGCATCCCCGCGGAGCGTTTATCTCAGTGGGGGTCTTCTCCCACTGAGATAAATCTTAATTGTCTTATTTCAGACTAACTTAGTTCTGCGTGCTATACTGAATTATATTCCGCCGGTGGAGTTTGCGCGCCGGGATATCGTTTTTGATCTTCAGGAACCATCCAAAACCAAGGAGGTACATCGCAATGAAGAAATCTGTTCTCCGCATGCTGACTGCTGCAGCAGCAGCTGCCGCACTCACGATTCTTTCCGCTTCCGCCGCCTTTGCGGCGCAGAACTTCTCCTATGCTGACCTGAAGGGCCTTGAATTCTCCTTCTCCAGCGGTGTCGGCGCCTGGGAGACCATGCTGGGAATCATGCCGGACGGGACCTTCTCCGGCACCTTCCACGACGCAGATTTGGGAGACAATGGTGTGGGCTATCCGGACGGAACGATCCATTCCAGCACGTTTACCGGCAAGTTCAGCGCACCGGTAAAGGTCGACGATTACACCTACGCAGCGAAGCTTGAAAGCATTTCCTACATGAAGACCCCCGGGACTCAGGAGATTATCGACGGTGTCCTTTATGATTATACGGGAGTCTACGGACTGGAAAATCCGGACCGGATCCTCTTCTATCTCCCGGGCAAGCCGGTCTCGTCCCTTCCCGAAGGATACCGTTCCTGGGCTGAACCGGTCCTCTCTTCCGGCAGCGTGATGGTCCTGCCCTGCTACGGGTTGTACAACGAAGCACAGCAGGAAGGCTTCACCAGCTATTCCATCAGCGCTCACATGAAGGAAGACCTGGTATGGCTGGAAGATTATTCCGCAACCATCGATTACCAGCTGCAGAACGCCGATCTCAGCCAGACGGAACTTAACGAGCTTGCAGAACAGAAATACAAGGTCTGGGACAATGTCCTGAACTACATGTGGACTTACCTGAAGCTCACGCTTCCTGCGGATCAGATGGCTGCCCTGACCAGGGACGAGGTCGCATGGATCAATTCCAAGGAAGCACAGGCGGCGGCTGCAGCAGCCGGTTTCCAGGGCGGAAGCATGTATCCGATGGTTTATTATCTCCAGGCTGCAGAACTTACCCGCCAGCGTGCTTACGTGCTCGTAAACTACGTAAAGTAATTATATCAGGAACCAGCGTTTATCTCAGTGAGGTCTTATCCCACTGAAAAATAATCGGGGTGCTGCTTCGGCAGCACCCCGTATTGTTTTAAAAAACACGATCCTCTTCTGACTCTAAGTCAGGCCTTCTCCTTCTTTCCGTCCATCATGACAGATACAGCCACACAGACTGCAAGCATGTACGGATAGAACAGGAACGGAATGATCTGCATGGCGCCGAGGCCGCTCAGGCCTGCCGCGATCAGAAGCTGTGCACCGTAGGGGATGATGCCCTGCATAATGCAGGAACAGGTATCCAGCAGGGATGCCGTCTTTCTGGGCTCGATCCCGTATTCTTCGGTGATGGTCCGGGCGATGGGCGCCGCCATAACAATGGCGACCGTGTTGTTCGCTGTCGCGATGTCCATCGCCGCCGTCAGGAAGCAGATACCGATCATTCCGCCGCGCCGGCTTGTGGTGCGCTTCCGGATAAACTCCAGGATCGCCTCAAAACCGCCGTTCTCCCGGATCAGGGCGCCGATGGATGCGACCAGGATCGTGACGATCATCGTCTCGAACATACCGTTGGTTCCGTTGCCCATGGCCGTGAATGCGGAGACATAGTCCAGCGTTCCGGTGAACGCACCTGCGATCAGGAACAGGACGATGCCGACGCCCAGAACGATAAACACGTTGATGCCGACGACTGCCAGAATGATGACGATAAAGTAAGGCGCTGCCTGGACCACGCTGTATTCATACTGCGCGACCTCAGCCTTGCCGCTGCCCATAGAGATCAGTGCCAGCAGGATGATCGTCGCCAGGGCCGCCGGCAATGCGATCAGAAAGTTCTCCCGGAACTTGTCCTTCATGAGGACGCCCTGGGTCTTCGTCGCCGCGATGGTGGTGTCGGAAATGAAAGAGAGGTTGTCGCCGAACATTGCTCCGCCGACGACAGATGCCACACAGAGCGGACCTGAGGCCGCGCCGGAACTCGCGATCTCCGCCGCGATCGGAACCAGGACAGAGATCGTGCCGACACTGGTACCCATCGCCATGGAAATAAAACTTCCGATGACAAAGAGTCCCGGAACCACGAAGGCCTTCGGAATGAAGGACAGCATCATGTTCGCCGTACTCTGGGCGCCGCCGGCCTGTTTCGCGATTCCGCTGAAAGCGCCCGCCAGCAGGAAGATGAACAGCATGATGGTGATGTTGTCGTCTCCGATGCCCTGGGCACAGACATGGATCTTCTGGTCAAAATCCAGCGACGGATTCTGTACGAACGCCACGATCAGCGCCAGCAGGAACGCCACGACGACAGACATGATATAGAAACCCATCTGCCCTTCGATCGGCCGGATGTACTCAAAATAGATGCCGGTTCCGAGATACAGGACCAGGAATACCGCGATGGGCAGAAGTGCCCTTCCGTTCGGCGCTTTTGCTCCCGCTCCGTTTGTATTTGGTTTTTCGTTCATAGTTACCCCCCTGAATTTATTATTTCTCCGGCAGTCCCTGACGGGTCTGCCGGTGATCAGAACCAGGTCGCGTCCGCGTCCAGCTTGCCCTCTCCGTCATTCACATGCTCTTCTTCGCCGGGACGGGTGACCATGAGATGCATCTCCTGGTTTTTGATGCTGACACGGGCGCCGGGCGGAACCGGAGTCGTAATGAAGCAGTTGCCTCCGATGACGGCGCCTTTTCCGATGATGGTATCTCCGCCGAGGATCGACGCACCGGAATAGATGGTGCAGTTGTCCTCGATGGTGGGATGCCGCCGCACGCTCTTAAGACGCTGTCCGCCGCGGGTGGACAGCGCGCCGAGGGTGACACCCTGATACAGCTTCACATGCTCGCCGATCAGAGTCGTCTCTCCGATGACAATACCGGTACCGTGGTCAATGAAGAAGTACTTTCCGATGGTCGCTCCCGGGTTGATGTCGATACCGGTGATGCTGTGGGCATACTCGGTCATGATGCGCGGAAGCAGCGGGATCTTCAGTTCATAAAGCTCATGGGCGATGCGGTACACAATGATCGCGTACATACCCGGGTAGCAGATGATGACCTCGTCCTTCGAGAAGGCCGCCGGGTCGCCGTCATACTCCGCCTGCACGTCGGTATCCAGGTACTCGCGGATCCGGGGGATGGTCTCCAGAAACCGGAAGGTCAGGTCCTCCGCCTCTTCGTTGATCTCCTGCATGATCTCCGGAGTGTCTACTTCTTTTCCTTCGTTCTGCCGCTGATAGCGCAGAACGATGGCGATCTGCTTGATCAGATTGTAGACGGTGTCCTCGAGAAGCATGCTGACGTTATTCCGGACCGTATATACCCGGAAGGTCTTGTTCCGGAAATATCCGGGGAAAATGATGCGCTGAAGCTTGTTCAGCACCTCGATCACGGCCTCCTTATCCGGATGGAAAAAGGTCTTGATCTCGTCAATGGTGCGGCCTCCCCGGTAATCCTGCATGAGCATTTCCAGGGTCCCGTGAATCCTCTGGTTTCTTTCTTCGGGTGTCACGTTACTCTTCCTCCTCCTTGAAGCCCTTCAGGAAAACGAGCACTTCGCGGATGCGGTCCACATGGTCCTCCAGGACTTCGCGCGAAGATTCGACGATTTCCGAGACTCTCTCAGCGCCGACCGCCCGGTCGAGGTCATCGACCGCATTTTCCAGAGCCTCATTCAGGATATCCGTCTCTTCCGACATACTGAAATCCGGTGCGTCTTCGCCGGCCTCGTCCGCTTCATCGGCAAAAGAATCCACCAGTTCCTCGTAGGTATAATCTGTCGCGTCACTAAAGTCCTCGCTCTCCGCCAGAACGTCCAGGATGATGTCCAGCGCCTCCGGGAATTCGTCGTCCGTGCAGGACAGAGCCTTCCGGATGGCGACCCGCTGCTTCTTGAAATAAGCTTCACATTCATCTATCAGCGCGGCAAACTCTTCATCCGTGAGTTCCTCCGCCTCTTCTTCCCCGCCGGCATCCTCTTTCTTGTCCTCTTCCGCACCCTCGATCACGTCATCGATGGCGTCGCTGATAGCGTTGACCATGGAATCAAACAGGCCGCCGGAGTCTTTCTTCTTCACGCCGTCAGCCCCGTAGGCGTCCGCCTCGTCCAGCTTCTGAAGGAGCTCCAGAAGGCTCTCTTCGTCATACAGACTGCTCTCGCCCTTCGGATTGCGCGCAGAATAGCGAGTGATGCCCTTCCGCCCGTTCATATAGTAGCCGTCCTCGGTAAAAACGATGCCCCGCTGGGCTCCTCCGAAGATCGTTTCGTCCGTCAGGGCAAGCACATCCTCATAGCGGACTCCGTCCGCATAGGCTTTCCGGGCTCCGTCGACCTTCGATACCGGGATATCGTCCGCGATCCAGAAGGTATCTGCGGTAAAACCATCCGGGAGATATTTCTGAAGAATGGCGATCATCTTTTCTCTGCGTGTCATTTTCTGTTTCTCCTTCCGCGAACAGATCCGGTTACCAGGACAGCACCTCTGCGCCGTCCTCTGTGACAAGAACTTCTATTTCCCACTGGGCCGAGGGAAGTCCGTCCTCGGTATAAACGGTCCAGCCGTTTTTATCATCCGTAAAGATATCCGGCTTTCCCATATTGACCATGGGCTCTATGGTGAATACCATTCCCGGGACCATCAGCATTCCGGTGCCCGGCTCCGGCAGGTAGCCGACCCAGGGCTCCTCGTGGAATGCCTTTCCGCAGCCGTGCCCGCCGATCTCGCGGACCACGGAGTACCCGTTTTTCACTGCGTGTTCATGCACCGCATTCCCCATGTCCCCGATGGGGGTCCACGGTTTCACTGCCTTCAGGCCGACCTCGACGCACTCCTTCGTGACGTCGACCAGCCGCTTCTTTTCCGGTGTCACTTCCCCGATGCAGTACATCCGGGAGGAATCGCTGAAATAACCGTCCAGGATCGTGGAGCAGTCCACGTTGATGATGTCGCCCTCCCGCAGGATAATGTCCTTCGACGGGATGCCGTGGCAGACTTCATTGTTGATGGAAGTACAGACGCTCTTCGGGAAACCCTGATAGTTGAGATCCGCCGGTATCCCGCCCATTTTCCGGGTCGTCTCCGCGACGATGTCGTCGATTTCCTGGGTGTTCATGCCCGCACAGATCTTTTCCCCGATCTCATCCAGCACCGCCACGTTGATGACTGCACTTTTTCTGATCCCCTCAACGTCCTTCGGTGTCTTGATCAGCTCATGCCCCGGAATCTCGTACCCCTGCAGTTCGAAGCGGAAAAGCTTCTGATCAAAATCACTGTGGCAGAATTTGTACTTTTTCCCGCTTCCGCACCAGCAGGGTGAATTCCGTTCTATCTTTTTGTAGACCATTGCCCTGTTTTTCCTTCTTTCACTTCGTATCTTCATATCCGGCGGCAAGCTCCGCCAGGTATTCTTTATACTGTTTCCGGATCTCCTCCGGACCCTCGATCTTCATCGCAGGACCGATTCCCGTGACCCATCCGAAGAACTGATGGCTCACCGCCACCGGGACGTTCACGTGGAAATGGGAGTCATCCTCCGGAATCAGCATCACATCGTCCCCGAAGCGGTCGATGATGACGCCCGCGAGGGCGTTTTCGACCCGGAGCTGCACCACTGCATCCACCCCGCCGAACATCCCGAAGGTCTTCTTCGAGAAAGCCGCCAGGTCAAAATCCCGGAACTGCTCTTCCCCTTTCCGGATCTGTTTCGGAAGGATCTGCACGTCCTGCATCTTGTCGACCCGGTAATGCTTGATCTTCCCGGATTCTTCCTCATATCCGATGAGGTAGTAGTTTTCTTCCGCCCATGTCACAGCCCAGGGGCTGACGACATAAGGTTTTCCGTCCCTCTTCAGCCGGAGTTCCTTCCGCACCGTCCACTCGGAATAACGGAAACGGATCTCCCGGTTCCGGTGGATCGCCTCGTGGATACTGTCCACGCTGTAAAAGATCTTCTCATTCTCAGTCTTTGCCCGGTTCACGATGAAGACCTGGCGCTGCAGCCCCTGTGCCGCTGCCCTGCTGCAGAGCTTCTCAAGCTTGCCGATCAGTTCCCGCGATTTCCGCTCCGTGATGAACTTTGAAGCCTGGACCGCATCGACCAGAAGCTTAAGCTCCGGGACTTCAAAATCCCGGGAGACCAGCTTGCATCCCGGGCTGCTGCCGCGCTGCTTTACGATGTCGTAGCCGGCATCCGTCAATGCGTCGATGTCCCCGTAGACCGTTTTCCGGTCAGCAATGATCCCGTACCGTCGTTCCAGTTCTCCGGTGATCGCGACGACGCTCATGACATGGTTCTCATCAGTCTCTTCGAGAAGGATCCGAAGCACGTACAGAAGCCTGAGCTTCTTTTCATATCCCGACATTGTCTTCCTCCGGTCAGAGCTGCAGAAAGCGTTCCACAGCGCCGCAGAGCAGCTGCTTCGCCTTGTCGGAATGCACCGCTCTGGAAACGGCGATGGCGATGCCGGCTTTCACGATCCCAAACTCCGCCTTTGTCATGGCCTTCGCGGCGAGCGCTGCTTTCCGGGCATCCTTTTTCGAAAGCTTCGGAGTTCCGGCTTTTCCGGTTCCGGAAGGTTTTTTCTTTTTGAAGATTCCGGGCATTGCGGTTCCTCCCCTGCAGTTCCTTTACTCTGAATGACAGTATAGCATGGAAACGGAACCACCGTAAAAAGTTTTCCTGATGCCGGCAGGAAATGTTACACTGGATACATTAAATGAGGAAAGGAGTACCCGGAATGGAGCAGAAATCAAAGCGCACGGCAGCGGCGGCCATTGCCGCGGTCCTTCTGTTTTACGGAGCCGCCCAGATGCTCGGGATCACGGTCTGCCCGCTGCGTTCCGCCTTCGGCCTTTCCTGCCCCGGCTGCGGAATGACCAGGGCCTGGTGGGCCCTCCTGGCGGGAGACCTGCAGGGCGCATTTCACTATCATCCCCTGTTCTGGCTTCCCGTTCCGGCGCTTCTCCTGCTTGTGTTCGGGGACCGGCTTCCGGACCGCGTATTCCGGGGCCTTCTTTTCCTGATGCTGGCACTCTATCTCACGGTCTATGGGATACGGCTGGCCGACCCCGCGGACGAGGTCGTCTGGTTCCATCCGGAGCGCGGCATGTTCCTGCATCTTTTTCATTTGTAACTGATACCGATAACTGGTATGATGTACAGAAGAAATTGAGGAGATCCGCATGCGGGGTTTTTGATCCCGCGGCATATCTGCACAGGAGGATTCATCATGAAGCTTGGATTTATCGGCTGCGGCAATATGGCAAACGCCATTATGGGCGGTGTGATAAGCAGCGGCCTTATGACCCCGGACGAGATCATCGGCTCTGACCCGCTGGAATCGGGAAGAAACCGTGCCTCCGGAGAGCACGGCATCCACGTTACAGCGTCAAACCTGGAAGTCGTCGAGAAGGCAGACACCCTTCTATTCGCCATCAAACCACAGTATTACGACGGCATGCTCGCGGAGATCCGGGACGCGGTCCGTCCGGACCAGCTGATCATCAGCATCGCCGCGGGACGTACTCTGGACTACCTGAACCAGGCCTTCGGAGACAAGCCCGTGAAGATCGTACGGCTTATGCCGAACACCCCCGCCATGGTCAATGCCGGCATGACGGCAGCCGCCCCCAACACGAACGTGACCGAGGAAGAACTGGCCCGCGCGCTGGAGATCTGCGCATCCTTCGGGAAGGTCGAGGTCGTTCCGGAAAGCCTTTTTGACGTCGTGACCGGTGTCAGCGGCAGCGGTCCTGCCTACGTATTCATGTTCATTGAAGCCATGGCAGACGCTGCGGTGGAAGGCGGCATGCCCCGGGCCCAGGCCTACAAATTCGCGGCTCAGACTGTACTCGGCAGCGCAAAGATGGTTCTCGAGACCGGAAAGCATCCGGGAGAACTGAAGGACATGGTCACATCGCCCGCAGGAACCACCATCGCAGCGGTCCGGGTCCTGGAAGAAAAGGGACTTCGCAGCGCTGTCATCGAAGGCACCCGCGCCTGCACGCTCCGCTCAGCGGAGATGCGGAAGGCGAAATAATTATAATCAGGAGGTCGTTCATGGAATTCAAGAACATCAAAGGAAGTATCGTAGCGCTGATCACTCCTTTCAAGGAAGACGGAAGCGTCAATTTTGACGCACTGGAGAAGCTGGTCGAGCGCCAGATCGAAGGCGGCACCGCCGCGATCCTGTCCCTGGGAACCACCGGCGAGTATCCGACCATGTCTCACGAAGAGGACGACGAGGTCGTAGCCTGCACGATCAAGGCTGTTGCGGGACGTGTTCCGGTTATCGTGGGATCCGGCTCCAACTGCACCGCGACCCAGATCAAAAAGAGCATCGATTATGAGAAAATGGGCGCTGATGCCCTGCTCCTCATCTCCCCGTATTACAACAAGGCGAACGAGGAAGGCATGTACCGCCACTTTGCGGAGACTGCGGACAAGGTCAGCATTCCCTGCATCCTCTACAATGTTCCCGGCCGCACCGGCTGCTCCATCCCGATCTCTGTCGTGGAACGGCTCTCAAAGCATCCGAACATTGTTGCCATCAAGGAAGCTTCCGGGAACATGGGCTACGCCATGGAAGTCGCACAGTTCTGCGGGCCGGATTTCGCCATGTACTCCGGTGACGACGACATCAACATCCCGATCTATGCCGCCGGCGGAAGCGGAACCATCTCCGTCTTCGCGAACCTCCTCCCGAAAGAGAGCGCTGAGATCGCGGCGAAGTGGTTTGCGGGTGATACGGCGGGCGCACTGGAAGAGCACCTGCACTATCTGCAGCTCATGAAAAAGCTGTTTATCGAAGTGAACCCCATCCCGATCAAGGCCGCAATGAACTACATGGGCCTGAACGCCGGACCGTGCCGCCTGCCGCTGGCTGGCCTGAGCGAAAAGAGCGCTGCAGTCCTGAAGGCGGAAATGACAAAGCTCGGACTCATCTGATCCCCGGAGACATCTGATTCCAGGATTTATCCTGACCCGGAGGTTTGCCATGCGCGCAAAAGGGGCGGAATTCACTCCGGAAATGCGAAAGACACATACGATCTATCTTCCGAACATGCTGCCGTACCACGGCAGCATGCTTTGTGCTGCCTTCCGTTCCGCCGGTTACCGGCTGGCGGTGGTTCCGGACGCTGAGAAATATCCCCGGGAGACCTTCACGACCGTATCCCAGGACTATTGTTCCCCCGGAATCCACATTATCGGGAACATTCTGGCACTGGTCCAGGACCCGGAGACGGATCCGGATCACATCGCTTTTCTGGAACCCCAGAGCGGCGGGATCTGTAAAGCCGGGAATCTCTATCATGCCATCATCAACAGCCTTCGGCGCAGCGGTTATCCGCAGATTCCCGTGATCAGTCTGAACCCTCATTCCCTGGAACGGCACCGCGGGTTCCGTCTGACTCTCCCGCTCCTCCGGAGCGCGGTCTCCGCCATTATTTTCAGCGATCTTCTGATGCTTCTCACCCTGCAGACCCGTCCCTGCGAGACGGTTCCGGGAAGCACCGACCGCCTGCACCGCCGGTGGGAACGCCGGCTCTGCCATGCGCTGGAACAAGGGCGCCTGACTCCGCCGCCCGTATCTCTGGTGCGGAGGATCCTGGCCTCCTACCGGAGCCTTCCGGTCCGGCGCACCTCTCCGCCGAAGCGGCGCGTGACCGTCACCGGAGAGATCTACTCGAAATTCTCCCCTTCCGGGAACCAGCACCTGGAGCAGTTTCTCCGGGAGCAGAATACAGAGTACCGCCTGGGAAGCTTTTTAAACTACCTGATCTACTGTGTATACACGGAACGCAAGGTCCGCGCGGTCGGCAGACCTGCAGGTCATTTGCGAAGACATGCTGCAGTCTTCCATCTTCGCCAGACAGCCTGGCGCTTCACGGAATGGTATCTCTGCCGCCTGCAGCGGCGCATTGCCCGGGAAGTCCGTTCCGCCGGTTTTGTCTGTGATGCCTGTTTCCCTGAGATGGAACGTTATGTACAGGGGATCATCAGCACAGATTACAACATCGGAGACGGATGGCTTGTGGCTGCGGAAGCCGCCGACGGCATCCGCAAGGGTTATGACCGTGTGCTTCTCTGTCATCCCTTCACCTGCCTCGTAAGCCATGTCGGCAGCCGGGGGGTGATCCGGAAACTGAAGGCCGCTTACCCGGAAGCCCGCATCACTTCGATCGAGTACGACTATTACGGATCAAAAGCCATGCGGGACAGCCGCATCCTTATGGGAATCTCCTGATGAAATCATATACGATCCTGAAATCATTTCCGGCTCTGCTCTATGCCGCGCTGCAGATGCCGGCGCCGTCTGCCCGGAGGGCATTGCACTACCGTAAAAACCTGGAAGCACTGAAACATATGCCGCCGGGCCTGATCGAAAACCAGCATACCGTCTTCTGGGACGGGGTACACTACGGATACTGCCCGCTCTTTCACAGGGACTTTCCGGCCTCGAAAAACTTCTGCGGACCTGCCGCTGTCTATAATGCCTGTCTTCTCCTCGGCCTGCCCGCCGGTCCGGTCCGGCTTGCCGCGCTGCTCCGGCATTTTGAGCGGAAGGGGATCGCCCTGCGGGGCTATGCCGGGACCGCTCCCTCAGCGCTCTGCCGTTATTTCCGGGAACTCGGCTGCCGCACTGAAACACTTTTCGGG
The DNA here is from genome assembly GCA_902793685.1 of uncultured Lachnospiraceae bacterium. Lineage (GTDB taxonomy): Bacteria > Bacillota > Clostridia > Lachnospirales > Lachnospiraceae > Moryella. The sequence goes on from CADBEN010000015.1 coordinate 31,826, forward strand.
GACGATGCACTCCGCCCGGAGGCTTTCGGCAAAGAATACCGTATCTTCCTTGCAACAGTTCTTAAGGACCGGAACCGCATCACAAAAGGCCTGCATTCCGTCTGTATTTCCGCAGACCCCTGCGGCTTCCGGATCCACAACGCCTCCTGCGGACACGTAACAGTCTTCCCGACACTTCCGGATGCCATCCGGAATGCGGGACATGACGGCTCCCGGCGGCCGCCCTGTTCCTTACCGGTCTCCGTCACCGCCATCGCCGGGGCCGCCCGGAAAAAGCGCTGAAGTCATCCGCATCATTTTTAAAGAAAGAATGCGCACCGCGGTATTATCATTTCCGCGCACTGCATGAGAGATAAGAAACCATGAACCGAATGGACAGCAAAACTCTGAAAATCACCACAGGGGCGATGATCGTCGCGATCTTCGCTATTCTGCTTCTCCTGAACCGGCAGACAGCCGGCTTCTTTGAGGAGCTGTTCGTCTACCTTCTGCCGATCCCGATGGTCGCCTATTCCGCGAAATACGGAGGGAAAAGCGGTATTCCGGTGTTTGTCGCCATGGCGCTCTTCTCCTTCCTCTTCGGCACACTGCTGACCGTCTTCTACGCGATCTCCGGCGCTCTCCTGGGTCTCATCTTCGGGACCTGCATCTACCATAAGGTCGACAGCGCAAAGACCCTGGTCATCGTCATGCTCCTTTCCGCGGTGTTCAATGTCCTCAGCACCGTTGCCCTGGCGGGCGTCTTCGGCTACGACCTTACCGCAGAGATCCGGGAAATGCAGAACCAGATGAGCCTGATTTCCGAGAAAGCCGGCACTGCTGTCCCGGAAATGATGCTGAGCCTTGACTTCATGAAACGGATGTTCATTATGTCGATGGTCTTTTTCGGCATGGTCCAGGGCTTTCTGATCTACGAGATCAGTCTCCTGATCCTGCGGCGCCTCCGCTTCCCGGTACAGCCGCCCCGGTCCGTGTTTCTCTATTATCCCCCGAAGTGGAGCGGAACACTGACACTGTTTCTGTTCTTTGTCTATGACTTCACCTTCCTGAATCCGGCAATGGATGAAAATCTCAGGAATGTATTTCAGATCGTCGGCATCTGCGGATATATGTATCTGGTGGTTTTCGGCATGCTCGCCCTGATTTTGGCGATCCGCATCTGGGTGACCCGGAACCCTCTGCTCATCGGTCTTCTCGGCATGCTCGCTCTGTTCATCCTTCCGCAGGCACTCATGCTCCTCGGCGTCATGTACATTTCCTTTTCGCTTCACCGCCAGCTGCTGGAAGCCCTGGAGCGCAAAAACCGGAATGGCAGGAAGCCTCAGGAGAACTGACGCGGTCAGTGACCGGGCGCTCCGCTCCTGAGCACGGGTTTCAGAATCGTAAAAACAGCATATTCTCAGGACAACGCATACAGCGGATTTCCGGAAGAGGCATATTTTGTACTTCCGGAAGCCCGCTGTTTTGCTGCCGTTATTTAGGATAATCCCTTCGTAAAGCAAAGCGGGCCGGCAAAAGGATCCGGCTCCGGAATCACGAAGGAGGTCCCCGATATGAATCTCAATGAATATACTGCCCTGTTTCTGTTCTGCCTGACCCTCTCTCCGCTGATGCTGGTCCTCGCCGGGAGCCCCGCAGGGCTCCTGATCATCTGGGGTTATTTCTTTTACAAAATCGGCGCTGCCGCGTTCCGCCGGCACCGCGAAGATCTCTGGTACCATTCCCGGAAAGAGGCAGCTTCCAACAGGATCCGAATGGAGCGGATCTTCCGCCGCACCCGGCATAATTATGGTTCTGCTTTCTTCTCCTGAGGAAAAGTGTGGTATCATGAAATCATGAATGGAAGATGGTATTACTGCGATGCAAACGGTGCAGTGGCCAAAAACCGCTGGATCGGCGACTATTACGTCGGCGGGGACGGCACCATGGCTGTAAATACCTGGATCGGTGCTTATTATGTCGGTGCAGACGGCAGATGGGTGCCGGGCCAGTCTTCAGGCGGTTCCGGCCAGACGGCGCAGGCAGGAATTCCTGGATCTACAGCATCCCGGTAAATGTAAATGCTGAGACTTATGCGGGATCCACTGCGCGTTATAATCTGAACGGCTACAGCCAGTTCACGATCTACGCATCCACCAATGACGTCGTGACCGCCGGCGGCGATGTCCTCTTCCACGCCAACGCCTCCGGCTGGAATGTGGACTGGTCCAGGGCAGAGACTGTCAACGTCTGGTGATCCTGCATCATACAACCGTTTTCTGAAAGGAGTCCTGATCCATGAAAGCATTTTCCCCGGATGCCCTGTCGGTATTCGGAACCAACTGGGCCCTGCTGACCGCCGGCACGCCGGAACATTTCAATACCATGACCATCGGCTGGTGCGGCATCGGCCGTATGTGGAACAAGCCCTCCTCCACCGTCTACGTCCGCGAGAGCCGTTACACACTGGAGTTCATGAACGAAAACGACTACTTCACTGTCAGCATATATCCGAAGGAATATCTTCCGGATCTTCAGATCCTCGGCAAGTATTCCGGACGGGACTGCGACAAGGTCGGAATGACCCGTCTGACCCCGCAGGCTGTAGAGAACAGCATGACCTTCGCCGAGGCATCCGTCACCCTGGTCTGCCGTAAAATGTACCGGCAGTTCATGGACGCAGATGCCATGCCGAAGGATGTCCTGGACACCTTCTACAAGGACGGGGACATCCACTACATGTTCATCGGAGAAGTAGTGGACGTGATCGAGAATGCGCCCGTAAACTGATTCCCGGGCTCCATATTACGTCCCGGATTCCCGTTAATAATCCCGGATTCCCGTAAAAAAACCGGCCGCATCAGGAATTCCCTGATGCGGCCGGTTTTTACTTGCGGTTTACCAGCACGTCGATCGAATTGATCACACTGCCGATGTGATATTTGATGAGGAAATACGCGTTCCGGTAAACGGGATAACGGGTCTGGGCTTCCTCCAGAAGCGGGAGGACGTAACTGCGGGTCTCCGCGATATACTCCCGGATCTTGCTGTCCGGAAACGCAAAGGTCATAAACGAAACATTGTTGCAGCGATCCAGAAGCTTTACGATCGTCGCCACGCGGTTTTTGATCAGACGGCTGTAATAGCGCTCCAGCGTTTCTTCCCGGCTTTCCCCCTCCATCGGAATCCTTGTCAGAAGGCGGACTGCTTCCCGGACTTCGTCCGATACCGGCAGTTCCTCCGGCGCGATATCACAATCCTCACATACATCATGCAGAAGTGCCGTTGCGATCACCTCATCCTCGTTGATCTCCAGTGATATCGCATGGCATGCAACATTCAGCGGATGCGTGATGTAAGGGATCGCGAAATCCCCCTTCCGGGTCTGGCCGTCGTGGCTGCTTTTCGCATACTTCAGGGCCATGAGCGTATTGTTCCAGTTTTTGGAACTCGCATGACTCTTGATGAAGTGATACATATGCTTTTCGCTGAAAAGATGTTCCCCGACATTTCCCGGAGCAAAGTAGAACTGCGTTTCTCCGCGCAGCGCGGATTCAGGCATACCCAGAACGTCCGAAAGGGCGCTGAATCTGCCTTTACCCGGCTCGGTACTTCCATTTTCCCAGTTCCTGACAGCCTGTTCACTTACCCCCATAAGTTCGGCAAGACGAAGCTGCGTAATCCCGAGCTCTTTCCTTCTGGCGGCGATGATGTTCCCGACTTTGATGTCTGCCATTCGGACCTCCTGAACAAAACCAGTGAACCCGTACATTAAAAGAATAACACTTTTGGGGCCGGCAGGGGAGAATATTTCCAAACTTCCCCTGAACTGTTATAATCAGTTTAAGCGGTCCCGTGTGTATTAAAGCATGCGGACCGGCAAATCTGATTCCGCTAAATATCATTATCACAGGAGGAAACTGCTATGAAATTCTATAAATGCGAAGGCTGCGGAAAACTTGCTGTCCTGTTCAGAGAGTCCGCCTGTCCGACCAAATGCTGCGGCGAGCCGATGGTTGAGGTCGTTCCGGGCACTGTCGATGCAGCGAGAGAAAAACACATTCCGGATGTCGCTGTCGAAGGAAACCTGGTAAAGGTCAAAGTCGGCTCTGTCGAACACCCGATGCTTGACGCCCACTACATTGAGTGGATCATCCTTGAGACCAATCAGGGCTTCCAGAAGAAGGATCTGAAGCCCGGCCAGGCTCCCGTTGCCGTCTTCGCGCTTGCGGAAGGCGAGACCCCGATTGCCGCTTACGAAAGCTGCAATCTCCACGGAATCTGGAAAGCAGACATCTGAAGCCGGGGAACACTCTGACCGCTTCACAGGAAAAGCCTTTTCGGAACCATATTCCGGGAGGGCTTTTCTTTCAGTTTTACGGCAGAACTGTCATTCCTGATTTGTCATGTTTTCACCATTGAGGCACTGCAAACGACAATGTTAAACTGTTTTTGCAGATATCGCCTCTTCTGCAGATACCGTTTCTGCAGATCCTGATTCTCAGGTCTGTACTGTTGCTGAAAGGAGAAAAAACCATGAAAAAAAGAGTCTTTGCATTACTGCTCGCTGCAGTCATGCTTTCCATGCACCTGACCACCTTCGCCGCCGGCTGGGAACAGCTCCAGTCCGGTGAGTGGATGTACTACAATGCCGACGGTTCCTATAAGACAGATACCTGGATCGGAAACTATTACGTGGATTCCTCCGGCTGCATGCTCCGGAACGGCTGGACCCCGGACGGATACTGGGTCGGCAACGACGGTGCCTGGGAGCCCCAGTGGGGACAGCGGCATGACGACGTGGCGCCCTGGCCCGGCAAGCCGTACCGCGGGACCTACACCTACGTCTTCTACAGGGATGTGTACGGCGACGGTGTCGAGCACTGGTCTGCAAAGGAATCTATTTCCTTCTCAAGCCGTACCACGACCTATGAGATGTATCCGGTGGGCCGCAGCTATTACATGATGATGGACATCCTCAGCGGTGATGTTTACGGCAGCGTTTCCTTCTCTCCGGACAGGTCTGTCGCATACGTCAATCTTGGCGGCGTCCCCCAGCGCTGTGAAATCGAGTGGTAACAAAACAGGAGAACAGTATGAATACTTTTTTTGAGCTTGCGAAAGCACGTTACTCCGTAAAGGGGTTCGACGGAAAACCGGTAGAACCGGAAAAACTGCAGCAGATCCTCGACGCGGGCAATGTCGCCCCCACCGCCAAGAACAACCAGCCGCAGCGCATCTACGTCATCCAGAGTGAAGATGCCTTGGCGAAGGCCAGGACCCTCACGCCCTGCACTTACAAAGCCTCCACTGTCCTTCTCTTCACCTACAACAAGGACGAAGTCTTCCTGTATCCGGGTGCGGAAATGGTCTCCTCCGGTGCAGAAGACGTGTCGATCGTCGCGACCCACATCATGCTGGAAGCGGCGGATCTCGGCGTCGGTTCCTGCTGGGTCAATTTCTTCGAACCTGCAAAGGCAAAAGAGCTCTTTAACCTTCCCGACAATGAAGTCCCGGTGCTCCTGATGCCTCTCGGATATCCGGCAGAAGGTATCGCCCCGCTGGAAAACCACATGAAGAAGAAAGCTCTGGACCAGACAGTGAAATACCTCTGATCCGAGGAAACCGGTCCCCGGTTCAGGCTTTCCGGTTCAGGTCTTCCGATTCCGTTCAATTCGGAAGCCGGACAGCTGCCCTGAAGAAATACAATGCCCTGAGTCATCTGACTCAGGGCATTCTCTTTTTTCATGTCAGTTCATTCAGATCAGTTCATTCAGGTCAGTCCTCAAAATACTCTCTGTAGTCGTTTTCACAGGAAAACAGGATGTACCTGCCGTCTACATATCCCATATAGCCTGCTTCCGTCGAATATCCTTTCATGTCCGCACCTCCAAATCTGTGAGACCTTTCTGTTTCTTACAGTCTCATTCTACGAATTCTGAAGGTGCGAATTATTCTATTCCGGAAGTCCGTTTTTCTTCCCTTCCATTCGGCATTCCGATCCGGTTCCATGCGTTCCGGAGTTTTCGATTTACTGTATGCCGTCCTTCCCGGGCGTTTTACTTTGCTGCATGCCGGTCTGCCCGGAACTCCGGGTCTGCTGCATGCCGGCATTCCCGGTATTCCTGCTTTCTTTCTTCTCCAGCCGGATATAGATAAAGGAGATCAGCAGAGCCAGAAGACCCGCCGCAAGGAAGACTCCGACCCGCATGCCGCTGCTGAGATCGCCGAAATCATAGACAGCGATCTTTACACAGGCAAAGATCGCAAGTCCCAGCCCGTACAGGCGCAAACAGCGAAGCTTCATCCGGAATCCGAGCCCCACACAGGCGCAGGCCAGGGCGAGGAGAAGGATGCTGATCCAGACCGGCACCGGGATATCGATGACAAGGATCATATACGTCAGGTAGACCGCGTAAAGGAGCCATCCCGGGACCGGGATCCGGAACTCCCTGCTGTCCGCCGGCGTCGTCTGCAGACCGACACTGATACCATTCCCCGGAACCTGATTTCCGGCCGGGACAGCTTCTTTCCCGGACCGGCCGGGAAGTCTCAGCTTCTCCCCGCAGAGCAGGAACACGGCAGCGCTGCCGATCACAAGGAAAAGAACGTAGACCAGATGCAGGTCACAGTCCCTGAGACATTCATGGTGAAGCAGGATCAGAATCAGCATCACCTGCCCGTACAGGCACGTCAGACTGTCCCGTTTTTTCGGTATCCGCTGCAGGATCAGCGTGAGTACAAGAATGACTGCAGAACAGAGGAGGTGTTTGTAAAGACTCCCTTTGTACCCGACGAAAACGGATCCCAGATAGTATTCATGGATCGCACATACGATGTACAGAGTCAGTGCAGCCGCATGGGCACTGAAATACCCGGGCTGGAAAAAGAACAGGACAAAGCCGGCCAATGCCATGACGACCCAGAGATTCGGGACCGCTCCCATCCCCGCGGTCGATGCTGTCACAAAAGCCGCAATCGTGATGGCAAGGTGCAGCATGATCAGGCTGCTGCTTCCGTCCCGCCGCGCAATCAGCAGAGAGACCGCCATGGCCGTGATACAGACCGGGACAGCCACCACGCCTTCCTGCCCGGCAGCACAGATCATCATCCATATAATGATCAGAGTATAGGCGCCGCGGTACAACTCTCCGGAGCCGTGCTTCAGCGCAAGCACACCCGCTGCAGTGCCGGTGACAAAGGGAATGGAGAACATCCCCGCCGTCATGAGACGCTCCCAGGTTTCATTACAGTCGGCAAACAGAAGGGAAATGAGGATCGTCAGTCCCACGATAAAGTGCCAGAGCAGCACCATCCCAAGCTTTTCCGGAGCGTTCTTCTTTCCCGGATTCTCCGCCTGTTCTCTTCCGAAAAGACGAATGCATTCCATCACGGTCAGGAACAGCACCACCGGCAGAAGATCCGCTGCTTCAAGGGTATAATGCCCGAACAGCGACCATTCCGAGCTCTGAAGCTGCAGGAAGATGGTAAAAGCCGCATAGGCGATCATGTGGATCCCGCTGCAGATCTCCCGGTTCCTCCGCACCGGCAGCAGGGCTGCCGCAAGGTTGATAAAGAAGGTCAGGAACGCGGCGATCAGGCCCGGCGTCTCCTCTCCCGTCATGATCAACGCAGTATAGCTCCCCAGGAAGAGCACCAGCCGCAGCATCAGGGAATCACGGTGACGGCTCAGCCACACCGCAAATCCGGAGATGATCAGTGTCACTGCAAGGACCGCAGGCCCGGGCAGTGTTTTCAGGGAATAGTAATTGATAAGCGCTGCTGCGTAGAGACCGGCCAGGCCCAGCGCTGAGGTAATCTCAGCGAAGCGCGGAAGCCGTTTGCGGATCCACAGTTCGGAAACCGCCGTCAGAGCTGCAAAAACCACAAACAGGAACAGGCCCTGGGCCATCCCGCTGAGGAAGGATGCGCCGAAGATCATCAGGGCAGAAATAAGGAACAGGACGCCTATCACTGAAAGCACCGTCGCCGCGATATTGAACTCAATGCCTCCGGGCGTGCCGGCATTGCCCGCGTGCTGTTTCCGCTGCGCCGAAGCCGCGGCAGGCCTTCCTGTCTGCTGTCCGGGCGTCGGAGCCGCAGCTGAAGTTCCCGCCGGTGCGGGGCCTGCCGCCTGCAGTCCCCGGAGTTCCTTCCGGACTGCCTCCAGTTCAGCCGCCTGCCGGTCCAGGCGGGCAGAAAGTTCCCGGAGCTTCACATCTGGCTGCGGCGTCCCGCAGGACGCACAGAACCGCACTGCATCGGGCATCTGCCGCCCGCATTTCGCACAGTATTTCATGAGTTCTCCTTTCGTTTCCTCCCACCCTGATTATATTAAAAAGAAACAGACCGGGACATAGACAGTTCCGGTCTGTTTGTACAAGAGTCTATTATTGGTCTCCGGTTTTGTTTTCCGAAGCTTCGTTTTCCGGTCTTTCCCGGCGGAGTCCGCCGCTTAACCCTCCGTTTACGCCCTCGTCATGGCGATGGTTCCCGTCCTCTGGACCTCCAGGATCCCGAAGGAACGGACCAGGTTGATAAACTCCTCCACCGTCTCCGGAGCCGCGTGCAGCTCGATCATCATGCTCTTCTGGGCCAGCTGCATGATCTTCGCGCCCATGACATTGCAGATCTCAATGAGACCGCCCCGGTTCGTCGGGGTGTAGGACACCCGGATCAGCATCATCTCCAGGGAGATGCAGCGGCTCTCTTCCAGCCTGCGGACCTTAATGACGTCCACCTGCTTGTTCAGCTGTTTCTCGATCTGGTCGATGGTGCGCGTGTCTCCGGTAGAGACGATCGTCATGCTGGACACGTCATGCTGCTCGGTCTCTCCCACTGCGAGGCTGTCGATATTGTAGCCGCGGCGCGCGAACAGTCCGGATACGCCGGAAAGGACACCGTCCTTGTTTTCCACCAGCACGGAAAAAATACCTTTCATCGCGTCCTCCTTTTCAGATCGTCAGATTCTCTTCCGCAATGTTGCAGACCATCAGCGCCGCGCGGTCCCAGGCCAGGAACTCCTCGATCATGCCCGGGAGCTGCTCGTTGGAGTTGCACTCCACATAGTCCATATTAAATGCGCCGGCAATGCAGTCAAAGCGCGGGTAGTCGTGAAGACGCACGCCGGAATACCTGCGTCCGCAGTTTTTCTCCTGATACTCGCGGACCAGGCCGAGATAACGGTTCCTGAGCACCAGGACCTTGACCGCCACCTTGCACACGGCCGCGGTGGCCAGCTCGTTCATCGTCATCTGGAAGGCGCCGTCGCCGCAGACTGCCACCACCTGGGTATTCGGCGCGCAGATCTTGGCGCCGATGGCTGCGGGGATCGAGTAGCCCATGGTCCCCATGCCGCCGGTCGTCAGGAAACGGCCGTTCTTCATCACATAGTTGTCCGCAGACCAGAGCTGGTTCTGGCCGACGTCGGCCACGTAGATGGCGTCGTCGTCCATCTTCTCGGAAAGGGTCTGCACGAGAAGCATGGGGTTCACCAGACGGTTGCTCCACTTCCGCTGATCCACGGTGCTCTTCTTGATCTTCTCAAGTTCCCCGATCCAGCTGGAGGTGTCAATGTCGATCTTCGAATCAATCAGCGTGCGGAAGATATTCTTCACGTCGCCGACCAGCGGGAGTGTCGGGCCGAGGTTCTTGCCGATCTCCGCAGTGTCGATGTCGATATGGATGACCTTCAGGCTCCGTTCCAGGTTCTCCGGCTTCGGGACCGCACGGTCCGCGATCCGCGCGCCCACGACGATCAGAAGATCGCTGTTGGCGACAGCCCGGTTCGCATAAGGCTTTCCGTTGTTCCCCAGCATGCCGAAATACAGTGGGTGCGCCTTCGGCAGGACACCGATGCCCATCATGGTATGAACCAGCGGGATCTGGAACTTTTCGCAGAATTCCCGGACCACCGGCTCGCCGTTGCCCAGGATCACGCCGCCGCCTGCGACCAGCAGCGGTTTCTGTGCCTCGTTGATGGCCGCGATGACCTTGGCCATCTGCTGCGCGTTTCCCTTGGTATTCGGACGGTATCCGCGGATATTTACCTCCTCCGGATACACAAACTCCTTCCGCAGCTGTGCCATCTGGACATCCCTCGGAATATCGATCAGCACCGGGCCCTGACGACCGGTGGAGGCGATGTAGAAAGCTTCCTTGAAGACCCGCGGGATATCGTCCGCGTTCTTCACCAGATAGCTGTATTTCACGAAGGATTTCGTGGCGCCGCGCATGTCCGCCTCCTGGAACACGTCCTTGCCCAGGAGATGCGAATCCACCTGTCCGGTGATGGCGATGATCGGGATACTGTCGGCATAAGCCGTAGCCAGTGCTGTGATGAGGTTTGTCGCGCCGGGGCCGGAGGAAGTCACGCATACGGCAGCCCTGCGGCTGATGCGGGCGTACCCGCTGGCTTCGTGACCTGCGTTCTGTTCCTGTCTCGAAAGAATATGCTCGATCCGGCGGCTGTCGTACAGCGCGTCGTAAAACGGAGCGATCGCCACCCCCGGATAACCGAAGATCCGGGAGATCCCCTCCGCCTCAAGACATTTCACCATTGCCTGGGCACCATTCATAAATAATATCTCCTTTGTAAATATCAAATCCCGCGGAACGTTTATCCCAGTGGGAGTCTTCTCTCACTGAGATAAAAAAGCGCGCATTCCCGCAGCGCTCATATCTGTAAAAATTATATTTAATCTGTATTTTCATATATGTCCGCCCAGATGTCAAGGAAACGCTTTTAATAAAACCGTAATTCCATCTTCAGATTCGGACCCCTTTCTCTTCAGCAAGATTTCAGCAAAGATGGCTAAAGTAAACCTCGTCAGCAGGAGAACACCGGTCCGGATCCGGGAGATCTTCCGGGCCCGAAAAATCTTCAGGATCCGAAAAATCCATAAAAGGCATCCGGCCTTCCCGCTGTTCAATACCAAATTAAAACAACACAGGAGGACTTAATTAATGAAAATTAACACAAAGAAACTTGCGGCAGGCCCTGTCATGGCGGCAGCCCTGCTCTGTGCAGTCAGTGTCGGTGTGAACGCGCCGGGCATCAGCAATGTGTACGCAGCTACAGTCACTGAAAGCACCGAAAACTCACAGGCGAAGCGGCCGGAAAAGGGATCACAGCGCGGACAGAACGGTGAAAAGCCCGAAGAGAAGGGCACCCGCTATGTCGGAAAGATCACTTCCCTGACCTCTTCCACCATCACCGTGGAACTGGGCGAGATGAAGCAGAGAGAAAAGCCTGCGGAGGGCACCTCCGGCACCAAGCCGGAAAAGCCCGCAGACGGCACCTCCGGCACCAGACGAAAGAAACCCGCAGACAGCACCGATGCCGCCACCGGCGCCACCAAAGACTCCACAAAGGAGAAGAAGGATCTCAATCCGGAGGATTTCATCACTCTGACCGGTGAGACGAAGACCATCACCGTCACCGATTCCACCAAGTTCCGCAGCCGCGGAAAGAAAAACGCGGATGGAACGGAAACTGCAGATACCGCCGGGGAATTCACCATTTCTGATCTGGCAGCCGGCGACTACATTACCTTCCTCGCGGACGAGGACGGCAGCATCCTGGAAGTCAGCAAGGGAATCGGAATGGGAGGCCGCGGCCGCCACGGCGGACCGCAGGATGACCGGAAGCAGAAAGAGACCACTGCGGCGGCGCAGTAACTCTCCCGTCTTCTTCCTCTTCCCCCGGTGCCCGGGACAGGTTATAATTTTATACAGAGTATCTGTGGCAGTTTTTCAACATCGACCGCCAGTCAGGAAAGGAGAAATACTATGTCTGAAAATAAACCAGTCCCCGGCACCGGGGGAGATCATTACATTCCCTATTCAGAGCGTTCAGGCGCGGAATCCGTCGTCTTTTTTACCAGAAAGCGTACTCCGGAGGGGCTTGTCGCGATCTATGACCGCATCTCCTCGGTCCTGACCGGAAAGGTTGCGGTGAAGCTTCACACCGGAGAACCCAAAGGTCCCAACATCATCCCCCGTCCCATGGTTCAGGAGCTGTTCAAGGAGCGTCTGAAGGATGCGGCGATCGTTGAGACAAATACCTACTATGACGGCGACCGGTATTATACGGAAGACCACAGAAAGACCCTGAAGGTCAACGGCTGGACCTTCGCGCCGGTGGACATCATGGATGAGGACGGCACTGCCATGCTTCCGGTCAAGGGCGGTAAATGGTTCACGGAGATGTCCGTAGGAAAAAATCTGCTGAATTACGATTCCCTGCTGGCGCTGACTCATTTCAAGGGCCACGTTCAGGGCGGATTCGGCGGTTCCAACAAGAATATCGGCATCGGCTGTGCGGACGGACGCATCGGAAAGGCGATGATCCACACCACGCCCGGTCAGCCGAACCAGTGGGACATCGCGAAGGAAGAGTTCATGGAGCGCATCACGGAATCCACGAAAGCCACCATCGACCACTTTGCGGGACACGTAGCCTATATCAATGTACTCCGGAACATGTCAGTGTCCTGCGACTGTGAGGGCGTGGCAGCGGCTCCGGTCGTCACGCCGGACATCGGCATTGCGGCATCCCTGGACATTCTCGCGGTGGATCAGGCTTCCATGGATCTGGTCTATGCACTTCCGCTCCTCAGCCGCACGGATATTGTGGAACGGATCCAGTCCCGGCACGGACTGCGCCAGCTCACTTACATGAAAGAAATGGGCATGGGCAACGACCGGTACACGCTGATCGATATCGACAACGGCGACGCGGTCATCACGGCAGAGCAGGCGGTCGAGGGAATCAGCGGCAAATGGACTCCGGACCGCTACTCCAGGATCACGGTATAACGATATGTCGAAGTATCTTGTCTGTTCGGATATTCACGGAGAGATTGAAAATTTCCGCGAGGCGCTCCTTCAGGAGCTGCCACTGGACGGCGTTCTGATCGCCGGAGATCTGGAACTCAGGACCGGCGAGATCGAGAGCGTGATCTGGGAAGCCGTCCAGGAGACGGATCCCTCTGCGTCCACGATCCCGCCTTCCTATATCGTCGCGGGCAACAATGACGGATGGACTGCGCCGGAGCTTCCGAAAAAAATCATCACAAAGCTGGAAGGGCACACCATCTTTCTCTGCCACGGCCACCGCTTCGGCGTTCCGCGCCTCAATACGCTGTGGGTCCAGGCAAAGAAGTCAGGGGCGGATATCGCGATCTTCGGACACACCCACCGGTACCAGGACGCGGAGCACTTCGGCGTCCGCTTTCTGAATCCCGGGAAGCTGGGGTACAACTTTTCAGGTCTTCGTTCCACCTACATGATCCTGACGTTTTTACCGGACGGGAGCGTGAATGCGGAAAAACGCTTCCTGCCCGAACGGCCGGATCCTTATTTCTGAAGCCGGAACACAAAAAACCGGGAACCTGTTTGATCTCAGGTTCCCGGTTTTTATGTTCGCCTTATTTCATTTTCCGGATCAGTGTACCCAGACACCGTTGCCGTCGACATAGTAGCCGTCCGGCGTGTAGCAGTTCGTATACATATCTCCGTTCGGTCCGCAGAAGTAGTAAACGCCGTTCCAGTTGATCCAGCCGGTACGCATATAGCCGTTCCCGTCGAAGCAGTACCACTTGCCGTTGATCATCTGCCAGCAGTTCCGCGGATAGGTTCCGTTCGCATTGCGGTACCACCAGCCACGGTTGTCCCGGTTCCATCCGTTGACGATCTGGGGCTGGCCAGGTCCGCCGGAAGAGGAGGAAGAAGAAGAGGATCCGCCGCCGGAGCCGCCGGAAGACTTGCCTTCAAACCACTTGGTGTCAGAATAATCACCCCAGGAGCCGTGTTTGTTGTTGTGGACCAGACGGACACGGAACTTGTAGTCGCCGTCCTTCTTGATGTAACTGCTGAAATTATAGGACGTGCTGGTGGTCTTAACCAGTGCGACCTCGGTGCCGCCCCGCTTCAACTGGATCTGATACTTTTCTCCGCTTTCCCGCTGCTTGTCCCAATGCGCGGTCTTCCCGCTCCACCAGCAGTCGCCCCAGTAATCATCCGGCGTATAGGAAGAACTGGAGGAACTTGAGGATCTTTTCTTCGAAGAAGAGCTGGAATAATTATACTCGTTCTCATAGTAATTACTGCCGGCCCAGCCGCCCTCCTCAAGAGCCCAGCCGCTGGCTCTCGCGATATCCGCGGCATCTCCATACTGGTCGTCATATGCATCCGCCAGGGCAGAACCTGCAAAGACACCGCCGATGGCCAGAATCGCCGTCATCCCCAGCACACCGAGCATTTTTAAAGTAGCTTTTCTCATAGATTCATTCTCCTTTGCTTAATGCGGGCATCGCCTTGAAACATTCCGCCGGAAGTGATTCTCAGTGCACCCAGACGCCATTGCCGTCGACGTAATAGCCGTCCGGCGTGTAGCAGTTCGTGAACATGTCTCCGTTTGGTCCGCAGAAGTAGTAAACACCGTTCCAGTTGATCCAGCCGGTACGCATGTAACCGTTCCCGTCAAAGCAGTACCACTTGCCGTTGATAAACTGCCAGCCCCACTACAGCGGCAATTTTCAAGATATGTCTGCTCATCCCATACCCCTTTTCCAGTGATGTTTCCAGAACTCATTTTCTGCAAATGCAATCACTCATTATCTTTTGATGTATCCATTATAATCCTATTCCCGAAATCCGCAAATGCCCTTTAGGAAGTTGTAATAATCATTTCTTTTTGTCAAACACCGCGTCCCGGTGCTTTCGTTTACCTCCTTCAGCAATATTTTTCTGTACGCTAGAATACAATCAGCCGTAAAGCCCTGCCTCTGCAGGGTCTGGAATCAACCCGGTGCAAGTCCCGCAAGCGGGACATAAATTATTTCAGAAAGGATAGCTTCTCCATGTCCTCACAGGAAAATCGCGCGGCCGATGCTGCCGCGCCGGAGCCGGTCGCAAAGCATCCGGAATATACCTACACCATGATGATCTTTGACGGTCTGTGTGTCTCCGGCGCCTCCGTCGTCATCCCGCTGCTCCGGGATCACTACGGTCTGTCATATGATCTCGTGGGAACACTCCTCGCGCTGCTGAGCGTAGGGAATCTTCTCTCCTCCTTTATCTGCGGGTTCCTGCCGCGCCGCCTCGGGGTCCGGAAGACCGCCCTCATCTTCACCTCCGGTCTCTTTCTGGGTTATCTGATGCTGGTCCTGTTCCGGGCGCCTTTCATCATCTGCCTCGCCTTCCTGGTCATCGGCCTCGGCAAAGGAAGCACCATGAACAATGCCACGGTAGCCGCCGGATCCGGGACCGCGGACAAGACAAAAAGCACGAATTTCATCAATGCGACCTTCGCCCTCGGCAGCCTGATGGTCCCTGTCCTCTATACTGCGGCAGGACGGCTGCCGGGCTGGAAAGGCCCGCTCTGTGCCTTTACCTTTTTCGGCCTTGTCATCTGGATCATGTTCCACATGATCGGCCTCAGCAGCGTACGTCTGACGGGAAAGAACACAGAGGACCGCTCCTTCCTCAGAAGCCCCCATTTCTGGCTCTCTGTCGCCTTTCTTTTCTTCATCCAGTGTTCCGAGATCACTGTGGTGGGCTGGGTCGTCACATACTTTAAGGATGCCGGCATCCTAAGCGGCGCCCTCAGCAGCTGGACCGTCACGGTCTTCTGGCTGGCCATGCTGATCGGACGGCTTCTGATCGTCTTTGTGATCCCGCCGGAGAGTCCCCTGAGGACACTCCCGGTCATGTCCGCCGGCACCTGCGTGACGTATCTGCTGCTCCTGACCTCACAGTCGGGGATCACTGCGGTCGTCTTCCTCTTCCTGTACGGCCTGACAGCTGCCGGTTTATATCCCACCGTCATCGCCCAGTCAGCGAAAAACATGAACAATGCTTCTGTCGGCGTCATGCTGCCCATCGGAGGTATCGGCGCCATCGTCACCCCCTATTTAGTGGGCGCGGTCGCAGCTAAGGCAGGCATCGAGGCCGGCATGGCCTGCCCCATGGTGGCTATCCTTCTTTCCTTTCTCTGCTCGCTGCTGCTCCGGAGAATGCCGGACTGACACACAGAATAACTTCTCCGGAGAGTACCCGGCTGACATTAACGTGCAGGCCCGGCGCCTGCACGATCTTGCAGACTCAAAAACTGCCGCATCAGGATCATTCCTGACGCGGCAGTTTTTCTTTATGCTTTTCCTGCGGATTTCTTATGGTCGTTCGCGGCTTCCGAGGTGCCGATAAGGCTCTCGACCTCCTCGCCCTCCGGCGCGTCGTACATGCGCAGAAGCTCCTCCCATTTGTCCTCCAGGACCGGGACGCCGAGACGCCGGTTTTCTTCCATCACGCGGGTCTCCCGCTCTCCGGGATAGCGGATCTCTCCGCCCGGGACCACGGGCTCCGAAGCCTTCAGGTCTGCAATGATGGCATCCGCGATCCGGTCATTCTCCTCCACGGAACCGGCCCGCGACGGGTCGATGGCAATACATATCTGGGTGATGGCGATTTCGTCCCCCAGAGCGCCGATCTGGGCGACGGAATTCCCGCCGGACAGGATCGCGCCGATCAGGTCAAAGAGGATGGAAAGGCCGCTCCCTTTCCAGTATCCCGTCGGCAGGATGCGCCAGGTCTTCTCGATCTCGGAAGGATCCGTGGTCAGCTCGCCCTTCGTATCATAACCCGCCGCGAAGGGCATTTTTTCACCCTTCATCCGGGCGTTCTCCAGTGCACCGTAGGAGAACTGGGACATGGCGCAGTCCACTACGATGTGCTTCCCGTTGCTCCGGGGCACCGCGAAGACGATCGGATTGTTCCCGATGCGCCGGTCCTTCGCACCCCAGGCCGGCATGTTGGGCTGGGCATTGGTCCAGCAGATCCCGATCATGCCACGGTCCGCCGCCTGGAATCCGTAAGCCGCACCCCGCAGCCAGTGATTGTTGTTCCCCAGAGCCACCAGGCCGACACCGTACTGCTTCGCCAGGTCGCAGGCCCGGTCCATGGCCATCCGGCAGTTCAGCGGTCCGAAGCCCCGGTGTCCGTCCCAGCGCTCAAAGGCGCCGGAGCTGATCAGGACCTCCGGCTCCGCCCCCAGGCACCGCACCATATCTTCCATGTAATCGGCATCCTGCACGCGGATCTTCATTCCCTGAAGGTCCGTGATGTCCCGGATCGGCTGCTTCGAAGAATAGAAGCTTCTGGCCGCTGCGTCGTACCAGGACAGGCCCACGACCCCGGACCCCTCGAAGGACGCCATGATCTCCGCCCCGATCTCCCCGTCCAGGACCCGCCACATATGCTCCGCATCCTTGTAGAGATAGGGCATCTGGAGGACGATGGCCTTGGGACTGCAGGCATTCAGAGAGGAGAGGGAGGCCCGGGCAAAATCGATTCCGCCGAACCGCACCTGCTCCACCGCCGCGTTCTCATCCCCAAGCTCTGCGTTGGCGTAGACCAGGATCTCGATCCGTCCTCCGCTTTCTTCCTTTACACGATCCGCAAAATAACGCGCGCCGGCCGTGGTGGGATAATCTCCGGTCTGATTCTCCGCATAAGTAAACACAAATTCCGGCGTCCGGCCTGTCTGCAGACCCGCGCGGCAGCCGGAGAGACACAGGACCAACCCGCAGAGGCAGACTGCCGCCGCAGCGTACCGCCTGCCCGTCACAGACCGGCCTGCCCCCGTTCTGTACCGCCTGCCCATCATGTCTCCGCCTGCCGGTAATCCGACGGACTTTTCCCGGTGACCCGGCGGAACACCTTCGCGAAATAATTGGGATCCGGATAACCGACCGCCTTTCCCGCCGCCCGAATGCTTATGGATCCGTTCCGCAGAAGCCCCTTTGCGCGTCCGATCCGGTATTCCGTAAGGTACGAAACGAAGCTTTTCCCGTAGACCTGTTTAAAACGCTTGCAGAAATAGGCCTCCGAATAGCTGAACCGTTCCGACATTTCCTGTACAGAGAGGTCTTCCATATAATGGGCTTCGATATACGCGTGTACCAGCCGCTGTCCCTGCGGGGCCTCTTGCTCCTTCTCCGGGCCGCCGGCCGCTTTCCGGTCCTCTTCCGGTCCTTCCGCGGCGTTCCCGGTCTCCCCCGGACCTTCCGCCGCCTTGCGGCTCTCCTCCGCTGCCTTTGCGGGATCCGGGGTGCCGCGGCCAAACTCCGCCATATCCAGCGCCTCGTCCACCACGGAGAACAGCTCTCTCTGGTCGTAGGGCTTCAGGATATAATCCAGCGCATGGACAGTGATCGCCTTCCGCGCGTAGTCAAATTCGTCAAACGCCGTCAGGAAAATGATCGGCAGCCGGCGGTCCTTTTTCCGGATCATCTCCGCAGCCGCGAGACCGGTGATCCCGGGCATCTCGATGTCCAGGATCAGCACGTCGGGCTTCTCCCGCTCCCAGAGCTCCAGGACCTGCCTTCCGTTTTCCGCCTCCAGAATGCCGCAGGTTTCCCCGCAGTGAGCGCGAAGGCGCTTCGCGAGCACCCTCCGCTCGATCATTTCATCGTCCGCGACCAGAATCTTTGACATCTCATTCCTCCTCCCTGTTCGGGATCGTGATCAGGATCGACGTTCCGCAGCCTTCCTCAGACCATATCTCAAACGTTCCGTCCGGATACAGATTCCGGACTCGCTTGTAAATATTCCCGAGGCCGATGCCCAGGCCCGCCGCGGAGACGCCTCCCGCAGCAGCGCTCTGCTCTCCGCCCGTGCCTTCCAGACGTGTCATCAGCTGCGCCAGCTGTTTTCTGGTCATCCCCAGGCCGTCATCCCGGATCGTGAGACGGATCCGGTCCGTCCCGTTTTCCGGCGCCAGATGCTCCGCCTTCACAGAGACGGTTCCGCCCTGCTCCATTTTTGAGATTCCGTGGATCACCGCATTTTCCACCAGCGGCTGGAGGGTAAAGGAAGGGATCCGGATGCGGTCCGTATCCCCGGGGACATCGACCTCGTAGTTCACCCGGCTCCCGAAACGCATCTTCTGGAGATACATATACTCCGAAACGATCTGAAGCTCCATGGTGAGAGGAACGATCTGTTCTTTGGTGCTGAGGTTGTAGCGGAACAGGGCCGCCAGCGCCTGTGTCATCTTCTCCGTGGTCTCCGCTTCCTCAAGCTCCGCCATGGAGCCGATCATGTTCAGCGTGTTGAACAGGAAATGCGGATTGATCTGGCTTTTCAGAAGCTCCATGCGGTTCTGTTCCAGAAGCTGCTCCGTGGCCAGACGATCCATCTGCTCCTGGTGCAGAAGCTCTGCCATCTGGTTTTTTTCCTTCAGGGTGTTGATATAGTCTTCCGTAGCGTGCTTCATCAGATTAAAGGTGGTGCCCAGGTCGCCGATCTCGTCCCGGTTTTCCAACTCCACGTCCCCGCCGGAGAAATCATTCGCTGCGATCCGGCGCGCTTCCTCCGAGAGCTCCTGCACCGGTTCCGCGATGGACGCCGTCATCAGACGGCTGAAGTTCAGGATCACGATCATAATGGCGAGGGTCACATTCAGAAGAAGAAACGGCATCCGCCGCAGCGCAGGAACTTTGTTCGTATATGTACGGGATCCGGACACGACGGTCTGCTGGAGCAGGCGCCGCGCGTAGCCGGAGAGATAGCGCTGCATGCTGTAGACCTCATACAGCTTCCGGATATGATCTTCCGATCCCGGCTCTTCCGCCAGGACCTCGTCCCGCTGCGCTTCATAATGGTCGTAGGCATTCTGGATATTCCAGGTGCAGGCGCAGCGTTCCGCGCCGATGGCCGCATACCCAAAAGGAAGATTCCGGATGCTGTACTCAGTCTCCTCGATGGGTTTCAGCAGCGCCTGCCGGCTTCGGTCCGAGTGTTCCTCCATATGCGTATGAAGGGCACTGTCCTCCGACTCGATGGCGTCCAGCAGACGCTGGACCCGGAGATTCTCGTCGAGAATATTCCCGAAATCACTCATGGAAAAGCGCATAATGTAAAGATTGAAGCAGGTCGCGACGATGATCATCAGGAAGACCATGACCGCAAAGCTTCGCACCTTGTTGTTGATCGGCATCTGATGCCAGAATTTCCGGAACATGGCTCCCTCCTTTCACATGCTTCAATAATAGAAAAAAACTCCGCTGCGGGCAAGCCGCCCCGGCGGAGTTCCTTTATAACTTTTATGAACTTATTCTTCGGCCTTGAAAACTTCCTTTCCGTCTCCACAGAGCGGGCAGACCCAGTCCTCGGGCAGATCTTCGAATGCCGTGCCCGGATCGATTCCGTTCTCCGGATCACCCTCTTCAGGGTCATAGATGTAACCGCAGGTCTCACAAACATACTTGTCCATGGAATTCCTCCTGAATAGAAATTAATAATGAATCCGAATATTGCTTACTGCCAATCACAGCATAATATATACTGCCATGGTTTGTCTAACATAACGTGCATGGCTATTTTCAACTTTATGGTTGATATTTATAAATCTCCGATATGTTCTCACATACCGGCTCTTTAATGGCACTAGCCTGATGCCTCTACCTGATCT
>CADBEN010000016.1 GCA_902793685.1 uncultured Lachnospiraceae bacterium
GAGGTTCACGCAAGGGCGGCGTACGAAGCCAAGAACTTTATTGGATGGGCAAGATTAGCGCTTACTTACCCACCCAAGCTACAGAAGCGCCTTTTTTTCCGCAAAACTGTGCTACAATACACAGTCTGAAAATAACCCGGATTCCCGGGAAAACTGCAAAACAGGGAACTGCCGAAAAAAACTGCGGCAGCCGTGAAAGGATATCAAAATGAATTCCGGAATGATCCCGGCATGGCTCTGTATTCCATTTGCCGGTCTGCTTCTGAGTATCGCCGTCATCCCGCTGCTCCGGCCGGAATGGTGGGAGGAGCACCGCTTCCCCGCGGTGATCGCCTGGGCGCTTCTGTTCACACTGCCCTTCGCCGCGCTTTACGGTCCGTTCCGGGCCGCGGAGACGGTGCTGGAGTGCCTGGTGAACGATTATCTTTCTTTTATCGTCATGCTGTTCGGCCTGTTCTGCGTGGCCGGCAACATCACCTTTACCGGGGACCTGGCAGGTTCCCCGCGGGTCAACCTGATCATGCTGTCCATCGGGACCCTGCTGTCCAGCGTGATCGGCACCACCGGTTCCTCCATGCTGATGATCCGGCCGATGCTGAAGATGAACTCCTGGAGACGGAGAAAGCGCCATATCATGGTCTTTTTCATCTTTCTGATCTCCAACATCGGCGGCTGCCTGACGCCGCTGGGGGACCCGCCGCTTCTCATGGGCTTTATGCGGGGCGTCCCCTTCCTCTGGAGCCTCAGCCTGTTCCCGGTATTTCTGTTCACTGTCGCTGTGCTGCTGGTGATCTTCTGGCGGCTTGACACGGTAAACTATCTGCGGGATGTGGCGGAGGGCCTGCGGCCCGACATCAGCCGCCCCGGCACCGAGATCCGGTTCGAAGGACTTCACAATCTGGTCTTCCTTCTGATGATCATCATCGCCGTCATTCTGAGCGGCACACTCCCGGGACTCCCGGCGTTCCGGACACCGGACGGCGGCACGGCCGGCCTGAAGATCCTCGGCGAAGTCACGCTGGGCTGGCCCACCGTCATCGAGTGCGTGATCATTCTGGCCGCCGCCTTCCTTTCCATGAAGACGACGCCGGAGCAGATCCGGAGAGTGAACCATTTCACCTGGGGTCCCATCGCGGAAGTCGCCCAGCTCTTCGTGGGCATCTTCATTACCATGCAGCCCGCGCTGATGATCCTGAAGGAACTGGGGCCGTCCCTCGGCCTCACGAAGCCCTGGGAAATGTTCTGGGCCACCGGGAGTCTGTCCAGTTTCCTGGACAACACTCCCACCTACCTCGTCTTCCTGACCACCGCCGGGACCCTGGGAATGACCGAAGGCATCCGGACCAACGTCGGCATCATCCCGCAGATCCTGCTCCGGGCCATTTCCTGCGGCGCGGTATTCATGGGAGGCGTCACCTACATCGGCAACGCCCCGAACTTTATGGTAAAAGCCATCTCCGAGGAAAACGGTATCCGAATGCCGTCCTTCTTCGGCTATATCCTCTGGTCCCTCGCGTGCCTGATCCCTGTGTTCCTTCTGGACACGCTGGTCTTTTTTCTGTAAGGAGGTGTGATCCATGGATTTTGAAAATGATAAGGTAATCACACGTACGTCAGCTCCTGCGGAGAATCCGGGCGCCGCGCCCGGCAAAGATGCCGGGGATGCAGCTGCCCTGGAGCTCAGGAGGAACGCCGAGCGCCGCTGCCGCGCCATCGCGGTGCGGATCTATGATCTGGACACCAGGGTCTATGAGCAGTCCGGCTCCACCCTGGGCCGCACGCTGATCTCGGAAAAATCGAAAAGCATCAATCTCCTGACCAGAGAGCTCATCTTCCGCCCCCAGGGCGAAGCGATCGTGAGCTATATGGCCCTGATCGGCAACATGGCCCGCTCTCTGAAGGATAAAAAGGTCCGGCGGGCGATGATGTCGGAGTACAATGCGATCCGGCAGGAGATCCTTTCGCTGGAAGGCGCTGTTCCGGATTCCGATATCGGAAATCCGGCGCGCATGCGGCTGAATCCCTTCATCATCCGGAAGAATTTCGGACATCAGCCGCGGAGAAAGTTCACGGATCAGGACCGGCTGGTCATCTGCATCGGCCGCAGCTACGGCTGCGGCGGGAACGACATCGGCTTCAAGCTGGCCGACATGCTCCACATCGACTACTATGACGCCACCGTCTTCCGGGACGTGATGGACCGGGAGCTGGCAGAACGGGAAAGCGCGGCGGGAGGGAAATCCTTCCGGGACCAGCTGGACGAAGACCGGAATCTGAAGGGGTTCCGGCGCTGGCTGGTAAACTTCAACCGTTTCCACGGTCTCCCGCCGGAGGATGCCCTCTTCTTCAACCAGAGTGAGTACATTATCGAGACGGCAAAGAAAAAGGATTTCGTGATCCTGGGGCGCTGTGCGGATGTGATCCTGAGAAACGCGGGTATTCCCCACGTCAGCATTTTCATCACCGCTCCTTTCGAAGAACGAGTCCGGAGGACCATGGAGATGCAGCAGCTCTCCCAGCGGGACGCTGCCCGGCTGATCCGCCGACAGGACCGCCAGCATGCCCGGTTCTACAAGCGTTTCACCGGTCTCGAATGGGGCAGCGCCGTCCACTACGACCTCTGCATCAACAGCGCGAGCTACGGGATCGAGGAATGCGTGCGGCTGATCCACCGTGTCACCCACGCGAGAGTCCGGGATGACCTGGGCCTTGAAAACGCCACAGCCCGCAGACCCGCCCCGCCTGCCGCTCCGTAAAAAGGCTGCCCGAAATAAAAAAAGTACCGGAAAAAGAGGCTGCCGTATTCAGGAAAAACTGAATACGGCAGCCTCTTTCCATGTTTCAGCCGGCAAGACTGTGTTTACGAATTCCAGAGCCAGTCCATAAAGACCGGCACCTGCTTCTCCCAGTCCCGCTCGCAGTGCTCTCCCTCCACCTGGCAGAACAGCTTCGCGGCCGCGCCGCGGGCCGCGAGCTGGTCAGCCGCAGCCTGATTCCAGTGAAAGGTCCTGCTGGACCGGTCTTCTTTGGAAGGATCCTTGATCCCCCAGGCTTCACGGGTCCCCCAGGACAGAAACACTCTGGTATCGGGACTGATGTCGTCCTCTTCCAGGTCCCTCATGACCTCCGGGAAGCAGAAGCCGATAGAGCTGGAGACGCAGGCCGCCTTTGAAAACCAGCGGTTGCAGCGCGCCACGCCGTAGAGCGCCATCAGGCCGCCCATACTGGAGCCGCCGATGCCGGTGCATTCCCTGAAGGGAATGGTCCGATACTCCCGGTCGATCTTCGGCTTTACGTCTCCCAGGACCCAGAGCATCGTTGCCTCTCCCAGGCCCATGATCCGCTCCGGGGCATCCGGCCCCAGGAGCTTACGCAGCCCTTTGCTCTCCGCAATGTAGGGGAAATACTCGATGAGCCTTGAGTTCCCCTCGTGGCTGCATTCCATACCGACAATGATCATCTTCCGGTTCCAGCCCTCCAGGAACTCCTTAAACCCCCAGGACTTCCCATAGGTCGCGTCCTCATTGAAGAACAGGTTGTGCCCGTCAAAGAAATACATGACCGGATACCGCTCCTCAGACTTGTGGTAGTCATCCGGAAGATAGATGTGCAGCCGGCGGGAACTGCCCGCCGGCGGATAATATATGTCTCTCTTGATAATCATACCCTGCCCCTGCTGGTCACAGCAGATGTGCGCGGAGCTCCGCTCCGTCCATAGCGCTCAGATATGCCGGTGCGACGTCGAACACGGTCTTGCAGCCGGTCTGGCCTTCCGCCGCCATGCGGCAGGCAGCTCTCGCGTATGCCACAAGGACGCATGCGGTGAACTCCGGGTTGGAATCCAGCTTCAGGCTGTACTCGATCACCTGCTTGTGCTCTTTCTCAAAGCCGGTGACGCCGCTGCGGATCACGAATCCGCCGTGGGGCAGGCCGCTGTGCTTTTCCTTCATCTCCTCCGCGGAAATGAAGTGAACTGTGGTGTCATAATCCGCGAAGTAGTTCGGCATGGTCTTGATCTCCTGCTCGATCTTCGCCTTGTCCGCACCCTCTGCCGCGACGACATAGCATTCTCTGGTGTGCATGTCGCGGGTCCCGAGTTCCGGATTCTCGCCGTTCCGGACCTTCTGCACCGCTTCCGGCACCGGGACGGTATACTGCCGCGCGTCGATGACACCCTCGATCCGGCGGATCGCGTCGGAATGGCCCTGGCTCACGCCTCTGCCCCAGAAGGTGTAGTTCTTTCCTTCCGTCAGGACCACGCTGGCGATCATACGGTTCAGGGAGAACATGCCGGGATCCCAGCCGAGGGAGATCATCGCGACCTTCCCGCCCTTCTTTGCGGCGGCATCGACCGCGGCAAAGTGCTCCGGGATCTTTGCGTGGGTGTCAAAGCTGTTGATCAGGGTAAACTTCTCCGCGAGGGCCGGCGTCTGGACCGGCAGATCCGTCGCACTGCCGCCGCAGAGGATCATGACGTCGATCTTGTCCGTCCACTGGTCGACATCGGCCGCGCTGACCACCGGAACGTTCTCCGTGCGGATCTTCAGCGCCGCGGGATCTCTTCTCGTGAAGACTGCCTTCAGTTCCATATCCGGGTTCTGACGGATGGCGCTCTCGACGCCGCGTCCCAGGTTTCCGTAACCGTAAATACCGATGCGAATGCTCATATGCGTTTTTCCTTTCTGATGCTTTTCTGTATGATCTCCGGATGATGCCGTATCCCTCCGGAGTGTTTGTCCCGGCAGGGAATATGTCCCCCGCCGGGATAATACTCTCACTTCTGAACTTTATACAAATTTTCACTACTTTGCAAGTCTGTTATGCATATTTGGGGGATGACGTCGGTATTTTTATTCACGCCCCTGTTTTTTTAATCACTCGCAGCCACGGATTTCAGTTTCATTTCAGCTGTTCCCGGTATAATTAAAAACCCTGTAATTATCGTATTCTGAATTCTGCACAAATCTTTAAACAACCGACCCAGTTTCGTAAGAATCCTTTTCCGGTTCCTGTGGTAGGATAGGGTTGAACAAAAAATGACAGGATGTCATATTGGTTAACAATATATTCTATCCAAAATAAAGCGAGGTATCAGAATGATGAAGAGAACAGCAGCACTGAAAGTACTGGCCGCAGCAGGCGTCGTATCCGCCCTCCTTGCAGGAACTGCATTTGCCGGTACCTGGAGCCGGAACGGCAGCGATTGGGGCTATGTGGATGACCGTGGAAAATGCGTTAATGAAGGCTGGATCTATGACAACGGTTCCTGGTACTTCTTCCAGCCGAACGCCTCCGGAACCGGCGTCATGCAGACGGGCTGGGTCAAGGATGCAGGAAAGTGGTATTTCCTCGACAATACTTCCAGAGACTCCAGCGGAAAGCTTCTCACCGGCTGGACCAGCATCGACGGAGACTGGTACTATCTGGACCCCGCGAACGGCGGCGCGATGGCAACCGGCACTGTCGTGGACGGATACCGCATCGACTCTGACGGCAAGGCCGCAAAGACTTCCTCCGAAAACGGCGTATCCAGGATCATCTATGTGTATGAAGACGGAACGACTTCCGAAAGCACTGCAGCATCCTTCGACGATGAGGAAGAGGATTTCGACGCCTTCACCAACGGTGAGGGCCGCAGTTCCCGGAGAGTCAGCGTAAGTTCTTCCGGCAGCTCCGCAAAAGGACCCGGAGCCGCCCTCGGCAGCTATTATGAATATTCCTACAGCATGCCCTCTCTCAAGAAAGAGACCTACAAGGCTCCGAAGGACAACCCCAGCACCTATTCCGGTTCCGATTATCTTGCTTACGCAGACCTTCTGGATGACGATGACACCGCCGGGTCCAAGGACGACTTCATCAAGAACAACACCAGCGCTGCTGTCTACGAGCGCTACAAGAATTCCGTGAAGACCCCGCAGAAGAAGATCGTCAATGACGACGGCAGCTATTATCTCTACAATTCAAGGACCGATTCCTACGACTATTACTCCAAGGACGGAGAACTGGAGGAAGACTCCGAAGACGAAGAGGATGAGGACGAGGACGACGAGGAATAATGATCCTTCCGGAAAAACCGGCGGGGTTCCGCACAGAAATGTGCGGAACCCCGTTTTTCGTTTCTGTGTGAATATCCGCGGGCGGCATTATTTGTCCCGTACGTACATTTTCAGTTCAGTCCGGACCCGCTTACAGCTCTTCCATGACGGAAGAAATAAACGCGTAGCGCTGATTCGTGAGCACAGACTCGGAGTCATCCTCTTCTTCTGCCTCCACTGCCCGGATCAGCGCCTCTGCCTCCTCCAGTTCCCGCGGAGAAAGCCCCATTGCGTCGAGCGCGCGCCCGTCCCGCTCAAAAACCTTGATGGCATACCACCGGAGCATGTTCCCGGGAACCTTTCCTTTAAGGATCTCCCCGATCCCCAGAAGCGCCCTCTCCACATTCTCCCCGAACACCGCAGGCGCCTGCAGACGTTCTTCCTGCCCCGCAGCCTCGACCGCGGCACGGACTGCCGCCGCACATTCCCCGCGGTTCCGTGCGGAAAGCTCCACGACCCGGCAGTGCATCCTTGTTTCCAGCTTCCGAAGATCCATCTGCCTGCCCTTTTTCCGCACCAGGTCCATCTTCCCGACAGCCATGACAAAGGGGACTCCGAGATCATTCAGCTGAGTGCTGAGGAACAGTCCCGGCTCCGGGTTCGTCCCCTCGATCACGTTCAGGATGGCATCCGGTCTCTCCTGCACCAGGCAGTTTCTGACGGCTGCCTCTTCCCGCGTGTAGGGCGCGAGGGAGACGATGCCGGGCAGATCCATCAGGATCACCTCCGGATCGTCCGCCACCGGCGCTTCTTTACGTTCCACCGTGATCCCCGCGCGGTTCCCTGCGTCCTGCGGAACACCGGTCAGACTGTTGAACAGCGTTGTTTTTCCTGACCCCGAGTTCCCCACAAGTGCAATCTTCATCTGCATTTCCCTGCCCCCTGCAGTATTTCCCTTTTTTTCCGGAATCCTGATTTCTTCCAGGCTCCCGTTTCACAGACTCCTTCCGATGTCTGTCAAATTTCACCTCAGACTCACAAACCCCAGCACCGCCCAGTCATAGTCGTCCATCGCTTCCGCGAGGGCCAGCCGGGCCGCGTCTAAAGAAGCTGTCCGCTCCAGCCAGGTCTGCTCCTCCTTCAGGTAAGCCTCCCGGTCCAGAAGGCCGGCGCTGTATTTCAGATCCGCGTTCTGCTTTTCCCGCTGCCCCTTCTGCAGAGTAAGCTCCGCAGTCCGGAGGGCGCTCTGCTTCTGCAGGACCGCATCGTAGAGCTCCTGCATTTTCGCCGTCATCTTGTCCTCGCCCTGGGCGATGGTCATCTGCCGGACGTCCGTGTGGGCGGTGGAACCATTCTTCGTGTGCCGTTCACTGATCAGCTCCTGGTTGTTTCCGATGGCTTTCCAGGTATCTGCCGCCAGATCCATGCCGGAGATCCGGCTTTCGTCCGGCGCCGGAAGCGGCGCGATGGCAAGTGATCCGTCCGCCGGCTGCCCGACCATATAGCAAAGGTTCGCATAGACCTCCGCCAGATTCTCCTGAACATTCGCCAGGGCAGACCGGGCAGTCAGGAGACGGTTCTGCGCCGTCAGGACATCCACATCCGAGGCGAGCCCGGCCTGCCGCCGGATCTGCGCGAAGGACAGGGCCGTCTCATAGAGCTCCGCCGCCTTCGTCATGGTTCTCTCCTGATGCTTCAGCGATTCGTGGGAGATCATCAGCGCCTGGGCCGCGATCACCATGGACCGCTCAGTCCGCCGGAGGGATGCGGTCGAGGTAACAGTCTGCATGTTTTCTATCATATCGTGGTAGCGTGCACTGGCAGACTTCAGGATCTTATACTCCGCTTCCAGGGATCCCTCCTCCGGAGCGTCGTTCTCATGCGCTGTCTTAAGGTCATCATACACCGCAACTTTATGGAATTTCAGTTCATCCCTGGCTCTCTGATAGGTGTCGATGCGGTCGCTGTAGCTTTTCAGAGCAGCAAGCGTCGTCGGATTTCCTTCCTTCACCGCGTCGGCCAGCTCCCCGTATTCGAGGATATGGTCGTCCAGCACCGAAGGTGCTGCCTCCGCTGCCGGCTCTCCGGGACCTGCCGCCAGGGCGGCCGATGCCGGCAGCACCGCCGCCATCACAGCACCCAGCACCGCAGCAGCCAGCAGAACTTTTCTTCTCCCCGTTTTCCGCATGTGGTTCTCCTCTGCCTTTTCTCCGCTCATTGTCATCTGTTTCCCCTGCCTCCCTGCGGACCGGACGCGGTTTATTCCGCCGCGGCCAGCCCCTTCACGGCCCAGTCATAGTTTTCCATGGCGGTAAACAGGGTAAGCTCCGCGCTCCGCACGGAGAACTGCGCATTCTCCTGCGCCCGCGCCGCAGTATTGTATTCACGCTGCGTGACCATGCCGGCGGAAAGCTTTCCGGAAGCGACCCCCAGGTTCTGCTGCGCCAGCGCCAGTGCGGCACGGGCCTGCTGAAGCCTCAGCTGCGCCGTCAGGACCGAGCGGTAGGCGGAATTCAGGGAATTCCCGACCTTCCTCTCATTGTTCGCGATGGTCGTCTCAAGATTCTCCTTTGTCAGCCCGTTCCGGGCGTTTGCCAGCTTCCGGCGGTTGATGCGGAGCGTGTAATTGTTCTCCAGTGCGGCGGGAAGGTCCGCGGCGGGATCCATCCCGGCGATCCGGCTTTCCTCCACGGCAGGGAGGTCTCCCATCTCAGGCCGGTCGTCGTGCTTCCAGCCCAGAAGCACGTTCAGGCTCTCCTGCTGGGAACGGATGCTCCTCTCTGTCTGGGCCAGCTGGTCCGCCGCAGTCTGCCGCGCTTCCTGCGCGTTCAGCACCTCCAGGTCAGTGACGGTGCCGGCGTTTCTGCGGAGAGCTGCGTAATTCAGGTTCTCCTCCGCGTCGGCAAGAGCCGCCTCCTCCTGCTGCTTCTGAAGCAGCAGCTTATAATAATTGATAAATCCGGCCTGGGCTGTGGCGACGATATTCTTCTCCGCCTGCTCGTAGGTCAGAAGATAGATCTTGCTGTCCTCCAGCGTGTCGTCGGCTTTGGCCCGCAGATTGTCTGCCTGGATCTGAAGATTCAGGTCCTGCATCAGGGAGCCGGCATCGTCCCCGCCGGAAAGCATGTCCAGATAATCCATCGCGAGGTCATAATAGGCCTCGGCGACCTCGGCGTTAGTGTCGCCGTAGTCCTCCCGGAACTTCCTGTAATTGTACTGATTGCTCTGGACCGTCACATTGTATTCCTGCACGAGGCCTTCGATCTCTCCGTACTCCATCCGGTTGTCCCGGAGCCGGTTCCACTCTTCTTCCGTCCGGGAAAATTCCGGACTCGAGGCAAGGACCGGGGCCGTCGGCAGAAGCATTCCGAAGGCCAGTGCGCAGGCTGTCAGCCGGCAGAGTTTTTTCCTGATCATCATTCATTTTCCTTTCTTCCGGGCCGATTCCTTCCACGTCCGCCGAAGGATCCCTCTTTCGTCTCAGTCCACATCCGCCGGGATGTCGTCCTTCCTCTTCATTTCCTCCGGCGTCCGGCTCAGAAGCCGGTAATAGACCGGCAGCATAAGGAGCGCCAGCACGGTGGACGCTGTCAGGCCGCCGATGTCGACGATCGCCAGGCCCTGGGTGGTGCTGCCGGCGTTTCCGAGAGCCAGCGCCATGGGGACCATAGCCAGGACCGTGGTCAGTGTAGTCATCAGGATCGGGCGGATACGGGTGGCGCCCGCCTCCACCAGGGAAGTCTCAAGGTCCATCTCCGCCCGGTTCTGGTTCGCCGCGTCGACAAAAAGAATGCCGTTGTTGACGACGGTGCCGGCCAGCATCAGGAAGCCGATCAGGGACACCATGGAGATCTTCACGTTGGTGAGCCACAGAAGTCCGAAGGCACCGATCAGGGAGAAGGGAATGGTGGTCATGACCATGACCGAATACCGGATCGACTCAAACTGGATCGCCATGACGACGAAGACCAGAAAAACTGCCGTCGCGATGGCGCCGTAGAGGGAGTCGAACTCCTCCGCCCGGGAGCGGTCCCTGCTGCTCATGCCGGTGGTGACATTGTTCTTCAGGTTTGGCTGCACCACCTCCTGCAGGATCTGGTTCCTGGTGGCGCCGGTGGCCTTCCCCGTGTACTCGCCGGAGACAGTGACCTGATACTGCTTGTCCGTCCGGGAAATGGAGGACGGGCTGTCCACATACTTGATGTCCGCGATGTCCGTCAGCGCCACCGCGCCGCCGGAGGGGGTGGTGAGGACAATTCCTTCGACCTTGTCGATGGTATCATAGTCCGACTCCGGATAGCGGACTTTCACGTCCATGCTCTCCCCGTCCACGTCGATCTCCCGGGCCGTGGAGCCCCTCACCAGGCTGTTGATGCTGCTGCCCACCTGGGATGCGGAAATTCCTGCCGCCTTTGCCTTGATGGGATCCACCTGGATCTCCAGCACCGGAGAACCGTCGTCGAGACTGGAGTGGATCTTGGTCACATCGTCCCGCTCCTTCAGCGTGTCGCAGATTTTGTTGACCACCTGCTTCACGTCCTCATAGTTCGTGCCCTTCAGGATGACAGAATAGGTGTTCCGGAAGCCGGACATCATGCTCATGGAGGAACTTGCCTCGACAGAGATCTCGCAGTTCGTGATGTCTGCCAGTTCGTCCCGCCACTGGTCCGCCACCTCTGCGGTGGACATCTTCCGGTCATCCTTAAGATATGCATTGACCCGGCCCGAGGAGCCGCCCATGCCGCCGCCGAAGCTCGTCATCCAGGAATCCAGATCCGGATGCGTGGAAATGATGTCCTCGACCTGGGTCAGAATCTTGTCCACTTCTTCCACCCGGAGTCCCGGACGGGTCGACACGGAGATGCTGATCTCTCCCTGGTCGTCGGAAGCCATCAGCTCCATCTCAAGGTGCATTCCGGTATAAACCGCAATCCCGAGAAGCGCCACAGAGATCAGCATGACCAGCGCTTTATGCTTCAGGATGCGCCTCATCAGGACACGGTAGCGTTCCTGCATCCGGTGGACCGGACGGGACAGAGGTGCGTTGTCCTTCTCTTTGGGCCGGTACATCAGATAGCAGAGGGGGACGATAGAGATCGCGGAGAACAGCGACGCGATCATACAGAATACGATCGTGAAGCCCAGGGGGGTAAACATCTGCCCCGCCATGCCCGTGATCATGGCCAGCGGAATGAACACGACGCAGGTCGTCACGGTAGAGCCCATGACGGACAGGGACACCAGGTTCGTGCCCTCCAGCGCGTCCTTCGCATAGTCGGTGAAAGTACCGTGCCGGCGCTCCGTCGCGCGGAAACAGCTCTCCAGAACAACGATGGAGTTGTCGACCATCATGCCGACGCCCAGTGTCAGGGCGCTCATGGTAATGACGTTCAGGGAATAGCCCCGCCGGGTCAGAAGGATCAGGGCTGTCAGGATCGAGAACGGGATGCTGGAGCCGACGATCAGGGATGCCTTCAGATCTCCGAAGAAGAGCCAGATAACGATCATGGAAATGATGACTGCCAGGATCAGAGTCTGGACCACGGAGGTCAGCGAGTCAAGGATCTGGTCCGCGGTATCCCGGACCACCGTGATAAGCAGGTCCGGATCATTCTTCAGCAGGGTGTCGATGACTTTCTTTACGTTTCTGGAGAGCTCCACATCCGTGGAATCCTCCTCCTTCGTGATGGAGATGGAAATGGTCGGGTTCCCGTTGTAGCGGGATACCGTGGAGACCTCTTCCTGACCGAGGCTGATGTCGGCGACGTCCTGTAGATAGACTGTGCTGCCGCTCTTCGTGGTCAGGGGAATGTCCTTCAGGTCCTCCCAGTTGTCAAATTTCATGCGGGTGGAAAGGGACAGCTCCAGGCTGCCGACGTTGGTCTCGCCGGAAGGATAAGCGGTGTCGGAGTTCGCGATGTCCTGGGCGATCTGGCTCATGGTGAGACCGTACTGCTCCACCTTCTCCCGGATCAGCTCCACCTTTACGTACTGGTTCGAGCCGCCGCGGATGGAGACGTCGGTGACGTTCGCGATCTTCTCAAATTCCGGGACCAGCTTGTCCTCGGCATAGGTGTAAAGATCCTTCTGCGCGGTATTGTCGATGACCATGTTGACCGAGGCCTGGGAATTCATGTCCATCGCCATGACGGAAGGCGTGCTGCATTCGTCCGGAAGACTGCTGGAGATCCGGTCCAGCTGCTTCTTGATCTCGTCGTAGGCTTCATCCGTGTCGGTCCCGTAATTATACTGGATCCGTACCATGGAGCGGCCTTCCCGGGAGGTCGATGTGATGGATTTGACGTTGGAGAGGGAGCCGACGCGGGCTTCCACCTTTTTGGTGACAAGCTCGTCCACGTCCTCCGGGCTCGCGCCGGAGTAAGTGGTCGAGATCATCAGCATCGGCATTTCCATCTGAGGCGAAAGCTCCAGCTTGGCGCCTGCCACCGACTGCCATCCGAACACGATCAGGCACAGGATGCACATGAGCACCGTGATGGGCCGCCGGAGGACAAAGGATGTGATCGTTTTCATCTGTCCTGTGCCTCCTTACTGCGGTCTTCCGCCGCCCTGGCTGCCGGGAGCGCCCTGGCTGCCGGAGCCGGGCCGGCCGCCTTCCTGGCCTCCGGCACCTCCCTGGCCGCCGGCGCCGTCCTGCCGCGGAGTTTCGCCGGGCAGACGGACTGCGGAGTCGTCGTAGAGCTCGGAGCTCCAGCTCGTGACCACCCGGTCGTCCTTCGTCAGTCCGGAAAGGACCTCCATCCGGGCAGAATCATAGATTCCCGTCCTGATGTCCTTCCGGTGGATCTTTCCGTCGCTGTACACGAAGACATAGGGCTCGGAATCGTCATAGTACACCGCGTCCACCGGGATCGTCATGGCATTCTCGGTCTTCTGGGAGGTGACCGTCAGCTTCACACGGGAGCCTGTGGCCAGCTGCGCGTTTCCGTCGATGCTGGCCTTGACCTTGTAGAGACCGGTGGACTCGTCCGCCATTGTAAAGGATGCTCTGCCGCTGCAGTTCTTCCTTTGCCTGGCGCATGTTCACTGCCGCCGCGTCCATGGCATTCTTCGAGGTGTCGACCTGCTTGGTGTCGATGGTGCAGAGTACCGTTCCGGCCTCGACGACATCGCCCGCCTTCACGTTGACCGCGGTCACATCGCCCGCAGTCTTAGGATAAATGTAGACCACGTCGGAGGGCTCGATATTGCCGACGATGCTGGTGGTGAGCCGGATGGTCGCGCCGGTCTCAGGCTGTTCGACAGACACCACCGGAAGCGCGACCGGCCTCGCATACTGCTCCTTCTTCGTAAAACGGGGGATCAGAATGGCGCAGAGGATCCCGATGACTGCGAGCGCAGCAATGATTTTTTTCCACATACAAAAGCCCTCCGGTTCAGAAATCCGCCGGTTCAAGCCGCGTCCGGCAGAAAAATGCACATACTTAACTTTATATTAAACCAAATCCGCCTGAAATATAACTGAAAAGACCGGTCCTCCCGGAAAATGCAGACGCGGCCCTCCTATGCTATAATAACGGATAACCGGCGGCCGGCGGAACAGGGGCTGTATTCAAAACCGAAGCAGGTATACAAAAAGCCCTGCCGGAAGACAGGGCATGATCACAGATTCTGTTTTTTCAGATGCTTCGTCCCGGATCTCAGGCCCCGGCAAACCGGAGCAGGATCCCGATCACTGCGGAGACCGCCAGGAAAAAGACAGGGTGCAGACTGATCTTCTTCATCGCGAAGTACAGGATCACCGCGAGAATAATAGCCTTCAGGTCGAACAGATCCGCGAAGGAGCCGGAGGCTGCGAAGGCCTTCACATTCAGGAGCGCGATCTTCACCACCAGGAACAGCGCCGCGGCGATCAGTCCGATGGACGCCGGCCGGAGTCCGTAGAAGGCATCCTGCACATAATGGTTCGACGAGAACTTGTCCAGGATCCGGACCACCAGAAGGATCACGATGACGGAGGGCGTGATGAGGCCGAGGGTCGCGATCACCGCCCCGGGAAGGCCGGCGGTGGTGAAGCCGACATAGGTTGCCATGTTGACGCCGATGGGTCCCGGCGTGGATTCCGAGACTGCCACCATATCCGCCAGCTGGGCGTGGGTGAACCACCCGGTCCTGGTGGAGATATCGTAGAGGAAGGGAAGAGTCGCAAGACCGCCGCCCACCGCAAAGAGGCCCGCGCGGAAGAACTCAATAAACAGTCTGAGAAAGATCATGCCTTCGCCTCCTTTCCGCCGACGTTCTTCAGAAGGATCCCGGCGACGCCGGAGAGCACCACAAAGACCGCGGGGCTGAGGTCAGTGAGAACGGAGCCGAGAAACACCAGGACTGCGATCACCGCCGTCGGTTTATCCACCACGCCCTTCTTCATGAGCTTCAGGACCGCGTTCAGGATCAGCACCACGACACAGACACGGATGCCGGCAAAGGCATTCATGACTGCGGGCATCTCCGCGAAGTTGCTGATGAAGGCCGCGATGATGGTGATGATGACGATGGACGGAAACACGACGCCCAGCGTCGCCGCGATGGCGCCGATGACGCCGCGCTGCCGGTAGCCGATGAAGGTGGCCGTATTGACCGCGATAACGCCCGGCGTACACTGGCCCACCGCGTAGTAATCCATGAGTTCGTCTTCCGTGGCCCAGTGCCGGTGCTCCACCACTTCCTTCTGAAGCATGGGAAGCATGGCGTAGCCCCCGCCGAAGGTCAGCCCGCCGATCCTGGCAAAGGTCAGGAACATATCCAGAAGCTCTTTCATCAATGTTTCTCCTTACTTAAACTGTAGTCTGCTAATTATACCATTGAATGACGCATTCTGTTCAATGAACTTTAGATCCGGAGGAAACGAATGTCCCCGAAAGAAGTCTCTGTCCTTGATATGATGGAAGCCCGCGACCGCCGCGCCGGACTCCAGCGCCGCATGACTGCCGCCTTTCATGTTCCGGTCATCAGCTTTACCATGAACATCGCCGGGCCGGTCAAGCGCACACCCCTGATCCGCCGCGGTTTTGTCCTGGGGCTCCGCACACTCCGGCGCCGCCTTAAGGCAGCCGGTTTTCCGGTCCTGCACGAGGAGCTCCTCGACGAATTCACCGGCTGTGAAGCTTTTCTCGCGGTGGATGCCGGCCTCCTCGCCATCAAGGCCCTGACCTCGGACATCGAAAACAGCGGCCCCCTGGGACGGCTGTTCGACATGGACGTCATCAGCCCCGCAGGCGAAAAGGCGGAGCGGGAGATGCTGGGACTCTCCGGCCGCACCTGCCTCCTCTGCGGAAGACCTGCCGAGGAGATCCGCGGCGCCATCCGGGAACTGCTTCAGGAAACGCCCTTCCCGGACCGGGAGACCCTGGAAGCCCTGGACTTACGTTTCCGGGAACTGAACCTGTCTCCGGGCGGAAGCGCCGACCTGCTGGCCATCTGCTATCTTCTGCACTTCATGAAGACCGAGACTCTGGTCTGAGAGGGAACCTGTTATGACAGACACAAAGACAGCATCCGGCATCTGCATCTCTCCGGACGGATCTCTTCCGGCCGGCAATGACCTTCCCGACGTCACCCTGATCGGCGCCGCAGTGCTGGACGTCCTGGCGCGGCCGGTGACTCAGGAAGTTTTCACGGAAGGTTCTGCTTCCGTTAAGGAGACCCGCCTCGCCTTCGGCGGAGACGCCCTGAACGAAGCGACGGTGCTCTCCCGCCTGGGAAAGAAAGTCAGCCTCATCACCAGGGTCGGGGACGACGAAGCCGGAGCCGCCATCCTGCGGCAGCTCCGTTCCCTGGGGATCTCCGGCAAAGGCATCTCCGTGATCCCGGGACTCCGGACTGCCGTCAACATCGTCCTCGTGGACGAGGCCGGCGAACGGTATTTCCTGACGGATCCGGAAAGCAGTCTCCGGACACTGGAGCCGGCGGATATTCTGCCGAAGCTGGAAGGCGCCGGAAAGATCTGCTGCCTGGCCAGCATGTTCGTCTCGGAGCGCCTGCCGTTTCCGGAAGTCACAAAACTGTTCCGGTTCCTGAAGGACAGCGGCCGCACCGTCTGCATGGACGTGACAAAAAGAAAGCACGGGGAGACCATTTCCGATCTCCGCGCGCTGCTTTCCTGCGTCGATATTCTCTTTGCCAATGCGGAGGAGGCTTCTCTTCTCACCGGCACCGCCGATCCTGCGGGATCCGCCCGCATGCTCCGGGAGGCTGGGGTCCGCTGTGCCGTCGTGAAGACCGGGAAGAAGGGCTGCATCGTCTGCGCAGAAGATGCCTTTTTCTCCGTACCGGCATTTCCGGACGCCCGCTGTGTCGACACCACCGGCGCGGGGGACACCTTTGCCGCGGCCTTCCTCTATGCCTGGTCGGAGGGTTACTCCCTCACCGACTGTGCCTGCTTCGCGAACGCGGCAGCATCCACCGCCGTGGAACACACCGGCGCCGTGGACGGGGTCACAGATCCGGATAAGATCCTCCGGCGCTTCCGGGCGGTACGGGAACTTCCTGCTTCGATCCTTCCACTGTCCTCAGACCATTCATGACGATCCGCGCGGTGAAGCGGGTAAATTCTTCCAGAGACATCTGCGGATCCTCGATCCACCGCTCCACCATGGCAAGAAGACCTGCGGACATATATTCCGCGTAGAGGTAGTACCGGTTCTGGACCTTCGGGTCCTGGCCGTCCAGATGGGCGTAGGCAAAGTACTGCTGGAACACACTGTCCAGAAGCAGCACCCGCAGCTTGTCCGTGAGGAAGGGCAGCAGCCCCAGCTTTCCCAGCAGCTCGTAGGTATGGTAGTCTTCGCGGACGATGCTCCGGAATGCGGCGAAAAACCTGAGCGGTTCAAAGCTTCCGGAGTAGAGCTCCACACCTGAGATCAGCTCCCGGTATTTTTCCAGGAGATCGTCCGCGATCTCCCCGAGAAGCTCCTCCGTACCGGAATAATACATGTAGAAGGTCTTCCGGTTGATTCCTGCCGCCGCGGCAAGCTCCGACACCGTGATCTTCGCCGGATTCTTCTCCTTTGCCAGCTCCAGATATGCCTCACGGATCTTTTTCAGGGTCCGGCTCACCCGCCGGTCCTTTGTCCGCCTGTTTTCGCTTTCCTTCATTGATTTCCTCCGGATATGGACGTTTTCCGGTGCAAAAGGTAACACATGAGGTCTGAATGACCGTTGTTTTCCTTCCCGGTAATCATTATAATAGAGTCAGTCCGTAAAAGAAACAACTGTTACTTTTTGTCTTCGGAAAGAAGGAATCTCTTATGCACGATTATGTGATCTTTGTCGATACTTCCGCGGATATCGATCCCGCCTACGCGGCTGCAAATGACATCCGCTTTGTTCCCATGCACTACACCCTCGGCAGTGAAGACCGCTGCTGCAGCCATATGGAGGATGATGACCTCCTGAAGCGCTTCTACGACGGCCAGCGGAAGGGCGACCTGACACAGACCAGCCAGATCACCCCCAGCGTCTACCTCGACCTCTTCGCTCCCATTCTTGCGGAGGGACGTTCCATCATCTATCTCTCCCTGTCCAGCGGTCTCACCAAGACCTTCGACAATGTGCTGGTGGCAAAGCAGGAGCTGGATGAGGAATATCCGGCGGCCAAGCTTTACCCGGTGGATTCCCTGCAGGCGACCGGCGGGATCGCTCTTCTGGCGGAGAAGGCCGTCGAGAACCGGGCGGCCGGCATGAGCGCCGCTGACAATGCGGCATTCCTCGCGGACGCGGCTCATAAAGTCTGCCTTTGCGTCATGGTGGACGATCTTATGTACCTGAAGCGCGGCGGACGCTGCCCTGCGACCACGGCTGTCCTCGGCACCATGCTGAACGTGAAGCCGATCCTGATCATCGCGGACGACGGCACCCTGGCCACCATCAACAAGAAACGCGGCGAGAAGCTGGCGCTGAAGGAGCTCCTGACCCAGTACATGAACGCGCGGGACGCTTCCCTCGGAAACCGGTGCTACCTGACCCATGCAGACTGCCGCGGCAGGGCAGAGACCCTGGCCGGCATGATCAAGACAGAGAACCCGGACGCGGACATCACCATCATGGGTGAAAGCCCGATCATCGGCGCCCACACCGGCCCCGGCACCATCCTCATCACCTTCTGGGGCGACCGCAGCAAACTGAAGTAACTTAAAGGGACCAGACCGAAGTCTGGTCCCTTTTGATTACTGCCAGCCCGCGGGCAGGTATGCCGCGGTGGCCGCGATCATGTCGTCGATAAGCTTTCGGAGCTGAGCAGCGTCGGTGCACTTCGCTGCGGTATTCGGGTCGTTCCGGAAGGCCTCGAGCAGCAGGTCCCGGTCGAAGGTCTCTGCCGCCTTCAGAGTCCGGAAGTGATTCTCCGTGTGGGGCTGCACCAGCTTCCGGATCTCCTCCGGAAGGGCGCGGATCATTCCGCCGGGTCCTGCCGTATCGCCCACGGACTGCCAGATATTGAGCCGCTCCGGAAGATGCACATCCGCCTCCATCTCGTCAAAGGTGCCCGGAAGGATGGAGATCACCACGAAGTCCGCCCCGGTCAGGGCTTCCTCCAGGGTCTCCGCGACTGTGTAATTCCAGTGTCCCTTCGTGTCCGGTCCCTTTCTCCGGACCGGCTTTTTCTGTATCCGGTCGGCGTCACGCCGTACCGCTTTTTAAACACATCCTTGAAATAATTGCCGTCGGAAAACCCGCAGCGGAGCGCGATCTCCGTGACGGAGCTGTCCGTGCTGAGCAGTTCCAGCGCCGCTTCCTTCAGACGCAGGAAGGTCAGGTATTCGTGGACTCCGGTTCCTGTGGCCTGCCGGAATTTCCTGCTCAGATAGTTGGGACTGAGGCCCGCCGCCTTCGCGATCTCCGCGGCAGTCACCTCCCGGCGGTAATTCTCCCGCATGAATACCGCCGCTGCCACGACCTGCCGGTCCGTCGTATGGATGTCCTCCGGCAGTTCCTCGGACACGCTGCCGACGCGGCTCATCACGAGAAGCAGTTCCTGCAGGCGGATCCGCAGAAGCATGTCCGCATAGGCGTCTCCGATCCGCTCCTCGCCCAGCATCCGGCCAAACAGTGCGGAGATCTGGCTCCGGGAAAATTCCGGGATCCTGACGAAACGCATCTCACGGAAAAAGTTCTCTCCGCCGGGCAGCAGCGCCACGACAGCATCGTCCGCGTCCTCCCGCCGGAAATAGACGGTGCTGCGGCGGCAGGGACCATAGAGATAGCGCGTGTAATGGAGGAGCTGAGGCGGGATCAGCAGAAGATCGCCGCTGTGAAGATCCAGCATGGCATCGCCCAGGAAAAAGCGGCAGGCGCCCTGCTCCAGATAATAGATCTCATAATAAGCGTGGCAGTGATTCGCAGGCATGACAAAATCACCGTTCCGAAGAAAACTGTCCGTGTAAACACGGGTGATGTTCCCATCCCTGAGTCTCTCGTCTCCCGACATCATACGCCCTTCCTCCTTCTGAGTCGATCCTGTTGCAATTTCTGTATTTTATTCCGTTTTTACACAAATTACAGCAGAAAATGCGGATAATTTATTGTATCCTATTTTTGAAGGAATTAACAGTCT
Source organism: uncultured Lachnospiraceae bacterium (assembly GCA_902793685.1). Lineage (GTDB taxonomy): Bacteria > Bacillota > Clostridia > Lachnospirales > Lachnospiraceae > Moryella. Next base: position 19,606 of record CADBEN010000016.1, read on the forward strand.
AACGTGCATTTTAATGTCGTTTTAACACAGGCCCTGCGAGTGTCCGGGGACGATGACCTGGCTGTCGGCGCCGCGGCAATTGAAAAAATTGCGGAATTCTTCTATGATGAAATGGAGCTGCCGAAGACGCTCACTATCGAAAAGATCCTGACTGCCTGTAAGGAGTACAGATTTCATGAAGACCATCACCGGCTTTGAAGACGCTCAGCTCATCCTGGATCCTGTCCCTGACTTTACCCCCACGGAGCGCGGGATCGTTCTCATCTGCCCCGGCGGCGGCTACCGCTGGCTCTCCGGCAGGGAGGACGCCCCGATCGCCCGGGCCTTTGCCCGTTACGGCTACCGGTCCGCCTTTCTCTGGTACACTGTGGATCAGGAGCCGCTGCTTCTGAAACCGGTCCGTGAGGCAGCATGGGCCATAAACAGACTGCGGGAGTTTTATCCCGGGGAGCCGGTATATCTGCTGGGCTTTTCCGCCGGCGCCCACTGCGCGGCTTCCGTCTGTATCCGGAACGGTGTGCCCGACTGGAACGGAAACCCGGTCTTTGACCCGGTGAAGGTCGACCGGCTGATGCTGGCCTACCCGGTCATCACCGGCGGTCCCTTCGCCCATGAAGGAAGCTTCCGCACCCTGCTCGGAGACCCGGAGAGCTGGGATCCGGAGGAATACGCCCGTGCCCGCCGCTGGTTCAGCCTGGAGACCGACATCCCGTCCTCCATGCCGCCGGTCTTCCTCTGGCAGACCCAGCAGGACAACTCCGTGCCGGTCCAGAATTCCCTGCTGTTCGCCCAGAGTCTGGTCTCCGCCGAAGTTCCGCTGGAATACTATGTTTTTCCGAAGGGCATCCACGGCCTTTCTCTAGCCACTGACGAAGTGCAGGAGCCGGAAAAGGACCGCATGAGTGATCCCCACGTAGCCCGCTGGTTCGACCTCATGATCGACTGGCTCCGGTATCCGCTGCCCTGAGCGACGAACGGCACAAAAAGAACGCGGCTGCTGCCGCGTTCTTTTTGTGTCAGGATCTGCCGGGCTTACGGCTGCTTGCCGATGTAGGCGAGAATGCCGCCGTCCACATAGAGAATGTGGCCGTTGACGAAATCGGAAGCGTCCGATGCCAGGAACACTGCCGGCCCCATCAGGTCTTCCGGCGTGCCCCAGCGGCCGGCCGGGGTCTTCGACACGATGAACTGGTCGAAGGGATGACGGCTGCCGTCCGCCTGACGCTCCCGGAGCGGGGCGGTCTGCGGCGTCGCAATGTAACCGGGTCCGATGCCGTTGCACTGGATGTTGTACTCTCCGTACTCAGAGCAGATGTTTCTGGTGAGCATCTTCAGTCCGCCCTTCGCGGCTGCATAAGCGGAGACCGTCTCTCTGCCCAGCTCGCTCATCATAGAGCAGATGTTGATGATCTTTCCGTGGCCCTTCTTTATCATGCCCGGAATGACAGCCTTGGCGACGATGAACGGCGCCACCAGGTCGATGTCGATGACCTGGCGGAAATCGCTGCACTCCATCTCCGTCATCGGGATGCGCTTGATGATGCCCGCGTTGTTCACCAGAATATCGATGGTTCCCAGGTCCTTCTCGATGTCCGCGACCATCTGCTTCACCTGCTCTTCGTCGGTCACGTCACAGAAATAGCCCTTCGCGTCGATGCCCTTCTCCTTATAGGCTGCCAGCGCCTCGTCCATGTGCTTCTGTCCGCGGCAGTTGAACGCGATCTTCGCGCCTGCAGCCGCATAGGCCTCGGCGATAGCGAAACCGATTCCGTAGGCAGCGCCGGTGACCAGGGCGACTTTGCCTTCCAGTGAGAACTTATTCATGTCCATGTTTCATTCTCCTTCTTATCTGAGATCGGTATTCTCAATGTTGTCCATGTCGTCGAACTCCATGTTCTCGCCGCCCATGGCCCAGATAAAAGTATAGTTCGAAGTTCCGACGCCGCTGTGGATGCTCCAGGAGGGGCTGATGACGGCGTCATAATTGTGCATGACGATGTGTCTGGTCTGAGTCGGCTCGCCGCACATGTGGAAGACCACCTGGCCTTCCGGGAGATCAAAGTAGGTGTAGATCTCCATGCGGCGCTCGTGGGTGTGGCTCGGCATGGTGTTCCAGTTGCTTCCCGGATCCAGGCAGGTCATGCCCATGCTCAGCTGGCATGTCTTCAGGACGTTCGGGTGGATGAACTGGTTGATGGTGCGCTTGTTGCAGGTCTCCATGCTGCCCAGCGGCCGCTTCGCTGCCTCTTCGATGGTGATGAGCTTCGTCTCATAGCGGGTGTGGGCCGGCGCACTGACCATGTAAAACTTTGCGGGTGCGTTCTCATCCAGGCTCCGGAAAGTGACTTCCTTCGTGCCCTGGGTGATATACAGGCAGTCCTTGCGGTTCAGGTGATACTCGGTGCCGTCCGCCTTGATGACGCCGGCGCCGTCGCCGATATTGAAGATGCCGATCTCACGGCGCTCCAGGAAGAACTTCGTTCCGAAGTTCGCCCAGATATCGATCCCCTTGTCGATGGAGACTTCCTCCTTCACCGGCATGCAGCCCAGGGTGACCATGCGGTCGATGTGGGAGTACACCGCGACGACCTCGTCCGCCTTGTAGAGACCGGTGATCAGGAATTCGTCCCGGGTCTCTTCCGTGGTATAGCGCTTGAAATCCTTCTGATTGCAGGAATATCTGATATCCATTTGTTAAGTCTGCTCCTCTTGTCTGATGCAGTCGTTCAGCACCCCGGTCCGGGTTCCAGACGATGTGCTTCCACACCGGCTCGATGGCCATGGTCATGCCGTAGTGCTCGGCACATTCCACCACCGGTTCCAGGCCGCGGATGAAGCTCTGCAGGGCTTCCTTCCCGTGGGTGGCGGCATCGTACTTGTATTCGACGTTCGGCGTGCCGGTCTCCGTTCCGACCATCCCCGCGCCGCAGATCTTCGCGACCCGCATGCTGCCGTAGTAGCGTTCCTGCATTTCCGCAAGCTTTACCGGGTCCGGATTCGCCAGGTTCAGATAGCACCCCAGCACCGCGATATCCAGACCCTCCTTCTGAAAGACCCGCTTCACATGCATCCCCAGGCCCTCGGTAAGGGCTCATCCGTCAAAGACGGTCCCGGAGATCACCTTGGCCAAAGCCAGGTGCACACAGGAGAAACCTTCCTCCGCAGCGGTACGGGCCCGGGCTTCCATGGTCTTCATCTCAGGCCCCAGGGCCGTATTCACATCGTGCAGTCTGATTCCGATCTGCATGTTTTCCTCCTCACCGGGCTGCCGGAATTCCGGCAGCCCGGATCTTTACTGTTACAGTCCGAAGTACCGCTCCGCATTCTTATAGGAAATACCCTCGACGATCTTCTTCAGGGAAGCCTCGTGGTTCGGATACTCACCGTTCTCGACCCAGTCGCCGATCAGGTTGCACATGATCCGGCGGAAGTAGTCGTGTCTGGTATAGGAAAGGAAGGAACGGGAGTCGGTCAGCATGCCGATGAAGTTTCCGAGAAGGCCGAGGTTCGCAAGAGTCTTCATCTGGGACTCCATGCCGCTCTTCGTATCCTGGAACCACCATGCGGAGCCGAGCTGGATCTTGCCCGGGATCTCGTCGGACTGGAAACAGCCGAGCAGCGTGCCTAGCTGGTCATTGTCCGCTGGATTCAGGGAGTACAGAATGGTCTTCGGGCACTCGCCGGTGGCATCCAGCGCGCTCAGGAATTCCGCGATGCTGGTGCCGCAGGTGTTCTGCGCGATCATGTCGAAGCCGGTGTCCGGTCCCATCTTCGCGTACATGCGGGCATTCGCGTTTCTCCAGCAGGAGTAGTGCAGCTGCATCGCGATGTTCAGACGGTGATAATCCTTGCCGAGCTGCATCAGGATCGCGGTCTGGTATCCCTCAGCCTCCTCGACGGTCACAGCCTCGCCGCGCATCGCTTTCGCGAACGCCGCGTCCTGCGCCTCCTCGGAGATCATGCGGAACGGGATATAGTCGAGACCATGGTCGCTGGCGCGGCATCCCATCTTCGCGAAGAACTCGATGCGCTCGGTCAGGGCTGCCTTCACCTCTGCTACAGTCTTCAGCTCCTTCTTGCCGACGCTCTCAGCCAGCTTGCCGATGTACTCCGCGAAGCCCGGCTTGGAAATGTTGATGGCTTTGTCGGGGCGGAAGGACGGGCAGACCTTGACCTTGATGGACGGATCTTCGGCAATCTTCTTATGCCATTCCAGGCTGTCGATCGGATCGTCGGTGGTTCCGACCATCTCCACATTTGCCTTCTCCATCAGGCCGCGGACCGTGAAGGACGGATCGTTCTGCAGCTTGTCGTTGACGAAATTCCAGCAGTCTTCCGCAGTCTCCACCGTGAGAGGCTTGTCATAACCGAAGAAATAGCGGAGTTCCAGGTTGGACCAGTGGTACATCGGGTTGCCGATGGCCATTTCCAGAGCTTCAACGAACTTCATGAAACGCTCGAAGGCCGGCTTGTTCCCGGTCACGTAATCCTCGGAAACACCGTTGGAGCGCATGACGCGCCACTTGTAATGATCGCCGAAGTACGTCCCGTCCGGATTCTCTCCGCCGAGCCACACCTGGACGATGTTGTCGAACTTCCGGTTCTCATAGATCTCCTGCGGGGAAATGTGGCAGTGGTAATCCACCAGCGGCTTTCCGGCCGCGTACTCCGCGTAGAGGTGCTTCGCAGTCTCGGTATTCAGAAGAAAATCCTTGTCCATAAATGCTTTCATTTCGGTTTGTTCTCCTCTCTGTATGTATGTTTATATTGCATAAGTTGTTACTATTATACTGCTTTTTGCTTCTCTCAGGATAACCCTGAGGTCATGAACACTGAAGATCTGTCCCTTTTGTCCAGTCTGATTTACAGGGTCACACCCTGCCTGAAGATGGCCATGTCGTGACAGCCGGCCTCCTCGGATTTCACCGTTCTTCCGGAGGCAGTCTCGATCACCCGGTCGAACAGCTCCCGGGCCAGGACGTCGGGATCCTCGTCCTCCGTGACCAGCGTCCCGCAGTTAAAGTCGATCCAGTCCGGCTTCTTCTCCGCCAGCAGGGAATTGCTGGAGATCTTCATGGTCGGGACCGGACTCGCGAAGGGGGTACCCCGTCCTGTGGTGAAGAGGACCATATGGGCGCCCGCCGCTGCCAGTGCGGTGGAGGCCACCAGGTCGTTGCCCGGCGCGCTGAGAAGGTTCAGTCCCTTCCTCCGGACCTGGTCTCCATAGGCCAGAACGCCGGACACCGGCGCACTGCCTGACTTCTGCGTGCAGCCCAGGGACTTGTCTTCCAGTGTCGAGATCCCGCCCTTCTTGTTGCCCGGCGACGGATTTTCGTAGATCGTCTGGCCGTGGCGCATGAAGTAATCCTTGAACCCGTTGACCAGCTTTACCGTATCCTCAAAGACCTTCTCGTTAATGCAGCGGTTCATAAGCAGTGTCTCCGCGCCGAACATCTCAGGAACCTCCGTGAGGATGGTCGTGCCGCCGCGGGCGATCAGAAGATCCGAGAACCTGCCCACCGTGGGGTTCGCGGTGATTCCGGACAGCCCGTCCGATCCGCCGCACTTCATGCCGATGACCAGTTCGCTGCAGCTGACCGGTTCCCGCTGGAACCTTCCCGCATACTCTGCCAGCTCTCCGATCAGCTCCAAAGCGTCTCCGACCTCGTTCCGGGACTCCTGACAGACCAGGAACCGGATCCGCCCGGGATCATATTCCCCGAGATATCCCTTCAGTACGTCGATGTTCGAGTTCTCACACCCGAGTCCCAGCACCAGGACGCCGCCCGCATTGGGATGCCGGATCAGATCCGCGAGAATGGTCCGTGTGTTCTCCTGATCGTCTCCCATCTGGGAACAGCCATAAGGATGGGGGAAGGCCTTCACCGCCTCGATCGTGCCGGTCACATATCTTTGAGCTTTCCGCTCGATGGCGCCGGCAACGCTGTTGACACAGCCCACCGTGGGGATGATCCATATCTCATTGCGGATTCCGACGCTTCCGTCTTTTCTGCGGTAACCGCGGAAGAAACATTCATCTGCCGGAGCCAGCGGAAGCGCCTTGGGCGAATAAGAGTATTCCAGCACTTCTCCGAGGCCGGTCTTCAGATTGTGGATGTGGATCCAGGCTCCCGCGGGGATTGCTTCCTTCGCGATGCCAATAGGCGCGTTGTACTTGATGACCGGCTGACCTGCCGCGATATCGGTCAGGGCGAACTTGTGTCCCTGGGGAATATCCTCAAGAAGTCTGACCGTATCTTCCCCGATCCGGACAACGGTACCCTTCGGCAGGGGCGAAAGTGCGACTGCTGCCAGGTCGTTCGGATGGATCTGGATATATCGCTTCATCAGGTCCTCCTTCCAAGTGACAAGATGTTACTGAGAGGTTGTCAAAAATGCGCAGATTGTAAGCGCTTACAATTAAATTAAGAAATTTTGAGGAAAAAGTCAATGGCAATCCGGAAATTGGCCTCGGCTTTGGCATTATGCCTGTTTTTCGGCCTGCTTTTTGTGCATCATTTCCGTTGTCCGAACTGCTGTCATGACATTAAAATAGAGTTGTCGCCGCAATTTGTGTAAATGCTTTCATTCTTTCTTTCGGAAAGCGCTTTCATCTCGTTTTCCCCCCAGAAAGGGTCCTTATGAACATCTATGAAATAGCCGAACTGGCGGGTGTCTCCATCGCGACGGTGTCGCGGGTCATGAACGACAGCCCGCTGGTCAGCGAAAAGACCAAAAAGAAGGTCCGGGACGTCATCGCGCAGAATGAATACACGCCCAATGTGTTCGCGCGGGGACTCGGCCTGAATTCCATGGAGACGGTGGGCCTGATCTGCCCCGATGTGGCGGACAACTACATGGCTGTCGCCGTGGCCCGGCTGGAGCGTTCCCTGCGGGAGTGCGGATACAACTGCTTTCTCCGCTGTACCGGCCGTGACCACGACGGCTGCCGAAAAGAACTGCGGGAGCTTCTCCAGAAGCGCATCGACGCGGTGGTCCTGATCGGTTCCTCCTACGCGGACGACGATCCCGACTCCGAAAAAGTCGAATATATCCGGCAGGCAGCGTCCCAGATCCCGGTCTTCATGCTGAACGGCTACGTCCGGGGCAGCAACATCTACTGTGCCCTCTGCAACGATTATGAGTCCTCCTACTCCGCAGTCTCGGAGATGATCGCCTCCGGCCGGAAAAAACCGCTTCTTCTTATGAACGCCCGCACCTACAGTGCAAACCAGAAACGGAAGGGCTGTGAAGAAGCACTGAAGGATGCCGGCCTTCCCGTGGAAGAATCCCGGATCCTTTACATTTCAGGCGGAGTCGAGGCAGTCACGAATCATCTTCTCCGGGAGCAGCACCCGGACATCGACGCAGTCTTTGCCGCCAACGACATCCTTGCCATCGGCGCCCTGAAATACGCCGAAAAGCTGGGGCTGCGGGTCCCGGAGGATCTCTGCATCCTCGGCTACAACAATTCTCAGTTTGCCCTCTGCACAAACCCTGAGCTCTCCAGCATCGACAGCCGGGTGGACCGGCTCTGCGACATCATCGTCGACACGCTGCAGCTCCGCATGAAGGACCAGCCGGTCAGCAGCCAGGTGTACGCGAAGGGCTCGCTGATCCGGCGCGGCACCACCGACTTCTGACCCCCGCCGGGCGGAGACGCATATTACACGAAGAGGCCCTGCCCTCAAAACCCTTGTTCTGCCTTCGTGATCCATTCGGATATATCTGACATTTCCGCTCGGTCGAGTGGCCTTGCGGCATACTCTCGGTCGCGGAAATGTCAATATCCATGGATCACTCAGTCGAACTGCGATGGTTTTGAGAGGCAGGGCCTCTTGCTCGCTGTGTTCCCCGCCGGGCGGACCGAGAGCGGGAGCCCGGACCGTGATACAGGCACAAGAAAAATACACTCCAGGGTGAAGTTTACTTCAACCTGGAGTGTATTTCTTGTAAGCGGATTCTGTAAGTCGGGCGGGAGCGATGGCCGATGGCACCGCGGCGGAACTTCGTACAAGCGCCATTTGCCTGCAGAGGCAGCACTTCCGGCTCCCGGCTTCATTCTGCCGGGCAGGGCCTCTTCATGTAATGTGCATCCCCCTGCCGCCGGGCGGGGATCAGCGGTTCATCTCGGACACCGGGCCGGTGCTGCGGTGCGCCTTGATGATGGACGCGATCTCGTCGTAGCTTGTGCTGAGCAGGTCGCCCGGCACCGTATCCTTGAAGCTGGAGATCGCATTGCCGAACTGCATGGCTTTCTCGGCATCCGCGTACTTCAGGAGACCGAACAGGGTGCCGGCGACGAAGGCGTCGCCCGAACCGATGCGGTCTATCACGTCGATGTTCATGTAGGGCTCTTCCGTGTGGAAGCAGTCCTCGTTCGCGTCATAGACGATGGAAGTGAAGTCGTGGACGCGGGGGCTGTGAACCGTGCGGCGGGTGCTGGCAACGATCTTCACGCCGAACTCCTCGGCGTAGGAGCGCATGATCTCCTCCATGCTGCCGGTCTTTTGGAACATGCGGCGGCTGGTCTCCTCAGAGACGAAAAGCACGTCCACCAGCGGCAGGATCTTCTTGATGGTCTCCCGGGCCTCGTCCTCGCCCCAGAGATTCGCACGGTAGTTCACGTCGAAGGAGATCTTCGTGCCGCTGTCGCGGAAACGACGCATGGCCGCAATGGTCACCTCGCGGAGGTGGGGATTCAGCGCCAGGGTGATGCCGGTGGTGTGGAACATTCTCGCGGCGGTGAAGATCGACTCCGGGATCTCCTCGAACTGAAGGCTGGTCACGGAGCTGTTCTGACGGTCATAGACAACGGAGGGCTTTCTCGGGTACGCGCCGCCTTCATAATAATAGATGCCGAGGCGGGAATCCGGGTCGTCGTCGAAAAGCAGGAAGTCGTCGGAAACGTCCATGAAGCGGATCCGGTTCCGCAGGAATGCGCTGACGGAGGATCTGGGAATCTTGGTGAGGACCGCGCTGCGGAGTCCCATCTGGGCGACACCTGCCGCCACGTTCAGCTCCGCTCCGCCGGCATGCTTCTCAAATACACTGCTGTCGGTGATCCGCGCGTGGCGCGGCGGGGAAAGGCGCAGCATGACCTCGCCCATGGTGATCAGGTCAAATTCTCTCTTTTCCATATCTTATTTCCTTTCCGCAGACTCCGCTGCAAACTCCGCGTTCACCCGGCGCCTTACCGGAATGCCTCCGCGATTTCTTCCTTTGTCTCCCGGACATACCCGGAAAGCTCCCGGATCCGGTCGTTGTCCATCCGCATGATCGGGACGGAAATGCTGAAAGCGTACCGGGTGTGCTCATCCCGGATATCCAGAGCCGCCGCAATGCAGCGGACGCCGGTCTCATTTTCCTCATTGTCCAGGGCATAGCCCTTTCTGCGCACTTCTTCCAGGACTTCCATAAATTCGTCGAAGTCCGTGATGGTGTAGGGCGTGGTCCGTTCGATCCTGCAGAGATTCCAGAGACGCCGGACTTCCTCCTCCGGCATCCGCGCCGCCAGGGCCTTTCCCACCGCCGAGCGGTAAAAAGGCAGCACGCCTCCGACGTGGGATACCATGCGCACCTGGTTCTGCGGCGCCTCTACCTTATCTATATAGATGCAGTTCTCTTCCTCCCGCTCCACGAAGTGGACCGTCTCCCCGCATCTCCGCATCAGCTTCTGCAGATAAGGGCGGACGATGTCGGTGACATCGACCCGTCCCATGACCCGGCCGGCGAGGTCCACCACCTTGAAGCTGGGGCCGTAGTTCCCGGTATCCGGGTCCTGCCGGACGTATCCCATATACAGGAGCGAAGAAATGACCCGGTGCGTCGTACTCTTGTTCAGTTCCAGCGCTGCCGCCAGTTCCGCCAGAGAGACATTTCCATGATCGACCAGGTACTCCAGCGCACCGAACAGTCTGCCGGCGACCTGGATCGGATTTTTGTCTTCCATCCCGTCCTCCTTTCACTATACGAAATACTATACCGCAACATGGAACGCTGTGCAATGGAGTTTTGTCAAGTTTTGTCATTATTTTTTTGAATTTCCCTGTTGACTTTCATCGAAACCGCTTTATACTAGAGTCAAAGAGTTACCGCAATACGAAACTGCATTTCATAATATGGAACGACATTCAGAAAGAGAAAGATCAGAGGAGGAATTATTCATGGAACTGAATCTCAGAGACAGAAAAGACTGCAAGTTTGACGCCGTTTCCCTGGGCGAGGTCATGCTCCGTCTGGATCCGGGCGAGGGCCGGATCCGCACCGCAAGAAACTTCCGCGCATGGGAAGGCGGCGGAGAGTACAACGTCATCCGCGGCCTGCACAAGTGCTTCGGCCTGAACACCGCTGTCATCACCGCTTTCGCTGACAACGAGGTCGGTATGCTGATGAAGGATTTCATCGAGCAGGGCGGCGTTGACACCTCTCTGATCTACTGGAAGAAGACCGACGGCATCGGCCGCATCTGCAGAAACGGCATCAACTTCACCGAGAGAGGCTTCGGCATCCGCGGCGCAGTCGGCTGCTCCGACCGTGCGAACACCGCTATCTCCCAGGCGACTCCGGCTGACTTCGACTTCGATTACATCTTCGGTGAGCTGGGTGTCCGGTGGCTGCACACCGGCGGCATCTACGCTGCTCTTTCCGAGCAGGCCTGCGAGACCGTCATCGCTGCATGCAAGGCTGCAAAGAAGTACGGCACCATCGTCTCCTACGACCTGAACTACCGTCCCTCCATGTGGAGCGCCATCGGCGGCCAGGCAAAGGCTCAGGAAGTCAACAAGGAAGTCGCGAAGTATGTCGACGTCATGATCGGCAATGAGGAAGACTTCACCGCCTGCCTCGGCTTCCAGATCGAGGGCAACGACGAGAACCTCAAGGAGCTGAACCTTGACGGATACCGCAAGATGATCAACGAGGCTGCGAAGACCTATCCGAACTTCAAGGCTGTCGCAACCACCCTCCGCACCGTCAAGACCGCGACCGTCAACGACTGGAAGGCAATGTGCTGGGCAGACGGCGAGATCTACATGTCCAAGGCTTATGACGGCCTGGAGATCATGGACCGCGTCGGCGGCGGCGATTCCTTCGCTTCCGGCCTTGTCTACGGCCTGATGACCACCGGCGATCCGGAGAAGGCAGTCAACTACGGTGCAGCTCACGGCGCACTGGCAATGACCACCCCGGGCGACACCTCCATGGCAAATGTCAAGGAAGTCGAAGCCATCATGGGCGGCGCAGGCGCACGCGTGAAGCGCTGATCCCTCTTCTGTTCCAAAGTTCCGAACAACCACTGAATTCCGTCGAATCCATCGTTTTTAAAATATAAGGAGAAAAATCATGAGCGCAAAGAGCGAAGCTATCTACAAGCAGTTTTCTGAGATCGGCATCATCCCGGTCGTTGTCCTGAATGATGCAAAGGACGCTGAGCCGCTGGGCAAGGCACTGATGGAAGGCGGCCTTCCGGCTGCCGAGGTGACCTTCCGCACCGCAGCTGCTGAAGAGTCCATCCGCATCATGGCTGAGAAGTTCCCGGATATGCTGGTCGGCGCAGGCACTGTCCTGACCACCGAGCAGGTCGACCGTGCGGTCGCTGCAGGCGCAAAGTTCATCGTCGCTCCGGGCCTCGACACCGAGATCGTGCAGTACTGCCTCGACAGGGACATTCCGGTCTGCCCGGGCACCCAGACCGCTTCCGAGGTCATGCTGGCAGTCAAGATGGGTCTCGACCATGTGAAGTTCTTCCCGGCGGAGAATGCAGGCGGCCTGGCCATGATCAAGGCCATCGGCGCTGCCATGACGAACGTCAAGTTCATGCCCACCGGCGGCATCAACGCAAAGAACGTCGTTGAGTACCTGAAGAGCGACAAGATCTTCTGCTGCGGCGGCTCCTGGATGGTCAAGGGCGACATGATCAAGGCCGGTGAGTTCGCAAAGATCAAGAAGCTGGTCGCTGAGGCTGCCGGCATCGTGAAGGAGATCCGCGGTTAATCCGGTCGTTCCATATATCATTGAGTTCTTCCGCGAAACCGCGGGGATCCGGAAGGTCCGTACCACAAATCCCGGCCCTCCTCCAACGGTTCGGTGTCCGGGCCTTCATGAAAAATACAAGAACAGGCAGAGTAAAAAACTGCCTGTTCTTTTTATTTTTCTTGCATATTCAGGCTTGCTAAGCGGGTGCCGCAATGGTACACTCTGTATATGAAGTATACAACAGAAGGAGGTTCTGCAGATGGCTGGTTCCAACCTTAAAACACTTGCATACACACAGATCCGGCGGAAGATCGTGAGCTGCGAATATGCGCCGGGCTCCAACCTGAATGAAGAAATGCTGACCAGCGCTCTGGGCCTGAGCCGCACGCCGGTGCGGGATGCCCTGGGACGTCTGGAACAGGAAGGCCTTGTAGAGATCCGTCCGAAAAAAGGCGTGACTGTCACGCCGCTGACTGTAACCGACATCAATATGATCTTTGAACTGCGCAGGCTCTATGAACCCTTCATTCTGGAGAACTATGGGCATCTTCTTCCTGCAGAGCGGCTGAATGAATTCTACCAGATCTTCCAGACGCCGCCGGAGGACGGTTTTGAATCCGAGCGCTCCAGTCTGGCGTTCTATGACCTGGACGAGGACTTCCACCTGATGATCGTGCAGTCCTGCCCGAATGTTTATATCCGCCGCAGCTACGAGATGATCCGGACGCAGAATGAACGTTTCCGGCATATGACCGCAGCGACCTACGTCAAGCGCCTGGAAGACTCCTATACGGAGCATCTTGAGATCCTGCGGGCCTGTCTTGCCCAGGACTGGAATGATGCCGCAGAGCGGATGCGGATCCACATCGAAAAGTCCCGCGTCGCAGCTGTGGACCGGGCCTTTGAATATATGAAGCGCACTGCCGAATAAAAAAAAGCCCCGCCAGGACGGCGGGACTTTTTTCGCTTTGCGTCAGCTTCAGTCGAGATCCTCGAAGGTCAGGGCGATCTTCCGGATGGAGGGATCGCGGCTGTCCACGAAGTCGAAGGCCTTCTGGGCATCGGTCAGCTTGAAGGTATGGGAGACCGTACCGTTCAGATCCAGCTTGCCGGCCTTGATCAGGTCGATGGCCTCGCCGAACTTCCGGTTCTGCAGACGGGAGCCTCTCACATCCAGCTCCTTGGAGGTGATCAGGAACTGGTTCACGATGGTGTCCGCCACAGAGAAGCCCATGGTGATGACACGGCCCGCGTTTCCGGTGACCTTCAGGGCATTGAGCAGGGAATCCTTCACGCAGGCTGCGTCGATGGTCACGGTGGTGCCGTAGCCGTCGGTGATCTCACGGACTCTCTTCTCCAGGTCTTCCTTCATGCTGTTGATGGTCCACTTCGCGCCGTTGGCAAGGGCCTCATCCAGCTTCTCATCGACCACATCGGCCACGATGATGTTCGGGCAGTGCAGTCTTGCGATCTTCAGGATGCTGGAGCCCAGGGCGCCGGCACCGATGATGAGGAGGGTGTCCTCTTCGCAGAGCTCTGCTCTGGAGCAGCTCTGGATCGCGATGGTGGTGGGCTCGATCATGATGGCATCTCTGTCGGAGATCTCGTCCGGAAGGAGGTAGCACTTGTCATCCGGCACTGCGATCCACTGGCGGTAGCCGCCGTCAATGTGCACGCCGCGGACCTTCAGGTTTCCGCAGACATTCGGGCGGCCGTGGCGGCATGCCCAGCACTTCCCGCAGGCAGTGACCTGGTCCACGATGACGCGGTCGCCCACCTTGACGCGGGTCACGCCCTCAGCGGTCTCCTCGACCACGCCAACGATCTCGTGGCCGATAATGCGGGGATAAGTCGCCGCAGCGTTGGTTCCGTGATAGATTCCGACATCGGATCCGCAGATGCCTGCGGAGGTCATCCGGATAATTACGTTGTTCTCTGCGTCCAGGACCGGCTTCGGCTCGTCCACCACGCGGAGGTCATTCGGTTTCACAATTCTGACTGCTTTCATTTTTCATTTACCTCTTCAAGAAAATACTCCGGATACTGCTTTCGCAGCTTTCTCTCATTGTCCGCCCATCTTCCGAGATGGATATCGACCAGTTTTTCCACAGCCCGGGGGTCCTGCTGCCGGATCGCATCCACGATGGCCTGGTGGTCATTGATGGAATCCCCGTAGGAATCGTAAAAGGTCTCCAGGACCCGGACCCGGTTGTACTGGAGCATCAGCCCCCGGGTCATCCGGTGAATATACTCCATCCCTGCGATCTCAAAGATCTTTCTGTGCAGGAGATCATCCTGCTCCATGGCTGTCTCGACTTCGCCGCGTTCAAAATAGAAATTCTGCAGGGCAATGTTATCGTCCATCCATTTCAGGTCTTCTTCGCTCCGGTTCTTACAGCACAGGCGCATCGCCCGCTTCTCCAGCATGACCCGCAGGTCCCGCACCTGGTTGATGATCCCGGTATCGATCAGAGAGATCTTCATTCCTCTCTGCGGATAGATCTCAATGATATCTGACTCATTCTTGATCTGGTTGATTGCTTCCCGCACCGGGGTCCTGCTGATCCCGAGTCTGACAGCCACTTCCTGGTCATTCAGCGGACAGCCGGGGTAAAGCTTCAGTTTTGCGATATTCTCGCTCAGTACGCGGTAGGCGTAGTCCCGGGCGGGTTCTCCGGTGTTGCGCGGTGCAATGATCAGTTCCATTGATTCACTCCCTGTTCCCGGCCGCGGGCATCTCCCCGGAAATTGATTCTCCAGAGAAGGCTCTGCCCGACATTCCGTCCGTATGATGGATATATCACTTACAAAGTAGCAGGTAAATATATTACTATCGGATTTCCGCAGAAATATATTACCGTTTTATCGATATTCTATCATGTACATCCGCAAACAGAACAGGTATTTCTTCTTCCTTTTTCAGGAATTATTTGCCCATGATCAGGTTTGCGACGCCCACGGACAGAGCCGGGACGTAGGTGACCAGGAACAGCACCGTAAAGTTGGAGATCAGGAACGGCGTCAGTGCCTTGACGTTCTCGGACAGTTTGTTTCCGCCGATAGCAGTCGCGGCGAACAGGCAGACACCGACCGGCGGCGTGCAGAGGCCGAGGACCAGGTTCATGACGACGACGATGGCGAACTGGATCGGGTCGACGCCCACTGCGGTGGCGACCTGAAGAAGGACCGGGAACAGGATCAGCAGTGCTGCGATGGTCTCCATGAACATTCCGACGAAGACCAGGAACAGGTTGATGAGCAGCAGGATGATGTACTTGTTGGAGGTGATGCGGAGCAGTGCGTCCGCGATCATGTTCGGGATGCGCTCCTTGGTCAGGATGTACGCGAACACGTTTGCGAAAGCAACCAGTGCCATAATGGCAGCCGCGCTGGACAGAGTCTGGCGGAGGCAGGCGTAGAAGGACTTCAGAGTCATCTTGCGGTAGATGAAGAACGCGACGATCAGGCCGTAGCAGACGCAGACGATAGATGCCTCGGTGGGGGTCATGACGCCGCCCATGATGCCGAAGAGGATGATGCCGACCATGATGATGGCCCAGATCGCCTCACGGCCGGAGTGCATCAGTTCCTTAAACGTCGCGGGTTTTTCACGCTTCGGATAATTGTTCTTTCTGGACTCATACCAGCAGACAAAGCACATGCCGCCGCCCATCATGAGGCCGGGGACAATGCCTGCCATGAACATCTTGGAGACAGAAAGACCGGTCATGGTCGCCGCGATGATCATCGGAACAGACGGAGGAATGATGGGGCCCATGCAGGAGCTGGCCGCCGTGACCGCGACTGCGAAGGGCGTATCATATCCCTGGTTCACCATCATCGGGATCTCGACGCCGCCCAGGGAGACCGTGTCCGCCAGAGCCGTGCCGGAGATTCCGGCGAAGACCATGGATGCAAGAACGTTCGCGTAAGCAAGACCGCCGCGGAGATGTCCGACGGCATGCTCCGCGAAATCAAGGAGCTTGTCGGAGATTCCGCCCTGGTTCATCAGGTTTCCCGCGAAGGTGAAGCCCGGGATGCAGAGCAGGGTGAAGGAGTCCATACCATTGAAGAACTTCTGTGCGAAGGTATTGATCGGCATGCCGGATCCCACGAAATACAGGCAGGACGAGACGCCGAGACTGAACGCGACCGGAACGCCGACCGCAAGGCACACGACAAAACTGATAAACAGTACCGGGATCATATCAGCGGACCTCCTTTTCTGCGGCAATTTCTTCCAGGATCTTCTCCTCTTCTGTCTCTTCGAAGTCCCCTTCCTTATTGAAGTCCCGGATCTTCTGGATCAGGCGGAACACAAGGCTGACGGAGAGGAACGCGAACAGAAGGATCTGCGAGAAGTAAATATACTGCATCGGGATCTGCATTGCCGTGGAGACCATGCGGAACTTGATGAAGCAGAAAGTCGGTTCTGCTTTGACCAGGATATAGAGGCTGATGATCAGCATCACGAAGGTGACAAGGATGCGGATGATCTTGTTGGCCTGGTGCAGGCCCTTTGCCTCCAGGGAGTCCTTCAGGAACTCGACGAAGACGAACTCATCCTTCAGGACAGCGACGCCGCAGCCGAAGGCGACCATGTAAATAAAGCTGTAGCGCGCAAGCTCTTCTGTCCAGGACGGAGCCGAGGGAAGGAAGTTGCGGCTGATGATCTGCACCATGACGCAGACGCAGAACGTGATGTAGAAGATGCTGCCGACCGCGTAAAGGATCTCGCTGTACACCTTCACCAGCTTGTCAAAACCGCTGTTTTTCATGCTCATTCTCCTTTGAGAAAGCCGGCGGCTGAGGGCACAGCCGCCGGCCGGATACTTCAGGTATTAAATTTCTGCCGGGATCAGATTACTTGTTCGGGTTTGCAGCAGCGATCTCGTCGTACAGAGCCTTCTGGCTGTCGGTCAGGGTCGGAAGGACGCCGCTGATCATCGCATCCGCGAATTCCTTGGTGTCCACATCGATGAAGGTCATGCCCTTCTCCTGCAGGAACTTCTCGAACTCGGTCTCATTCTTCAGGAACAGCTCGTGCTCATACTCCTGAGCGTGCTTGCCTGCGTCAAGGACCACCTGCTGCAGGTCTGCCGGAAGAGCGTCGAACTGAGCCTTGCCCATTGCGATGTAGACCCATGCGCGAAGGTGAGCGGTCTTGATCAGGTACTTCTGGACCTCATAGAAGGACTGGGTGGTGATCATTGCCAGCGGGTTCTCCTGAGCCTCGATGGTGCCGGACTGCAGGGAAGTGAAGACCTCGGACAGAGCCATGGGGGTGGGCTTTGCGCCGATCGCGTTGAATGCAGCGACGGTCATCGGGGACTGCGGGGTACGGATCAGCAGGTTCTGGCAGTCAGCGACGCTGTGGATCTCTCTGTTGGAGGTGATGTAACGGGGACCTCTGGTGAAGTAGCCGAGGACCTTCATGCCGGACTCTTCCATCAGGCCTTCCAGCTTCTTGCCGACTTCGCCGTCAAGAACTGCCTTCATGTGCTCGTCAGACTGGATCAGGTACGGCATACCGATCATGCCGAGGTCCGGGGAATAGGTCTGCATGGACTCGCCGGTGAAGGTGATGTCGCAGCCGCCCTGCTGAAGGATGGACTGGATCATGTCGACCTCCGGTCCCAGCTGGGAGTTCGGATAGACCTCGACCTTGATCTGGCCGTTGGAATTCTTTTCGACCTGCTCCTTGAAGTCCAGGGCAGCGAGGTGCCAGGAGTCATTCTCCGCGTTGATGTGGCCGATGTTGATGGTGTACTTTGCGTTGCTGGTGTCGACCGCGCCGTCAGCTGCCGGTGCAGCCGCCGCTGCCGCGGTGGTCTCAGCCGCTGCCGGTGCTGCCGCTGCCGGTGCTGCCGTGGTCTCTGCCGGCTTGGAGCCGCCGCATGCTGCAAGCGATGCTGCCATGATCGTGCTCAGTGCGATTGCAAGAACTCTTTTCTTCATTTACTTTTCTCCTTTTCTGATGTGTTTACATCCCTGTGCTCCGGCAGCTCAACCGCGTCCCTTCAGTTTGGTATGCTAATATATTACTGCCTGAACTCATAATACCATAAAAAAATGCCCTGTCAACAGGAAGACAGGACATTTTTTACAATTTTTCTCGTTAATTTTTTAACATGTTGGTACTTTTGAACTTGTTATCTTTTTCCCGGCTGGATCTTCTTCGTTACAGCGGCGAGCTGCTCCGCGACCTTCTGCGGATCCGGGATCCGCTCCTCCTCCGCGGAGGCCTGGACCTTCAGCTCCTCGATCAGACTTTCCGTGGTATACAGCCCGTAACCGTTGCCGATGGCAAGGGTCACATGGTGATTCGTGAACACGCCGGCCACCCGGACAGAGACATCCTTCATTCCGGCCGCATCCATGGCCTGCCTGCACAGCCGCTGCTGTTTCCGGCACAGCACCACAGGACTTTTGATCATGATGTCCTGTTCATTCATATGCTGCTTCCAGTCTGCGTCGCCCTTTCCGGCGGTGATGGTCCCGCCGTAGCCGAAGCAGTTGATGCCGACCACTTCGGACTTCGTGACCAGCAGCGCCAGAAGCGTCGCGACCTCTGACCCGTGGGCCAGAGTTCCGGGATAGACGATCCCGAAGTCGTGCCGCCGCGCGAAGGTGATGAGGGAAGACAGGAGTTCCATCATTTCGCCTTTTCCGCCGTTGGAGAGATGCGGCTCCCGCTTTTTCGCCGCTGCTTTCTCCTTTGCCTTCGGATCATACTTTCCCTTCTTCCAGAGGCCGCCCACCAGGGCACGCATAAAGTCGTCGAAATCCCATCCGTTCCGCCGCATGATCATCGGCAGAATAAAGATCAGAAGGATCGCGAGGATCAGCGGCAGTACCTGCTCCATCGTAAAACCGGCATAACGAATCTGCATATTGCGGAACTCCTTTCGGTCAGTCTGTGGTGACGACGACCTTCATGTATTTTCCCGGATTCTTCTCGATATCGATGATGGTCTCCGGCGCTTCAGCAAGGGTGACCGTCTTCGTCAGAAGCTTCAGCATGTCCACCTTCTTCGTGCGGATCAGCTCCATTGCCTCCTCAAACTCTCCGGCGCTGGTGCGGGCGCCGCGGATGTCGATTTCCTTCCGGGTGATCATGTCCGTGGGAAGCGGCGTTTCCTTCTTCGGCCAGCCGGTGAGGGTGATGCGCCCCGCGTGGCTCACATAGTCCAGAGCCGCCCGGATCGCCGGGTTCGCCCCGCTGCACTCCATGACCTGCTGAGCCATATCTCCGCCGGTGATCCTGCGGATCGCCTCCTCCGGGTCTTCCACGGAGGAATTGACCGTATGCTCGATACCCAGGGAAGCCGCGAAGTCCAGCCGTTCCTGCAACAGGTCCAGAAGGATCGCATGGGCGCCGTAAGCCTGGGCGGTCATGGCCGCGGCAAGGCCGATGGGGCCCGCGCCGATGACGGCACAGTACTCTCCCGCTGTCAGACCGCCGCGGTGAATTCCGTGGAGGGAAATGGTCAGCGGCTCCGCCATGGCTGCCTGGATCCAGCTCAGATCGTCAGGCTTCCGGATCAGCATGTTCGTGGGATGGCAGTAGTATTCCGCCATGCCGCCGTCCACGTGGACGCCCAGCACGTGCAGGCTGGTGCAGCAGTTGGTCCTGCCGATGCGGCAGGGATAGCAGTGACCGCAGTAGAGGTAGGGATCCACCACCACCGCATCGCCCGGCTTCAGACCCTGCGGGTTGCTGCCGTTCACCTTGACCACCTCGCCCGCCAGCTCATGTCCGATGACGCGCGGATAGGAAACCAGCCCGTTCGTCCCGCGGAAGGCGCCGATATCGCTCCCGCAGATCCCGGCTGCATGGATCCGGAGCAGGGTCTCCCCCTCCTTCGGCTCCGGTATCGGAAGATCTACACACGCTACGTCCCAGGGTTTGTCAAATTTGATCGCTTTCATCTTTACTTCCTCGATATCTCAGTCTTTCCGGTCTCAGGATCCGGCCGTTTTTTCCTGTCTGTACTTCTTCACCACCCCTGGATCCGGGGTGCTGGATCGATGTTATTATTTTCCCGCCTTCATAAGTTCAAAGCATTTCTTCAGGAACTCCCGGGTGCAGTACTCCTTGTGCCAGAGATCATCGCCCGGATGCCCCAGCACCTCGACAGAAACATAGACCGTATCCACGCCGGTCTTCCCCTGTACCGCGTGGTCCAGAAGGGCCGCGCCCACTTCCGGCGTCAGGAATCCTTCTGTCTCAAAGAGCGGCGGCTGTCCCACTTCCATGTGAAGGTCGCCGAAGCAGGGATGGGTCTTGTCGTCGATGCAGTTGCAGAGATGGATCCGCTGCAGGAAGGACTCGCAGAGATCCAGGGTGCGGAAGAGGTCGATGCCGCCCAGCTTCTCATGGGCGCTGTCCCAGTGAATGTACATATTCGGGTGGGCCGCCTGTACCGGGGCAAACCACTCGCAGGTCTCATCCATCGGCCCCAGCAGTCTCTTCTTATGCGCATAGCGGTCCAGGGGCTCCAGAAGGAGGCTGATGCCGTACTTTTTAGCTGCGTCCGCGATGGCTCCGAAGGAATCCGCCAGAGCTTCCTTGGCCGCCTCTCTCTTTTCCGGCGCCGTATCCGGGCCGCTGGGGACGCCGACATAGGTCAGTCCCATCTCTGCCGCCACCGGCATCAGGCTGATCTCGAAGTCCACGGATTTTTTCCGGAGCTCCGGGTCCAGGGAGCTGATGTCGAAGCCCTGCCGGTTCATATAGGGTGTGGAGTAGGTCACGCCGCACCAGTTGTCCTCTTCCAGGATCCGGCGGATCTTTTTCTGGTTCTCTTTATCATAGAAGACCCCCATCTCCACGCCATGGTAGAAATCAAAGCCGCGCAGGCGGTCGATGACGCCGAGCACCCGTTTCTCGTCGTCGAGATAGGGCATGAACAACTCCATAATGTGGGCGGAAGTCACAAGCTTTTTCATTTGCTAAACCTCTCAGTCTTGACTGTTTTCCGGAGCGGCCGGTCTGAAGGCCAGTCCTTCCGGGGCTGGTATTATTTCTCAGATACAGGCTTCCATCGGGACCTTGATGACGATCTTCCGGATCGCGGCCGGAGCATCCCCCGCCTGCACTGCCGGGATATGCACGTCCCATGGGAAATACAGGGCAAAGCTTCCCACCGTCAGGAGGATCTTTCCCTCCTCCTTTTCCGGATCATTCTTATAGAACAGGATGTCTCTTATCGTGTCCAGGAGATCCTCGTCCACGACTCCCTTCCCGTCGTCGGAATAGAAGCAGGCAGCTTCCGGTCCGCCGGACGCAAGGAACTGCAGGTCAATGTTCTTTCTGTGGATCTCCGGACGCAGTGTCTCCCGCGGTGCGGTGCTCTGGTCGATCACCTGCAGGATCATGGGGATCCCGCCCGGGGTGATCTCATACTTTCCGGCTTCGTAGGCGTTCATATCGTTCGCCATCAGAAAACGGATCGCATGCCGCACCGGCACCGGAAACGTCTGGATCTGTGTCTCGATCATTTCATTATGGATATTTCCAAAGATCATGCTGTCCTCCTCTGCTGTCTGTGCTTCAGTTTCCGGCACCGTTCCCCGGCGCCGTTTCCGGTTTTCCGGCCCGGTCTCAGTTCTTCGGCCGGCCTTCCAGCGCGTGGATCATCTCCACCACGAATTCATGGGTCGGTGCCGGGACGCCGCACTTCTTCGACGCGCGGACCACGGATCCGGAGATGGTGTCGACCTCGGTCTTTCTTCCGGCGCGGATATCCGCGCAGATGGAAGTGACGCCGTTGGGGGAGCCTTCGGAGGTCGTGCGGACCTTCGCGAGAAGTTTTTCATCATCCGCCTTCAGGCCCATGCCCCTGGCCACCGCCGCAGCCTCGCGGACCAGGCGCTCCGCCAGATACCAGGCGTGCTCATTCGCAGCGATGTACCCCATCTCCACGGAAAGGATCGCAGTCACTGCGGAAAGGGACACGTTGGTGAACATCTTGTCCCAGATGAGCTGCTTGATATTTTCCTGGATAGTGGTGACAAAGCCGCAGCTGTCCAGCGCTTCCTTCAGCTTCGGCAGGAACTTTCCGGTATCCTCCACCAGCATGCCGATGTTGGTCTCTCCGACACCGCCGTGCCGGATATAGCCCATGCCGAGGATGGCGCCGTTGTCGTTGGTGGTGCCGATGATGATGTGGTCCTGCGGAACGAACTCGCCAAGAATGTCCTCATGGCCGGAGCCGTTCTGCAGCGTCATGACGTAGGTGTCGGGGCCGATGATCCCCTTGTTTCCGGAGAGGGCGGCCTTCGAGAACAGCGCCTTCACAAACAGGATCACCAGGTCCACCGGCGCGATCCCCTCCGTGGAGGTGACTGCCTTCGGATAATACATGTTGTCCGTACCATTCTCCTGGAGCTTCAGGCCTTCCTTCTGAAGGTGCTCCACCACAGCGGCGTTGGTGTCTACCAGATACACCTCATTCTTCAGGGACAGGTGCCCGCCGTAGATCGAACCCATGGCCCCCGCGCCGATGACTGCAATTCTCATACCTGTACTCTCCTTCCTGCTCAGAGTGCGACTTTGACGACGACCTTCTTGACCGCTTTCTTCTCTCCGCCTGCCACAAGTCTCGGCTTGTGGGCTTCCTCCGGCTCGACGACGATCAGGTCGCCTTCCTTCAGAAGGATGGTCCCGGATTCCGCCGGCTCCTCATAAAAATAGAGGTCATTGTCCTCGTGGGACTCGCAGAGTTTCAGCCCCTCCAGCTTGCACACGCCGAACTGCTCTTCTCCGCTCACCATGTACTGGATGTCGAAGTACTTTTTGTGGGTCTCAAAGAGGCCTTCGGACGGAAGCTTGGTGGTGTACTCCTGAACGTTCGCAATGACCTTGTCGTCCCAGATGGGATAGCTGCCTTCCGGCAGGGATTTGATGTCCGTCTCCGCAAGCCATCTGTAGGCGCGGACAAATTTCTCCTCAAGGTAATTGTACTTTTCCGCAATGCCGATATTCGCAAAAAACATGTATGTTTTCTCCTTTCCAGCAGAAAATTCATTAACATTTCTATTGTATCACATGTCGCTGTCCGCCGCAGATTTCCCTGTAAAAAATAAGCGCAGCTGACAGGGATATTTTTTCTTCGTTTACACCTTTATGGTATGTAAAAGCTGCCGGCCGTCCTCCGAAGGGGAGTGCGGCCGGCAGCCGGAAAAACGAAAATCAGAACAGTCCCGGGAACAGGGTCGCCGGAATGGAGAGCCACAGGTTCGGGAACAGGACCAGGAGCGCCAGAACCAGGCAGGAGGACAGGAAATAGGGAAGTGTTCCCTTGAAAGCGTCCTCGATGGTGATGCCGCTGATGGAAGAAGCGATCAGCAGACACAGTCCGTAAGGCGGCGTCACCAGTCCGAGAGCCAGCGTGACAATGATTATCAGTCCCAGGATGATGGGGCTGATGCCCAGCGCCGTTGCGGACGGAAGGATGATCGGGACAAACAGGATCATCGCCGGGACGGCGTCCATGAAGGTGCCGACAAACATGAAGAATGCCACCGTCACAAGCAGGAAGACAAGGCGTCCGCCCGGCATGTTGACGAAGAACTGCTGTACGATCACATTCAGACGGTAGTAACTGAGCAGCTCACCCAGGGCGTTCGCTGTCGCCAGCGCGAACAGAGACAGGGAGGACAGCTTCATGGTCTCGACCAGGATCGCCGGAAGCCGGGAGATCTTGATGGTCCTGTAGTAGAAGATACCGATCAGCAGCGCGTAGATGCAGGCGATCGCTGCGGACTCAGTGGGCGTGAAGAATCCGAGGACGATTCCGCCGATCAGGATGATCGGGGTCATCAGTGCCGGAAGGGAAGTAAGGGTCAGGCGAACGACTTCCTTCATCGGGACCGGATCCATCTTCGGGAAATTCTTCCGCTTCGAATAATATCTGATAACGGCCATCTGCGCGAGGCCCAGGAGGATGCCCGGGACCAGGCCGGACATGAACAGGGCGCCCGTGGAACAGTTCGCGATGCCCGCATAAACGACCATGGTAATGCTGGGCGGAATGATGGAGCCCAGCGTGGACGATGCCGCCGTGACGCCGACGCTCGTTCCTTTGTCATAGCCGGTATTTTCCATGGCAGGGATCAGGATCGATCCGATGCCGGCGGTATCCGCCTGGGAGGATCCGGAAATTCCGGCGAAGATCATGGAGACCAGGACGTTGGAATATGCCAGACCGCCGCGGAATCTTCCCACCAGCGCGTTGCAGCAGTCGATCAGCTTGTTGGTGATCTCTCCCTCGTTCATCAGGTTTGCCGCCAGGATGAACAGCGGGACAGCCAGCAGCGTAAAGCTGGTCATGCCGTTGAACATTTTTGTAAAGACAACCGTGTTCGGGATGGTATCCATCGCGTTGATGCCGACGAAGGAAATGAATCCCAACGCAAAGGAGATCGGGACGCCGATCGCCACGAAGACAACGAACATTACCACAAGCAGTAAGCCCATTATTCATTGCCTCCTTTCTTCAGATCCGCGATCTCATCGGCGATCTGGCCGATCAGGTAAAGCGCGGAGGTCGCGCCGCAGACCGGCAGGCAGAGCCACGTCGGGCCGCGTTTCATTTTCGGGATATTGACCCAGGTATAGTTCCAGAACTGCTTGGCAGCCAGGGTGCCGTAATAGACCATAAGGACTGCGAAGATCAGCATGATGATGCTGATGATGATCTGCAGGATCTTTTTCGCTTTCTGGTTCTTCATCATGTCCATGATGGATGTGAAGGCAAAGTGGCGCTTCTCATAGACCATGGCGCCGGCTCCCATAAAGACAGCCCAGATGAAGGAATAGGTGCAGACGTCCTCTGTCCAGGTCGCCGCGATGCCGGCAAAACGGGAGAACATCTGGAAGGCGATCGTGACCAGGAAAATCAGCAGGAAGCACGCAGCGATCGCGATCTGGACCTTCTGGATCACAGCTAAGGCTTTTTTCATCTCATTCCGCTCCTGTATAAACCCGGTTTCTGCACCGCCCGGGGACGATGCAGAAACCGGCAGTTGTTTTTTCTGTACTTCCGTCTGCTGCCGGAAATTACTTCGCAGCGTTGCGGACCATCTCAAGCTCTGCGGTCATGTTGTTGTCTGCCGCGAACTTCTCCGCGATCGGAGCAGCGATAGCCTTGAAAGCTTCGATGTCGAGATCCTCATGATTCGTGACCTCTGCGCCGTCAGCGATGACCTTTTCCTTGGAGGTCTTGAACATATCATAGACAGTCTGGCGCTCGACCTCGGTGCACTTCTTGCAGGCCTCGTCGACCCAGCCCTTCTGCTCGTCGGTCAGCTTGTCATAGCGGTTGCCGTCCATGAGGAGCAGTCTGGTGGTGTAGTCGTGATGGGTCTCGCAGATGAAGTGGCCGTTCGGGGTCTTGTGGTGCTCCTTCAGCATGAAGGAGGTGTAATCATTCTCAGCGGAATCGACAACGCCCTGCTGAAGTGCCTGATACAGCTCGCCCCATGCGACAGAGGTCGGGACTGCGCCGCAGGCCTTCCAGAAATCCTGCTGGACCTGGGAGGACTGGGTGCGGACGGTCATGCCCTTCAGATCATCCGGGGTCTTGATGGCCTTCTTGCCGTAGTAGTCACGGACGGAGGAGGACCAGTAGCCCATGATGCGGAAGCCGTTGCCGGTCTTCGTAAGGACAGTCTCCTTCATCTTGTTGCCGAAGTCGCCGTCAAGGCACTTCTCCCAGTGATCGAAGCTTTCAAGTTACTATTCACAGTTAAGCTTTGAACACGGCCAATAGGGCGGCAGCTTTTGGCCGGTTCCGCCCAGGTAAACAGGAGATGTTATGCTTTGGTTAGAG
>CADBEN010000017.1 GCA_902793685.1 uncultured Lachnospiraceae bacterium
AAGCATGGTGACATGTTCAGCTGACTGCTACTAATCGGTCGAGGGTTTAACCAAAAGGTCGAGTAGGTAAAAGATGTAAGAAATCTGGATTTAGAGAAAAAGAAGTTCTGTGTGTGGTTTTCAGGGTATGAAAAGTTGGCCTGGTGGCTCAGTTGGTTAGAGCGCCGCCCTGTCACGGCGGAGGTCGTCGGTTCGAGTCCGATCCGGGTCGTTTAGGGTAGTTCATGGGATCTTAGCTCAGCTGGGAGAGCATCTGCCTTACAAGCAGGGGGTCACAGGTTCGAGCCCTGTAGGTCCCACTGTTTTACCGATGAAATGTGATTCCTGCCGATGTGGCTCAATGGCAGAGCAGCTGATTTGTAATCAGCAGGTTATCGGTTCGAGTCCGATCATCGGCTTTCGTAATATAATATGGGGGAATTCCCGAGTGGCCAAAGGGGACAGACTGTAAATCTGCTGGCGATGCCTTCAGTGGTTCGAATCCACTTTCCCCCACTCGCAGAGCTTCAGGGCTCTGCAAATTACATATTGTCGCGGGGTAGAGCAGTCCGGAAGCTCGTCGGGCTCATAACCCGGAGGTCACAGGTTCAAATCCTGTCCCCGCAATTATGCCTTGGTAGCTCAGATGGTAGAGCAACGGACTGAAAATCCGTGTGTCACTGGTTCGATTCCCGTCCAAGGCACTTTTCTTTTATCTAAATAGTTCCAGACGCAGTTCCCTGCCGGAGAAGTATTCGGGCAGGGTATTTCGTGAATAGGGGACATTAGCTCAGGTGGTAGAGCACTTGACTTTTAATCAAGTTGTCGCGGGTTCGAGTCCCGCATGTCTCATTGATACAGGGCCCGGAGATCCTTTATGGATCTTCGGGCCTGTTCTGTAGATGCAACAGCCCTTCTATCTATGGTATAATACTTTAGTTAACTATCCGTATAATTAAGGAGGAGTCCGTGGATACCCAGCCGAACAAACCTCTTTCTCTCGCTGTCCTGAGGACGAGGAACGGGGAGATCCCGGGGTTTGAAGATTTCTATCTTCTCACCTGCATGAATACACTTTCGGATATCCGGGCATCTGTTTCCGATGAGACAGAGGTCTGGAATATTCTTCGTGCCGTCTATGCGGAGGTATGGCGCCGGCGCGCCAATATGCCTGAGGCCGGCATCATCCGCCCTTGGATCCGTGTCCTGATCCGCGACGTCGCGCGGAGGAAATTTGACACGGTGATCGGAGAATTCCCGCAGGATCCGGACCAGGAGACGCTGCGCATTGCTGACGAGAAAGCGGCAACGGTCCTGATCGAGATCGAGGAAGAACTTCGGCTTCTCCGGCTTCCGGATTCCATCAGCGGAAGGCGGAGAAGTTCCAGCATGCTGCTTTCAGTGATCCGCTTTCTGTTTTCCCTGGCTCTGGTTGCGGCTGCCGTCTGCACGGCTGTATTTCTCCTTCGGAGAGCGTCGGGAGGGAGCGTTCCGATGGCGGAAGAGACCGGAAACACTGCGGAGGCTGAAAGCGGTGTGATACAGGTAGAGGATGCGTCGGAGGAAACCGATGCACCGGTCTTCGTGAACGGTTGGAATGACACACGGGAAGGCCGCTGCTACCGCAACGAGGACGGCTCCTGGGCGGAGGATACCTGGATCGAGGAACCGGACAAGCTTTATTATCTGGATGAGAACGGGTATACCCTTACCGGTTCCCGTCAGTTCGGAAACCAGAATTACGTGTTCAATCCGGACGGGTCCGTCAGCTCGATCAGCCGGGGCTATGGCTTTGAACAGAAGGAGACCGTGCTTTCTCTTCAGATGGAGAATTTCGGAAATGAGGAAGACGCGGCCTATATTATTGAGAATTCCATCACGCTGGACGGCGACTGGATCTATTATCTGTGGGCGGGGGATGATTCCTCCGGACTTCCGATGCTGCTCCGGGTCCGCAGAAATGACGACGCGACGGAGCTGATCTCTGATCATGTCAGTGGTTACACGGTGCAGCAGCAGAATGTATGGTACTGCAGCGACGGAAAAGTCCTTCCTTTCCCGAAGGAAACAGAGGGCTCGGCAGTCGGCACCGGATATTCGGTGGAAGCAGAAGATGGCGGCTGGTACCTGAAGGATAATTACGGAAGAAATACCTCCGGCACCGGCGGCTATGAGACGATTGAAGGAAGAATCTACCGGGTGGATGACGGACTGATCAAGAGCGTCACCCCCGGAACCCAGAAGATTGACAGCTACACCTTCCGTCTTTCGGGAGGAAGGATCATGCTCGGCGACGGGCGGGAGTACGTCCGTCACGGTGAGGGAATCACTGCGCTGGCAACGCAGGGCGAGAGCCTGTATTACAGTGTGGTGACGGAGAATGGCAGCAGCCCGGTCAGCCAGCTCTGGAAGCTGGATGTCTACACCGGTGAAGCATCGCCGGTGACCGGAAGCTTCCCGGGAAAAGTGACGACAATGTATCCCTGGAAAGAGGAAGGCTGCATTTTCTTTGAGTACCGCCCGGGAGCATCAGGATCCCTTTACGGCAGGATCGGCGTGATCGACGGTAATTCAGGATATGTTCTGGAGGATGTGACTGCGCGGGCCGGCGGCTTCGACGGGAAGAACGATCTCCTGCAGCCTGTCTGGACACAGGACGGAAAGCTGGACTGCTACTGGCAGGAGTGCAGCGGCGCTTCCTCTGATGGCACTTTGAATATCACAGACACCAGGACTCTGGAACTCTCGCTTTCCGAGCGGAGCCGGCTTGGCGGAAGCGGAGGCATTTCCGGTCCTTCCTTCTTCGGAACAAACTGGAACAACACAGGAATCGATTCCACAGTGGAGACGGATGAATCTGCTGAGGATGAGGAAGAAGAGGCAGAGACGGTAGAGCATAAACCTGACGAGGGCGATGATATCGAGGACGGAAGGATACTCTCAGAGGACGAGATGATCGAGAGTGCAGCCGCATCGACCGTAGCACCTCCTGCGGAAACAGACACAGAGCCTGCTGAGGATACCTCTGCAGCGATTCCGGGCCCGCCGTTGACAGAGACTTCGCCGGTCTACACGGAACCGACGGATCTCGCGGCGACGGTGGAGGCGGCACCCGGTCCCACCGTCAGCCCCCAGCCGGCGGAGACGGTCAGCGCGAGACCGGCGGATCCGATCACCGGATCCTACGAGACGGTCGCACCGATTCCCGGACAGTGATCCCGGGATGAAAAAGCAGCAAAAGCGGAGAATACGCGCTATTTGCAGCAGGAGCAGGGATGAGCAGGATATTTTATGTTATGGGCCGGAGCGCATCCGGCAAGGATACAGTTTATAAGAAGCTTCTGGAGACTTTTCCTGAACTCCGGCCTTTGGTCACCTACACGACCCGGCCCATGCGGGAAGGGGAAAAGGAGGGGGAAGAGTATCACTTCTCCACAGAACAGGACCTGGAAAATATCCGGCGGGAGGGCCGTCTGATCGAACAGCGGGTTTATCAGACGGTTCACGGTCCCTGGACTTACGCGACCGTGGATGACGGGAGCTTCCGGCCGGAGGGGCCGGACAGCTTCCTTGGCATCGGGACTCTGGAATCCTGGAACCGGCTGCGGGAATATTACGGGCCGGAAGCGATGTTCCCGATTTATCTTGAGACGGATCCCGGCACGCTTCTGGAGCGTGCGCTGAAGCGGGAAAAAAAGCAGACGCCGCCGCGGTACGCGGAGCTCTGCCGGCGTTTCCTCGCAGATGAGGCGGACTTTTCAGAGGACCGCATCACGGCAGCCGGCATCGTCCGCAGGTACCGGAATGAGGCGCTGGACGACTGCCTTGCCGAGATCGTAAAGGATATGATAAACTATGTTTGATTTTCAGGACGTCGTCGGCCAGGAGGCTGTGAAGGAACATTTCCGGACAGCAGTTGCTTCTGACCGTGTTTCTCATGCTTATATGCTGATCGGGGAAGCGGGATTCGGAAAGGGCACACTTGCGGATGCTTTCGCAAAAATGCTGCTCTGTGAACGGGATCCGCTGCATCCGTGCGGCATCTGTCATTCCTGCAAACAGGTACAGGCAGGGACGCATCCGGACGTGATCCATGTGACGCATGAAAAACCGAACACCATCGGGGTCGATGAGATCCGCTCCCAGCTGGACGCGGAGGTCGTGATCCGTCCCTTCTCCGGAAGGCGGCGCGTGTTTATTGTTCCCGATGCGGACAAAATGAGCGTGCAGGCACAGAACGCCGCTCTGAAGACGATCGAAGAACCGCCGGAATACGCGGTGATCCTTCTGCTCTGCAGCAGGGAGGACGCGCTGCTTGAGACCATCCGGAGCCGCTGTGTGAAGCTCAGACTGCATCCGGTGCCGGACCGGGAGCTTCTGTCCTGGCTCCGGGGACTGGAAGGCGTGACAGAGGAACAGGCGGAGCTGGCGGCGGGATTTGCCCGGGGAAATTCCGGGAAGGCGCGGGAAATGGCGCTCTCGGAGAGCTTTCGGGAACGCTGCGCGGCGGATCTCCGGCTGCTTACGGAGCTTCCGGAAGGCGGCGCGGAACAGCTGGCCGCAGGAATTGCCCGCATAAGGGAAGATCATCCGGATCCCGGGACGTTCCTGGATTTTGTCCGGATGTACTGCCGGGATCTGCTGGTGCTTAAGAACCGCGGACGGCGGGAGGATCTGATCTTTCCGGAGTGGGAGAAAGAGCTGACCCGCGCGGCGGTGCAGTCCACGCTCCCGGGGATCGGGAGGATCCTGGAAGAAACAGAACGCACGGAGGAACGCCTCAGGGCAAATGTGAATCCGGAGCTTGCAATAGAGCTGCTTCTGCTTGCAGTCAGGCAGAGCACAGGGAAAGGAAAGTAAAACCATGACAGAAGTGGTCGGCGTCCGATTTCGTGAAGTCGGAAAAATCTATACATTTACGCCGAACGGGGAGACCTACCGCCGCGGCGATCACGTCATCGCGGATACTGCGAAGGGGCCGGAGTACGGAACGGTGATCCTCGGGAATTACGAGATCTGCGAGACCCAGCTGGAGCAGCCGCTGAAAGAGATCCTGCGGCGCGCCACGAAGGAGGACACGGAAAAGGTCTACGCGAACAAGGCGCGGGAACACGACGCACTGATGATCTGCCGGAAAAAGGTGGTGGAGCGGGGCCTTGAGATGAAGGTCATCGCTTCTGAGTACAGTTTCGACGACAGCCGGGTCATCTTTTTCTTCACGGCAGACGGCCGGGTGGATTTCCGAGATCTGGTCAAGGATCTTGCGGCGATCTTCCATATGAGGATCGAACTCCGGCAGGTGGGCGCCCGCGACGAGACGAAGATCGTCGGCGGCATGGGGCCCTGCGGCCGCCCGCTCTGCTGCCATTCCTGGCTTTCGGATTTCGTCCCGGTCTCCATCAAGATGGCGAAGGAGCAGAATCTGTCGCTGAATCCGCAGAAGATCAGCGGTGTCTGCGGCAGGCTGATGTGCTGCCTCATCAATGAGGCGGATACGTACGCTTACCTGAATTCCCAGATGCCGAAAAAGGGAGATACGGTGGAGCTGGCGGACGGCTATCTCGGCGAGATCACCGAGGTCAATGTGCTGAAACAGACGGTCCGGGTACTGGTGATACTGGACGACGACGAGCGGGAGATGCGGGATGTCCCGGCATCCGAGACTACCTTTATCGCTCACAGAAAGAAGGGCCAGCCCAGTCTGCTGAAGCGCGACGCCATGGCGAAGCGTGAGGCGGCGCTCCAGGAAGCCAAGGAGCGGGAAATGAAGAAAGCCCAGGGCATCGAGGACGATGCTGACGCGCCCAAGGCAGAGAATGCCCGGGCAAGAAGAGAGCGGCGGCGCATGGAATCCGGCGCTTACCGGAAGGATCGCCCGGAAGCGTCAGGTGAAAAGCCGGAGTCCGGAAGTACGGCAGCAGAAGTGGAAGCGCGCCCGCAGGCAGCGGGAGTTTCTGACGGGGCATCTGCCGCTGCGGAAACTGCCGGCGGTGATCAGACAGCACGGCGGAGAAAACGCCAGCCGGAGCGCGGTGAGCGGAAAGAGCGTCCGGAAAGAGCTGACTGGAGCGACAAGACAGACCGGCCTGAAAAGAGCGAGCGACCTGACCGGCAGGACCGGCCGCGGAAGGACCGCCCGAGACGGACAGACCGGCCGGCCGGGACACCGGAAGGAGCCGCCGCAGAGAATGCAGCCGCACCCGAAGAAGGCGGCGAGCAGGCGGCACGCCGCAGAAGAAGACGCCGGAGACCGTCCCGGGGAACCGGGGAGGGCGGAAACGCCGGCCAGGGAAGCGTATCTTCGGACGGCGGAACCAATGCCTGACGCGGGAAGCCAGAAGACCGGAACCTGTTCCGGCGCGGAAGTTCTGGAAAATGCAGAGGCATTTCTGCGTCAGGGAGAGCGGCTGGATGACCTCCAGCGGAGCGATCTCCGGATCATCCAGGATCCGTCGAAGTTCTGCTTCGGCATGGACGCAGTGCTTCTGAGCGGATTTGTGACAGTAAAACAGGGAGAGCGGGTGACAGACCTCTGCACAGGCGGCGGCATCATCCCGCTCCTGCTTTCCGCGAAGACGAAAGCTTCGCAGATCACCGGGATCGAGATCCAGAAGGATATGGCGGACATGGCGGAACGCAGCGTCCGGCTGAACGGTCTGGAAGAACGGGTCAGGATCATCTGCGGTGACCTGCGGGTGCGGGGGGCAGCCGGGGAGGACGGCTCCCAGGATGTGGTGACCTGCAATCCGCCCTATATGGCGGCCGGAAACGGGATCCCGAATCCGGAGGACGCCCTGGCACTGGCACGCCATGAACTGACCTGTACACTGGAGGACGCAGTGCGGGAAACTGCAAGGCTTCTCCGGAACGGCGGAAGGACGGCCTGGGTCTACCGGCCGAATCGTCTGGCAGAGCTGTTCGCAGTGATGCGGGCCTGCCGGCTGGAGCCGAAACGGCTTAAGTTTGTCCATCCCTTTGCGGACCGGGAGGCCAATATGGTCCTCGTTGAAGCGGCGAAGGGCGGCGGCAGTTTTCTGAAGGTCGAGGCGCCGGTAGTCGTATTCCGGGCACCGGGGGAATACTCTCCGGAGATCCGGGAAGTCTACGGATACTGATCCCGGCGGAAGTCCGGCATGGAAAACGCAGTTTGGAAAGGAAGATTGTGGAAACACCCGGAAAAATCTTTCTGGTCGCGACGCCGATCGGAAATCTCGGCGATATGACCGCGCGGGCGGTGGAGGTCCTGAACAATGTGGACCTCATCGCTGCCGAAGACACGCGGAACACGATCCGGCTCCTGAATCATTTTGAGATCCGGAAGCCGCTGACCAGCTATCACGAATACAATAAGACAGAGAAGGCTTATGAACTGACGGCTCAGGCCGCCGCGGGAAAAAACATCGCGGTGGTGACGGACGCCGGCATGCCGGCGATCTCGGATCCGGGAGAAGTCCTGGTGCGGATCGCCTGGGAGAGCGGGATCGAGGTCACTATAGTCCCCGGCGCCTGCGCCTGCGTAAGCGCCCTGGCCATCAGCGGACTGCCGACCAGGCGCTTTGCTTTTGAAGCTTTCCTTCCGATGGAAAAGAAGGAGCGGGCGGAGATCCTGGAGGAACTGAAGCAGGAGACCCGCACGATGATCATCTACGAAGCGCCGCACAGGCTGCTGAAAACGCTGAAGGAGCTTTCTGAGCTCTTCGGACCCGGACGGGGCGTCAGCATCGTCCGCGAACTGACGAAGCTTCACGAGGAGGTCTTCCGGACCACCCTCGGCGAGGCGGTGTCAAGGTATGAGGCGCCCGGAGGGGCGGACCTGATCCGCGGGGAGTATGTCCTGGTGATCGCGGGAAGAAGCCGGGAGGAGATCCGCGGCGAAGAAGCCGCGAAGTGGGAATCCATGACGGTCGCGGACCATGTGGCAATGTATGAGTCGCAGGGGATGGACCGGAAGGAAGCTATGAAGGCTGCCGCGAAGGACCGCGGTGTAAGTAAGCGCGATATCTACCAGGCACTTCTATAAAAAGAATTACAGCTGCACGACGAGGCAGGAGAAAGGGGCACTGTTATGAGTGAGAAGATCAGAAAACCGTATTACATCACCACGGCCATCGCCTATACGTCCGGCAAGCCGCATATCGGAAACACCTACGAGATCATCCTGGCTGACGCCATTGCGCGTTACCGCCGGGAAGAGGGTTACGATGTGCGTTTCCAGACCGGTACCGACGAGCACGGACAGAAGATCGAGGAGAAGGCGGCAGCAGCCGGCATGACTCCGAAGGAGTTCGTGGACAAGGTCGCGGCGGACATCAAGCGGATATGGGACCGGATGAACACTTCCTACGACCGCTTCATCCGTACCACGGATCCGGATCACGAGATCCAGATCCAGAAGATCTTCCGGAAGCTGTATGAGCAGGGGGATATCTACAAGAGCGAGTACGAAGGTATGTACTGCACGCCCTGCGAGAGCTTCTGGACTTCTTCACAGCTGGTGGACGGCAAGTGTCCGGACTGCGGGCGCGAATGCCGGCCGGCAAAGGAGGAGGCTTACTTCTTCCGTATGAGTAAGTATGCGGACCGTCTGATCGAGCACATCAACAGTCATCCGGAGTTCATCCAGCCCGTCTCCAGAAAGAACGAGATGATGAACAACTTCCTGCTGCCGGGGCTGCAGGATCTCTGCGTGTCCCGCACCAGCTTCAAGTGGGGCATCCCGGTGGACTTCGACCCGAAGCACGTGGTCTATGTGTGGCTGGATGCTTTGAGCAACTACGCCACCGGCCTGGGCTACGACGCGGACGGAAACCACGGCGACCTTTATAAGAAGTACTGGCCCGCGGACCTGCACCTCATCGGAAAGGATATCATCCGCTTCCATACCATCTACTGGCCTATCTTCCTGATGGCTCTCGGCGAGCCGCTGCCGAAGCAGGTCTTCGGTCATCCGTGGCTTCTGCAGGCGGGCGGCAAGATGTCGAAGTCCAAAGGGAACGTCCTTTACGCGGACGATCTTGCCGATTTCTTCGGTGTGGACCCGGTCCGTTATTTCTGCCTGCATGAGATGCCCTTCGACAACGACGGCGTCATCAGCTGGGATCTGATGGTGGAGCGCTACAATTCCGATCTGGCAAACGTCCTCGGGAACCTGGTGAGCCGGACTATCGCCATGTCCAACAAGTATTTCGGCGGCATCGTCTCCAATCCGGCTGTGGAGCTTTCTCCGGAGGAGGCCGCGCTGGATCAGGATCTGAAGGATACCGTCCTCGGCGGCGTGAAGAAGATCACTGCGAAGATGGACGTGCTCCGCGTCGCGGACGCTCTGACCGAGCTCTGGAATATCTTCAAGCGCTGCAACAAGTACATTGACGAGACAACTCCCTGGGTCCTTGCGAAGGATGAGGCGAAGAAGGACCGCCTGGCAATGGTGCTCTACAACCTGACCGAGGCGATCACCATCGGCGCGTCCCTCCTGTCCAGCTTCATGCCGGAAACCTCGGAAAAGATCCTTTCCGAGCTCGCTGCTTCCCACCGCAGTCTGGAGGAGATGGAGCAGTTCGGTCTCTATGCTTCCGGGACCAAGGTCGCCGAGAAGCCGGAGATCCTCTTTGCGCGTCTTGACCCGAAGGAGGTAGAGAAGAAGCTGGCGGCCGAGGCTGCCGCTGCGGAGGCTCCGAAGCAGGAAGCAGCTGCTGCTGAGGCGAAGGCTGCCGATGCCGGCGCTGCCGCGGAAACCGCGGAGGAAGCGGCTCCGGAGAAGATCCCGTCCAAGCCCTCTGTCGGATTTGAGGATTTTGAGAAGTGCGAGTTCCGGGTCTGCGAAGTCCTGAAGTGCGAGTTCGTCCCGAAGTCCAAGAAGCTTCTCCGCTTTGAGCTGAAGGCAGGAGATGCCCGGATCCAGATTCTTTCCGGCATCAAGAAGTGGTATCCGGAGCCGGAGAAGCTGGTGGGAAAGAAGGTCATGGCCATCCTGAACCTGGAGCCGCGGAAGATCGCGGGCCTGGAATCCCAGGGCATGCTGCTCAGCGCCATGGACAAGGACGGAAACCTGAGCCTGATGACCGTCATGGACGATGTGGTCGCGGCAGGCGCGGAAGTCGGATAAAAAACAAAAGTTCCGGCCGCAGATGCGGCCGGAACTTCAGGTAGAAAAGAAGACAGATATGATCATTGATACACATGCGCATTATGATTCGGAAGACTTCGATCAGGACCGGGAGATCCTGATCGAAAGCTTTCCGGGGAAGGGGATCGAAAAGGTCCTGAACGCGGGCGCTTCCGCGGCATCTGCCTGGAAAGGTCTGGAGATGGCGGAGCGCTGGCCGCAGATGTACTGCGCCCTGGGCGTCCACCCCAACGAGCTGGAAGGTCTTTCGGAAGAGGTGCTGAAGGAGTTCGCGGAGAAATCGGTCCATCCCAAGGTGGCGGCCATCGGTGAGATCGGCCTGGAGTACCACTATGAGGAGCCGCCGCGGGACGTACAGAAAACCTGGTTCCGGCGGCAGATCGCCCTGGCGAAGGAAGTGGGCCTGCCCATTATCGTCCACTCCCGGGATGCGGTGAAGGATACGCTGGACGTGATCCGGGAAGAGCATGCGGAAGAGGCAGGCGGCGTGATTCACTGTTTTTCCGCCGGGCCTGAGGTGGCGGAGATCTACGTCCGTATGGGCTTTTATATCGGCGTCGGCGGCGTAGTCACCTTCAAGAACGGGCGGAAGTTGAAGGAGGTCGTGCAGGCGGTCCCGATGGACAGGATCCTTCTGGAGACAGACGCACCTTATCTTGCGCCGGTCCCCCACCGTGGGCACCGGAATTCCTCGCTGTTCCTTCCGCTGGTGGCAGAAGCTGTCGCGGAGCTTCGCGGGATCTCAAGGCAGGAAGTCATCGACATCACCCGGGAAAACGCCCTTCGGTGTTTCCCGAAGCTTGCTGACTGAAAAAGATGAAACAGGACCCGGCCCGGAAAAACGGCCGGAAGAGACAGCTCATAAAGAGACAGAAGTCGGGAGAAGAATATGCCGGAGCTTGGAAAACCGCAGAATACCATAGACATCATCAAAAAATATGATTTCCGGTTCCGGAAGAAATTCGGGCAGAATTTCCTGATCGACACCAACGTGCTCGGTAAGATCGCCGATTCGGCCTGCATCGACCCCGGGGACTGTGTCCTGGAGATCGGACCGGGCATCGGAACGCTGACCCAGTACCTCGCGGAGCGGGCGCGGCAGGTGGTGGCAGTGGAGATCGATCCGGAGCTTATCCCGATCCTTTCGGAAACACTGGCCGGATTTCCGAACGCGGAGGTCATCCACGCCGACATCATGAAGACGGATATCCGGGAACTGGCGGAAAAGTATAACGGCGGAAAACCGCTGAACGTTGTCGCGAATCTGCCCTATTACATCACGACGCCCATCATCATGAGTCTTCTGGAAGACGGCGCTCCGGTGAAGAGCATCACCGTCATGATCCAGAAAGAGGTGGCGGAGCGCATGCAGGCGGGGCCGGGCGGAAAGGAATACGGCGCCCTGTCCCTTGCGGTGCAGTATTACTGCGATACGGAGATCGTGGCGAATGTGCCGCCGAACTGCTTTATCCCACGGCCGAATGTGGGTTCCTGCGTGATCCGGCTGAACCGCTATGCGGAGCCGCCGGTCAGGGTAAAGGATCCGGAGAAGATGTTCAAAATCATCCGGGCCGCCTTCAACCAGCGGCGGAAGACGCTGGCGAACGCTGTTTCCCACGGCGGAATCAGCGGCGGAAATGTCGGTGCAGAAGGAAACAGTGCCGGGACATCCGGCGGAACCGTGGGCCGGGAGCGGGTCACAGAGGTGCTGCGGGAGATGGGACTTTCCGAGACCATCCGCGGCGAGGCGATGACTCTTGATCAGTTCGCGGAGTTTTCGGACAGACTGTAAAAGCATCCATATGGCCCGGGATGCTGATTATTAAGATTTTATTGATTCATTGCGGACACGGTAATATTTTTGTAGAATGATAATAATTCTGCATTCAAAGAGGCTATTTCATGACTAAATTCGGAAAATCAGCAGCGGTGATCGCTGCTTTTATGATAGCGGCAGGGCTTTCTGCCTGCGGCCAGGGCGGGACGACGTCCGGCAGCGCGGCAGGAACAGAGGCGGCAGCGCCGGAAAACGCGGGCAGCGGCGCCCAGGCGGCAGATGCCGGCACCGGAAGTGAAAACGCGGAGGAGAGCGCGGCGGCAGCGCCGGAGACCCATGCGGTCCTGGGAATCGCCCCGGGCGGCGCTCAGTTCCCGGACATGAATATCGTGGTCCCGACCACGGAACCGGCACCGGAATATATCCGGATCGGCACCAAAAGCTGGATCGTCAAGGATCTGCAGAGCCGGCTTATGGAACTCGGATTTATGGACAACGATGAACCGACGGACTATTACGGCGAAGTCACAGAGGCGGCGGTCAAGATCTACCAGCGGCAGAACAAGCTGAATCAGGACGGTATCGTCGGCGCGGAAACGCTGAAGGCTATTCTCGATGAGGAAGCCCATTACTATACCGCCCAGCAGGGCGACAGCGGAACGGATATCACCGAACTGCAGCAGCGTCTGTATCAGCTGGGGTATCTTGCGGAGGAATCGGACATCACCGGCAATTTCGGGGACAAGACGCTGGAAGCGGTTATGAAGTTCCAGCAGATGAACGCCCTGGAGCAGGACGGCAAGGTCGGACGGAAGTCCATGAACCTGATCTACGCAGAGGACGTCAAGCCGAACATGGTCGCCTACGGTGAGAAAAGTGAGGTCGTGCTGAAGGCGCAGGAGCGCCTGTACCAGCTCGGCTACCTGACCAGCAAGCCGGACGGGACTTTCGGTCTCGGGACATCCATGGCGATCAAGGAATTCCAGGCAAGAAATGACCTGGTCGTGGACGGCTATCTGGGACCCGGAACCAGAGTCATTCTGAACAGCGGGGACGCGAAGCCCTTCGGTCTGCGTCTCGGTGACCAGAGCGAAACTGTTACCCAGGTCCAGAAGCTTCTGAACAAGTGGGGTTACCTTCCCTCTGGAAACATCACCGGATATTACGGAGACGCGACACAGCAGGCGGTCAAGGATTTCCAGAAGCGGAATGACCTGGACGATGACGGATCGGTAGGCGCCCTGACTATGGCGAAGCTGACCGGAACCGATGCAAAGCGGCCTGCACCGAAGCCGCAGCGGACCACCGCGGCGAGTTCCTCCGGAAATTCCGGCAGCAGCTCCTCCGGAAACTCCGGCAGTTCCGGAAGCAGTTCTTCCGGCAGCAGTTCCTCCGGAAACGGCGGCGGAACGGACGCGGGCAGCGGCGGAAGCAGCTCGAACTACGTCTACACCGGCGGCGGCAGCGTGGGAACACTGCTCGGCATTGCGAGCTCCAAGCTCGGATCCCCCTATGTCTGGGGGGCCAAGGGACCGAATTCCTTTGACTGCTCAGGCTTCGTCTACTGGTGCCTGAACCAGGCCGGTGTGAGCCAGTCCTATATGACCAGCGGCGGCTGGGCAAGCTCCGGCAGAGGCCGCAGAGTCAACAGCTTCGGCGATCTTCAGGCCGGCGATATCATCGTGGTCAGCGGCCACGTCGGGATCTGTGCCGGCGGCGGCACCGTCATCGACGCCAGCTCTTCCAACGGACGTGTGGTCCACCGCAGCCTCGGCAGCTGGTGGCAGCGCCACTTTATCTGCGGCTGGCGAATCTTTTGATAGGATCAGCACCCCGCAAAAATGAAAACTCCGCTCCTGTAAGCTTTCTTACATAGGAGCGGAGCTTTTTGTTTTTGCGGGGCGGACAAGACGCGCAGTGTCTCTGTCCGCCCGAAACGAGGAATTGCAAAGCAATTCCGAGCCATAAGGGTGCTGGTCCGTAAAGTACGCGAGTACGGAAATGAATAAAACCGGGATTCCGCAAGGAAGCCCGGTTTTATGAATGCCGCCCGCGAGCGGGAGACGCGCAGCATCTCACAGCTCTGTCAGCCGGTATTCCATCATGTTGGCGGTGAGCAGCTGCGCTTCTCTCCGGTGGCAGCTGAAGATCAGGATCTGGCGGGACCGGAAGGTCTCCGCGAGCCAGAGAAGTACGGTGCGGAGCCGGTGTTCGTCGTAGTTCACGAAGCTGTCGTCAAAGAACAGCGGAAGCTTTTCGCCGGAAGCCGGTTCCGGGCCGGTGATCTCTCCGGAGCCGGCAGACTGGTCTGCGCCGCCCTGCATCAGATCCGCAGCGGCAAGGCGGAGGGCCAGGTAGACCTGGTCCATGGTGCCGGAGCTGACCTGGTCCAGAGGAATCAGCTTCTGCTCCGTATTCAGGAACACGTTCAGATCCTGGTCGATGCTGAGAGAAGTATAGATCCCGCCGGTGATGCCGCCGATCAGGTCGGAGGCGGATTTGTTCAGGTAAAGTCCGAAGGAATCCCGGATCGTGGTGGAAAGCCGGTTCATGGTCTCCTGGGCGATGTCGATGGCCTCGATCTCTTCCCGGAGCCGGTCATTTTCCGCGATGACATTCTTCAGCGCCGCACTTTCATCCCGGAGATTCGTGAGGTGTTCCAGCTGCTGCTCCAGCTCCCACTGGGACCGCTGCTGTCGGACGATAGTCTCGTCCGTTTCGGTCTGCCGCGCTTCCAGAGCTTTCAGTTCCGCTTCCGTTCCGGCGAGGGACTGTTCTCCCTGGTCCACACGGTCGCAGACGGCGATGAGACTGTCTGTTTCCGCCTTCACCTTTTCAAAGGTTTCCGAGCAATCGGCCGGACCGGTCTGTGACGGCAGAAGCTCAGGGAAGTATGGGCGGATCACATCCTCAAAGGCTGCTTTTTCCGCAGCTTCTTCCTTTTTCCGTTTCCCGTCCAGGTTCAGGAAGATCATCATCGGGATCAGAGAAAGCGCGCCGGCTGCGGCGAGGATGGCGTTCATAGGGACAGCGAGAGGGGTGTACACTTCCTGCAGGTTCCCTGAGGCCCAGAGGGCTCCGCCGAACAGCGCCGCCGTGAGAAGACCGAAGAAGATCGCCAGGAGCTTCCTCCCGCCGGAGGATGCTTTTTCCCGGGCGGCCTTCCAGCGTTCCAGGGCTTCGGAGGCGGCATTCAGGAATTCCGACAACTGACCCCGGTTCTCAAAGTGCTTTCCCCGAAGCATCTGCCGGTCCGCGGCATTCTTCATGAGGATCCCGGCCCGCTTTTCGTTCAGGAGCGTTTTTGCCTGCTCGGCGGACGCCTTTGCCTGTGTCAGCTCGTTCATGCGGTTCGCGTAATCCGGGGAGGAGATCTGTTCCTCGATCTTCCGGATCTCAGACAGGTTTGCCGCATAGTTTTTCGCGGCATCCGGGACGATGCGGGACTCGAAGGACTTTTTCTGGTCCTTCAGGTAGGCGCTGGCTTTGGTGATGTTCAGCGCCACATTGCCGGTAGTGTTCATGTTGGCAATGTAGTTCTTCAGTTCATTCACCATTTCACTGTCCGTCGCGCTCTTCAGCTGACTGATGCTGACGGTGTTCCGGTAGGCGGTCTCGCTGAGACCGTTGAGCAGCCCTTTCAGGAAGGGTTCCGGATCGGTGATGGTGATTCCGGAGGTCTCGTCCACGATGGTCAGGTCCTTCGGATTCCGGGCGAAGTTCCGCTCGATACGGTAGATATGTCCCCGGTTCTCGAGACGTATGATCCCGCCGTATGCGCCGTCCCCGAACCAGGGTTCATAGCGCGCGTAGAAGTCATTCCGGGCGGCGCGCCCGCGGGCGCGCTCCATGCCGTAGAACATGGCGCGGAGAAATGCGTGCAGCGTGGATTTTCCGGCCTCGTTTCCGCCGTAGAGAATGTTCATTCCGTCGGCAAACTCGATCTTCCGGTCGTGGAATTTACCGAAGCCTCGGATGGTCAGGTCTTTCAGGATCATTTCTTCCTGCTCCTTTCATCCGTGGTGCGCAGCAGGGCATTGACCCCGTAGTAGAGCGCTTTCCGGTCCAGACGGCTCATTCCCGGCTTGTCCAGCTCCTGTACGAAAAACCCGATCATATCGGAGGGATGCTCCGCGAACAGCTTCGGGAAATTGTACTGCGGCTCCGATTCGTCCTGGATCTCCGCGATGCGGAAGCGGCTCTTCAGGACATCAAGATCGAATTCGATGTCCGGATCCCGCATGCCGCGGATCCGGAGGCGGTATATGTTGTCGGTCCCGCGCTTCGTGATCTCGTCGCCGATGGTCATCAGGAGCTCCGTGTTCGTGGACCCTGTGGTCACGTTGACCGCAAGCGGAACATACTGGAGCTTTGCCACCGGGACAAATTCCAGACGGATCACCTGGCGGGTGACGTCGTTGATCTCGCCTTTGTAATAGCCGTGGGGGCCGGACTCGGTGACGTCCAGAGGTTCCGGAGATCCGCAGAAGGCGGCCTTTCCGGGGACCAGGACCTTCGGGCGGTGGATATGCCCGAGGGCGCAGTAGGAGAAGCCGGATTCAGTCAGTTCATTCACGTCCAGAGGAAGATGCTTCGGATCTCCGCCATGGCACAGGAGGATGTGGATCAGACCGTCCTCCGGGACCCGGACACCTGCGAGCAGGGGCTCGGTGATCTCCCGGGCATGGTAGGAAAAACCGTACACTTCCGTGTTCAGTTCCTTCAGGCGGACCGAAGTGAGGGATTCGCTGGTCAGATAGCTGACGTTTCCGGGCCACGGGAAGGAGAGGACTGCGGAGCTTTCGCGGATGCGGTCGTGATTTCCTGCAATGATGACCACGCGGGTCTCCGGGATCGTGGAAAAGAGGTAGCTGACCTCTTTCAGTTCCCTGACCAGGGGCTGGCGGTGGAACAGGTCTCCGGCAATCAGCAGGAGATCCGTCCCGTCCGCTTTCGCGTCCTTCACGACAGTGGAAAGGGCGTCCTTCACTGCCTGGGCGCGTTCACGACTCCAGGGCTTGTCCGAATCCGGATTCATACCGTAGTGGAAATCTCCGGTGTGGATAAACTTCATACGTTCCTCCGGTGTGAGAAAAGGGTGCGGGATATGTTTGAAAAGACATCCGGGCTGCGGATCCGGGAGGGATCTGCAGCCCGGAGACTCCGATGAGTTTACAGTTCGCAGTTTCCGACAGTGCGCGGGAAGGGCAGCACGTCGCGGATGTTTCCGATGCCGGTGAGGTACATGACACAGCGCTCGAAGCCCAGGCCGAAGCCGGCATGGCGGGTGGAGCCGTACTTCCGGAGATCCAGATAGAAGTCGTAGGTTGCCTCGTTCATGCCCAGCTCGCGGATGCGGGAGAGGAGCTTGTCGTAGTCGTCCTCACGCTGGCTGCCGCCGATGATCTCGCCGATGCCGGGGAC
Organism: uncultured Lachnospiraceae bacterium; assembly: GCA_902793685.1. Taxonomy (GTDB): domain Bacteria; phylum Bacillota; class Clostridia; order Lachnospirales; family Lachnospiraceae; genus Moryella. Next base: position 17,307 of record CADBEN010000017.1, read on the forward strand.
CAGGCAGTCCATGGCTGCGACGGTCTTTCCGTCCGGGTTCAGCTTCATGTAGAAAGCCTTGATGTCCTTCGGGTAATCGGTGACGAAGATCGGGCGCTTGAAGACTTCCTCTGTCAGATAGCGCTCGTGCTCGGTCTGCAGGTCGCAGCCCCAGCTGACCTTGTAGTCAAATTTGTCGTTATGCTTTTCCAGGATCTCCACTGCCTCGGTGTAGGTGACGCGGCCGAAGTCGGAGTTCAGGACGTGGTTCAGGCGGTCCAGGAGACCTTTGTCCACGAAAGTGTTGAAGAAGTTCATCTCCGGGCCGGCGTTCTCAAGGACATAGCGGATGATGTACTTCAGCATGCCTTCGGCAAGCTCCATGTCGTCCTCGAGGTCCGCGAAGGCGATCTCCGGCTCGATCATCCAGAATTCCGCCGCATGGCGGGTGGTGTTGGAATTCTCGGCGCGGAAGGTCGGGCCGAAGGTGTAGATGTTGCGGAAGGCCTGTGCGAAAGTCTCGCCGTTCAGCTGTCCGCTGACAGTGAGATTCGTCTCCTTGCCGAAGAAATCCTGGCTGAAGTCGACATCGCCCGCTTCGGTCTTCGGGACATTGGCGAGATCGAAGGTGGTGACGTGGAACATCTCGCCGGCGCCCTCAGCGTCGCTGGAAGTGATGAGCGGGGTGTGGACATAGACAAAGCCGCGCTCCTGGAAGTACTGATGGATCGCGTAGGCGATCAGGGAGCGGACACGGAATGCTGCCTGGAACATGTTGGTGCGGGGGCGGAGATGCGTGATGGTGCGCAGATACTCCATGGTGTGGCGCTTTTTCTGAAGCGGGTAATCGGAAGCGCTGGGGCCCTCGATGGAGATCTCGGATGCCTGGATCTCGAAAGGCTGCTTTGCCTGGGGCGTAGCGACCAGTGTGCCGCGGATCACCAGGGCTGCGCCGACCTGGACTTTCGCGATCTCGGAGAAGTTCGGCATGTCGTCGTGGTAGACGACCTGCAGCTGGTCAAAGTAAGTTCCGTCGCTGATCATCAGGAAGCCGAAGGCCTTGGAGTCACGGTTTGAACGGACCCAGCCGCCGATGGAGATCTCTTTGCCGATGTAGCTTTCCCTGTCTTTCCAGATTTCCCGGATGGTTGTCAGTTTCATAGATTTTTCCCTCTCTGTCCAAAAGATATGTGCAGACCTCCGCCGGCGCCGTATCTTCGGAAAGCCGCGGCAGAAGCATACAATCTTTAATATTTTACCTTATTTAAAGGGAAATTAGAAGTAGAAACACGCAGAAGCATTTATGCCGAAAAAGTGCAGGAAAAAAGTGATGAGGCATTCAAAAATGCCGAAATTCTTCGTATAATCGCCATTGCTTTTGTTCACTTTGGAAAAATGTGTGTTATACTAAATTGTGTCCCCCTGAGTTATGATCTGGGGAGAGGGAATCTATTTTTCTAACTGCGAGGTGATGATATCGTGATTAAAAAAGAAATGATTGCCATGCTTCTTGCAGGAGGTCAGGGCAGCCGTCTTGGTGTCCTGACGCAGAAAGTCGCCAAGCCTGCAGTATCTTTCGGCGGAAAGTACCGTATTATCGACTTCCCGCTCAGCAACTGCATCAACTCCGGTGTTGACACCGTGGGTGTTCTGACGCAGTATCAGCCGCTGCGTCTGAACGCGCACATCGGTATCGGAATTCCGTGGGATCTGGACCGCAACGTGGGCGGCGTTTCCCTGCTGGCTCCTTATGAGAGCGTCAGCGGAAGCGACTGGTACAGCGGCACTGCCAACGCGATCTTCCAGAACCTGGAATTCATCGATACCTACAACCCGGACTATGTGCTGATCCTTTCGGGCGACCACATTTACAAGATGGATTATGAAGTCATGCTGGACTACCACAAGGCCAACAAGGCGGACGTGACCATCGCAGTTATGCCTGTCCCGATGGAGGAGGCGAGCCGTTTCGGTATCATGATCACTGATGATACCAACCGGATCACCGACTTCGAGGAAAAGCCGAAGGTCCCGAGAAGCAACCTGGCTTCCATGGGTATCTACATCTTCTCCTGGAAAGTCCTCAGAGACGCGCTTGTCACCCTGAAGGATGTTCCGGAGTGCGACTTCGGTAAGCACGTTATTCCGTGGTGCCGTGACGGCGGCAAGCGGCTGTTTGCTTACGAGTTCAACGGCTACTGGAAGGATGTCGGAACCCTTTCTTCCTACTGGGAAGCCAACATGGAGCTCATTGACATCATTCCGGAATTCAATCTTTACGAGGAATACTGGAAGATCTTCACGAAGAGCGATATCATTCCGCCGCAGTACATTTCCGATCATTCCCACATCGAGAAGAGCATTATCGGTGAGGGAACCGAGATCTACGGAACGGTCATCAATTCCGTGATCGGTGCCGGCGTCACCATCGAGGACGGCGCGGAGGTCCGTGATTCCATCATCATGAAGGGAACCACCATCGGCGCGGGAACCAAGATCACCAAGGCGATCGTGGCCGAGGATGTCTGCATCGGCGCAAACTGCGAGCTGGGCGTCGGCGAGTTCAAGCCCAGCACCTACGATGCGAGAGTCTACAATGCGGATCTGGTCACCATCGGTGAGCGGACCACCATTCCGGCCGGTGTGAAGGTTGGTAAGAACACGGCGATCTGGGGCGAGACCACGGCAGAGGATTATCCGAATGGTCTGCTTGACAGCGGAGATGCGATTGTAAAGGCAGGTGGTGTGAAATGAGAGCAGTCGGAATTGTTCTTGCAGGCGGTAATTCCAAGCGTATGAGAGAGCTCTCCAACAAGAGAGCCATTGCGGCAATGCCTATTGCCGGAAGCTATCGCAGTATTGATTTTGCGCTGAGCAACATGACAAATTCCAAGATCCAGAAGGTCGCGGTCTTCACACAGTACAACTCCCGTTCCCTGAATGAGCACCTGAGTTCCTCCAAGTGGTGGGATTTCGGCAGAAAGCAGGGCGGAATGTACGTGTTCACGCCGACCATCACCGCGCAGTCCAACGACTGGTACCGCGGTACGGCCGATGCGATCTACCAGAACCTTGATTTCCTGAAGTCCTCTCACGAGCCGTATGTGGTCATCGCATCAGGCGACGGCATCTACAAGCTGGACTACAACAAGGTCCTGGAATACCACATTGAGAAAAAAGCAGATATCACCGTTGTCTGCAGAGATGCAGCAGAGGGTGAGGATGTGACCCGCTTCGGCGTCGTGGAGCTGAACGACGACGGAAGGATCACCCAGTTTGACGAAAAGCCCATGGTGGCAGAGTCCAGCGTCTATTCCTGCGGCATCTACGTGGTCCGCAGACGCCAGCTGATCGAGCTCATCGAGAGATGCGCGGCGGAAGACCGCTATGACTTTGTCCGCGATGTCCTTGTCCGCTACAAGAACCTGAAGAGGATCTATGCGTACAAGATGGAAGGCTACTGGAGCAACATCGCAAGCGTTGACTCTTATTATCAGACCAACATGGACTTCCTGAAGCCTGAAATCCGCAAGTATTTCTTCCGCGATTATCCGGAGATTTATACCAAGATCGACGATCTTCCGCCGGCAAAGTATAACCCGGGTGCAAACGTGAAGAACTCCCTCGTATCCAGCGGATGCATCATCAACGGAACCGTCGAGGGGTCCGTTCTCTTCAAGAAAGTATATGTCGGCAACAACTGTGTCATCAAGAATTCCGTGGTCATGAACGATGTATATATTGGTGATAACACGGTGATTGAAAACTGCATCGTTGAGAGCCGTGATACTATTAAAGCCAATACCACACATATCGGCAAACCGGACGACGTGAAGATTGTGATCGAAAAGAACGAGAGATATACAATTTAAGATTCAGAGTATCGAATCGCCGCCCGCAGTTGTGCCAAAGGAGGCACCATGCAGATTACGGACGTACGGATCAGACGCATTGACAAAGAGGGTTCGATGAAGGCGGTAGTCTCCATCACTCTTGATAATGAGTTCGTGATTCACGATATTAAGGTAATTCAGGGCGAAAAAGGTCTGTTTATAGCGATGCCTAGCAGAATGGCGGCCGACGGCGAATACCGGGATATTGCGCATCCGATCAATTCCCGTACCAGAGAAATGATGCAGCGTATCATCCTGGAAAAGTATGAATCATTGGCAGCTTCTGATGAAGCCTGAATTAATTACAGCGGGGATTTTCCGGTCCCCGCTGTACGTTTTTTAATATGGTAAATTTTGACAGAATGGAACCCGCGGCCGATGACGGCACGCGGTACATTGTATTTGACCTGGAATGGAATCAGAGCGCGGAAGGCAAGGCCGGAGAGGTCAAAGAGCTTCCGTTTGAAATTATAGAGATCGGGGCGGTAAAGCTGGACAGTCGGCTGCGGCCCCTGGGTGAGTTTTCGCGTTTCGTTCAGCCGGTCGTCTATCGAAGACTTCACTTCAAAGTCCTGGAGATCATGCACATCGGAATGGATGAGCTCCGGAAGCGAGGACAGCCCTTCCCGGAAGTGTTCCGGGAGTTTATGGAATGGTGCACGGAAGCGCAGGACGGCGTGAAGGTGCGCCCGGTGTTCTGCACCTGGGGCAATATGGATCTCACGGAGCTTCAGCGGAACATGGCCTACTACAAGATTCCGAGTCCCTTCCCCTATCCTCTGCTGTATTATGATCTCCAGAAGCTTTACAACCTTCTCTATCTGGGCAACAGCAAGGATAAGCTGCCGCTGGACAAGGCGGTGGAAGCGCTGGACATTCCCATGACGCATCCCTTCCACCGGGCCATCGACGACGCCCGCTACACCGGCGCGGTCATGCTTCACATGGATTTCCAGGCGGTGAAGGAGTACCTGTCCCTCGATTATTACCGGCTTCCCAGAACACCGGAGGAAGAGATCTATCTGGTTTTTCCGGATTACTCTAAATATGTATCACGGGAATTTGACAGCCGCGAGACCGCCATCGAGGACAAGACGGTCACGGATATGATCTGCTACCGCTGCAGCCGGGCACTGCGGAAAAAAATCCGCTGGTTCACGGCGAACCAGCGGAACTACTACTGTCTTGCATGGTGTCCGGACCACGGTTTTGTGCGTGGAAAAATCCGGATGAAACATTCTCCCTCCGGCGGGGTCTTCGTCGTGAAGACGATCAAGCTGACCGGGGAGGAGGGCGTCGAGGCGCTCACGAAAAAGAAAGAGACAGTTGCCGGCAAACGCCGGAAACGAAACCGGCAGAAGCATCTGCGGGAGAAACTTCGCGGCAGGACTTAGCCCTTTCTTCGGAAAAACGGCTTGGAACTGCGCCGGTGAGAGCGGCTGTCAGGCAGGTAGTGATCTACCGAGGAGGAAGTATCCCGGAACGAACCTTCCTGCATAAGGGAGGAGTCATTCTGTTCGATCCGGCGGATAGAATCTGAGAATCGGAACTCCCGGCTCGAACGGTCCAGAAGGATCCGGCGGATCAGGAGGGCGATGCCGGCAAGCAGTCCGATGATCAGGATGCCGATCAGAATGATCAGGAAGCGTCCTGCGGTATCGCCGTCCGCAAATATCTTTCGAAGCTGATCGATGGGAGAGCTCTTTGCGTGAGGATCCTGGCTGTCGTCCCCTTCTGAGGGGGTTGCGCTCCGGTCGATCCGGACGTCGGAATCCGGACGGAGCCAGGTGGTGCCGATCACGCGTTCGTCATAGAGATAGCGGATCCGTGCAACCGCATTCTTCGGGTCATTTTCATCCAGATCATAGGAAAGCTCTGTCTGGGCGTCAGAGAACTGGGCATTTTTCGGCAGAGTGGCCGTACGCCCGGTGTCGATATGCAGCACGGCAGGATTGCTTCCGGTCAGATTGGTATCGTTTTCCAGACTGGTGTAGGTCGCGTCGTAATCACTGATATTTTCGTTCCGGAAATTGGCGAAGCCGAAATCCAGCATGGCCTTCGTATCAGAGTAATGGGTCGAATGGCCGTTCAGAACTACGGTAATCAGCCGGAGCCCGTCCCGCTCCGCGCAGGTGACGAGGGTGTTGCCTGCCAGCGTGGTATAACCGGTCTTTCCGCCGATGATTCCGGGATAATACTGGTTGGAATTTTTCTTCAGCATCTTATGGCCGCAGTAGACGGTAAAACGGCCTGCGTTCGTCGCGTTCGGCGGGAGCTCGTAATAAGTCGTGGAATCGAACTCCACAAAAGTCGGATTGCTGAAGGCCGCCTGGGCGATCAGTGCGTAATCATAAGGCGTGGTATAGTGATTCGGATCGTTCAGGCCCGAGGGATTCGCAAAATGGGAGTCCTTGCAGCCGAGATCCGCGGCTTTCTCGTTCATGAGATCTGCGAAGGCTTCGATGCTGCCGGCGCAGTGTTCGGCAAGCGCGTTGGCGACCTCGTTTGCGGATTTCAGAAGCATGGCATACAGCGCTTCCCGGACAGTGATCTGGTCCCCGGTGTCATAGCCTGCACTGGTGGATCCGCGCTCCACGTTGTAGACGGCATTGTGGGAGAAGGTGAGCGTATCGTCCAGACTGCAGCGTTCAACGATGATCAGCGCAGTCAGGATCTTTGTGATGCTTGCGGGAAAGAAACGTTCATGCAGGTTTTTTCCGTAGATCACACAGCCGGAATCCGCATCCATCAGGATTCCGCCTTCCGCTTCGATGGCGATCTCATTCGGCCACGGAACAGCGGCTCTGACGGTCCGGGGGACAGACAGGGAAAAAATCAGAACAATACAGAGGAAGAAGTTCAGCTTTCGCGCGGCTCTTCCGTGAAATACAAATTTCAAATCAGGAAAACCTCCGTATAAGGGCAAGGGAAAAGGAACTGCCGCACTGTCTGTGATAGTGCGGCAGTTCCCGCAGTTTCAGGGATAATAGGTTGAAACTCAGGGAGTTCCGGGTGTCTGCTCCTGTACATCCACATATTTTGTGGAGACATAAGCCTGGCCGCCGTTATAGTTGATGATGGACCATTCGTCGTTGTAGGCGCCTACAAAGTCCAGAACGGTTCCCGCGGGAAGCGTAGTGAGAAGCTCCGCGTCCGTGGACGGTGCGGAACGGACATTCAGGGAAGTTCTGGTGGTGTAGATCATTACGGGCGCGGTCTCCGGCGCTTCGGTCTCCGGCGCTTCCGTCGTGGTCTCTGCCGGTGCTTCGGTCGTCACTTCGGCAGCGGTGGTTTCCTTCGGATGGTCAGCACGGACCAGCCGGACCACGGAAATGACCAGAATGATGGCCAGGATCGGGATCACGATCTTCAGGAGATCAAAGGGATTGAAATTAAAACCGCTGTCTTGTCTTGGAGCGGAAGCCCGCGGACTGCCGGAACGGCGTGCCGGTGTACTGTTTGTGCGGCGCTCTCTGCGTGCGGCGCGGCTCTGGTAAGCGTAGACCTCCTGGCTCAGGAGCTGATAAGCATTGTTCGCGTTGTAGGCGTTATTGTCGGCCCGGCTGACGGCGTTTTCGCCCAGCAGGCGGATCTTCTGATAGTTGGCGCAGCTGTCCTTTGAAATGATACCCTGCAGGTAAAGGTCGTCGATCATGACGCTGAGATCGCCTTCCGGGACCCCGTTTCTTCTGCAAAGACTTTTTACGATGTATTCCAAAGTCTGGCGGGCCCTGATCATGGCCGAGTTATACTGTTTCTGCGAGAGACACCGCTCCGTATCACGGAGACCGGCTTCAATCAACTCCCTCGCTGTCTTTCTCTCTCCAGCCATAATACCCTCCTTGAAATATTATAAGATTCGCCCCCTGCACTCGGGTCCTTGCGGAGCGCCGTGGCAGGGCGTATCCGCCCCTGCACTCGGGTCCTGACGGACCCTCGTTTCGGGCGGTGCGTCTCCGCACCCCTGCACTCGGGTCCTTGCGGACCCTCGTTTTGGGCGGCCCGGGACGCTTCGCGTCCTGGCCGCCCCATGAAAGAAAGAAATGCCTTCCGTGTGAGCAAGCTCCCATGGAAGGCATTTCTTTCTTTCATGGGGCGCGGATCCTAATAAACATTATACTAAACCCGCTTTTCTTTTGCATCCATCTTTTGGTTAACGTTTTATGTAAATTGTGTGGCGGAGAAAGTATTTGTCTTTCCTGCGGAAAATTGATACCATTCATTTGAACACTCCCGCTTTTTTCAGAAGCATGAGTGTTCCGCCGGATGACGGCAAATACTAAGGTTCAGGAGAATTATATGAGACTGAGACATATCCCGGGGTGCGAACAGTTCGTGGCGGAGAGTCCGAGCGTAGTCCACGATCCGATGCAGTATAAGGGACACTGGCAGGAGTATTTCGGCAACGATCACCCGGTGGAGCTGGAGATCGGCATGGGAAAAGGAAAGTTCATCCGCGAGCTTTCCCGGAGACATCCGGAGATCAATTTCCTGGGGCTGGAACGCTATGAAACAGTCCTGATGAAGGCGATCAAGCGGAAGGAGCAGGAAGAACTTGCGGAGGATGCGTCCAGAAAGAATCTCGGGTTTCTCTGTGTCGACGCGAACCTGCTTCCGGAGATCTTTGCTCCGGGCGAGGTGGCGAAAATCTATCTGAACTTTTCCGATCCGTGGCCGAAGACCAGCCATTCGCAGCGCCGGCTCACTTCCCCGCGCTTCATGAAGCTGTACGACCAGGTCCTCACGAAGGAGGGCGTGGTCGAATTCAAGACGGACAACCAGGGCTTGTTTGCCTGGTCGCTGGAATCCATTCCGGAATCCGGGTGGGAGATCATCTATGTGACGCATGACCTGCACGCGCAGCCGGAAGCCGCGGAAAACGTCATGACGGAGTACGAAGAAAAGTTTTCCGGACGCGGGCAGAAGATCTGCAAGCTGATCGCCAGGAGATGAACTGCGGGGCCTGGACTCGCATAAGTCCTGCAAAAACTTCTGAAAAATCCTGTTGACAAACTTAAGGTAATGGGATAGAATACAACATGTGTCTGACGAAGACACGAATACGGAAGCGCCTTTAGCTCAGTTGGTAGAGCAGTAGACTCTTAATCTATTTGTCCAGGGTTCGAGTCCCTGAAGGCGCACTATGGAAGTTCTGTTTTAGCTGACTGCGAGCGGCTGGGACGGAGCTTTCTTCGTATATCCAGGCATTTTATCTGCTTTTGAAGGAGGATTTGACGATGAAAGTGATTTCTACAGACAAGGCACCCGCAGCGATCGGACCCTATTCCCAGGGGATGGTTTCCGGAAACATGGTCTACAGCAGCGGACAGATCCCGGTAGATCCGGCCACCGGCGAAGTGGTCGCAGGCGGAATCGCGGAGCAGGCAGCCCAGAGCTGCAAGAATGTCGGAGCGGTTCTCGCTGCCGGCGGCTCCGGATATGACAAGGTCGTCAAGACCACCTGCTTCCTTGCGGATATGAAGGATTTTGCGGCCTTCAACAAGGTCTATGCGGAATATTTCATCAGCAGCCCGGCGCGCAGCTGCGTCGCGGTAAAGGATCTTCCGAAAGGCGTTCTCTGCGAGATCGAGGCAGTCGCGGAACTGTAAGGAAAGCTGCGATGCAGAAAAAAGAATCACAGAAAAAGGATTCAAAGAAGAAGGGCCCTGAGAAAAAGCTGCAGAAAGAAGAGCAGCGGAAGAAGAAACTGGCCCTCGACGTCATCAGCCGCCTGAAAAAGGAATATCCCGGCGCGGAGTGTACACTGGACTACGATGAGGCATGGAAGCTTCTGGTGAGCGTGCGTCTCGCGGCGCAGTGTACGGACGCGCGGGTGAATGTCGTGGTGGAAAAGCTCTACGAAAAGTTCCCGGATGTGGAGGCTCTCGCTGCAGCCGGACCGGAAGAGATCGAAGAGATCGTAAAGCCCTGCGGACTGGGACACAGCAAGGCACGGGACATCAGCGCCTGCATGCGCATGCTGAGGGATCAGTACGACGGGAAGGTTCCGGACGATTTCGACGCGCTGCTCACGCTTCCGGGTGTCGGCCGGAAGAGCGCGAACCTGATCATGGGCGATGTTTTCGGGAAGCCGGCTATCGTGACAGACACCCACTGCATCCGGCTCACGAACCGCATCGGCCTCGTCGATGGAATCAAAGAACCGAAAAAGGTGGAGATGGCGCTCTGGAAGATCATTCCTCCGGAGGAAGGCAATGATTTCTGCCACCGGCTGGTCCTTCACGGACGCGCTGTATGCACCGCGCGGACGCATCCCTTCTGCGACCGGTGCTGTCTTGTGGATATCTGCGGGAAAAACGGCATATAATATATCAGCGTAATAAAGCCGGGAAAAAACGGTGTGTAAAAATGCGCCGTGGAAATAAGAAAAATTGCGAAAGCCCTGTGCAGAACAGATCTGCACAGGGCTTTTTTGACACCACTCCGGAGGTATTGTAAGATACTCCCAGAATCTGTGGAGGAGAACAAAGCACATGAAAACAGATACGAACCACTCTGCGGAGAATGCCGCGGACAGGAATGCCGATCAGTCCGGCCGCTTTTTCCGCGGGGTTCTCATCACGGCACTGGGCGGAATCTGCTGGGGATCCAACGGCACCCTGATCCAGTATCTGTACAGCAGATATGAGATCAGCGGAAGTACGCTGACCTGTGTCCGCGCGGTCTTCGGCGGACTGCTCCTGCTTCTTCTGGGAACGCTGAAGGGAGATCCGGGTGTGGCCGGGGTCCCCCGGGACCGGGAAAACCGGATCGTGCTGTTCCTGTACGCAACCTTCGGTCTTGCATTTACCCAGTTTGCCTATACGGCGTCTATCCGGGCCTCCAATGCAGGCACAGCGACCGTGCTTCAGAATCTAAGCATGGTCTTTACGCTGATTCTTTCCTGTATTCTGGCGCATCGGCTTCCGGACCGGACGGAGCGGATCTGTGTGGTGCTCGCACTGGTCGGCGGGTTTCTGGTGGCGACCGAGGGAAGCTTTTCCTCCCTGGCGATCTCCCCTGCCGGACTGTTCTGGGGAATCATGAACGCGGCTGCGGTGACCGGGTATACGATGCTTCCGGGGAAACTCCTGAAACGCTGGAGCCCTTTAAGTGTTCTGGGCTGGGGGATGTTGATCGGGGGAGTCGTCCTGTGCGCACTGTTCCGCCCCTGGGAAGAATTCCGCCGGACAGGACTGCCCGCGGGAGAGCTCCTGATCCTTGCGATAATCGTTGTGGTCGGAATTTCCGGATATGCGCTGTTTACCTGGGGCGTTTCCCTGGTGGGGCCGGTCTGTGCGGGCATGGTTGCGACCACAGAGCCTCTGACTGCGGCAATTCTGGCAGCGGTGCTGCTGCATACCCTGTTCTCTGTCCCGACCCTTGCCGGTTTTGCTTGTATCCTTTTGACGGTATTTCTTCTTTCCCGCAGCGGCGGTTCCGGTGCGGAAGCCTGAGGCGGCAGTATCGGGACGAAGCCCTCTGTGATATAGTTAATACAGACGAAAACCATTTAGACGCAGATTCGGGACGGGCGGAACGGCCTTTCAGAAAAGGAGAGCAGTATGAAAAATTTCGTATACTACGCGCCGACAGAGGTGCACTTTGGACGCGGCACGGAAAATGAGACCGGGAAGCTGGTGAAGAAGTACGGCGGGACGAAGGTCCTGATCCATTACGGCGGCGGAAGCGCGGTGCGGTCCGGGCTGATAAGCCGCGTGAAAAAGTCTCTGGAAGAGAGCGGCATAGCTTACTGCGAGCTGGGCGGCGTGGTCCCGAATCCCCATCTTTCCAAGGTCCGTGAAGGAATCGAACTTTGCAAAAAGGAGGGCGTCGACTTCCTTCTGGCAGTGGGCGGCGGCAGCGTCGCGGACTCCTGCAAGGCTATCGGCTACGGGATGCTGCTGGACGGCGATGTCTGGGAGCTCTACGAGCACACGAAGACTGCGGATGCCTGCATGCCGGTGGGCATGGTCCTGACCATCGCGGCAGCCGGCAGCGAGATGAGCAACTCCAGCGTTATCACCAACGAGAAGACCGGGAGCAAGCGCTCCTACAACAGCAATCTGGCCCGGCCGAAATTCGCGGTCTGCAACCCGGAACTCACGATGACGCTCCCGGCATACCAGACGGCCAGCGGCTGCGCGGATATCCTCATGCACACGGAGGAGCGGTATTTTACACAGGTCCCCAACATGGAGCTGACGGATGAAATCGCGGAAGGGCTGATGCGGACGGTGATCCGGAACGCGAAGATCCTGATGAAGGAACCGGAGAATTATGACGCCCGGGCTGAGGTCATGTGGGCCAGCAGTCTCTCCCACAACGGTCTGACGGGCTGCGGAAATGACGGCGGCGACTTTGCCTGCCACGGTCTGGAACACGAACTCGGCGGCATGTTTGACGTGGCGCACGGTGCCGGACTCGCGGCGGTCTGGGGAAGCTGGGCACGCTATGTGTATCAGAACTGCCTCCCGCGTTTTAAGAAATTCGCGGTCAATGTCTGCGGCGTGAAGGAAGAAGGGACGGACGAGGAGATCGCCGTGAAGGGTATCGAGGCGATGGAAGATTTCTACCGCTCCATCGGCATGCCGACCTCCCTTCATGAGCTGGGCATCGCTCCGACGGAGGCTCAGCTTCGTGAGATGGCAAAGCGGTGCGCGAAAGCGGCCGGAGGAAAGAAGGGCTCCGCGAAGGTCCTCTATGAAGCGGACATGCTGGAGATCTACAAGATGGCGAACAGCAGATGAAAAAGATCGGCGTCATTCAGCTTGGATTATCGGCAGCCGGCACCTTTCTCGGTGCCGGCTTCATCTCGGGCCAGGAAATCTGGTCCTTTTTCGGCTGCTTTGGCGCCGCCGGGATCCCGGGATTCGTTGTCAACGCCTTAATCTGCGGCATCATTTTCTATATCGCGGTGGATCTGGTCCGGAAGACAGGGGTCGAGGAGGTGGGTCTGCTCATGGCTCCGGGAAACGGCCGTTTTTTTGCCGGTGCGGTGGATTTCCTTCAGTTTCTTATGCTTTACGGTATCGGTGTGATCATGACTGCGGGCGTAAGTGCACTGCTCCATGAACTGACCGGGATCCCGGCCTGGGCGGCCGGACTTCTGTTCTCTGCCGGCGTGCTGGTCATGACCTTCCGCGGTGTGGGCGGACTTACGACCGTCTTTTCCTTTCTGGTGCCGACAGCATCGCTGTGTTCCGTATTAGTGGCGGCGGTGCTGCTTACGCGGGCCGGATTTCAGTTTCAGCCGCCTGCAGGCGCGGTCTCGCCCCTGATGCCGAATCTTTTTATCAGCGTGCCGAATTACGCGGCGTACAATCTTCTTGCCTGTGTCGCGATCATGATCCCCTACGCTCACATCATCCCCGACGACCGGACGCTGCGCAGGGGCATGGTCCTGGGCATGCTGGTGCTGACGGTCCTGGCTGGCAGTATGATCGCTGCGTTCGCGGCATATCCGGAGGCAGGCAGGAGCGAACTTCCCATGGCCGCACTGGCGGCGGAGGTACATCCGGCCATGCATCTGTTTTACAGTCTCATGATGGGATTCGCCATGTTTGCGGCGACGCTGGGGTCTCTGATCGCCCTGATGAAGCAGGCTGTCTGTGCTGTCCCCCGCATCGGAGCAGCGGAGAAGCCCTTCACGGCTGCGGTGGTCTTCAGCTCCTGGCTCCTGAGTCTTTTCGGCTTCGGAACACTGGTGGGAATCGTGTATCCGCTGTTCGGCTATGCCAGCATTCCGCTGTTCGCGATCCTGATCCGGAACTATGTCCGGGTCCGCGCAGCATCCGGGAACAGGTAAAAAATACTCTCCGGAAGCGGGCGCAGATTGTTTCATAATTACAAAAAAAAATATAGAATAATAAGTAACCGTACCTCGCACCGGGATCCGGCGCGGGGCTGTTCAGCAGAAATTATTGCGCGTTTACGCAGGAAGGTGATATTCCATGGAATACAAAGCTCCCGCAAACCGGGAAATGCAGCCCAGCTGTGTCGTAGGAATCGGCGCTTCGGCCGGCGGGCTTGAAGCGCTTCAGCAGATGCTTACCTTTCTGCCCAGCAATACCGGCATGGCCTTCGTCATCATCCAGCACCTGGCACCGAACCACAAGAGTCTTCTGACAGACATTCTCGGAAAGTACACTGTGATGCCGGTTCTGGAAGCACAGGACGGCATGAGGGTCGAGCGGAACCATGTGTATATGATCCCGCCGAAATACAATATTGAAATTATTTCGGATGTACTTCGCCTGAAGGAATATGATCACGCGAAGATGAATCATCCGATCGACATTTTCTTCCGGTCTCTGGCATCGGCCTACGAGAACCGCGCCGTGGCGGTCATTCTGTCCGGCACGGGCTCCGACGGCACCAACGGCATCCGTTCCATCAAGGATCAGAACGGCCTGATCCTTGTCCAGACGCCGGAGAGCGCGAAGTTTGACGGCATGCCGCGGAACGCCATCGCCACGGGTCTGGTGGATATGATCCAGAACCCCGACAGCATCGCCCGCGAGATGGCCCACATCGCCGCATCAATGGCGGACGCTTCCGGCCGGCTGCAGCTGACGGACAGTGACCTCCTGACGCAGGTGTTCAGCATCCTGAAGGCGGTCACCAACATCGACTACGCCTACTACAAGCAGACCACGATCCTCAGGCGCATTGAACGCCGTCTGGTGGTCACCCACAACCGGAATCTCCGGGAATATGTGAATTATCTTTCGGCGAACCCGGAGGAAGCGAAGGTCCTCGCGAAGGAGGTCCTGATCGGCGTTACCAGCTTCTTCCGCGACCCGGAATACTTCGAGGTCCTGAAGGAAAGCGTCATCCGCCCGCTGGTGGCAGAGACACCGCGCTCCCGCCAGATCCGTGTCTGGGTGGCAGGATGCTCTACCGGTGAGGAAGCTTACTCCATCGCGATCCTCTTTACGGAGATCATGGAGGAGATGAACTGCCGCCGGGATATCAAGATCTTCGCGACGGACCTGGATGCCGACGCGATCACCACGGCGACCCGGGGCGTCTACAGCGACAACATCATCGAGGATGTCAGCGTGCTGCGGCTGAGCCGCTATTTCAACCGGAAGGGAAACAAGTACCAGATCCGGCACGACATCCGCCAGATGATCATCTTTGCCCAGCACAATGTTTTCCAGGATCCGCCTTTCGGAAAACTGGACCTGATCAGCTGCAGAAACCTTCTGATTTATTTTCAGTCTGTGCTGCAGCGGAATCTCTTCGCGATCTTCCACATGGCGCTGAATGACCGGGGCTTCCTGTTCCTGGGCCGTTCCGAGTCGGTGTTCGACTATGACGATGTATTCCGCGTCCTGAATTCCAACGAGCGGATCTTCATCCACAATGCCGGCGGAAAGGCACCGGCCCACGACAAGATCACCTATTCGATGCAGAACTTCGAGAATACGCTGCCCCAGGTACAGCTTCGTTCGGAGGAGGATGCTCACGAGGGCGCGGAGCGGGCCGGAGAGCTGGAGACCAGCGTTCTCGAGACGCTGATGCCCATGACGGTCCTGGTAAATGAGAAGAACGAACTCTGGCGGACCTACGGGGACAGCGCGGAGTTCCTGAGCATACCGAAGGGCACGGCGACCCTGGATATTTTCTCCCTGCTGCGCACAGACCTGAGGATCGCTGTCTCCACGGCGCTCCGGGAAAGCCGGAAGCTGCGGGATAAGGTCGTGTTCGACAACGTCCCGGTACAGATCGGAGACGAACCGGAGAATCTGACGCTGGTGGCCCAGCCGATCTACGACAAGAACGGCGACAACAGCGGCTACACGGCGGTAAGCTTCCTCCGGGGACACCGGAAGCTGGAGGGCGATATCCGCCAGTACCAGGTCGACACGGCGGCGGCACAGAGGATCTCAAATCTGGAACACGACCTGAAGCTTTCCCAGGACAGCCTGAAGCAGACGGTATCCGAGCTTGAGAGTGTGAACGCGGAGCTGCAGGCGGCGAACGAAGAGCTGCTGACCGCGAACGAGGAACTGCAGAGCTCCAACGAGGAGCTCCAGTCTGTGAATGAAGAGCTCTATACCGTCAACTCTGAATATCAGTCCAAGGTGACGGAGCTGGCAGGTCTGAACGACGACATGGCAAACTTCCTTTCCACCACCCTGGTCGGAATCCTGATGGTGGACCGGAACCTGAATATCCGGAAATTCACGGAATACATCGCCACGGAATTTCATGTGGCAGAGCAGGACGTGGGGCGTTCGCTCCGCTATATTGCCTTCAATTTCCCGACCATCGACCTTATAGGCCTCTGCCGGGACGTACTGAAGAGCGTATCGCCCATCGAGAGGAACTGTGCTTCCGTCTCCGGAAAGACGTACCTTCTTCGCATCGCACCCTATCAGGTGTATGAGCGGAAGGATGCCGCGGACGGGGAGCGCGCTTCATCCATGTTCTCCAGACCGGAGACAGGAAAGTCGGAGAAACCCGGCATGCTGCGCGGTCTGGTCATCACCTTCGTGGACACCACAAAGCAGGTGGACGACCAGCAGCAGATCGAAGAAATGGCGAAGGCGCTGCGCCAGGCGATGAAGAGCGGACGGGAAAAGGAAGCCTTCCTGTCCAACATGAGCCATGACATGAGGACGCCCATGACCGCCATCTGCGGTCTGACAGACCTGAGCCTGAAAGAGAAGGACGTGCCGGAGACGATCCGGGACAACCTGGAAAAGATCCGGACCTCCAGCCGTTATCTCATGGATCTTATCGAAGAGATCCTGGAGACCAGCCGCATCAATGCCGGCAAGGTGGTCTCCGTCAGCAGCACGGTGAAGGAGGATGAGACCCTCAACAATCTGAACGCCATCATCCGCGAGCGGGCCCGGGAAGCCGGGATCACCTTCCAGTCGAAGATCAGCGGCTGCCGCGGAAAGTACGTTCTGATGGATACCGATCATGTGGAACGGATCCTTATGAACCTTCTGAGCAATGCCGTCAAGTTCACGCCGGAGGGCGGGACGGTGCGGTTCGATACCTTCGTGAAGTACACGGAGGACCAGGCGCAGCATACCTACGTCATTAAGGACACCGGCCGCGGCATGAGCGAGGAATTCCAGCGGCGCATGTTCCTGCCCTTTGAGCAGGAGAGCGGCGAAGAGATCCGGGAGGGAACCGGCCTTGGCCTCTATATCTGCCGGAACCTGGTGGAACTGCTGGGCGGGACTATATCCTGCGACAGTCTTGTAGGACGCGGGACGACCTTCACTGTTGTCATGAACTACAGTCTGGCAACGGAAGAACAGATCCGTCTTTCCAACCGGAGGACACGGACTTACGAGGACCAGATCCTCTTCGGAAAGAACGTCCTTCTGGCGGAGGACAACCAGACCAACGCGGAAGTCATCATGCGGATCCTGGCATCCAAGGGCGTCCGCTCAGAGCTGGTCCGGGACGGCCAGGAAGCAGTGGAGATGTTCCGGATGCAGGGAGAATACCACTATCAGGCGATCCTGATGGATATCATGATGCCGGTAAAGAACGGTCTGCAGGCGGCGCGGGACATACGTGCGCTGATGACTGCGGACGCGCAGAGCATCCCGATCATCGCGCTGACCGCGGATGTTCTGGAGGAGACAGAGGAACGGTGTGCAGACGCCGGAATGACCAGTTATCTCAGCAAGCCGATCGAGCCGGAGCGGCTCCTGTCGACACTGGCAGCAGAGCTGGAAAACCAGTTCGGACATTGAATTTGGAAAGAGGAGGATGGACGATATGCACTGGCGGATTCGTGAACTTGAGCAGAGGGGATGCGATATGCGGGGGGCCATGCGCCGCTTTCTGGATGATGAGGAATTCTATCTGAAGTGCCTGCATGAGACGATGGAGGCAAAGCGTCTTGCCAGGATCCGGGAGGCCCTGGAACGGCAGGATTTCCGCCGCGCGTTTGAGATCGCCCATGATCTGAAGGGCGTTTCGGGGACCCTGGGGCTGACGCCGGTCTATGAGGCAGTCTGCCGCGTGGTGGAGGATCTCCGATACGATCCGAAACCGGAGCTGGAACAGGATCTGAAAGCCCTTACGGAGACCTGCGAGCAGCTCTTCGACTGAAAACAGAATGCGGCCTTCCGGGAATATCAATCCCCGGAGGCCGCATTTTCCAGCGCCCGCTTCAGAACTTCTTCCACGTGCATCCGGCATTCTTCCGGCTTCTCGAAAAGATGGCTTTCGTAGATCTTTTCCTTTCCGATGAACATGCAGGGGTTGCACTGATAATCATACTGGTCGGCGATCTCCGGATGCTCGTATTCATTGATCCGCTCGAATTCCACGGCGGCGTATTCCGGATGTTCAGCGATGAGTTCTTCGATGGCCCGGTCGGCCTGCTTACAGTAGGGGCAGGTCGCAAGGTGGAAATAGGTGACTTTTTTCATGATAGAGTCTCCTTTCTGTGATACGATGATAAAAACATTATACCACGGCACAAAGAGAGGACAGGATAATGAAGCTTTGTTTTAATGAGGCGACGGTGATGGGGCTGGGGACGCTCCGGACGGATATCGTGAACTGCGCAAAAGCCGGATTTACCCATATGGAAGTGCGGAAGGAAAAGCTGCTCTCTTTTCTGCGGGAAGGGTATACCGTGGAAGACCTGAGGGAACTCCTTCTTGAGCATCAGATCCGGCCGGTATGCATCAACGCGCTTTCCGGGATCTCTTTCACACAGAAGCAGGACCGTCAGAACATGAAGGAAGTCTGTGAGTTTCTCTGCTACTGCGGGAGCCGGATCGGATGCCGGGATCTGGAAGTGATCGCGTCCTTCGACGTTCCGACGGAGGATGTGGAGGAGATCAATCAGAACACTGCGGCATCGCTGAAGAGCCTCTCGAAGATCGCCCGGAATTACGGGATCCGTCTTGCCCTGGAATACATGGGAGTGCCGCGGAATTCCGTGAAGACCTTCCGGCAGGGGCTGGATATAGTACGCATGGTGAATGAGGACAATGTCGGCCTGCTCCCGGACACCTGGCATCACTATGCCGGCGGATCGAAGCCGGAGGATATTCTTCTCGCGAAGCCGGAGGAGGTTTTTGTGGTCCATATCTCCGACTGCCCGGAACATGCGCCCTTTACGGCGGCCCGGAGCGAATGCCTCTATCCCGGAGACGGAGCCGCGCCGGTCACGGAGGTCCTTCGGAATCTGAAAAAGATCGGCTACGACGGGGCTGCGTCCATCGAGGTCTTCGGTCCGGAGATCCAGGCGATGGATCCGGAGGAAGGGATCCCGGCGGCCTATCGAAAAGCAAAGGAAGCCATGGAAAAAGCAGGGGTGCTCAGCTGAGCATCCCTGCTTTTTTTCTCAGCAGGAGGAAGCTTCTTCCTCCAGGAAATATCCGGTGCCGCGGACCACTTTCTTTACCAGGCCGAATTCCACCAGGGATTCCACCGCTTCATCCAGCTCTTCATCCGTCATGCCGAAGACGGCGGCGAATTCTTCCCCGGAGACCCTGCCGTAACGCTCCAGGAGTTTTCGGGCATTCTTCGGGGTGAAGACCGGGGTCCCCACGCGGATCTTTCCGTTCGACACATGCTCCGCCGCGGCGATCAGCCGGGCGGGACTCTGGCAGCCGGCAAGGACCAGCTCATTATTCCGGTATTCCAGTTTCAGCGTGGGGTAGCCGGTGACATTGGCTGCGTGGCAGGCATCGACGTCCAGTGTAAGAAGATGCTCTGCGGATCCATCCGCCATGGAAGCATCGTATTTTTCCCGATCCGCACCGGCCATGACAGCCAGTTCGCGGACGATGCCGGCCTGCCCGACGGGGACATCCTCCGCCAGGGCCGCCTGCCGGAGCAGACGGAGAAAGCGGTTCGCGACGGCTTCGTCCTGCAGCTTCACAGCCTCAAATCCGAGACACATTTCCCTTGAATTCAGGTCTTCCGGCGGCATGACGTCCAGATGGGCGGAGGAGAAGGGCATTCCGGTCCGGGCAGCAGCGCCGGCATATTCCTCCTTAAGCTGGGCCTTCAGCTGTTCCCAGCGGGCGGGGGCAGCATCGTCCGCGCCGATCATGACCCGCACGTCAGGAAGCATCAGCCCCATGACGTTGTGCAGTTCCAGCTGGTCCCCCAGAGAGAAGCCCAGTGCGGTCAGGGCAGGTTCCTGCCCGTAGCACCAGCTGCAGAGCGGATCGGTATAGGCGGTGATTTTGAGCGTGTCCATCTGTCGAATCTCCTTTTCCGGCAGGCGGAGTCCGGGAATTACGGGAGCGCTCCGCCGTTAATACATACAGTATAGCAGAAAAAAACACCGGGAGCGCGTCCCGGTGCGGTGTCAGTGTTTTGCGTCAGGCTTCCGGTTTCTCGGTGAGATCGTCGACCGGAGCATTGGCGGAATTTTTCTTCACGGAGGCGATGCCCTTCTTTGCGCTGGCAAGGGTCTTGTAGCCTTCGCTGGTCGCGATGATCTGGCCGTTCTTTGCTTTCAGGCGGAAACGGAACTCGCCGGCCTTGTCCTGGTAGATCTGGAACTTCGGATGCTTCACGGCAGCGAAGCCTTCGACCGTCTGGTCTTCGATCTCAGCAACGGCAGCGTTTGCGGTGACGCTGGCGATGCCGTTCTTCGCACTGACCAGGGATTTGTAGACTTGGGAAGAAGCAATGACTTCTCCGTTGCCGGCCTTCAGATCAAATTTGATTCCGCTTTTTGCAGCCTTGATGACAAATTTACCCATAATGCGCCTCCTCTTTTGTTATATTTTCAGGACCCGGATACTGTTTGTATACCTGTTTTAACTATAAAATTTTGCGCAAAAACCCGCAAGAGGGACAGGGCAAAAATCCTTATATTTCTGAACAAAACGTGAAGCCGGGCAGGATAAGTTGACAGGGAGAATCAGAGGTGCTAGTTTAAGGGCAGAAAGAGCAGAGTAGACAGAGGAGCGTTAAGTGCCTTCCGGACGGAGAGTTGCCGGAGGGACGAAAAGGCAATGCGTCAGCCTTGCGGTTCCCCTTGTCGCATCCCGCTGCTGCATATCTGGCATTGTGCCTCCTATGCAGTGATGGACAACTGCATAAGGAGGTTTTTTTATGGATAAGATGAGAAACACTCGTATCCTGACGGCTTCCGCGATGCTGCTTGCCATTGCTGTGATCCTGGGTTTTTTCAAGATCCCGGTGAATCAGTTCATGGAGCTGAGGTTCGCGTTCCTGCCGATCGCGTGTACCGGTATGTTGTTCGGTCCCTTTGTGGGGGGCGTCGTCGGCGCCCTGTCCGATATCCTCGGATATCTCGCGAAGCCCACCGGGCCGTATTTTCCCGGATTTACTGTGACGCAGATTATTTCCGGCGTTATGTACGGCCTCACACTTTACAAGAAGGAGATCACCCTTCCGCGTCTCTGCGCGGCCCAGGCGCTTCAGGTCCTGGTGATCAGCTTTCTCCTGAATCCGCTGTTCCTCTCCATGCTCTACGGGAGCAGCTTCACTCTTATCAGTTCGGTCCGCTTTATAAAGAACATTCTCATGTTCCCGGTCAACGTCGCGCTTCTGTGGTTCGTACTGAGGCCGGCAAAGCAGCTCGGCGCCGGGATTGTGGGGAGCCGGCAGGCCGGCTGACCGGTATTCAGGCGGCATGTTCACAGTTCGTTCATAAACCATTCAAAAAAGGTTTACGCAGGTAACATGAACTGCACATTTTCATTGCGTATATTATTATCACAGCAAGCGAACAGAGCAGCTGCCAATACTTTTTTTCATATACTTTGGCCAGGTACGAAAGTACCTGGCCTCCTCCCATTCAGGGGGGCTTTTTTTATTTTTCCCGGAAATCCTGACGCATGGGCGTGAAGAAATCGACCAGGATCCCGGCCTCCAGGCATTCGCAGCCGTGGACGACACCGTCGGTCTTCAGAAGTGTGTCTCCGGTCTTCACTTCCCGGACCTCGTCCCCGATCGTGAAGCGGAAGCGTCCTGCCGCGACATAGGTGATCTGGGTATGCGGGTGGGAATGCATGGCTCCGATCCCGCCTTTTTCAAAGTGGTTTACGACACACATGGCGTCGTCGCTGTAGGCCATGATGCGCCGCGCGACGCCCTGGCCGCAGGGCTCAAGTTCGACCTCATCCGCAGGGACCCAGCGGGAATTTTTGTGGAACGGATCCATCATAGTAATATTCCTCCTGTATTTCCTGATTCCTGGAAATGATAATATTATCATTTATATCATACTTCCGGATGATTCCGGTTTGCAATGCGGGAAAAAAGGGCGCAGGAATTAAAGGGATGCAGGGGTGCGGAAACGGGAGTAAAATAATTACAGCGGCAAAAGGAATCAATGCTGCAGTCGGTTTAAACAGCAATGCAAGAAAGGCGGAATGGATCATGACGAAAGCAGAGATTATTGAGAAGGTAAAGGAAGTCATCGCAGCCCCCTCCTGCTGTCCGGAAGCGAAGGCGGCGTGCCGGGCATATCTTGACGCAGTCGGCACCGAAGGTGAGAAAGCTGCGGAAAAGGCAATGATCGCAGAGCTGAAGGAGGATGTCACCTCCATTGAAGGCTTTATTGCATTTTCCGCGTCCGATACCGGAAAAAAGATTTTCGGCGAAGCACAGGCGAAGGCCATGAACGAAGCGGCTGTAAAGGCCCAGGCAGCAGGCGCGAAGTACTGCATCTGCGCGGCGTGCACCGCAGGCGGCGCGATCCTTGACGAGCTCGCATAAATAAAGACGGCGTTCGTCCCTGACGAAGAATCGATTTTGCTGTGGCAACGGTTTCGCAGATCAGATTTTGAGAGCAAAACTGCCGCAACCGGGAGAAAATATACCCGGATGCGGCAGTTTTCGTCTGCAGAACAAAAGTACCAGATCCTCAGGCTACTGCGGACAGCCACATGACGATGACCGGCAGAGTCACGAACATGAGGAAGTAGGAGATGATCGTGCCGGTGGCGCAGTACTTTTCGTCCGCGCCGTAAGCGCCCGCCATGACAGTGATCTGGGTAACCACCGGAAGGGAAGCCTCAATGACGAATACCTGCAGCATGAGACCACTCATGCCTGCAAGACGGCAGCAGGCGTAGCAGACCAGCGCCGCCACCGGGAAACGGAGGAACAGCATGGTCGGGATGCCGCGCATCAGCTTCAGGTTCTTCAGACCCAGGTCATAGATGATGTATCCGCAGTAGATCAGTGCCAGCGGCGTGACGCAGTTCGTCAGGTATTTCGCGAAGTTCATGATCAGCGCGGGGGGCCGGTAGCCGATCACAAGACAGCAGACCGAAACGATGATGCCGATGATCGGAGGTTTGGTAACGATGTCGTGCAGCAGGCCTGCGGGGGTGATCTTTTTCGCCCCGCCGGTGCCGGCGTGGGACACCAGCAGCATGGCCAGCGACTGATTGAAGGTAGTGCTGGCAAGGTAATACATCATGAGGTAGGGGATGCTGACGTCGCCGAACAGCTGGGTGCAGACCGGAACACCGATGAAGATGGTGTTGGCAAGGAAGCTCTGGGCGATGAACACCCCGCCGCGGCTGCGGGGAAGCCTGAGAAAATGCGCCGCAATGATGGCGATCACAAGGTTGATGAGGATTGATACCGCAGCTACCAGAACGTATTTCCAGGATGCCAGCAGATCCTCATGGGTCATGTTGTTCAGGATCCCGGTGAGACAGTTGGCGGGAACACAGACGTTCACGATGAACAGACTTAAGAATTTCTTGACACGTCCGTCGATCCAGCCGATCTTCCCAAGGAAATAGCCGACACCCATCAGCAGGAACAGCAGGGTGACGACTGAGATGGAATTCATAAATGCTGCCATAATAACCTCCGGGCGGCAGCCGGAAAGTCCCGGGGACTCCGGCTGCCGCCTGAATGATCAAACATAAGATTATCCGACTGTAAATCAGATGTCCGCGAGGAAGTTCTCCAGCGCGGCGTTGAAGCGCATGGGATGCTCAAAGAACATAAGGTGTCCGCCCATGACGTAAGTCCGGGTCCCGGGCATCTGCGTCTCGACGAAGGGCTTTGCCACATCGGCCCAGTGCTCCGCGATGAACATGACGGTCGGGAAGCTTTCGCCAAGCTTCTTCGCGGTCGCCAGATAGTTGGAGAAGATCGCGTCGCAGAACAGCTGGCGGCAGATCCAGTAAGGTGTCCGTGCGGAGAGATCCAGGAGATATTCCAGCTCCTCCGGCTTCATCTCGTGCTGGATCATGATTCCGGTGGCGTAATCGCGGAAGAATGCGCGGCTGCCCTCAGCGCTGGTGAGGCATTCCGTTGCGACCTGGGAAAGCTCTTCCATGGTGCCCTCGGTCCACCACTTCGGATCCGCGGAGAGCGGAAGCGGAGACATATCGATGGTCACGACGGCGCGGAGCTTCTCCGTGCCGAACTGCTTCGCATAGCTCCAGGCATCCAGATTTCCGGTGCTCCATCCGACGAGGACGATGTCGGTGAGTCCGAGCTTGTCTATCAGGGCCGCAAGATCTTTGCCGTGGGTCAGGTAGTCGTTTCCGTCGACGGTCTTTGAGGAGAGGCCCTGTCCTCTCGGATCGATGGCGATCACCCGGTTCGTCTTCGAGAAGTGCTCGATCTGATGCAGGAAGATCTCACCGGAGAAGGTGAGGCCCGGGATAAAGATCATAGGCGCGCCCTTGCCGGCATCCAGATAATGGAGTTCGATGCCCGGCGCGACTTCAATATACTTGCTGGCAATGTGCACCGGCGCAGCTTTGGCTGCGGGGACGGGGCCATGGGCATAGGCTTCTTCCGGCGCGGGGATCCCGAAGTATTCCGCCATCGGGTCATGCGCGGCAGCCGGTGCCTGCTCCTGTGCAAAGGCGCCCACCGTTTCTCCGGCGATCCCCATCTCAGCATAGACGGACTCATGGTCGATCTGGGATTTGTCGGCGGAAGCCTTCGCAAGCTCGTTCAGATACTTCAGCTCCGGCGGCACTTCTCCTTCGGTAAGAGTCCCGTCCGCGGCCTGTTTCAACAGGCGCGCGTTCCGCTTCGCGGTGTTGGGCTCCTCAGGGGGAAGCTCGAAATATTCTTTTAAGTGATCAGGGTCAGCAGCCGGTGCCTGCTCCTGAGCGAAGGCGCCTTCCGTTTCTCCGGCGATCCCCATCTCAGCATATACAGATTCATGGTCGATCTGGGATTTATCTGCAGAGGCCTTTTCCAGCTCATCCAGATATTTCAGCTCCGGGGGGATCTCAGCCGCCGGTTCCGGGGCTGCAGCGGGAACCGGAGCAGGTGCGGGCGCCGGGACAGTCTCGGAAACAGGTGCCGCCGCCCGCCGCGGCCGTACGGTGATCTTTGCACCGCAGCTGTTACAGAAATTTGCAGTGTCACTTACACGGGCGCCGCATTCGGTACAGAACATAGAGACCTCCTTCTTTATATAAAACAGATATGTTTTATGATTTTATTTGCGGAAACCTGAGCAGGATAACTCCTGCTCTGGGTGCCGTTATTTTTATTATATCTTAAAATCGGTAAAATCCGAGAGGCAGATGCCAACTTCCGCGTAAAAATGAAATATTTGTGTCTATATTGTAATAGCCGGCAAAGCAGAGTATTTTGGGAGCATAACCTTATGAAGGGAGAGAGAATGAACCAAAAGAAAAAACGTCTGCTGGCAGTGGCCGGGGCCGTGTTATTCGCAGTCCTGATGGTGCTGTTCGGCAGATACGCAAAAGAACTTTTTTCCGACGCGGACCGCTTTGCGGCATGGCTGCGGGGAATGGGGATCGCCGGGGAAGGAATCATGGTCCTTCTGGTGATCGTGCAGGTGCTTCTCGCGGTGGTGCCCGGCGGACCGTTTCAGATCGCTGCAGGCTATGTTTACGGACCGGTCCACGGGACACTGCTCTGCCTGCTGGGCAGCACTGCCGGAAGCCTGATCACTTTTTTTCTGGTGCGGAGATTCGGGCGGGGGATCATCGCCCTCTTCTGCGGAGAATCCCAGATGAAGACTCTGGACCGCATCACGGCTTCGCCGCGCTGGAAGGTGCTGCTGCCGCTGATCTTCCTGATCCCCGGCTCGCCGAAGGATCTCCTGTCCTACGCGGCGGGACTCACGGATCTCTCAGTCCCGGTCTGGATCCTGATCGCTTCCCTCGGGCGGCTGCCGGCCATTACCCTCTCTGCCATCAGCGGAAATGCGATGCAGCAGACGGATTACAGAATGGCCATCGGAGTGCTGGCATTTATCTGTATTATCGGTGCCATCGGCGGACTGGTTTTCAGACGGTATACCGGAGAGCCTGCGGCAGACGGGGAAAAGCCGGAAATGTAAAAACAGGGTATCAGCCCTCCGGCCCGGGACTGAAAATAATGCACGTGGCTATTTTCAACTTTATGGCTGATGTCGAACATGTGTTCTGCTATAATGTATTTATAAACACAAGAAGAAAGAAGAACACATGCTTGAAACCAGTTTGAAGGAAGTCATAACCGCATACAGAAACCTTTCATTTTGCGACCGGACAGCCTTTTATTATTCGGTTTCCA
>CADBEN010000018.1 GCA_902793685.1 uncultured Lachnospiraceae bacterium
ACGATACTGCCGCCGGTCAGAGCTGACGCTCTGCCGGTCGGCACTCACCAACAACCACTGACTATACACCGTATAGTCTAACTGGTTGGGAAAGTACTAATTAAAACATTGAGACGAAGCCGTAGAAAAAGAAAACATCTCTCAGAAAAATATCTTCCGGAGATTCTCCGGCATGGAATGGAACATCATCTGCACAACGGTTTCCGCCGAAGTGATGTTGTCGGTCAGGACCCACTCCCGCGTCATGCCGACGGCGCCCATACAATAAAACCGGATACTGTAAGAGAGCTGGGTATCGAGAATATCGGTACCCAGTTTTTCCTTTGCGAGCTCCGTATAGCGCTTCGTAAAGTATTCCACCATATAGTGCCAGAGAGCATTCTGGGAAGAATCTTCATAGGCGCGCTTGTAAAACAGGATCTCCTGCTTCATCCGGTTCATCCCTGCAGCTGCAGAGGCGACAGAGGTTATATCAGTGCCATAGGCATCTGTACAGAACATCCAGGCCACCAGGTCATACTTGTTTTTGAAATGGTAATAAAAGGTCGGCCGTTCAATATCGGCCGCCTTACAGATCTCTGTCACGCGGATCTTATCGATGGGTTTGTGCTTCATGATCGCCCGCATCTTATCCGCGATCCACAGCTTGGTGATCTCAGCCATAAACACACTCTTTCTTACAAAAATGGAATTATGTAAGGTTATCTTTCAGAATTGTAGTTCTGTATGTGGATTCTTGCAAGGGATCTGTGTAAACTTTGTTCATAAACAAGAACAGTCAGGGCAGAACCCCCGGGAACTGCCTCTTTTGAAAGGATGGACGAATATGCATTTTACAGGAACCATATACAGAAACCCTTATTGGCCCACATGGCCGCTGTTGGAGATCACCCAGGGCTGCACCCACAACAGGTGCAAGTTCTGTACGATGTACAAAGAAGTGCCCTTCCGGATGTCTCCGATGGAATGGATCGAGGAGGATCTGAAGGAGCTTGCAGAGAGTGATCCGAATGCCCGGACGAT
The DNA here is from genome assembly GCA_902793685.1 of uncultured Lachnospiraceae bacterium. Classification (GTDB taxonomy): domain Bacteria; phylum Bacillota; class Clostridia; order Lachnospirales; family Lachnospiraceae; genus Moryella. Next base: position 1,024 of record CADBEN010000018.1, read on the forward strand.
CAAGCTGCTCTCGGTCAATCCTCTGGTCCTGGCCTATGATAAGCTGGCTCCGATCTTTGAGATGATCCGCAAATATCTGCCGAAGATGGAATACATCTATCTCGCGGGAAGAGTCACAGATCTGAAAAACAAGACGGTGGACGAGCTGAAGAAGCTGAAGGAGCTTGGAATGCGTGAGATCTCCCTCGGTGTGGAAAGCGGCGATGACTGGACCCTGGACCGGATTCATAAGGGATACCATGCGGAAGACATCCTGGAACAGTGCCATAAACTTGAGGAAGCCGGCATCGATTACTGGATGACCTTCCTGAACGGCGTTGCGGGAAGATCCCACAGCCGGGAACACGCCATCAACTCTGCGAAGATCTTCAGCCAGTGCAAGCCTATGCTGGTTGGAACCGGCGGACTGACGCTGTTCCCTGGAACACCCCTTCTGGAGGAGGCACAGCGCGGCGAATTCGATCCGCTTTCAGAGAAGGAAATGCTGGAGGAGCTGAAACTCTTTGTTGAGAATCTGACCTGCGACTGCTCCTTCATCACCCACCATACGATCTCCGGCACCAACCTCACAGGCCCGGACTTTCTTGCCAGAAAAGATAAGATCGTTGCCGCGCTGGAGCGTCAGATCAGCCACGGCGATCTGGACTGGATGGCGGCGCTGCGCCGGAACAAAAGAACGCTGTAATAAGATGCCGAGTGAGCTCCGAACGAGTATACGAATTATGCTGTGCCACGGGTCTGCTTATGGCATAATTCAGATATAGAGAAAACTGTTTGACGGTTTAGCAGAACATTATGAGTAACAGGCAAAAGAGGAGAAGTAATGTTTAAAGTCGATTATAAGAAGCTCATACTGTCTTTTAACGAATTCCACGACCTTTCGGACAAGGATATGCCGCAATACGGAGAATACTGTCTGCTCGAACTGAAAACAGGAGATTATACTGCAGGCGGCTGGCTTCCGTCAGGGAACGGGAGTGCCGCAGCAGGAGAGTTCCTGCGCGGAACCGCCGATACCGTTGATTCGGAAGAGGTGGCAAGATGGCACTCTCTCGACCGCTACGACCTTACCGAGATCCTTAAAGATGAAGAGATCGACTGGATAAATCTCGGACCCGAAGAAGAAGGCAGCCGCAATGTTCAGTTTAAGGAGTTTAAGTCGTTTGCAGACAGAAAGAACCCGAAACAGGAGCAGTTCTGCCTTTTGATCATGAAGGACGGAGGTCTGGCGGCAGGCAGATGGAATAAGTGGCGGGACGAGGCGGGAGGAGCTTTTATCTATTCGTCGGCGCTGGCGAGCCACAGCTGGTACAAGGTATGGGCGTGGACGCCGCTTAGTTCTGATAAGTTCTTCGCAATGGAGGTGGAACGGGAGAACGAGAAAAAGCGCGAAAGGAAACTGAATAAGAACCCTTCCGCCGATCCGGAACTGTTCAAATACGGAACAGACATCAACGTATATTACGAAAAAGCTTTGGAAAAGCTGCGTGAAGAATTCTATTGGGCCACTCTGCCGATGATGAGGAAAAAAACACCGGTCTGGCAGATTGCGCGTCTTCACGGCAAATATGTTTTCGGTCAGATCAGCAAAAACTATTATGATGATTCGGATATCGTGACCCCGTGGACAGAGGGCACCACCGCGGACGAGTTCATCGATTTCCTGTGCAGATATACGCACGATACTGTGGAACACTCGAATCCGGAGGAGAAATTCAAGTTTGGCACGGACATAACGGTATATCTGGAAAAAGCTTTCAATAATGTAAAGAAGGATTATCGCTGGCTTGACAAAAAGATGCTCGGTAAGGCCTGGCAGTACGATATACAGCGTGTTGACGGAGACCTTGAATTTGTCAGAAGATACCGGACCGAAGGCGAGTATTCAGTGTACGATGTCGAAAGCGCTGAACGTTTTATAGAGAGCGTGGAGTACGACTATCAGAGCGCGGCGCTTCAGGCAAATAAAACTGTGGCAAGTTATGCTCCTTCATTCGGCCATATCAGTCTGCACGGCTGGAATCTTGAGAGATATGTTTTCTATAAGCTGCAGTCAGGCGACTACAAAGTGAGCGTAACAGCCGGGGACCGCGTGGCCGGCGGCAGCAGGGAATTTTTCATCACACCGTACTGCTTCGAGGCAAAGACCTACGAGGAATTCCTGGACCGCTATCTGGAGATCGTTCCGGACTATTCCTTCGGGCTAGGCAGGAAGGAGCTTCTGCCTGACAAAGAACTGAAGAAATTCCTTGGGTATTAAAGCAGTTGTTTGCAGACTCATTTTAGAAGCGGGGATTAAAACAGAATCAATGAGAATAATCTATAGCAGCGGAGATCTTCTGCTTGGACAGTCCGGGGAAACTTATTACCTGCGCACGGGAGAACGATCGTATCAATTGTCGTCTAATAGCTATGAGCCGTGCCTGTATATCGAAGGGCCTGATGGTTTTTGCATTACGATCCATCACGCCTTTACTTTGGATGAGCTCTGCAGTACAGCGCAGACGAACGGCTCGATGGAGATGATCACGGGCGATAAATATGATATGCAGGGTATCTGTATGCTGCTGCGAAAAGCCCTGACTCTGTCGATAGAATCTGTGGACATCGGTTACCTGGAAGCCCGCTGTTTTATGGACTATCTGGAGGAACGCGGTGCGGTATCTGAGGAGACCGCAGTGCCGCTTGCGGACCGGGGAATTGAGAATCCGAATGTGATGAATTCTATGCTGCATGCCAAAAAGGTACGCAGGACGAATGATGCAAGATACTATATAGCGAAATCTCCTGCCGGAGCTGATAGAAAAATACGACAGATTCCCGATCTTCGGGATATGCGTTGACGGATTCTGCAGGGAAGTGCTTTTCCGGGTGTGCGATATGGAGGATGTGTTGTGAAGCTTGGTATTATCGGAACAGGTAAGATCGTACATGAAGCTCTTTTTGCCATGGAGGAGATCACTGAGATCGAGCGTACGGCAATATTTGCGAGACCTAAGAGCCGGGAAAAGGGTGAAAAACTGGCAGAACAGTACGGGATCGGCAAAGTTTATACAGACTACGCAGAACTCCTCTCTGACAGCGGTGTTGACTGCGTGTACATCGGCCTCGTCAACAGCGCGCACTATCCTTATGCAAAGCAGGCGCTGCTTGCGGGTGTGAATGTTATTCTGGAGAAACCGTTTGTCTCCACAATGGCGGAAGCCGGGGAACTTGCATCGATCGCAGCGGAGAAGGGAGTCTTCTGCCTTGAGGCCATTACGACCCTGCACAGTAAAGTGTTTGAGAAGATGGCAGAGATCCTGCCGAAGCTCGGGACTTTGAAGATGGCCCAGTGCAATTTCTCACAGTATTCCAGCAGATACAAGAAGTATCTGGCCGGTGAGATCGAACCAGCCTTTGATCCGGATCTGTCGGGAGGCGCACTGTATGATATCAATCTCTATAATGTCTATCTGACGATCGGTCTTCTCGGTGCTCCGAAGGATGCGAAGTATTTCCCGAACCTTGGATTTAACGGGATCGACACATCCGGAACGGCAGTCCTCTGCTATGATGGAGTGACGGCAGTCTGTACGGGGGCTAAGGATTCGGACAGCCCGTCATTTGCGATATTCCAGGGCGAGAACGGCTGGATGCGGCTCATTGGCAAGCCGAATACTATGGAAGGCGTCGAGTATGAGTTTGCTGATGACACGAAGCCGCCTGTCCCCAATGCTGCGGGGGGTATGAGCCGCGTGATGGAGCGCGGAAAGTTCACGGCTCCGGAGATGAGGCACCGCATGACACAGGAGTTCAGGGATTTCGCCCGGATCGTCGATACCGGGGATGATGCGGCTGCGGCGGCATTCCTTGAGAAGTCTGTCGCGGTCATGACAGCGCTGGAGACGGCGAGAAAAAGTGCGGGGATACGGTTCGCGGTGGATGAGTGAGACTATGGTATGATGGAGAAAACGGGTTTCAGGGAATTCGGCAGATCGTGAACAGCCTGATATTCGTTCCTGCTGTGAAAGACTTGATTTCCGGCGCACCCGGCACCTTTGTTTCTTGTTATTTGCAGATGTTTTACGTGTCATTCATCTTTCCCTGGATGATAAAGCACTTCGAGAAAACATGATGTATACCAAATCCCGGTTCGTCATTCTTTCGATAAAACCCGGCTTTGCAGGTGAATCAAATGCGTGAATTGATCAATGATCCTTTTTATGAGCTGATAGAAAAATACGACAGATGCATCATTGACTATTGTCTTATCGAAGACGATACGCCGCATCAGGGATACCGTTCTCATAAAGATGCTGTGCTGTTCGCAATGCTCAAAGTAATCGAACGGTATATCGATGAGCAGTTAAAATCAGAGATCAACTATTGCAGGAAAGTCCAGGACGAACCATTCCCCTGGAATCTGGATATAGGGAAAGCAAAGGCTTATCAGATCGATCCTGCAGCGTTATTCCATATTCCGAAGATATTGCGGACCGACCGCATAGGCCAAAGATTCTATGACTGCAAATTCCCGGATCCCTTAAAGGGTGAACAGATCCCGTATTGGTACGCTTTCTGGGAGACCCCGCATACCTCAGGTTACGGGCCCGATGAATTCCGCAAGGTCAACTCAGTTTTATTCCCTGAAGGAACAGATGAACTTGAAATATATGAGTGGACAACAGACTGGTCCAACTATTTTGAGGCCGGACATGAATGGTGGGGTACTGCATGCTGGAGTGTATATGATAAGCGCATGAACAGATACATTGTTATCATGGCAGACACAACAGACTGATAATGCAAAACAGGCCGTTCATTGACGGCGACAGCGGAGATGGGAAAAACATTATGAAAAACAGCAGCTATTCGAAGGCAAAGGTACTGACGCTGATTCCGATTATTGTTCTGGCGGTCATAGTGCTCTGTATGGTACTTGCGGCAATACTTGAAGTACCCACAAGCAGAGGCGCGCTTTATACGATCCTGGCACTAGCCGGCCTGATGGGTGTATTTATAGCACCATTGCCGTGCCTGGTGATGGCCATTTTGGGAACGATGTTTGCTGCGAAAGCAGGAAAGGAAGGCGTTTCAGGGGCCCGGTTATTCTTCGTGATGGGCATCATTGAGATCATTGTCTGTGCTGCAGGCGCATTTTTGTCGATCCTGATGTTCCTGGCCGGACTGGGTGTGTGAGAAAGGAGAAAAAACCGATGATAAAATTTGTTTCAATGCTGCTGGCGGCTGTGCTCAGCGCTTCGCTTCTTGCGGGATGCGGTGCTTCCCGCAGCTCCGGTCAGCAGCCGACGGAAAAAGTTCAGGAGAAGGCGGGCACAGACACAGCCGCAGACACAGCCGCAAACTCCGACGTTTATCTGGTCTATGTCAGGGACGCAGAGACCATGGATCCGATTCCGGGTGCCAGAGTGCAGTTCTGTTCCGATGTTATGTGCCAGAAGGGCAAGACCGACGAAAACGGCCTGGCTGAATTCCATTCGGAACCCGGAACATATACAGTGCACTTTATGAAGGCCCCCGATGGCTATGCGGATAGTACGGAGGAGTTCACGCTCGACAAAGATAAGCGTGAGGCGACCTATTTCCTGAAAAAACAATGAGGAAATCAAAATGAAAAAGAAAACAATTGCACTGCCGCTGACGGCAGCGATGATCACTTTGACGCCTTCCTACCGCGTGCTGCCGGACGGAACGGTCCGTCAGGTCTATTTCTACTGTGTCGATATTTCCGAGTTTTCGGAAAGAAATACCCCCTTTACCGGATGCCCGGCAAAGGGGGTATTTGTATTTCTGAGATTATTCGGAACTGTCACTCCTCGTCGTGAGCCATCTTGGCAGGATCGGAGAAGTGGTCTTTTGTGAGCTTGATCACCACGCCGGACAGGCCGAGGAGTGCGATCAGGTTCGGGATCGCCATGAAACCGTTCAGGGTGTCGGCGATGTTCCAGACCAGGGAGAGCTCCAGCGTAGAGCCGATCACAACGATGATGATGAAGGCGATCTGGTAAAGCTTCACGTACTGCAGACCGAAGAGATACTCAAAGCAGCGGGTGCCGTAGAGGGACCAGCTGAGCACCGTGGAAAGTGCGAAGAGCGTGATGCCGACAGCGATGAGAAGAGAGCCGATCTGGCTTCCGAACACACTGCTGAAGGCTGCCGCCACGTTGGCGGTTCCGGCGCTGCCGCCCCAGTCCAGAGTCTGGCCTGAACCCAGGGTGCCGCAGAGCAGTGCAAGAGCGGTAAGAGAGCAGATGACGATAGTGTCCATGAAGACTTCGAAGATACCGTACAGACCCTGCTTTACGGGATCGGTCTCAGAGGAAGCTGCATGCGCCATGGGAGCAGATCCGAGACCTGCCTCGTTGGAGAACACGCCGCGGGCCACACCCTTCTGGATGGTGGTCTTGATCATGATTCCGGTGGCGCCGCCGATAGCTGCATCCGCGTTGAAGGCACCCTTGAAGATCATGCCGAACACCGTGCCGAGCTGGCCGATGTTGCCGAAAATGACTGCGATCGCTGCCACGATGTAGATGACTGCCATGAAGGGCACCAGCTTCTCCGTGACGGAGCCGATGCGCTTGATGCCGCCGAGAAGGACCAGAGCCACGATGACTGCAATGATCACGCCGATGGCGATGCTGCTGGTGGGAACAGTCTGTCCGAAGATCTGGACGGAGCTTGCTTCCACGTTTCCGCCGAATGCGTCGATGGCGGTGTTAATAGAAGAAGCGATGGTGTTGACCTGGGTCATGTTGCCGATACCGAAGGCAGCAAGGAAGCCGAAGACGCAGAACACGCCGCCGAGCCAGCGCCAGCCCTCGCCCAGGCCGTTCTTAATGTAATACATCGGTCCGCCGACCCAGTCGCCCTTGTCGTTGCGCTCGCGGTAACGGACTGCGAGGACAACCTCAGAGTACTTGGTGGCCATGCCGAAGAGTGCGGAGACCCACATCCAGAAGACAGCTCCGGGGCCGCCTGCTGCGATAGCGCCTGTGACCCCCGCGATATTTCCGGTGCCGACTGTTGCCGCGAGAGCGGTGGTCACAGCCTGGAACGGTGTAACTTCACCGTGGCCGGCCTGCTGCTTCTTGAAGACTTTTCCGAGGGTGTTCTTCATCGCATATCCGAAGCGGGAGAACTGGATGAAGCCCATACGGACGCTCAGGAAGATGCCGGTGCCCACAAGCAGGATGAGCATCCACGGTCCCCATGCAATACCGTTCAGAAAATCAACAAAATTCGAGAATCCTTCCATAATCTAAAACCCCCTTTTGGTACATTCTCCAGCTGTTCAGCGGCCCGGATCCGGGAGGCCGAATAGCTGCAGTATTTTAAAAATACTACAGAGTGAAAAATAATGCAAGATTTAGTCTTCTTTATGCATTTTGTGAATAGCGGAGGAGAGCCGGGCGCTTACATCAGGTGTTCCGGCTGTTTTTGCACATGACAGATTGTGTAGACAATAGCATGTGGTATGATAAAATGAGCGAAAAAGCGGCATAACAACTGTCGGAAATCAGCGCAGGGAGTTTTCCGGACAGCAAGGAGAGTGTTATTATGGACAATAAAATAATACTGGCCTCCGGAGGCCTGAGGAAAAAGCTGCTTCTTCTTTGCAGTATGCTGGTCATAACCGCGGCAGTGGCGTTCGCGATCATCGGCATTCTGCAGCTGCGGGCCGCTGCACGCGTCACCGCGGAAACCAACGATTCACAGAATGTTGCCATCAAGGAACGGTCTCAGGAGACGATAACCAGCCTGACGTACGAAGACATGCTCAATACCATCACTCTGACGGCTGAGAACGCGGATGGTGAGTTCTGGACCATGAAACATGATTTCACCATGCTTGCCGCCCAGGTGCAGGATATCTTTGCGCACCCCGACAAGTATGGAGAGCGGGAGGTCTATCCGCCGGATCCGGCGAAGGCCGGGCGGTATTCCCTGCAGCTCATATTCGCGAATGACGAAGCGGCCCGTGATCCGGAGACGCAGATCATGGTCAGGAAGCTCGCGAATCTGGAGCCGCTGATGACGGAGATAGTCCGCGGCAACGACAATTTTACGAGAGACTGCTATATCTCACTGCCGAACGGCACCTCGATGGTGGTGGATACGATCCCGGACGAAAAGTATGATGAGAACGACGTAATGTATCCCTACGATCCGACGGAGCGTCCCTGGTATCAAAGTGCAGTGGAGGCGGGGGAGTTCAGCTTCACGCTGGCAGTCCACAGTTATTTTCTTGAACTTCCCGAGGTGGAATATGGCTGCCCGATCTATCTGGACGGTGAACTCGTGGCAGTGCTCGGGGGCTCCACAAAGCTGAGTGTGATACAGGAGTTCATATCGGATGTCGGTGTAGGAAAAAAGGGTTTTTCCATCATGGTGAGCAACGGAGGGCTTCTTGTCTATTCTCCGAGGGAATCCGGCGAGCTTAAAATGGTAAATGATATGTCCACGGACATCCGGGATACCGGCAACGCGGCACTTGCGACTCTGATTCAGGATGCACTTGATCAGGAAAGCGGGCTCGGCAAGGTGGAGATCGACGGTGAGGCATATTACGCAGCATTTGCACGTATGTCGTCTCTGGGATGGACTCTGATCACCTTTGTCCCGCATAGCGAGCTGGAGCAGCCCACGGAAGCGCTTCTGACGGAACTGGATAATATCAGTGCCAAGGCAAGCGAGGGGTACAAGCGCAACTTCAGACGGTCCAGCCTGCTGCTCCTGATCATTGTGATCCTGCTGATCTTCAGCGCCTCTGTGGCCGCCGTATCTTTTTCGGGCAAAATCACCAATCCCATCCGTGTCATGACGCAGCGGATCGAGGATGTGACGGGTGAGCAGTTTGTCTTTCAGATGGATGATGTCTACCGCACGGGGGATGAGATAGAGATCCTTGCCAATACCTTCCGAAAGCTGTCGGACCAGACGGAGGAATATCTCAGAAATATCCTTGCCATGACGGCGGAAAAGGAGCGCACCGGCACGGAGCTTGCGCTTGCCACCCGCATCCAGGCGGACATGCTTCCGAACAAATTCCCTGCATTCCCGGACCGGCAGGAGTTCCATGTCTTTGCCAGCATGACCCCCGCCAAGGAGGTCGGCGGGGACTTCTACGACTTCTTCTTTGTGGACGATGACCGCCTTGCCCTGGTCATGGCAGACGTGTCCGGCAAGGGTATCCCCGCTGCCATGTTCATGATGATGGCTAAGAATATGATCCAGAACCAGGCCATGGCAGGCCACAGCCCGCAGGAGGTCCTGGGTACGGTGAACCAGATGATCTATGAGAACAACAAGGAAGAAATGTTTGTCACGGTCTGGTTCGGCATCCTCGACCTCGTCAGCGGTATCCTGACCGCCGCGAACGCCGGACACGAGTACCCTGTTCTCAAAACACCGGACGGTCCCTTCGAGATCTTCAAGGACAAACACGGCTTCGTTCTCGGAACAGTTGGGGGAATGAAATACAGAGAATATGAGCTGCACCTCGAACCGGGCTCCAAGCTGTTCGTCTATACCGACGGCGCGTCCGAGGCTCAGAACTCCGAAGAAGAGCTTTTCGGCAGAGACCGGATCGTACAGGCGCTGAACAGCGTTAAGGACGAGCCGCCGGAGGGACTCCTGCGGGCTGTGACCGAGGCGGTGGCAGATTTTGTCGGAGAGGCGGAGCAGTTCGACGATATCACCATGCTCTGCATCGAATACAGAGGCAAAGCGTAATTTTCTGGACGTATTCCGGGGATACGGACAGCATCGAAGTGCTGTGCACCAGCAGTGAGACCGGGGAAGAGGTGGATCTGTTCCGCTTCATAAAACCGGGCAAGGTGACGGTATGTGCTTCTTCGGGAGTCGATATCGGACTGGCTTCAGAGATGGAATTTACCGCGACGGTCCGGGAGATCGAATCGATTGCGCTGGATCGGGATAGCTATGAGATGAAGGAAGGGGAAGAGCTTCAGCTGAAGCCGCAGATCAGTCCGGCGGACGGACATATGCTTACCGGCATCATTCAGATCCCCGGATTTGCGGAACCCATGCATTTCAACGAGACCCTTCCGCCGGCTCCCACCTACACCATGGATCCGCTTTCCGGCATCTGGAAGCGGAATAATGTCGATGCGCTGCCCTACGGCTGTCGGATGTAACGTGCATTTTTTCTGAATGGAAAGGAAAAATGATGGAAAAATTTACTGATCTGGAACATGCGGTCCATGACCCGTCCCTTGTGATTATTACTGATAACATGACCACGCAAAGGGATCTTAATAAGGCTTACGTCAAATATAAAATCCTCCCGAAAAAGCAGAAGCGTTTCTCCAACTATTACTCGAACGTTTTTTTAGGCCGCAATGTACCGGAAATGTATGACTTCTTAAAAGATAAGCTGAAAGCAGACAGCGATATCTTTGAAGAAGTGCAGCTGCCAAACGAAAAATATGTTATCTCAGAGCCGGATCTTTACTACAAAGAAGAAAGCTTTAATTCCGGAAATACAAATATATGTTTTATTCTCGGTCATTCGGGAAGCGGAAAATCCATGATGGCAAGAGCTCTTGAGGGAGATGATATAGATCATATCGAGCTTGACGACCTGCTTCTCATCAAGGATCATTTTACTATGGATGAGCTGAAGGACTATTCGGATCTGCTCTTTGATTTCTTTCAGGGGGAAGGCGCAAAGTATTATATCGGCGTTGATGAGAGAGACTGTATCCCAAAAGAAGAATATGAGGATAAGGTATTTGTTGACTTTGTGAAGTTCGCAATGGACTATTCAAAGAAACACGAGGAGAAGAAATATATCATCGAGGGGATCTGGATCTACCTCTATTTCGAAGATCCTTCCATATTTGAAGATTATGCGGTATTCATCAAGGGAACATCTTTCCTTAAGTCCAAAATCCGCGCGATGAAGAGGGAGATGCACAGGGACAGGGAAGCACTTCAGGACAGGAAGCAGATGTTCGGAAGATCAGTCAGAAACTATCTTCTTGATGAGGACAAGATCAATGTCTATCGCGACTTCTTTGAGAACAGTCCCGACACATTATTAAGGACGGAGGCAAAGGAAGCTGCAAAAAAGTCTGAGGACGTTATGAACCAGTTTAACAGCATCAACGAATGCTTTGTAAATGATGACGCAGACGGAATAAGAGCAATCATGAAAAAAGCGGAAGCAAATACGGAATTATCCGGCTGGAATAAACTGCGGATAATCAATGATTGCCAGGCGGCCTTGTTTGACCTCTGTATTGAATTTCCGGGCTGCTGACCGGGTTCCGCATCATTGAAAACGGTAATAGAGTATAATTGACTCATCAAACGCAGTAAGGCTGACGGAGATCAGCAACTTAGGAAGAAAGGAGAAGATGACCATGGATGAGGCTAAGATTCTACAGCTGAAGGATGAGATCGAGGATGCGCAGCATATTGTCTTTTTCGGGGGAGCAGGCGTTTCCACGGAGAGCGGCGTGCCGGATTTCCGGAGCAAGGACGGACTGTATAACCAGCGGGATGTCCGCTTTGATAAATACCGTCCGGAATATCTGCTGAGCCACAGCTGCCTGATATATGAACCGAAGGTTTACTACGAGTTTCACCGGCAGAAGATGGACACGAGGACCATCGAGCCGAACAATGCCCACAAGTATCTGGCGGCGATCGAGAAGCTGGGGAAGCTGGACGCAGTAGTGACGCAGAACATCGACGGACTGCACCAGAAAGCGGGCAGCCGGAAAGTATATGAGATCCATGGAAGCGCCCTGCGGAATTACTGCATGAAATGCGGAAAGGTTTATCCGGAGGATTATATCTTCACCTCGGATGAAGCAGTGCCTCACTGCAGCTGTGGAGGGACTATCCGTCCTGACATTACGCTCTATGAGGAGAGCCTTCCGGATGATGCTGTGGAAGGCGCAGTGCGGGCTATCTCCCGCGCCGACATGCTGATCATCGGCGGAACTTCCCTTACCGTGTACCCGGCTGCATCCTATATCAATTATTTCTCCGGAAAATACCTGGTGATCATCAACCGGGACCGCCTGAACGTCAGGCTGGGCGGAAACACTCTGGTCATCAACGACAGGATCGGCGAAGTGTTCACGCGTCTTGCCGAGCTGCAGGGAATATCACTCGGATAACTTTTCCTCCGGAGAAAAACTGAAAACGAAGTGACTGAAAGGAGAAACTAAAATGGAATTGATTCAGAGCTTTTCAGTGGATCATATGCGCATTGTGCCGGGGATCTTCACAAGCAGGACGGATCACCTGGGCGACTATACGGTGACGACCTACGACATAAGGCTGAAAAGACCTAACAGGGAGCCGGTCATTGACGTTGCGGCAATGCATTCGCTGGAGCATATTATTGCGACTTATCTGCGCAACGATCCTGACTGGAAGGATGAGGTCGTTTACTGGGGCCCCATGGGCTGTCTTACGGGCTTTTATCTCATACTTAAGGGCAGCCGCAAAGCGCAGGAACTCCATGAGATCATGCTGAAAGCTTTCAGATATGTGGACACTGTACAGGAGGTGCCCGGCGCAACCGCTGTCAACTGCGGATACTACCGTATGCATAATCTTGAAATGGCGAAATGGTATGCAAAGGAATTTGCCGGGTATCTTGAAGCAAATGCCGGAAACGACAGTATTTTTGAATATCCCGGGACAAAGCGTCTTGTGACAGACGACGGACAGCATTTCTATGACTCATAATGCGGATTCGAAGGCGGCAGAGAGATACCGGGATATGACGGAGACGCCGGTGCCCAGGCTCATCACCCGTCTGAGCATACCGACGATCATCAGCATGCTGGTGACGGCGATCTACAACGCAGCGGATACGTTTTTTGTCGGAAGGATCTCCACAGAGGCGACGGCGGCTGTGGGGCTTGCTTTTTCGGCGATGGCGGTGATTCAGGCTCTGGGGTTTTTCTGCGGACAGGGTTCGGGCAACTATCTTTCCAGGATGCTGGGCGCAGGGAAGCAGGAAGAAGCGGAAAAGATGGCTGCCACAGGGCTTGCGCTGTCCATGATCCTGGGCGTCGTCGTGGCAGCAGCGTCGGTCCTGAATATACGGCAGCTGGCAGAATTTCTCGGAGCCAGGGGAGGCACGGTAGAAGAGACGGTGAGTTATCTGAGGATCATCGTCCTCGGAGCGCCCTTCATGATGGGTCAGTTCGTCATCAACAACCAGCTCCGGTATCAGGGAAGCGCGATGTATGCCATGGTAGGACTGCTATGCGGTGCCATCCTGAATATCGCACTGGATCCGCTGCTGATCTTCGGCTTCGGGATGGGAGTCACGGGCGCTGCCCTGGCAACCGTCAGCGGACAGATCATCAGCTTCTTCGTGCTGCTGGCAGGCAGCATGCACGGCGTGAACATTCACCTGAACATCCGGAATGTGCGGCTCAACGGCCACTTTATCGTGCAGATCATAAACGGCGGCATTCCGGCGCTGTTCCGTCAGGGACTGGCGGCGGTGGCGACGGTGCTTTTAAACAGGGCTGCCGGCGTTTACGGCCACGCAGCTATTGCAGGAATGAGTGTCACCACCAGAGTGACCATGTTCGTATCCAGCGCATTGATCGGCTTCGGTCAGGGATATCAGCCGGTCTGCTCCTTTAACTACGGTGCGGAGAAAAAAGAGCGTGTGCGGGAAGGCTATTTCTTCTGTGTCCGCTACGGCACCATTTTTCTGACTGTAATGGCGGTGTTCTGTTTTATTTTCTCTCCGCAGATCATCGCCTTCTTCCGGAACGATCCGGAGGTGATCGCGGTCGGTAAAGTGGCGCTCCGCTGGCAGGCGGCGGCGCTGCCTCTGCTTGCCTGTATCGTCATCACAAACATGATGCTGCAGTCCATCGGGAAAGGCGTGAAGGCATCCATCACAGCTTCGGCCCGCAGCGGGATCTTTTTTATCCCGCTAATCCTGATTCTGCCAAGAATTTTCGGCCTCCCCGGCGTCGAAATGACCCAGGCGGTCGCGGATATCCTGTCTGTATCCGTGTCCATACCGCTGGCGGCGATGGAGCTGCGGAAGATGAAGCAGTGACTTTGAAGGAACTCTGCAGGAGGTCGGAGTATCAGAGAGTATTTCCCCCGAATTCAGGGATGGTTCTTCCGGTACTGTGTCGGGGAAACCCCGGTGAAGCGCCTGAAGGAAGATGAGAAATGTTCGATGGAGGAGAAGCCTGTGCGCTCGCCGATCTCGGTTACGCTGAGACCGGTGTTCAGCAGAAGCTGCGCTGCCGCGGCGATCCGGGCCTCATTCAACTTTTGGGAGAACGTCTTGCCGAAGTTTCGCTGCAGCAGGCGCTGGGTCTGGCGGACGCTCAGATGGAGGATCGCAGCAAGCTCCTCCAGCGTCAGGGTCCGGTAGCGGAAGAAAAAAGCATCTTCCACCACAGGCATCAGCCTCGTATAGGTCATGGCCGGCATGGATGGGTCCGCGGTCTTTTCCTGCCCCGGATGAGAATATATGCGGGTAAGTGTGATAATGATCTGCTTAAGAATTGTTTCGGACATCTCCGGTGTGCCTGGCCGGGGATGTCTTTTTTCTTCGATCAGCTGCCGGAGCAGCGGAAAGAGACGGCCTTCATCCTGACTCATCCAGAAGGTGGTTTCGGCGAACAGGGAGAAGAAATCAGGCCCGGATATGGAAGACCGGCGGCAGTTGAGATAGAGACAGTATTCGATGACCGGCGCACTGCGGTCAGAGGTCTGGGAATGGATCACACCGGGACCGGTGATGTAAAGGGTATCGGTTTCTACCGGATATTTCCGGCTGTCGATGGTCACGCTGCCTTTTCCCTGCGCGGTGTAATGGATCTCATAGCTGGTATTGGAGTGGGCGTGCGCCGCGATGACCGGACGAAGCTCCTCGATGCGCACATGCACCGGTTCGATCAGCAGAGATCCGAGTTCGAAGGTACCTGAGAATTCATAGGTTTCCAATGCCTGTTTCCTCCGGGTTGATTTTTCCGTATCAAACTCCCGTCATGCCATGCTGTCAGACTGTACTGCTTTTTTGCAAATTTATTATACAATACATGGATTTGTATGAAAACGACACGTTTAACAAAAACAGGTCACGGCAGCATCTAACCTCCATGAAAGCGAAAGAATATACTGTTGTTGAACGGCAGGACAACCGGCAAAAATGGAGGTGTGATCATGAAAATCAAGATGCGGGGCGCGATTCTTCCGGGCAACAGCACCGTGGAGATAAAGGAATTTGACATGCCCACCCCGGGCTACGGACAGGTCGTGGTAAAGACCAAAGCTTCTACTATCTGCGGATCGGACATCCGCGCTATTTACAGGGCTCATCTGGGCAAGGGACCTGAGGGCTACCAGCCTGGCATGATCGCCGGCCACGAACCCTGTGGCATTATTGAGGTCGAGGGGGAAGGCCTGAAGCGCTTCAGGAAAGGCGACCGCGTCATCGTGTATCACATTTCCGGCTGCGGCGTTTGCTACGACTGCCGGCGCGGTTATTACATCTCCTGCAAGAGCCCGTTCCGCGCAGCATACGGCTGGCAGCGCAATGGCGGAATGGCTCCCTATATTCTGTGTGACGAGAAGGATCTGATCGCGCTGCCGGACGAGCTGACCTATGAAGACGGCGCACAGGTTGCCTGCGGCTTCGGCACAGTCTACGAGGGACTGATGAAGGTCGGTATCTCGGGCAATGACCGTGTGCTGGTCACCGGCCTGGGTCCGGTGGGACTGGCGGCGCTGATGCTTGCGAAAGCCATGGGCTGCGATATGACCATCGGCACCGATGTCAACGAGGAGCGCATGCAGCTGGCGAAGGATCTCGGCCTTGCCGACTATGTATTCAATTCTGCGGATGCGGAGGCATGCCAGGCAAAGATCATGGAAGTGACGGGCGGTTTTGGCTGTGAGCGTGCGGCAGACTGCTCCGGCAATCCGGCCGCCCGTGCGCTGGCCATCCGCTGCACCCGGGAATGGGGAAAAATGGTGATGATCGGCGAGGGAAATGACGTGACCTTCAATCCTTCCCCGGATATCATGCACGGCCAGAAGACCATCTGCGGATCCTGGGTCACCTCTCTGTGGCGCATGGAGGAGCTGGTAGAGCATCTGGTGCGCTGGGGTATCCATCCCGATAAGCTGATCACCCATCGGTTTGAACTGAAGGATGTGGATAAGGCGTATGAACTGATGGCGAGCGGAAAATGCGGAAAGGTCGCAGTGGTTTTCCCGGACTGATCCGCTGATCACAGAAGTGTGATACGGAACAAAAAACTGCTTCATCCCGCAGGGAGATCCCTGCAGGATGAAGCAGTTTTTTGTTTCGGAATGAGCAGCCTGTAATCCCTTCAGGATCACCAGTACTCGTACTGGTCCGGACGGATCCAGCTGAAGAGTTCTCTGCCGCTGTAGTCCCGGATGATGTATTTGCAGGAATTCCAGTCATAGAAGACGCAGAAATTCTCATCTATCAGGGTGGGATAATAGGAGGAGCTTTTATCTTCCCGGTAGACGATCCTGCCGTCCCGGTCGGCGATCAGGAAGCCGGCATCTTCATAAGTGGGTTCTCCGTCCGCGTCCAGGAATGAATTGGTCATGCTGACGGTCAGCCAGCGGAAGGGGATGAAATCTTCGTCGGATTCATCGACCATGAAGGGCCGGATCGTCATACTCGAGCTTTCCGCCACAACTTTGCCGTTTTGTTTCAGGACGGCAGTATTCTTTACCGGATCATCATCGTAATGTAAAGTGAGCGTGATCCCGGTTCCGGAATCGTAGGTTGCGGTGTCCTCCTCATCGTTCCAGGTGCTTTCCACATGAATATGGCGGGAGGTGCTGCTGAACAGTTCATCATACGCTTCGGGAGTGGTCAATGTCTCTGTCCGAAGCAGTTCGCCGGTATCGGCATAGACCCGGACCACTGCCTTGTATCGTTCAGTTCCGTTTTCGTCATACCATTCCGGCCAGTTTCCCAGATAGTATACAGCGTGTTCCCCATCCGTGCATTCCGTGTAGCAGTAATCGTCAGTCGGTTCCGCCGCCCATGCTTCCCGGTCGGCGTCATAGAGGCCGATGCTTTCCACCTGGTCTTCGTTTTTATTGGCGGCTGTCCCGGTGAAGAGGATCGGGCTTGCCGGGAAGACACTGCCGCGGATCTTAGCGATGTCTTCATCTCCCCGGATCGTGATTCCTTCGATCCGTTTTGCCACCTGGAAGTTTTCGTCCAGGATCACAACGCCGGCGTCTCCGTCAAAGCAGGCGCCGCTGATCGCAAGCCGCCGGGTATTTCCGTCCAGCCGGCCGGTTTCCAGGGATACCCGTCCGTCGAGATCTTCAGGCAGCTTTTTATCCGCTTTATTGATGCTTACGTAGCCCATTGTCTCCACCAGGGACTGGCCGTCTTCTCCGGCAAGCCAGTTGAAGAGCTGCCGTGCCTTCGTGTTTTCCGGCTCGTCCTTGCGAACGGCTGCGTAGAAGGGATTGACATAGGGGTATCTGCCTTCCCGGATGGTCTCCGGGGAAGGGTCGACATCGTCCGCAGCCATAAAGCGGAGATTCGGACGCTGGTACATGTTCCGGGCGTAGTAATAGACGGAATAGCCCAGGGCGTTCCTTGTGTTGGAGTAGCGGGCCACGCTGTCCACCAGCTCGCCCATCTCACCCGGACGGAGCTCGCCGGGGGCGTCCATCATGGGCGTTTCTTTCATCAGGAGCTTTTCCATAAGGGTCTGGGAGCCGGAGTTCTTTTCCCGCTGGAAGGCGATGATCTCCGTATCCTCCCCGCCGAGATCCTTCCAGTTTTGAATCTTTCCGGTGTAGATGTCCTTCAGCTGGGCCGTGGTCAGTGACTGTACCGGATTTGCGGTGTTGCAGAGAAACACCAGCGCGTCCAGACCGATGGGCTTCAGCTCCAGGTCTTTGTAGCGCGGATCCTCCATGGCGTTGGGACCGGGCTCATAAGCGATGACCAGGTCTGCTTCCCTGTCCATCAGGCGGATGTAGGCGTTGTTGGTCTTGGTGAAGCTCATGGCGCCCTCGGCGGCCGCCTGATCTTCACCCGTGCAGAGGCGGTACAGCATCCACGCCAGAGGCAGCGTGGCGGTGGAGCCGTCGGTCACCGGGAAATCCGCAGCTTTGATCTGCGGAGCTTCGATCACCTGCCCGGATTCCCCTGCTCCGGGGTTTGTTTCGGCGGCAGAAGCAGCGGCAGTTTCCGCGGCACCGGATGCGGCGGTGGTTTCGGCCGCGGAAGTCCCGGCAGTGGTCTCCGCTGCTGTTCCGGTGGTCTCTGCAGGAGAAGCGGTCTGCCCGCCCTGTTTCGCACAGGATGAAAAGAGCAGCGAGGCAGCCAGAACGACGCTGAGCCATAACGCAGAAGTCTTTTTCATTCGGTATCCTTTCTCTTTTTATGATCGTGTTCCATATCAGTATCATAACATGAAAAAGGATGCTCTTGATTGTTTTGCCGGATACAGCGTGTTAGAATTTTAGGAAGGATTATTAAAGAAACAGCCGGGAAAAGCCTGGTCTGACAGACGCGGACCGGGCGGAAGAGAGGGATCTGCATGTACTATGTGATCGAAAGCATCCTCCGCGAATGCACCTTTGAAGAATGTCACAGCGGGAAAAGTCAGTATGTGGCGGTCCTTTCGCCGGAAGAATGGCAGAAGGAGCGGGACACTTTTGAGATGGGGATCGATCTGGATCTCAATATCAGGCAGGTCTATAACACGAAGGCGGAAGTGAACTACGATTCCATTACGGGATCATTCTCTGTCCCGGACCGGAGAAACATGGCCGGGGAATACAGGAAATTCGCTTTTGCACTGGATGAGAAGGGGATCGTGTTTATCGATCCCGGGGACACGGTCCTGCGGATCCTGCAGAGGATCATCAGTACAAAAAAATGGCGCATGCCAAGTCTCGAGAGATTCATCTATGATTTTCTGGAACAGATCATCCAGGAGGACCTGTTCCTTCTGGAAGGTTACGAGAAAGAGCTGGATGCCATTGAAAAGCAGATCGAAAGAGATCAGGAAGCAGATCTTGAACGGGTGAATGATATACGCGGCTTCCTGAGAGATCTGCGGAATCATTACGCGCAGCTCATGGATCTGGCGCAGGAACTGGAAGAGAATGAAAACAACTTTTTCAAGGCGGAGAATATCCGGTTCTTTAAATTGTTCTACAACCGGGTCTCGCGGCTTGTCGACACGGCGAACTCTCTTCTGGACTTTACTCTTCAGGTCCGTGACACGAACAAGTCCAGGCTGGATGTAAAACAGAACCGGATCATGACGATCCTTACCGTGGTGACCACTGTTTTCATGCCGCCGACTCTGATCGTCGGATGGTATGGGATGAACTTTAAATACATGCCGGAGCTCGAATGGGAATACGGATATCCGGCGGTGATCATCCTGAGTATTCTGATCTCCGTGGGGTGCCTGGTCTTTTTCAAGCATAAGAAATGGCTGTGACACTTTTTTGCGGAGCCGGCTGCGAAAGGAGCGGTAATGGACAATTCGATCTTCAGGAAAAAAGTCTGGAACGGATCTCGTCTCCGGAATCTCTCAATGACTATCTCCATGTCACCAGTCCCGCTGTCTGGCTGATCCTGACGGCGGTCATTCTGCTGCTTGCCGGCATGCTGATCTGGAGTTCAGTCGCAAGCATCGACAGCTTTGCCACCGGATCCGCGCGGGTGGAAAAAGGCAGCATGTACATTGAGTTCGACAATGAGCAGATCGCAGATAATGTACAGCCCGGAATGACGGTCATCGCGGGAGAGACGGAGAGCAGGATCACCAGCATCGGCACCAATGATATGGGGGAACTGTTCGCGCTGGCGCCCACGGGGCTTCCGGACGGTTTTTACACAGTCCGGGTCCTTTTCCGGCAGACGCAGGTGCTGGCTTACGCGAATCTCGACAGAAGCCAGGTCGATTTCGTGAAGAGGATCGAGCTTGACTATGAGCACGGCAGAAAGGTCTATGAGATCAAGTTCTATCAGGGCGGATTCGAGTATGAGTTCGATGTCGACGCAGAGAACGGTTCGATCCTGAAGTATGAGAAGGATTTTGACTGATCAGATATAAAAGATCAGGCCGGGATCAAACTGCAGAACAAAAAACAACAGGCTGTCCGAAGCGGGCAGCCTGTCTTTTGTTTGAAAGAGTTCAATGGAGCCGGTAAGGGGATCACAGGCCCTGCGCCATCATGGCTTCCGCGATCCGCTTGAAGCCTGCGATGTCGTTTCCTGCGATCAGGTCGTAGCCGAGACCGTACTTTTCAGATGCAGCCACGGAAGCATCATAGATGGACCCCATGATGTCCTGAAGACGCTGGTCGATCTCTGCGCGCTTCCAGCTGTAACGGACGCTGTTCTGCGCCATTTCCAGAGCGGAGACTGCAACGCCGCCGCAGCCCGAAGCCTTGGAACCTGCGGTGAGGACCTTCTTGCTCATGCGGAGGATCTTCAGCGCGTCGCGGGTCGCCGGCATGTTCGCGCACTCGACATAGTAACGGTAGCCGTTGGTCAGGATCGCGACCGCGTCGTGGACGCCGATCTCGTTCTGGGTCGCGCACGGCATGGCGATGTCTGCCTCGACCTCCCACGGACGCTCGCCCGCGAAGAAGGGAACGTTGAACTTGTCGGCATAGGGCTTGACCTTGTCGACGCCGCTCATACGCATCTGGACCATGAAGTCGAACTTCTCCTGGGTGTTCACGCCGGATTCATCGTAGATGTAGCCGTCCGGGCCGGACAGAGTAACGACCTTGCCGCCGAACTCGGTTGCCTTGCGGCAGACGCCCCAGGACATGTTTCCGAAACCGGAGACCGCGATCCGCTTTCCTTCCAGCTTCTCGCCGCGGTGCTCAAGCATGCGGTTGAGGAAGTAGACAGCGCCGAAGCCTGCCGCTTCCTGACGGACCTTGGATCCGCCGTAGGTCAGACCCTTGCCGGTCAGGGCGCTGGACTCGGATCTTGCGGTGAGGCGCTTGTACTGGCCGTACAGGTAGCCGATCTCACGGGAACCGACGCCGATATCGCCGCCTGCGACGTCCGTGTCGGCACCGAGGTAACGGTACAGGGAATTCATGTAGCTCTGGCAGAAGCGCATGATCTCACGGTTGCTCTTGCCTCTGGGATCGAAGTCCGCGCCGCCGGCGGCACCGCCGATGGGCAGTCCGGTCAGAGCGTTCTTGTAGGTCTGCTCAAAGCCGAGGAACTTCACCACGGAGGGAGTTACGGAAGGATGGAAGCGAAGTCCGCCCTTGAACGGTCCGATGGCGCTGTTGAACTGGACACGGAAGCCGTGGTTGGTGTGGACGACGCCGTAATCATCGACCCACGGGACCAGGAAGGAGAACATTCTCTCCGGCTCCACCATGCGGCTCAGGAGATCCATCTTCTCATAGCGCGGATCATCCACTGCCGGCGCGATCATTTCCAGCCAGGTCAGAGCACTCTGAAGGTACTCCGGCTCGTGGGAATAGAGTCTGATCAGATTATCTGATACACGTTTTACATATTCATTCATGCAAGCGCCTCCTTATACCAGGCCGTAAGCCAGCATGGAGTCTGCCACCTTCAGGAAGCCGGCGATATTGGCTCCTACCATCAGATTGCCCGGATGGCCGTATTCTGCGGCTGCCGCGGCGACATTCTTGTACAGGTCGGACATGATGCCCTTCAGCTTCTCATCGACCTCTTCGAAGGTCCAGTAGAAACGCATGGAGTTCTGGCTCATCTCCAGAGCGGAGACTGCGACGCCGCCGGCGTTGGATGCCTTGGAGGGCGTATACATAAGGCCTGCTTCCAGGATCGCGTCGATGCCGTCCGGAGTGGTGGGCATGTTGGAGCCTTCGCAGACTGCCTTGCAGCCGTTGGCGATCAGGGCCTTTGCGGACTCGAGGTTGATCTCGTTCTGGGTCGCGCACGGGAATGCGAGATCGCAGGGGATGGTCCAGATGCCTCTGCAGCCTTCGTGATACTCTGCGGAGGGCTTTCTCTCGACGTAGACCTTGATTCTCTTGCGCTCGACTTCCTTGATCTGCTTGATCAGGTCGAGATCGATGCCGTCCTTGTCATAGATATATCCGTTGGAATCGGACATTGCGACGACCTTTGCGCCGAGCTCGGTGGCCTTCTGGCAGCAGTAGATCGCGACGTTTCCGGAACCGGAGACAACAGCGATCTTGCCTTCGAAGCTGTCGCCGTGGTCCTTCAGCATGCAGTCGGTGAAGTAGCACAGTCCGAAGCCGGTAGCTTCCTTACGTGCCAGGGATCCGCCGTAGCTTAAGCCCTTGCCGGTCAGGGTTCCGGTGAACTCGTTGCGCAGGCGCTTATACTGACCGAACAGATAGCCGATCTCGCGGGCACCGACACCGATATCGCCGGCCGGGACGTCCGTATCCGGTCCGATGTGGCGGAACAGCTCGTTCATGAAGCTCTGGCAGAAACGCATGACCTCTGCGTCGGACTTGCCGTGGGGATCAAAGTCAGAGCCGCCCTTGCCGCCGCCGATCGGAAGTCCGGTCAGGGAGTTCTTAAAGGTCTGCTCAAAGCCCAGGAACTTGATGATGCTCTCGTTGACAGAGGGATGGAAGCGAAGTCCGCCCTTGTACGGTCCGATGGCGCTGTTGAACTGGATACGGTATCCGCGGTTGATATGGATATTGCCCTGATCATCCTCCCACGGAACACGGAACTTGATGGTGCGCTCCGGCTCGACCAGAGCGTCCATAACACCTTCGGTGATCAGTTCCGGACGTGCATCGCAGACCGGGGAGAGGGAAGCCAGCACTTCGCGGACAGCCTGATGAAACTCCGGCTCGTTGGGGTCGCGTGCGATGACCTTCTCCATCAACTCGTTCAGATAGGCATTTTCGATACTCATGAGAAGTTCCTCCAATTCACTTTAGTATGGTAATGCATTGCGTTGGGGACAATCATAGCACATAAAATCCGGACTGTTAAGCATTATCTGCATAAATAGTCAATTTCTTTGCAATTTTACCTGTTATTATGAATAACTGGTGCATATTCCACCGCTGTGATCGATGAATTGAGCTCTTTTTTTGAGTCGGCAGCTGTGTAAAATATAAACAGAGCCGAAGATCAGGTCATGCATAAGACTGTATGCAGAAGAAAAGGGAGGCGGACATGCCATTTCAGAAAGGTTTTTTGTGGGGCGGAGCCACTGCAGCCAATCAGTGCGAAGGCGCGTATGACGCGGACGGAAGAGGACTTGCCAACGTAGATGTGATCCCGGGCGGGCCGGAGCGCCGCCTGGTGACTTCCGGAAAGCGGAAGATGCTGTCCTTCGAGGACGGATATTTCTATCCCGCGAAGCAGGGCATTGACCTATATCACCATTATCAGGAGGATATCGCGCTGTTTGCGGAGATGGGGTTCTCCGTCTACCGGATGTCCATCGCCTGGACCCGGATCTTTCCGCAGGGAGACGAGGAGGAACCGAACAGGGCAGGGATCGCCTTTTACCGCCGGATCTTTGAGGAATGCAGAAAATACGGGATCGAGCCGCTGGTGACTATAACCCACTTTGACTGTCCCATTCATCTCATTGAAAAATACGGCGGCTGGCGCAGCCGGAAGATGATCGGATTTTATCAGAAGCTGGTGCGGACACTGTTTACAGAGTACAAAGGCCTGGTGCGGTACTGGCTGACCTTCAATGAGATCAACGTCCTGTTCCACCTGCCCTTTATGGGTGCCGGCATCGTTTTCGAAGAAGGGGAAGATGTTTACCGCACCGAGCATACCGCGGCCCATCATGAACTGGTGGCCAGCGCATGGGCGGTGAAGATCGGCCATGAAACGGATCCGGAGAATAAGATCGGCTGTATGCTGGCGGCGGGCACCATCTATCCCGCGACCTGCAGACCGGAGGACGTCCTGGCGGCCCAAAAGGAAAACCACCGGAATTATATGATGATCGACGTGCAGTCCAACGGGACCTACCCGAACTACATTCTGAAGGAATATGAGCGGAACGGTTTTCCAATCCCCTGGGAGGAGGGCGACCGGGAGATCCTGAAGGAAGGGACGGTGGATTTTATTTCCTTCAGCTATTATTCCAACCGGACGGTCTCGGCGGAGGAGGGGCAGGATCCGGACAAAAATTCCATTTTCTCCGGAACCCGGAATCCCTACCTGAAAGCCAGTGACTGGGGCTGGATCACGGATCCCACAGGCCTCCGTACCACTATGAACGACCTGTATGACCGGTACCGGAAGCCTCTTTTCATCGTGGAGAACGGTCTCGGCGCAAAGGACACCGTCAACCCGGACGGCAGCATCGACGATGATTACCGGATCGAGTATCTGCGGGAGCACATCCGGCAGATGAAGACTGCGGTGGAGGAGGACGGCGTGGAGCTCTGGGGCTATACCACCTGGGGCCCCATTGACCTGGTGGCGGCGTCCACCGGCGAGATGAGCAAGCGCTACGGCTTTATCTATGTGGATCTGGATGATCACGGAAACGGGACAATGAAGCGTTCCCGGAAGAAATCCTTCTTCTGGTATCAGAAGGTGATCCGGTCCAACGGCGAAGATCTGGACTGAAGAAGATTACTTATTCACCACATTGACGGGAGCGCCGTCCATGAAGGCTTTGATGTTGTCCGCGGTGGTCTGCATGATGCGCTCACGGGCTTCCTTGGTGGCCCAGGAGATGTGCGGGGTGATGATGCAGTTCTTCGCGGTGAGGAGGACGTTGTCCGCCTTGATGGGCTCGGTGGAGACGACATCGACCGCGGCAGCGGCAAGCTTGCCGGAGTTCAGAGCGTCCGCGAGATCCTGCTCCACCACCAGCGGGCCGCGGCTGTTGTTGATGAGGATCGCGCCGTCCTTCATCTTTGCGATGTTGTCCTTGTTGATGATGCCCTGGGTGGAGGGGAACAGCGGGCAGTGCAGGAAGACGAAGTCAGACTTCGCCAGCAGCTCGTCCAGCTCCACATATTCCGCGACGGCCTTGCCGGCTTCAGACTGGAAGGCGTCGTAGGCGATGACGTTCACGTTCATGGCTCTCAGGATCTTTGCGGTATTGACGCCGATCTTGCCGAGGCCGATGATGCCTGCGGTCTTGCCGGAGACTTCGATCATCGGGAAGTGCCAGTAGCACCAGTCGACGTTGGATGCCCACTCGCCGGCGTGGACGGAATCATTGTGGTGGCCGATGTGGGAGCAGACCTCAAGAAGCAGGCTGACCGCGAACTGGCTCACGTTGTCGGTGCCGTAGACCGGGACGTTCAGGACCGGGATGCCTTTTTCCTTCGCGTACTCATAATCCACGACATTGTAGCCGGTGGCAAGGACAGCGACAGCCTTCAGGTCCGGGCACGCGTCGATGGTTGCCTTGCTGATAGGGGTCTTGTTGATGACTGCGATCTCTGCGTCTCCAAGGCGCTCTGCGATGACCGGGTCATCCACATAGGAAGTGCGGTCGTAAACGGTTACTTTGCCAAGGGCCTCAAGGGGAGCCCAGCTGATATCTCCGGGATTCTCGGTGTATCCGTCAAGCACAACGATCTTCATTTTCGTTTCCTCCTTAAATGTCTGCGCGCTGTTCAGGCAGCGGATGTTCTTTTATGTTTATTTTACGCGGAGACGGGGCTCCTGTCATTCTTTATCAGTCTTCCAGCATTGCCCAGGCTCTGTTCAGGCAGCGCTTGGTGTTGGCAAGGACGATCATCTCGTCCTCATCCTTCGTGGGCAGGACTTCCATGGAGAGGACCATCGGGTCGTCCGCATTAAAGAAGCCTTCTTCCTTCAGGACCTTCAGGAAATCATAGAGTTCCGGAATGTCGTTGGCGCTGTTCGGATAGCCGAGACGCTGGTGCAGATCGCCGTAGCCTTCCGCCGCCGGATCCGCGACTGCATTGCCGAAGTGCAGGTGGGTAATGTAGGGACGGCAGGTGCGGATCACGTCCTTTGCGCTCTCATAGCAGATCGGGAAGTGGGAGAGGTCCACCAGCAGGCCGAAGTTCGGGCAAAGGGTGCGCATGTCAGCCGCGAAGCGTGCTGCCAGCGGTGCCGGGCCGATGAGGGAAGCCTTGTCCACGTCGTAGTCGAAGACCTCAAGCTCCACGTTCATGTTCTTTGCGGCAGCGTATTTGCAGACGTTGACGGTGGTCTTCAGAAGCTGCTGATAGTTCTCTTCCCTGGTCTCTTCCGCCCACTTTCCGGAAAGGAAAGCAATGCCCTTCGCGCCGAAATACTCTGCCTTGTCGACGGACTCAATGAGAGCGGCCTCCGCCTTCTGACGTGCCTCTTCATCCACAGCGTTCGGGTTCAGCTTCGGGCCGAGGAGCGCCGGCTGAGCGCCGTAGCAGACCTTCAGGTGGGACTGGTCCAGGATTGCCTTTGCTTCTTCCATGAAACCGCCGACCTTGTTGACATTGATCTCGATGGCGTCAAAGAAATCGTCGCGGGCGATGGTCATCAGGGATTCCTTCCCGTCCATTCTGGGGAAGCTCATCCACTGAATGGTTCCGATCTTAAAGTACTTGTGAATGGATTCTCTCATTGTCTCGTTCCTCCTGTTCAGGGTGTCTTGTCTCTTCTCTTCAGGCCGGTTGATTTCAATAAATGAAATCATGTTTTATTTTCTGAAATAACAATAGCGGATATTTTATACGGTGTCAATACCCGGAGAGTATTTTTTTACAGAAAAAGCTGTCTTTCCCGGCAGGGAAAGGCAGCCTGACAAATAGTGATATGAAACAGCGGTTTAATAGTATGAAGCCGGTGTGAAACAGCGGTTCAGATGATTTTGTACCCAAGTTTTCCGGAGATCTCCTCCGCGGCAGCCCGGAGCACAGGAAGCTTGTCCGCAATGACCTCGTCACGCATCCGCTCCTTCGGTCCGCTGACGCTGATTCCCGCCACCACACGTCCGGAGAGATCCCGGACAGGAAAGGCGGCGCAGCGGATTCCCAGATCCCGCTCTTCTTCGTCGTAAGCGTAGCCCCGTTCCCGGATGGCCTGCAGCTCCGCGAGGAGTCCCTCCCGGGTAGTGATGGTATGTTCCGTGAAGCGTTTCAGACCTTTCTCCCGGATGTAGGTGTCCAGCTCCTCTTCCGTATAATTCAGCAGAAGAAGCTTTCCGTTTCCGGTGCAGTACATGGGGGAGACTCCGCCGATCTGCTGGAAGGCGATCAGCGCGCTGTCGGCGCCCCGGACCACGTCCACATAGACCGCCTGCATATGGCTTTCCACGGACATGCTGACGGATTCCCGGAATACTTCGGCGACTCTTAAAAGTGCCGGCCGGGCGGCCTCCACGAGCTTCCGGTCCCGGTTGACGTGGGATGCCAGCGTGCAGATCCGGTAGGTCGGGGTATAGCGGAGCGTTTCCGGATCCTGCTCCACATATCCGCAGTTCGTGAGCGTTGTCAGAAACCGCAGGGCCGTGCTCTGATTGATGCCGAGGCCCTTTGAGATGTCGAGGAGACGGAGGGGCGTTTCCTGAAGAACGAGATATTCAAAAATAGATAAAAGCTTTTCGCCGGATTTGTTTTCCATTGTCTGTGCTATCCTTAGAAATTCATTGCAGTAAAGTCCCGCGGACGGATGCCGTGCCTGCAGGATTCCGGCATTCATTGTATCAGCAGACCAGAGCAGCGTCAATTTATGAAATTCCATTTCAAAAACCGGAAGAGACAGACAGGAGGCTTTTGGAGTAAAATATTCTCAGGGATACAGTCGGAATGAAGCTGCAGGGAGGAAAGCTGTTATGATCAGGATCATCCTTTGGGACGTGGACGGAACGCTGCTGGATTTTCACGCGGCGGAAGCAGCCGCAGTGCGGTCGCTGTTCCGGGAGTTCGGCTTCGGCGAATGCACCGATGCCATGCTGGCCCGCTACTCCGTGATCAATGACAGCTTCTGGAAGCGGCTGGAACGGGGGGAGATCTCCAGACCGGAAGTGCTGACCGGAAGATACCGGAAGTTCTTTTCGGAGATCGGCATCGACCCCGAATGGGCATCCCGGTTCAACGAAAAGTATCAGCTCAGGCTGGGCGACACGATCGTTTACCGGGACAACAGTCTGGATATTATCCGGAAGCTGCGGGGAAAGGTGCAGCAGCATGTGGTCTCCAACGGGACTGTCATCGCCCAGGAGAAAAAGCTCCGGCTTTCCGGACTCGGGGAGCTGATGGACGGGGTCTTTCTCTCGGAGCGGGTCGGCGCGGAAAAGCCGAACATCGCATTTTTTGAAAAGGTCTTTCAGGAGATCCATGCGGACGATGTCTGCAAGCCGGGAGAGATCCTGATCGTCGGGGACTCATTGACCAGCGACATCCGGGGAGGCATCAACGCAGGGATCAGGACCTGCTGGTATAATCCGAAAAAGCTTCTGCTGCCGGAGGAGTATCAGATCGACTATGAGATCCGGGATCTGAATGAGATTTTCGGCATCCTGTAAAAAAGCGGGTTTCCTGTGATATGATAATAACTGTAAAAGTGCAGTTTTAACGAATATACCGGAAGGAGGAACATCATGAAGGTTGGCTGTGTAAAAGAGATCAAAAACAATGAGTTCCGTGTGGGGCTGACGCCCGCAAACGCGAAGGCATACCGGAACGCGGGCCACGAAGTCCTGATCGAGAAGGGCGCAGGACTGGGCTCCGGTTTCAAGGACGAGGAATATGCGAAAGCCGGCGCGGCGCTTTTCGACACTGCGAAGGAAGTCTGGGATGGCTGCGACATGATGGTCAAGGTGAAAGAACCGCTTCCGGAAGAATATCCGCTGTTCCACGAGGGACTGATCCTGTATACCTATCTGCACCTTGCGGCGGACCGGGAACAGACTGACGCGCTGCTGGAGGGCAAGGTGGCGGGCGTCGCCTATGAGACCCTGAAGGAAAAGGACGGTTCCCTTCCGCTGCTGGTCCCCATGAGCCAGATCGCAGGACGTCTCAGCATTCAGGAAGGCGCGAAATATCTGGAAAAGCGCTTCGGGGGCGAGGGCGTTCTTCTGGCCGGTGTGCCCGGCACGCCGAAGGCGAACGTAGTGATCCTCGGCGGCGGCACTGTCGGCGCGAATGCCTGCAAGCTGGCGGTCGGCATGGGTGCAGCGGTCACCATCATCGACATCAATCTGAAGCGGCTGGAGCATCTGGACGACATGTTCGGTGCGCGCATCCAGACCCTGGTCTCCACAGACCACAACATTGAGGAAGCCGTGAAGGCAGCGGACCTCGTGGTCGGCTCGGTGCTGATCCCAGGCGCTGTTACGCCGAAGCTCTTCAAGAAAAAATATCTGAAGGAGATGAAGCCCGGCGCAGTCTTCGTGGACGTGGCCATCGACCAGGGCGGCTGCGGAGAGAGCTCCCATGTGACCTCCCACGATGACCCGATCTTCATTGAAGAAGGCATTGTCCATTACTGTGTCGGCAATATGCCGGGCGCCGTTCCCAGAACCTCCACTATCGCCCTGACGAACGCGACGCTCCGCTACGGTCTGGAGATCGCGAACAAGGGCTTGAAGAAGGCCTGCGCAGAGAACCCGGTCATCTATTCCGCCATCAACACTTATGACGGAAAGCTCACCTTCCCCGGCGTCGCGGAAGCTTTCCCGGACATCCCGTATACCGACATCAAAGAGCTGCTGGCATGACGAAGCGCTGCCTGCAGCAGCCTTTTCCTCCGCCCCGGTCGTTTTTCGACCGGGGCGGGGCTTTCTTGTTGGTATGATTTCATCTATGGTATGATTTCATTGATGTAATATCATGAATAATTTTCTTACATTACACCACGGGAGGAAATGGAAAGTGAGAAAAGAGAATATGATGAGACGTGCTGCGGCACTGATGGCCGCGGCTCTGATCCTCGGCGGATGCGGCTCGGCATCCTCTTCCGCGCCGGCACGGCAGGCGGCTCCGGCGGAGAATGCGGCGGAAGCTGCCGCGGAAGAAAAGGCACAAGATGCAGCTGCTGCAGCGGAAGAAAAAGCCGAAGCCGCGGCAGAGGCGGCAGCGGAAGAGAGCGCGGACCCTGCCGCGAAGGAAAAGATGGAATCCGCGGCGGAAGAGAAAACGGAGGCGGTGGAGAAAGCAGCCGCTGACAGCGAAAAGACCTTCGCGGAAAAGGTCGTGGGCAGATATACCTGCGCTGACGGAGACAGTGAAGTCTACGTGCTGGAGCTGATGAACGTGCACGGCAATCTTTACGCCAAGGCAGGCATTGCCATGGCAGATGATTCCGAAGGGGCAGATTCTGCGGCAGGTGCAGGCGGCGCGGCGCAGGCATCCTTCCCCGAAACATATTCCTTCTGGGCCATGGAACTGATCCCGAAGGACGCCGGCGCACTGCTCCGGACCGACACGGAAGAAGCGGAGGTCGGAATCCTCAGCTTTTCCATCATGTCCAACATGAGCAAGTACTGGAGTTCCCCGGAGAAAGCGATCCTCCGCCTGACGGATGACGGTGTTGTGATCGCTTCCGCGGAGAAGGGCGCCGGAGGGGAGGAGGCCTTCCTGGAATACAAACGCTGGCCGGATGCCTCGGCCGCGGTGGCGGATCCCGGAATCGTTTCCGTAAATACGGACACTCCGGGGCTGGACGGGCTGGACGGAACGGAGATTCCGGATGAGCTTTACGGACTCTGGAAAGAAAAGGACAGCGGCAGCCCCTATGTTCTGGAATTCCTGCGGACGGAAAGCGGGAAGGAAAAGAACCGCGGCATTCTCCGGATCTGGCGGAAGAAGCCCGGTGCCGAAGTGTACTTAAGCGACGAAGCCTTTCTCTGCACACCGCAGGAGAAAGCAGACGGGGCGCAGGATCCGAAGGACGGGAAAGCCCGCGTTCTTCACGCGTCCGGCACCGTGCTCGGCAACGGGGATATGCCCACTATGTGGGAAGACTGTTTTGTGCTGAAGGACGGTATCCTGACCTTCCCGGCGCGGAGCAGCGCCGCGGGGATCTATGATTCCGTTTTTTCCGGTGAAAAGGACACGGTATTCGAGCGCGCGGAAGAGACGGATATCCCGCTCTCGCAGCTTGCTGAAGCGGACGATGTCAGCGCGATCCGGCACGAAGGGAAGGCGGAGACGCCTGCGGGCGCCCGCGCGGTGATCCCCCAGTTTCTGGCTTCGGAAGACGTGGAAAACAACGGCGGAAACTTCCTCCGGGTGGGAGATCTGGTCTTCTTCCGTGACGTGAGAGAAGGACTTGACGGAGTCACCGCGCTCTGGGGAGACTTCCTGAATGTACCGGACCTTTCGGAAAACTCGAAAGTCATGTATTACGACCGCTGCACCGGCGAGACGGGAACGGCGTTTGAGGACGGCGGGTACGGTGCCCTCTGGTATCTGGACGGCAGGTTCTATTCAGCAGCGCCCGGGAAGAACGCGGATGAGAACTACTCCGGCCAGAGCCTGCACCGCTGCTGGCCTGACGGAAGCGGGATGGATGACATCTCGGAGGGAAACTACGCCTCGGTCACGGGGGCTTCGGAGAAGAATGATTACCTGTCGATCCATCAGTATGTGAGCGGGCAGGAACAGTATCTTGTCTACGACGGCTCGGTCTATCCTGTCCAGCTGATTGAGCCGGAAAACGATGAGTACTTTGTTTATGCCGGTTTTGCGGGAGAAGACCTGATCCTGGTCTCCCGTACCGGGGACCGGTACCCGGTGTCGGAAATCGACCTGGAGACCGGAGAGAAGATCCGTCTCGGAGAACTGCCGTACAATGAGGCGCAGGATTACGCCGGAGCGGAGATCATCCAGCTGTATCAGGAAGAGGATGACATTTACCTCGGCGTCGGCTGGTATGCGGGCACAGGCCACTTCCTGAACGGTTATTACATCGTGAAGATGAAGGCCCGGACGGAAAACAGCGTGGAAGAGGTTCCGGCCGAGCTGCCGGAATCGGAAGGCGATCCGGAAAGCCCCTGGTTTTTCCTGAACGCCGCAGGCGAAGTCCTGTTTACAAAGTATGATCCCGCGGGCGAGGTCGCCCTTTCAGAGACCGACTGCGGAGATCTGCTGTATGTCGACAGCCCCTTCGGCGTATCGATCCTTGAAAAGGACTTCATCAGGGAATCAGAGGCGAGAAGCAGCGAAGCGGAGACGGTCCGGATCCTTCAGGACGCAGAGTTTGTGGACGGAGCGGCCTGGATCATCACGGCGGACGCGTCCCGGGCGCCGGAGGAGGACATCGGCTGGAGAAGCGCCTATGCTGCCAAAGGCATGACCTGGCAGCGGATCCAGGTGTACAACATCTCCGTTTCCGCGGATGAAAACTTCCCGATCGAAACGATCCTCGACAGCAAGACAAAACCATAAAGAAAAACCGGAGGAACCCTGCAATGTATGAGCTGGTAAAGGTATCGGAACATAGTTATTACATTCAGAGCCCCGCGAAGATCGGCCTGGTCATGACCGGGCCGGACACGGTGTGCGTGATCGACAGCGGGAACGACAAGGACGCCGGGAAAAAGGTGAAGCGGCATCTGGAGGCCAACAGCTGGAAGCTGCAGGCGGTGTTCAACACCCACTCCCACGCGGACCATATCGGCGGGAACCAGTACTTACAGAAGCAGACCGGATGCAAAGTCTATGCCCCCGGCATCGACCGCGATTTCACGGAACACCCGGTGCTGGAGCCCTCTTATCTCTACGGCGGAAATCCGCCGAAGGATCTGCGCCACAAGTTCCTGATGGCCCAGGGCTGCGAGGTCCTTCCCCTGACGGAGGACTGTCTGCCGGCGGGCATGAAGATGATCCCGCTGCCGGGCCACTCCTTCGACATGGTGGGCTTCCGGACTGCGGACGATGTCGTCTACCTCGCGGACTGTCTCTCGAGCCGGGAGAATCTGGACAAATATCAGATCTGGTTTCTGGTGGATCCGGGCGCTTTCGTTGCGACGCTGGAAGCGGTGAAAAAGATGGAGGCAAAGCTCTTCATCCCCGCCCACGCGGAAGTGGTGGAAGATATCGTCCCGCTGGCGGACTACAACATTCAGAAGGTCCGGGAGACCGCGGACGCGATCCTGGAGATCTGCAGGGAGCCGGCTTCCTTTGAGACCATCCTGAAACGGCTTTTCGACCGGTATCAGCTGACCATGACCTTTGAGCAGCATGTACTGGTGGGAAGCACCGTCCGCTCCTATCTGGCCTGGATGAAGGACCAGGGACAGCTGCAGGCGTACTTCGAGGAGAATCTCCTGCTCTGGAAAGCGCAGTGAGATCAAGACGGAAAGGTGGTATATAAGATGTTTTCATTTGAAGAGATCAGAAAAGCAGAAGAAAGGATCCGTCCCTATATCGTAAAGACTCCGCTGGTGCGGCTGGTGAACCTGGATCCGTATCTTCACTGCGAGGTCTACGCAAAGCTTGAGAACCTGCAGCTCACCGGAGCTTTCAAGCTGCGGGGCGCCCTGAACAAGATCCTGTCGCTGTCCGAAGAACAGCTGAAGAAGGGCGTGGTCTGCGCTTCCTCTGGAAACCACGGAAAAGCCCTGGCCTACAGCGCTAAGAAGCTGGGCATTCCGGCCACAGTGGTGATCCCGACGACGGCGGCGCCCATCAAGGTGGAAGCGATCAAGGCGCTGGGGGCCGAGGTGGTGCAGTGCGATGTGACGGAGCGGTTCCGCGTCGCGGAGGAGGTCTGCGCGGAGAAGGGCGCGGTCCTGGTGCCGCCGTACAACGATGAGCTCGTCATGGCCGGACAGGGCACTGCAGGCCTGGAGATCGCGGAGCAGCAGCCGGATCTGGACGCGGTCATCGTCCCCGTCAGCGGCGGCGGACTGATCGGCGGCGTATCTGAAGCCATCAAAAACGCGGCGCCGGGCATGAAGGTCTACGGCGCGGAGCCGGCGGTGCTGCCCCGGTACAGTGCAAGCCTTGCGGCGGGCGAGCGGGTACAGGTGCCGGCAGTGAAGACTGTGGCGGACGCCCTGGTCTCCAACATGCCGGGAGAGAAATGTTTCCCGGTGGTGCAGAAGAACGTGGACCAGGTCTTCGACGTGGCGGAGGAATACGTGCTGAAGGGCATGAAGCTGCTCCTCACCGAAGGGAAGATCTTCGCGGAGCCATCATCCTGCATCGGTATCGGCGCGGTGCTGCAGGGACTGGTCCCGGTGGAAGAGGGGCAGAAGATCTGCTTCCTGATCTCCGGCGGCAGCGCGGCCCTGAGCCAGATCCGCCAGCTGGAGGAAGTCCAAATACCCTGATAAACACTGGAAAAACCGCCCGGCCGAATGCCGGGATCGGCGCCGGAGCCCGGTTTTTCCGAGGCTCAGGACTGGAAAGTTAAGAAATATTGAGCGCTTTTTTCCAAGGTTTCCGGTCCGTTTTTCTGTTGTATTGGCGGGGGTGGAAGTACTTTGAACAGCCTCCGGAAGCAAGGCAGTGAAATAATCTCCTGAAAAGACGGCAAAAGGGAGTCCGTTTCTGTGGATTTCGACGGGAATTATTAACGGTCCTGACCGGGCCCGGCCCCTTTCGTCGATTGACATCCTCCGCGGAAATGCTATACTTCGCCGCAAGTACGGAAGACGTACGGAGCTGCGGACATGGTTCACGGGGCTCAGAGAGAGGGCCGGAGATATCCTGCCGGGAATGGCAGACAGAACCATCCGTGCAGTAAACAGACAGGAGGTATTTCAGATGATTACGATTATTCAGGGTGTGCCGGTGATGATCGCCGAGGGAACCGGGAATATCAGTGTGATCGACGTTCTGGACAGAAAGTAATGTACCGCACTCTGCTGCGGAACAGACACAGAAGATCAAGGTTCCTCAGAAACTTAAAGTGAAAAGGAAAACCGAATACATACAAAGACGGGGCTGTCTGCATTATTCCTTAATGCGACAGCCTCGTCTTTTGTCAGTTATGATCGCTTGTCAGTTCTTCTTTTCGAAGATTACGCATTCCAGGGGCCTGAGGAGCCCAGGCCTGCTGTCAGCGCCTGCGGAGGAGATCAGGAGCTCCGCGCCGTCGACGAGGGCTGCGTCATATTCCGCTTCCTCTTCCGAGAAATTCGCGAGGATGACAGCTTCGGTATCATCGGTCTTCCGGATGAAGCCGTAGATCTGCTCACTGTCGTTCAGAATCTCTTCGTAGCTGCCGGCGGTGAGCACATCGTGGGTGCTGCGGAGATCCGCCAGGGCGCGGTACCAGGACAGGATGGAATCCGGATCCTTCTCTTCAGTCTCCGCATTGACGGTCATGTAGTCATCGCTCACCGGAAGCCAGGGCGTACCGGTGGTAAAGCCTGCATGGGTCTCCGTGTTCCACTGCATGGGCGTCCGGGCACTGTCGCGGCTGAAGTGGTGGACTGCTTCCATGGCCTCCTCCTCGCTGCGGCCCTCGCGGATCAGATAGTCATAGTGTCCGACAGTGGAGATGTCGTTGTAGTCATCGATGCTGTCCCAGGCTACGTTGCGCAGTCCGAGGGCCTGGCCCTGGTAGAGGAAGGGCGTTCCGCGCAGGGTGTACATCAGGGTTCCGATGACCTTGGCCGCACCGGTCTTGTCCTCCGCATCCGGGAAGAAGTGGTCGATGCACCGCGGCTGGTCATGGTTCTCGAAGAAGATGGGATACCAGCCGTTTTCCGCGGTGGTTTTCTGACTGTCGCTGAGAAGCTTCTTCAGATCCGTAAGCTTCCACTCCCTGCGCACGGACCAGTCGGTCTCGTTGGGAAGGTCGATCACGATATGCGAGAATTCGAAAACCATGTCGAACACGCCGTCGCTGCCGACCCAGAAATTTGCCACGTCAAACAGGGCTTTCCGGACTTCGGGATTCTCCCAGTTGAGGTCCGGCTGTTCCTTCAGGAAGGTGTGGAGGTAGTACTGACCCCGTTTCTCGGACCAGGTCCAGGCGGAGCCGCCGAAAATGCTTCGCCAGTTGGTGGGCGCGCTGCCGTCGGGCTTTGCGTCGCGCCAGATGTACCAGTCGCCCTTGCTGCCGTCCGGATCCGATTCGGACTCCAGGAACCATTCATTCTCGTTGGAGGTGTGGTTGAAGACCAGGTCCATGACGATGCGGATATCCCGCTTTTCTGCCTCGGCGATCAGCCGGTCCATGTCTTCCATGGTGCCGAACGTCGGGTCAATGTCATAGTAATCCGCCACGTCGTAGCCATTGTCCGCCTGAGGGGACTTGTAGCAGGGGGTGAGCCAGATGGCGCCGACGCCCAGCGCCTTCAGGTAATCCAGCTTTTCGGTGATGCCGTTCAGGTCGCCGACGCCGTCGCCGTCCGTGTCGTTGAAGCTGCGGACGTAGATCTCGCAGACGTTGGTTTTCTGCCACCACTTGAGGCCGCCCTCCGGTTCTGCCGCCGGTTCCGTTTCCTGTGCTTTGGTCTCTGCGGTTCTGGTTTCTGCTTCCGTTTCTTTTGCACCGGTCTACACAGCCGGAGTGGTCTCCGCAGCAGTGGTCTCCGCGGCGGATGTCGGCGCGGGCTCCGGTGCCGCAGCGGGCTTTGAAGCACATCCGCTCAGACAAAGTACCGCGGCCAGGACTTCCGCTGTGATCTGGATGAAGCGAGACTGTCTTTTCATAAATATCTCCTTTTGTTTCTGTAATAATGCAGTGATTCGGGGACGGGCGCTGTCTGAAGTGACGGCTCATCGTGACTATAAGTATATCCCTGAAGGGGAAACAAGAAAACAGCAAACTTTCTCATTTCGTCTGTGTTATGATAGCAGACAGAATCGGAATCAACGCGGGTGTCAGGATGGAAGGTGAAGGATATGTTCGACAGAGAAGCAGCAGTAAACGCGTTTCGCGCTTATACCGCCGGGTATGACCCGGAAAATCCCATGATCCGTCTTAAGATCGTGCACACGTTCCGGGTGGCGGGTCTCTGCGGACGGATCGCCGGAAGTCTCGGCATGACCGGGGCCCCGCTGGATCTGGCCTGGTTCCTGGGCCTTCTGCACGACATCGGCCGCTTTGAGCAGGTAAGGCGTTACGGGACATTTTTCGACGCAAAGTCCGTGGATCATGCGGAGTTCGGCGCGGACCTTCTGTTCCGGGAGGGACTGATCGGAAGATTCCCGGCGGAGGGCCTTCCGGAGGGCTGGCCGGAGCTCAGCGAGACGGCGATCCGGCTGCACAACAAGCTGACCCTTCCGGAGGACCTGGATCCTAAGACACGGGTCTTCGCGGAGATCCTCCGGGACGCGGACAAGGTGGACATCTTCCGGGTCGTGGCGGAGATCCCGCTGGAAGAGCGGCTCGGGAAAAGCGCGGCAGACCTGACGGCGGAGGAAGACCTGACGCCGGAGGTGATGGCCTGCGTTTACGGACACCGCTGCGTTCCCCGGGCAGTGCGGCGTACCAGGTTTGACAACCATATCTCCCACGGCTGCATGGCCTTTGAGCTGGTCTTTGACGAGAGCCGGAGGATCGCCGCGGAGCAGGGCTTCCTGGACCGGCTTCTTGCGGAAAAGGACGAAAACGGGAAACCGATCTGGAACGGGAAGGAGACGGAAGCGCTGCGGACCCTCCGGCAGGAGCTCCGGCGGTCTTTCGAAGGAAGTAAGGACACAGAGCGTAAGGACTCTGAACCTCCGGCCGCAGAGTGTCCGGCTGCAGAGAAGAAGGAGAATAACGAGTGAGACTCATCTTGATTACAAACGACGACGGGATCAGCGCAGGTGGAATGCGGCGTCTGGCGGAGCAGGCGGTGAAGCACGGAGAGGTCTGGATCGTGGCGCCGGACAGCCAGCGGAGCGCAGCGTCCCACTGCATCACCCTGCACCGGCATGTGGACGTTTTTCCTGTGGAATACCCGGTGGAGGGGGTGAAGGCCTTTTCCTGCACCGGAAGCCCGGCGGACTGCGTGCGCCTGGGCTGCCTGTATCTTCTGCCGCGGAAACCGGACGTGGTGCTGTCCGGGATCAATCACGGCTGGAACGTGGCTACGGATATCCAGTACTCCGCCACGGCGGGAGCGGCCTTTGAGGCGGCCTTCCAGGACGTCCCCGCCATCGCCTTTTCCGAGGCGGCGGTGGACCTTCATGAGGCGGCGGACCGGTATTTTCCGGAGATCCTTTCGGAGCTTCTGGCACGGGAAGATCTGAAGACCCTCCCGCCGGACCGGATCCTGAATGTAAATTTCCCGGGGTGTCCTCTGAAGGAATGCCGCGGGGTCATGAGGGACGTCACGGTCTCCGGCGGAAGAGTCTTCCGGGACCACTATGTCCTTCAGAAGTCCCTCCGCGACGGAGGAATGCGGCTCGAGGTGGAGGGCGTGCCGGATAAGCAGGCGGAAGAGGGCACGGATCTCTGGGCCGTGACCCACGGCTGTGCGTCCGTCGGGACTGTAAAGAATATCAGCTGAGGACAGGCAGATCACAAACATGGAAAAACGAATCGATTTTACAGAAGGAGAAATCGTCCGGCCCCTGATCCGTTTTGTGGGGCCGGTATTCTGTGCGCTGTTTCTGCAGGCACTCTACGGCGCGGTGGACCTGATGATCGTAGGAAAGTTTGCGGAATCGGCAGATGTGTCTGCGGTGGCCACGGGATCCATGATCATGATGACCATCACGAACCTGGTCAGTTCCCTTGCCATGGGGATGACCATTCTTCTGGGACAGAAGATCGGGGAGCGGAAGCCGGAAGAGGGCGGCAGGATCGTGGGCAGCGGAATTCTTCTGTTCCTCACGGCAGGCATCCTCATGACGGTTCTGACTGCAGCCCTCGCGCCTCAGCTTGCCGGGGTCATGCACGCGCCGGCGGAAGCCTTCGGGCATACCACGGACTACATCCGGATCTGCGGCACCGGGATCATCGTCATCATCTCATATAATCTGATCGGAAGCATCTTCCGCGGCATCGGAGATTCCGCGACGCCCTGCTCCAGCCTTCTGCAGATCACGCTGTGCTTTATCTGCTTTGCGGTCTGGCGGAAACGGCAGACCGGCAGACTTATTTTATGAGGATGAATCCGATGTCCCCTGCGGTTTCGCCTGCCTTCAGGGCCGCATTGTAGCTGAGGCTCCGGATCCGCAGAATGCCGTTGCCCAGAGTAAAGGTCCCGCCCCAGCTGTCCCGGAGGACGGCGCCTGCCGGCACGGGAAGGTCGACTGCCCAGCCGTTGACTGCGCCGCCGGAGGCTGTGACGGCGACATCATAGAGCTCTGCCCGGCGGCTTCCTTCCTGCCAGGAAGTGCGGAGACTTACGGCCGCTGTTACGCCGCTGCCGGGGAGAATCTTCCTGTCAGTTTCTGAAGTTACGCTGCGGCCGGGAAGGACCGGCTTCTCAGCAGCGGTGCTTTCCGCCGTCCCGGCAGCCGGGTTTTTCCCCGGCCCTGCGGCGCGGACCTCAGCCGTCCCTGCGGCGGTGCGCTGCCCGTTCAGATAGTCATGGATCAGCTTTCCGCTTTCACTAAGATCCTCTGCGGAGAAACCGGAAAGGCGGGAGCAGGAGGGGGAGAGCAGCGCGGACGCTTCGTTTTTGTTCGAGAGATTCCAGAAAACGCAGCTGATCTCTTTCTGCTCCAGAAGGTCCAGCCAGGCGGCAGCGCTTTCGCGGTCGATGCTGCCGTTCCCGTCGGCACTGCAGAGGCCGCACTCTGAGACAAAGACGGGGAGACCGAGATCCACAGTCTTCCGAAGGCGGCTGCGAAGACCCTGTCCGTGGGTGGCGGCGTAAAAGTGGAATGAATACATGAGGTTTTTATATTCCGTGATGGGATCCGCCAGGGCCTGATCGACATCCTGGGACCAGGTGGGCGTACCGACCAGGATAACGGCGTCGGGATCATTGCCGCGGATGACGGGGATCACTGCTTCGGCATACTGTCTGATCCGGGCCCAGGATACACCGCCGTTCGGCTCATTGCAGATCTCATACAGGATGTGGGAGGAATCCTTGTATTCATGGGAGAATTCCCGGAAAAAGGCCTTTGCCTCCGCAAGGTGCCGGTTGGGGTCGCCGTCAGAAAGAATATGCCAGTCGAGGATCACATACAGATCATTTTCCCGGGCAAGGCGGATGCCGCGGTGCAGGATCTCACGGAGACGGTCCTTTTCAGCCTCGTCTGAGGCGCACCATCCGGATTCTTCTGTATAAAGCGCAAGGCGGATCACATTGATGTTCCAGTGCTCCCGGAGTTCCCGGAAGGTCTCACTGATGACATACTGAGGGTACCACTGCAGACCGTGGGTGCTGACACCGCAAAGGCGGACAGGCTTCCCGTCCCGGCTGAGAAGCTGCGTTCCTTCCACACGCAGCGCGCCCGTTTCCGACGGGCCGGGCAAAGGTTTTCCGGCGGCGAAAGAGGAGAGGGAGATCAGGATCAGAAACAGCAGCACCGCAGCTGCCGTATGCAGAGGTTTTTTCATAATGTTTTCTCCATTCTGTCTTACCGGATCAGAATCAGTCCGGAGCATTATCTGTGACTATTATTTTACCATCTATCTACAGGTATTTCTGTGCTATGATAAGGAATACCTGTTTTTGGCTTGATACATGGAGATAACTGTCAAATGAAAACATTTTCTGTGGAGGATATTGCGCGGGGCGGGATCATCGCGGCACTGTA
The DNA here is from genome assembly GCA_902793685.1 of uncultured Lachnospiraceae bacterium. GTDB lineage: Bacteria > Bacillota > Clostridia > Lachnospirales > Lachnospiraceae > Moryella. Next base: position 41,590 of record CADBEN010000018.1, read on the forward strand.
CGTGATCCTGACATACATATTCGCGCCGATCTCCTTCGGACCGATCCAGGTCCGGATCGCGGAGATGCTGACCATCCTGCCGCTGTTTACTCCGGCGGCGGTTCCGGGACTGTTTATCGGCTGCTTTCTGGGAAACATCCTGGGCGGCGCCATCGTCATTGACGTGGTCTGCGGAAGCATTGCCACGCTGATCGGGGCGGTGGGAGGATACCTGCTGCGGCGTAACCGCTGGCTGGTCCCGATTCCGGCCATCATCGCCAACATGGTCATCGTGCCGCTGGTCCTGCGCTATGGCTACGGCATCGACATGCCGCTGCTTCCCATGGCGCTTTATGTGGGGATCGGAGAGGTGCTGAGCTGCTTTGTCCTGGGAGAGCTTCTGGCCACATTACTGTATCGTTATCCGAAGCTGTTTCAGTGATCCGGACTGATCCGGGGAGACAGGGGCTGTTTCGGGGGTATCCGGAAAAATCAGGGCAGACCGGTTCATCAAAAAAAGGAGGAAAACATGGCAAAAGTGACAAAAGACATGACGATCGGAGAGATCCTTGCCCTTCATCCGAAGATGGCGCAGGTCCTGATGGCAGGCGGGATGCACTGCGTGGGCTGCGGCGCCTCCGCCGGGGAGACGCTGGAGCAGGCGGCCGAGGTCCACGGGATCCCGGTGATGCTTCTGGAGGCAAAGCTGAACGCTTTTCTCAGTGAGGCGGAGCAGGGAAGAGTCTGATAACAGAGGTTTCTTATGAATCAGGAATCAAATAACCACAGTGCAGGGCGCGGTACGGGGTCGGACCGGGTTTCGCTTCTGATGCTGACAGCTTCGATGGTGATCTACGGGACCATCGGCATCTTCCGCAGGTCCATCCCGCTTTCTTCCGGGATGCTGGCCTGTGTCCGGGGGCTGCTTGGTTCCGCTTTTCTCTGTGCATATGTGAAGCTGCGGGGCGGAAAGCTCCGGCACGGCATGGCGCGGGAGGACCTGGTCAGGCTGATTGTTTCCGGAGCCATGATCGGAGTCAACTGGATCCTGCTGTTTGAGGCATTCAATTACACTTCTGTGGCGACGGCTACGCTTTGCTACTACATGCAGCCTGTCATCGTGATCCTGGTGTCGCCGCTTTACCTGGGAGAAAGGCTGACGGGGAAAAAGCTTCTCTGTGTGGCCTGCGCCGTGCTGGGCATGTTTCTGGTGACCGGTCTTCCGGGGGCTGCGGGAGCGGCGGGCGCTGCGGGGCATACTCCGGCGGAACATCTCCGCGGCGTGGCCTGCGGTCTGGGGGCTGCCGCGCTGTATGCCGGCGTTATCATGGTGAACAAAAAAGGTGGTCCGGTAGATATGTGGGAGCGGACCATCATCCAGCTTTTCACGGCTGCGGTGGTGCTGATCCCGTACCTCATCCTGACAGAGAATTTTTCGGAGATCCGCCTGACCGGTGTGCAGACCGGGCTGGTGCTGATCCTGGGTATCGTCCATACCGGCATTGCCTACGCCCTGTATTTCGGGAGCATGGGCGGACTGAAGGCTCAGACCATCGCGCTGTTCAGCTACATCGACCCGGTGGTGGCGCTGATCCTGTCGGCAGTGATACTCGGGGAAGCTCTCACCCCGGCAGGAATGATCGGTGCAGTGCTGATCCTGGGCGCGGCACTTTTCAGCGAATTGTGACGGTGGTCAATAACTCATGACTAAAGTCACGAGCTTGTACCTGCCCGGTGGTGCAGACGGCAGAGCCTCCCACCTTTGGCAAACGCTTTGTTTCGCAGTGCTTC
>CADBEN010000019.1 GCA_902793685.1 uncultured Lachnospiraceae bacterium
GGACGCTAATACACTATCGGAACACAGATGGCTTTTCAATATGAAACTGTCAACTCAGGAGGCATGAGTACCCACTATCATGCCAGAAGCCTCAAAAAAAAGAGTATATATTCATTGTGGATATGAACTGTGTATAAAAAACCGGCATATAAAAAATCACAGGCCTGCCTCAGAAAAGGGTCTGCGGCAGAAAAAACAGGCCCGCGCTATGCCGCAGGCCTGTGACTCTCAGGTCCTTATGGTTTTACCTTGCCCGGACGGTCCGGTCTTCGATGTACGGAGCGATCTGCTTCAGAACGCCGAACAGAAGCATTCCCAGGACATAGCAGGCGATAAAGGCGCCGATGCCGATGTACAGCATGGAAAGCGGGATGGGAAGCGGGACACCGTAGCCGTATTTCAGGATCTGCGGGACCACCAGAATGTTCAGGATCAGCGTCGGGAGCGGCATGAGCCACGGCGTGTTCCGGAGCAGCCGCGCGCCGATGGCGCCGAAGAGGGTGACAAAGCTTCCCGCGACCACGTCGATCATGACACCGCCGCCGATCAGGTTTGCGATCAGGCAGCCCACGTACAGACCCGGGATCGCCGCACTGGTGAAAAAGGGCAGGATCATCAGGGCGTTTGCCACGCGGACCTGGATCGGGCCGAAGGAGATGGACTGGAGCGCAAGGCAGAGCCCGGCGTAAAGCGCAGCGATCAGGCCGGCCTTTGCAATGTAATCAGCTTTTGAGGTTTTTGTTCTCATTTCTACTCATTTCTCCGGCATCCGCGCCGGTGCATCGTAAAACGGGTGGGGATCAGTTCTTTATCCGGATCCTGCCGGTGGCTGGTTCCGGAATTCAGACCCGGCCCGGAACCTTTTCCGGATACATATCGTGGCGGGACAGGCGGTCCCAGGCGACTTCTTCCCAGCGGGTCCCCGGACGTCCGTAGTTGCAGTAGGGGTCGATGGAAAGGCCGCCCCGCGGATAGAACCAGCCGCGGACTTCAATGTACTTCGGATCCATCAGTCTGATCAGATCCTTCATGATCTTGTTGATGCAGTCCTCATGGAAATCCCCGTGATTCCGGTAGGAGAAGAGGTAAAGCTTCAGGCTCTTGCTCTCCACCATGCGCTTGTCCGGGACGTAGGAGATGCTGATGGTCGCGAAATCCGGCTGTCCCGTGATGGGGCAGAGGCTCGTGAATTCCGGGCAGTTGAACTTGACGAAATAGTCGTTGTCCGGATGCCGGTTCTCAAAGGTCTCCAGGACCGAAGGGTCGTAGTCCATGCTGTAGTTCGTGACTTTGCTTCCAAGAGATTTCAGGTTTTCGTTTTCCCGTCCGCTCATTTCTGTTCTCCTTCCGTTTCCGGCGTCCCGTTTTCCAGCGCCGGGTCTTTCACATGGTTTGCCGCGAAGGCTGCCGCCCGGTCAATGCAGGTGCCGCATTTCCCGCAGGGCCTGTCACCGCCCTCATAGCAGGACCAGGTCAGGTGGTAAGGAACCTTGATCTTCAGTCCGGTCCGCACCACGTCTGCCTTGTTTCCGTTCACGAAGGGCGCTTCGATCCGGAGCTGGCGGCCGGTGCCTTCCCAGACTGCCTCACTCATGGCCTTGTTGAAGACCGGCGAGCAGTCAGGATAGGCGCACCCGGCAGCATCGTCCGCGTGGGCACCGTAATAGATGACCTCGCAGTCTCTGCTGAGGGCGATGCTGGCAGCCGCGGAGAGGAAGAGGCCGTTCCGGAAGGGCACATAGGTGCTGACCGGCTTCGCGCCGTCCGTCTTCTGAAGCTGTTCCGCGTAGCTCTCTTCGGGAATCGCCTTGTCCGACTGCTGAAGCAGGGAACAGCTGCTGTACTGAAAGATCAGGCTCAGATCCAGAAACTGCTGTTCCACCCCGTAATATTCCGCCACCGCTTTGGCGGCCCGGATCTCCCGGTCATGCTTCTGCCCATAGGAAACGGACAGGGCGATGACGTTTTCTTTTCCGTATTTCTGAACTGCCAGTCCCAGCGCGGTCGAGGAATCCACCCCGCCGCTGGACAGCACAAGTGCTTTCATAAACTTCCTCCGGATACAAAAAAAGGACCGGCACCATTCGTCCGGACCTGTTTTTTTACGCACAAAAAAACTGTCCCGGTTTTGTTTAACGGCAGGAAGGTACAAATGAACTGCCGGCGGCATGCGGGAAGACCCGTAAAAAGCCGCAAGTGCAAGTATACAGGGAGACTTCCGGTCTGTCAACCGAAGTCTTACCCCGGATGGAGAAGACCCGCAGGCAAATCCCAAACTCAGCGGGAGAAGCTCCGGAACGAAATGTTCCGGAGCGAAACGCCGTCTCCGGCGCCGCATTTGCTTCGCCGTCCGTCTGTTGTACAATGAAGCGTAGAAAAGACAGGGGAGGAAAAGGCTACGGGAAGCAGGTCTTCATTTCGAAAATTTTTCGCGCTGGCGCTGCTGGCGGTTTGTCTCGGCGCCGCGTATAAAGGCGGTCTGTCCGGCGGTCAGTCCGGATGGAACGGACTTCCCGGCGGCGGTTCCTTTGGCGGGAACGGCCTGTTCGGGGGGAATGGCGCCGGAAGCGGCGCTGAGGCAGGCGGAGGGGCCGGCGCCGACGGAGAGGCTGCGGGTTTTCCGGTGTTTTCCGATGCGGAGCCGTCAAAAAGCATTGCGGAGGCGGCGCCGGAACTGATCCCGGACTATGACGGCCGGGATGTGATCGAGCTGAACGGAAACCGGCCCGGATTTACGAAGTACGACCGGGAGAATTTCTCCGGAGAATCTTACAGTGAGCCGGACGAGCTGGGACGCTGCGGAAGCGCCATGGCGCTTCTCCACTGGTCCATGATGCCGGAGACAGAGCGGGGGCAGATCGGGGAGATCCGGCCCAGCGGCTGGAGACAGAAAAAGTATCCCGGGATCATCGATTCGGAGCCGCCGTTTCTCTATCACCGCTGCCATCTGATCGCCTATTCCCTGACAGGGCAGAACGCAAACGAGCGGAATCTGATCACCGGCACGGAATATATGAATATGGAGCTGATGCGGCCTTTGGAAATCAGTGTGGCCAGGGTGCTGGATGATTCGGATGAGCATGTCCTGTACCGGGCGACACCGTATTTTAAAGGCCGGGAAACGGTGGCCCGGGGGGTGGAACTGGAGGCACTGTCCCTGGAAGACAAGGGGGTCGACGTCTGTTTCCATGTTTTCCTCTACAATGTCCAGCCGGGAATTGAGATCGACTACGCCACCGGAGAGAGCAGGGCGGATCACCCGAGGCCGCGGGAACAGACCGGGAACTCGAAGTAGGTATCGGGATAGGGTTCATTTTCCAGGGTGAAATGCCACCATTCGCAGTCTATCGGCAGGAATCCGCTTTTTATCATGATATTCCGGAGATTCTGGCGGTTATGGTACTGTTCCTCCGTAATGCCGCGGTAATCCGGATGGGAGACCTGGCTGAAGAAATCGAAGGGAGAGCCCATATCCACCTCTTTTCCGGTCTCCATGTCCAGAAGCGTCAGGTCGATGGTGCTGCCCCTGCTGTGGCTGGAGCGGGAGGCGACATAGCCCCGCTCAAAGATCTCCGGCTTTGTGAGTTCCGGATAAAAGAACGGTTTCATGCGGATATCCGTGTCCTCGATGCCCCACAGAAGGAAGTGGCGGACTGCACAGGCCGGGCGATATGCGTCAAAGACTTTGATCATATAGCCTTGGGCCATGAACGCAGCCGCCGCGTTTTTTACGGCTCTTGCCGCTTCCCGGGTCAGAATGGCGCAGGGCTCCTCATAGCCGCTGATCCGTTCACCGATGAAATTGTGGGATGAAAAATAGCGGATCTCCTGAATGATATGGGGAACCATGTCGGAAAGAAGGACAAAGTCGGACGTGTCCTGACGGATATCTCTGATGACCATGACGGTACCTCCGGATGCTGTTTAGTAGATGGTCGCGACCTCTTCTTTTTTCAGACCGTACGTCTCCAGAAATTCCTCCAGATCCGCGTCGGTCCGGATCAGCTGGATCTCATGGAACTTTCCGGAATTGATCTCCTGGAACCCGGCAACCTTTTCACCGGAGCAGATGCTGACCCGGATGGCAGGTTTCCGGGTCTCTTTATCGTAGGTTTTCCGGGGAGCGGTCTTTTTCTCTTTTTTCCAGAATAACATAGTTTCTCCTCCCTTGGTTCAGGTTTCCTGCGCGGCATCGACGGCGGCAAGGGCGTCGCTGAAGCCCGCCAGCGCGTCGAAGGGCGCGAAGATCTTGGCGCGTTTTCCGGGATCCATGCTGGGGTGCCGGAGCCGGAAGCTGTCATTTCTGCTGTGCCGGGGCTTTCCCCGGGCGTAGATCTCCCGGTAGCGGAAGCCGGCCGGCATGGGAAGATATCCGAGCTCAGCCATGGAAGCTGCCTCCTCTTTTCATTATAAAGCAGGATCGTAAAATACGGGACACGGACGGCGCTTTTCCGGCAGTTTGGAACGGCTGTCCCGGCAGTTTGGGACAGCCGCGTGCGGCGGTTCCGTGCCGTCACGCGCGGTGGCCGCCGATCTGCCGGTTCCGCTCCAGAGTCGTGGCCCCTTCCAGAAGGTCCCGCCCTTTGAAGACGGCATTCGGGCCATACTTCCGGCGGATGGAAAGCTCCGCCAGCCGGATCCGCTGTTCCTTTTCCAGTGCGTCATAGTCGGTGAACAGGTCCAGCTGGAAGAAGCCGCTGTCCTCCGCGGTGTTTTCGGCACATACGCCGAGGCGGCGGAAGAGCAGGCGGGGATCAGTCCGCCGGTCGAAGGACTGAACCAGGGCGTCCGAGACGGCGGACGGGGAGTTGGTGTGCGTCCGCATGTTCACGGTCCCGCCGGTGTGCTTTGGGTGCAGGCGGCCGTAGAAATCCACCGCGAGGGGGCCGTTGTATCCGGGGCAGGCCTCCAGGCTTTTCCAGTCGTAGGAGACCCACCAGGTGAAAGCGGGCGCCGACAGGTGCTTTCGCAGCATGTCGGCGCACAGAGTTTCGATCATTTCCAGGAAGACGAGCCGGGCCTCCTCAAAGCGGTAGGGGCGGGGCAGGACCTGGCCGTTGGAGAGACTGTGGCTGTCCGAACGGTAATTTTTGATGTCCTGCATGGTGACAGGTTCGATCCCCCAGGCGTGGTCGATGAGGATCTCCCCGTTGATCCCGAAGGTACGGTAAAAATACTCTTCATCCCACTGGGTGCGCTCCGCGACCTCTCCCATGGTGAACATGTAAGCGGCGGCGAGGCGCCGGGTAGTTCCGGGGCCGATCTGCCAGAAATCCGTGAGAGGCCGGTGGTCCCAGAGCAGAAATTTGTAGGAGTCCTCGTTCAGCTCGGCGATGCGGACGCCGTCCCGGTCCGCAGGGGAACGTTTCGCGACGATATCCATCGCGACTTTGGCGAGGTAGAGGTTGGTGCCGATGCCGGCGGTGGCAGTGATGCCGGTGGTCTTCAGAACGTCCCGGATCATGGTCATCGCCAGGACGCGGGCCGGGTGGACGCCGGTTTTTTCCGCCTCCTTCCGGTAGAAGTGAAGGTACGCCGTGCAGTCGATAAAGCACTCGTCAATGGAGTAAATGTGGATGTCGTCCGGGGCGACGTATTTCAGATAGATGGAATAGATCAGGGCGGAGATCCGCTCATATTCCGCCATCCGCGGGATGGCGATGATGTAGTCCACCTTTGTGCGGTGCAGGGATTCGTAGAGCCGGATGGCCTGTTTGGCCTCGAAGAGCCGGGGCCGCGGCGGGACGCCGATGGCCTTCAGGGCGGGAGAGACCGCGAGACAGATAGTCTGGTCGGACCGGGTCGGGTCCGCGACCAGGAGCCGGGCCTTCAGCGGGTCCAGATGCCGGTAGACACATTCCACCGAGGCATAGTAGGATTTCAGGTCGATGCAGAGGCAGACCCGGTCCATGATTCCTCCGGATGCAGCAGCCGGTATTTTTCCACGTCCTCCGCGGAAGCGATCTGCGACGGATCCAGGATCCCGGTGACGCGGCCGATGAGATAGACGGCATCAGTCTCCGCGAAGCGCAGCGGCGCGTACTTCGGATTCAGGGATTCCAGCCCTTCCCGACCGTAGACCTTGATATAGGTCTCGTTTCCGACAATGAATGCGCCGATCTCTCCGTGCTGCAGGTCCGGGGCGTCCGGGATGCGGGAGACGAGCACCAGGTCGCGGTCGTGGAAGCGGGGCTCCATGCTGTCGCCGCTGACGGTGAAGACACAGTCGGCGCGGTCCACCTCCCGGGAAGCGTAGAGGAAGACCGGCGTCCCTTTGCCGTCAAACTCGGTGGGATCACCGAAACCGGCGGAGAGGGAGCGGTCAAAGCGGGTGAGGCGCCGGATGGGCGGACAGCTTTCCGCCTCCTGGACCTTCACCAGGGTCTCCGCCATCTGGACGACGGCCCGGCGATGGCCCGGAGAGAGGATCCGGAAGGTCTCCAGAAACTGCTGCTCTTCGGCGGACCAGCGGACGGAGGGGTCTTCGAGGGCGTAGAGATCATACATGGTGATCCCCAGAGCGGCGCAGATGTCCGGCAGGAGATTGATGTCCGGCCGTCCCCGGCCGTTCTCCCAGTTGCTGACGGCATTGGAGCTGACGCCGATCTGTTTTGCCAGGGCCTTCTGCTCCAGCCCGGATTTTTCCCGGAAAAACCGGATCCTCTCACAGAGGACGGGGTAGACTGGTTTTTCGGCGAGCTGACCCGTCTTCAGGTCGATCAGGTCGCCGGTTCCTTTGGTGGAGCGGTCGATGCTTCTTCGCGGCATGGATTCCTCCTTTCCCGCATGGATGTCTCCTTTTCCGGAAGCGCAGGCGGCCGCCGGAAAGGGACTCCCGGAAGGACTCCCCGGCCGGCCGCAGTGTGTGGCTCTTCTGAGATAACGGTAACACATAAATGAAAGGATGTAAAGCCTGTAAAAGCATATATAAACGCTTAAATATGTGATGCGGCATCGGAAAACGCTGCCGCGGCACAGGCGATGCCGGAAACAGATACTGCGGCATAAGCCCGCCGGATCCGTCAGCTGTTCTTACGGCACGGGTCCGCCGCCGGTGCCCCACACGATGTGCGTTGCCTGATCCATGACATCCGTGAGACTGCGGGCGTCGAGATATTCCTTCCATACGGCCGCGGTGTCATTTCCGCCGGTCTTCGCGCCGGCGGCATCGCAGCCGTCCGCGCCACAGCCGTCCGTGCCGCAGCCGTCCGCGCCGGCGGCGCCGTTTCCTGCGCGGCCGATGTCGGCGAGCCCGCGGAAGCCTGCGCAGGCGGAGGGCTCAAGCCGGATCCCCTCCAGCTCCATCAGCTTCTGCTGATACACCGGCAGTTTTTCATCTGACACCGTGAAGGCGCCGGACATCAGGGGCTTCATCCTTTCACAGGCAAAGCCGGAGGGGCGGCCCACGGCGAGTCCGTCGGCGATGGTCTGCCCGGTCAGGCCGATGTCCTGCACGCAGATCTCGCTCATCTTCCCGCTGGCCATGCCGAGGGTGAAACAGGGCGCCTCCACCGGTTCCGCGAAGAAGCAGTGGACATCGTCCCCGAAGACCTGCTTAAAGCCGTAGGTGATGCCGCCCGGCGCGCCGCCGACGCCGCAGGGCAGATACAGGAACAGCGGGTGCTGACGGTCCACCTGGATCTTCAGCTTCCGGAGCTGGACATGGACGCGCAGCGCGGCGGTGGCGTAGCCGAAGAAGAGGTCCTCGGAATTTTCGTCGTCGATGAAAAAGCTCTTTTCATCGGCCTCGGACTCCTTCCGTCCGCTGGCCACGGCCTGGCCGTAATCACCGGCATATTCCTTCACGATGACACCTTCGCTCCGGAGCAGATCCTTTTTCCACTGCTTCGCGTCGCAGGACATATGGACGATGGCCTGAAAGCCGAGGCGGGCAGCCATGCGGCCGATGCTGATCCCGAGGTTTCCGGTGGAGCCGACCTGGACCTTGTACTGTCCGAAGAAGGCCCGGAACTCGTCGGAGTCGAGCTTTGCGTAATTGTCCATGGGATGCAGCATGCCGGCGTTCATGGCCAGGGTCTCCGCGATCTTCAGGACCTCATGGATCCCGCCGCGGGCCTTCACGGAACCGGCGATGGGAAGCCGGGCATCGTCCTTTAAGAAAACACGGCCGCGGATGCCGGCATCGTCCGCGTTCATCCAGGCGGTCATGGCAGGGATCGGAATCAGGGCCGACTCGATCACGCCTTTTTTCGCCGCGGTCTCCGGAAAAGCGGAGGCGATGTAGGGAAGGAAGCGCATGAAGCGTTCCTGGGCGGCTTTGACGTAGACAAAGCGGTAGCCCGCCATCCCGCTGCGGGGCTCGGCGTGGGCGAGGTCCGGGTTCAGCCATACGGTCTCTTTTCGTTCTTTCAGGGCGGTGATCACATCCATAGGTTTCTCCGATCTGCGGCGGAGGGCCGCCGCGGGACAGTAAAGACATTTGCGATCCGTCAGCACCACGGACTCTTTTTCATTCGGAGTCCACTCCTTTACATTCGGGGTACACTCTTTTTCATTCGGAGTTCACTCTTTTTTCCGGGGTGCTGGTCGTTACGTACATTATATCCCGGCGCAATGGGGAAAAGTAAAAGTATTGTAATAGTTTTCTGCGGGACTTTACGGGCAAAGGCGGGTATACTGACACTTGAAAGTCTCACTGCACGGGAGAATCCTTGCGGAGTAAAATGTTCTGCACGTGAGAATCCTTGCGGAGTGAAATGCTCTGCACGGGAGAACTTTTACGGAACAGAAGAGGAATGGTGGACGGAAGAATGATGACAAAGAATAAAATGCGCGGAGCGGCAGGTTTCCGGGCGGCCGCATGCGCGCTTATGATCTCGGCGGTTTCGGTTTTCTCCGCAATGCCGGCGGGAATGCTGACAAGCTATGCAGCGCCGAATTTCCAGCTGGACACGGCGATGAACGGCGCAGGCCCGGGAACGGCGGCTGCGGTAAGTTCGAATGCGAATGTCCCGAAATACGAGCCCCGCGCGGTCTCGTCCAAGGTCGGCGGCTACTATTTCAACGGGACGGGCATGTATACCTATGACCAGCTGACGGCGGACCTGAACAGTCTGAAGAGCATTTCCGGCTTCGACTGCGGCTCCATGGGGCAGTCGCCGGACGGCCGGGAACTCTGGCACGCAGTCATCGGGAACCCCTCGGCTTCCAGAAAGATCCTGGTGATCGCGACCATGCACGGCCGGGAATATATGGTGACTCCGGTCGTCATGCGCCAGATGAAGGATCTTCTGGACCGCAGAAACGCGGGCGACCAGATGCTGCAGGACGTCTGTTTCCACGTGCTTCCGATGATCAATCCCGACGGTGTCGCCATCTCGCAGTACGGCGTGGACGGCATGAAGACGCAGAAGATGAAGAACACGGTCAACAACATCCTTCAGAGCTGGTCTTCCTGGGGTATCTTTGACGACGCGAACAAATATATCTGGTACCTGAACAAGTGGAAGAACACGGCGACCGGCGTCGACCTGAACCGGAATTTCGCCACCAACGGCTGGACCGGCCTGAACGATCTTCGCGCCAAGGCCTCGAATGATCTTTACAAGGGGCCCTTTGTCGAGTCGGAGCCGGAGACGCGGGTGATGGTCCAGATGATCCAGAGTACGCAGTTCGATGAGGTCCTGAGCTATCACATGCAGGGACAGGTCCTCTACTGGTATGCCCCCACCGGCTCGGAAGCGGTGAACAACCGGAGCCGGGAGATCGCCGAGGTCGTGAAGGCTTCGAGCGGATATGCCCTGGTGCCCGCGGAGAACAACGGTACCGGCGTGGGAAGCCTGAAGACCTGGCTCAGCGAAATGAAGGGGATTCCCTGTGTCACGATCGAGGCAGGAATCGGAACCTGCCCGCTGCCGGAATCGGATTTTGAGGGCGTCTGGCAGAGGAACAAGGACGTGCTCTATGAGGCGGCGCTGGAACTCACGGTGGGCCACGAGGCCTATGCGGAGATGAAGGGCTGGAACGCGGCGGCGCAGGCGGAGACTGCGGCAGCCGGTACTGTCACCGGGGACGATGCTGCCGAGGCAGCGCAGGGCGCGGCTGCCGCTCCGGCGGAAGCCACAGTGCAGGCGGCGCCGGCAGAGACGGCGGCCCAGAGTGTGGTTGCTGCTCCGGCGGAGACTGCGGCTCAGGGTGTGACTGCTGCTCCGGCGGAGACTGCGGCTCAGAGTGTGGTTGCTGCTCCGGTGGAGACGGCAGCCCAGGGTGTGGCGCCGGCTGAGACTGCCGCCCAGGGTGTCGTTCAGAGCTCGGGGGCTGCGGGAAGCACGGCCGGAGCCGGCGGGAGCAGTGACGGCGTCCTCTTCGTGGAAGCCTTCCCGGGGAACTGATCCGGGGAACCTGCCTGTGGACCTGATTTGGGGAACCGGACCGGGGAGCCGGACTGGTCGGACTGAAAGGACTGGTCGGGCAGCGGAAATTGAATAGAATTGTAGAAGATGCGGCAGGAAAGGGTTTCCTGCCGCATCTTTTTAGCGGAGAAAGCATGCCGGCCGGCTTTGATTATACCAGCGCGAAGATCACGGCGATGACCAGCGAAGGAAGAAGATTCGCGACCCGGATCGTCTTCGGGAAGACCAGGTTCACGCCGACGCAGGTAATCAGGATATTCCCGACAAGAGAAATGTTGCTCAGCGCATCCGGAGTCATGAACGGTGCCAGAAAACCGGCGAGCAGTGTGACGGAACCCTGCAGCATGGCGACCGGGATAGCAGAGAAGATGCAGCCCTTCCCGAGGGAAGCGGTCATCATCGCAATGATGATGAGGTCCAGGATAGATTTGGCAAAAAGCGTCGACGGGTCGCCGTAAAGTCCGTCCTGGATAGAGCCGATAATGGCCATGGCGCCGATGCAGACGGTGAACGACGCGGTGAGAAAGGCATCAATGAAACCAGTGTCATTCTCATTCCCGGTCCGGTTCCGAAGCCAGGTCCCGAAGCGTTCAAACAGGCCGTCGAGGTCGATGATCTCGCCGATCAGCGCGCCCAGCGCAAGAGAGATGATCATCATCATGGTGCCCTGGGTGCCGAGGGCGGCGGAAAGCCCGGCGACCCCGGTTCCGGCGGCGGCCCCGGTTCCGGCAGCAGCCCCGGTTCCGGCAGCCGCAGCTCCGGCGCCGGACGCACCACCCACAGCGCCGGCGGATGCTTCAGCCGCGGCAGGTGCAGCGGTCAGCGTTACAGTCAGCATCTTCGACATTGTGCTCCCGAGCCCCATCACGATAACGGCGAAGCCCATGGACTTTGTGACGGTCTCGCGCATGCGGTCCCGGATGAGTCCCCTGGAGACCATTCCGATAAATCCGCCGGCGACAATTGCGGCGGCATTGACGATCGTTCCTGTCCCAATCATTGGTAAAACCTCAACGTGGTGAAATACAAAGTGATGGTTCCGGCACTTGAGAGAAGCCGTTTCCGGATCGAAGCAGGAACGGAAGCCTGAGACCGGAACCGTAAATCCATGCAATTATAGCGCGAATTTTGCGAATGGGGGATAAAATTTTGCGGCAGCGGCAGAAATCCGGCGGCTCAGGGAGAAATTACTGTTCTGCCGGCGGAAATCTGCCGGGATCCGGGAATATTCGATATAATATACAGAAGAATTCAAAAAAACGGGAGAAATCCATGGAGAGAAATCCGGAAGAAAACAGAATAGAAGGTGCCGGTGCGACAGAAAGCGGAACGGCGAAGGCAGGTGGAGTAAAAGCCGGAATGGCGGGTGCCGGCACGCGGACGAGGCTGGCGTGGCCGGACTGGATCCGGGGAGCGGCGATCATCGCGGTGGTCTCGGTCCATCTTTCCGGAGTGTCCGGATTTCCGGAAAATCCGCTGCTTTTGTGGTTCAATTCCTTCGCCATGGCAGTCTTTTTCTTTGTTTCAGGAGATCTGATGATCCGGGGCCGGAAACCATCCGTCGGCAGCTTTGCGAAGCACAGAGCCGCGGCGGTCTTGTGGCCGTTTTTCACCTTTTCCGTCCTTGCGGTCTTCTTTGACTATGCGGTCCTCTGCCTGAACGGAGGGCAGATATCCCGGGAAATGGTCACCGTCTGGATGCGGTGCATCTTCACTTTGGTCGGGAAGGGGACCCTCTGGTTCCTGCCGGTGTTTTTTTTCGGAAGTGTGCTTGCTTTTGCAGCACTTGCCGGCCGGAATCCCGCAAAGACGAAAGCAGGCAGAGAAACCGGGCAATCGGGAGAAACCGGGCAATCGGGAGAAACCGGGCAATCGGGAAAAACCGGGGAAACCGGCGCATTCACCCGTCCGTGCATTTGGGAGATCCTGGTGTTTCTTGCGGGACTGGGGGCGATGGCATTCATTGACCGGATCTTCGCAGTGACGGTTGCGGTGGTGACCGGCGGCGGAGACGGGATCGCCAGTGATATTTTCCTGGTGGTGATCCGGAGTCTGGCTGCGGCGGCGATTATTCTGGAAGGCGCCTGGGTCGGACCGGTGTTTGACCGGATCGTCGGCACAAAAAAAGGAATGCCGGCTGCGATCCTGTGTTTTGCAGTCAGTCTGGTGATCCCGGCCGTTTACAGAATGGATTTCCGGACGGCGCAGTTCGGCCGCTTTCCGGTCCTGCTGCTGATCTCGGCTGCGGCTGCATACGGATTCCTGCGCCAGGCGGCGGAACTGCTGGAAAAATATTCTTCTGTTTTCACGTATTTCGGCAGGTATTCTCTGATCGTGATGGCGACGCATCTGGAGTGGTACCTTGTGAACCTGGTCTGGGGCGGCGTGGCAGCGGTGGCAGGCCAGGCGGCGGATTTCGGACCGGGATATCTGGCGCGGCACCTGGCGGCGCTGACGCTGGTGATGATGATCGAATATCCCCTGTGCGGGATCATCGACCGCAGCTTCGGATTTCTTCTGCGGCTGCCGGAGAAACAGAAGCCGTGAAATCCAGACCGGCTGCCGGAAGTGCAGGTCAAAGCGGTCTGCCGCGTGCAACCGCTCCGGAATATCTGATATAATATGCGTACAGAATCACCTGTTGTGCATCAGGGAGGTGAAATTTATGAAAAAATCAGTGAGACGTCTGGCGTTCGGCGCACTGGCAGCTGCTGCGGCAGTGCAGTTCGCGGCGTGCCGGAACCGCCCGGAGACGGTCTACGGCCCGCCGGAATATTTCACGAAAACAGACCCTTCGAACAATGTCCCGGAGGATGTCTACGGTCCGCCGGAGATGTTTGAGACGACTCAGCAGGGTACGGAATATGAACCTTCGGAGAATGTGCCGGAGGCAGTTTACGGCCCGTCGGAAATGTTCGGCATCGACGAGACACCGGAGGGCGATATCCCGGTGACGGAGTTCGTTCCGGAGGAAAATATCGTGGAGTGCCTTTACGGTCCGCCGGAGATGCTGGAGACGTATCATCCGGCAACAGAGTTCGTTCCCGAGGAGAATGAGCCGGAGGATGTCTATGGCCCGCCGTCGATGCTCGGAGCCGACGATCCGGAGGAAGGGCCGGAAAACACAGCTGCGGAAACTACAAAAGAAGGGCCGGAAAACACAGCTGCGGAAACTACAAAAGAAGAGCCGGAAAGCACAGCTGCGGAAACTACAAAAGAAGAGCCGGAAAGCACAGCTGCGGAAACTACAAAGGAAGAGCCGGAACCGGTAACGCCGGAAACCTGCTATGAACCTTCGAGAAATGAGATGATCGCACTTTACGGTCCGCCGGAGATGTTCCGGCAGATGGAAACCGCTGTGCCGCAGGCCGACGAGCCCGCGCAGGGGCCGGGTGAAGCTGCGGGAACAGGAGCCCGGAAATGAGCGGTGTTCAGGCAACGCGGGAGATGCTGCTGGACCTGAAGAAAGCGCAGCTGGATCAGCTGGCGGCATACCGGAAACAGAAATTCATCGAGCCGGAGCTCAGGCACTTGTTTCTGGAGCTGACGCTGCAGTGCAACGCGCGCTGCTTTCACTGCGGGAGCAGCTGTGATCCCGGCGCACCCCAGGGCCTTGCGCCGGAGCAGTACCTCGCCGTGCTGGAGGATGTGAAAGAGAACTTCGACATCAGCCGCATGATGCTCTGCATTACCGGCGGGGAGCCGCTTCTGTACAAGGATTTCTTTCCGCTGATGCAGGAAGCGCACCGCATGGGCTTTTCATGGGGCATGACCTCAAATGCCACCTTCATCACCCGCGATGTGGCGCGGAAGCTGAGAGAAGCGGGGATGGGGACCATCTCCGTCAGCATTGACGGCCTTCCGGAGACCCATGACAGGCTGCGGGGGCTGCCCGGCGGATGGAAGCGGGCGATGCAGGGCATTCAGAATCTGATCGACGAAGGCGGATTCCGGGCGATCCAGGTCACGACCGTCCTGAATCATCAGAACATGCAGGAGCTGGACCGGCTCTATGAGATATTTGAGAAAGTGGACCTCGACTCCTGGCGCGTCGTCGGCCTGGAGCCGATCGGCCGCGCGAAGGAACATCCGGATCTCATGCTGACGCCGGAGGATCAGCGGCGGATGTTTGACTTCATCCGGGAGAAGCGCGAGGCGGACATCCCGGTGCAGTACGGCTGCAGCCATTTCCTGGGACTGGATTACGAGCGCGAGGTGCGGGACTGGTACTTTTTCTGCAATGCGGGCGTCTACACCGCCAGCATCATGGCGAACGGGGACATCGGCGCATGTCTCGATATTGAGCGGCGGCCTGAGACTGTTCAGGGCAGTGTGCTGCAGGAAAAGTTCAGCGATGTGTGGCGGAACCGGTTCGGGCTTTTTCGGAAACCGCTGTCGACGCTTAACAGGACCTGCGCGGAGTGTCCGGAGGAGAAGTGGTGCGGCGGAGGAGCGGCCCACAGCTGGGACTACGACCGTAACGAGCAGCAGATCTGCTTCAGGAACATCCTGTGGAAGAATTGAACTGAAACGTTGAAATGATAAGGCAGCGGGGCCGGCAAATGCCGGCCCCGCTGCTGCCTTGGCCGGAGAGAATGCATACGCGGTGTGCAAGTCCCACCGGTGAGTCTTGAATTAATATTCCGCCGCCGCGAGAAGCAGGAGGCAGTTTTTCTGCACGCCGAGATAAGCGTCTGCGGGGTCAAAGTGTTCATTCACGGAGTGAGTGCCGTAGCAGCGGCCGCCGCGGCCCAGGGTGACAGCAGGGATCCCGAGACTGATGGGGATGTTTGAATCGGTGCTGGCGGCTTTGGAGATCTGCGGTTCCATGCCGCAGGCGCGGTATGCGGCAACGGCGGTCCGCACCAGAGGCAGGTCCGGAGACTGGATTCCGCCGGGACGGCGGGTCAGGATCGTTTTTTCCACGGTGACCTTCCCGTCCGGATAAGCCCAGTGGGCATTCTCGGCATCGACCGCGTCCCGGACCGAGGTTTCCGTGTACGCGCAGATACGGTCCAGTTCTCCGCTGTCCACTGAGCGGAGATTCACGTCCATGTACGCTTCGGAGGGGATGGCATTCGGGGAGACGCCGCCCCGCATCACGCCGATGTTGAAGACGGTGCGCGGATCTTCCGGAACTTCCATGTCAGCGATGCGGGCCGCTGCCCGGGCCATGGCATTGTTCACGTTCGGAACGCCGAAATCGCTCAGGGCGTGGCCGCCGCGGCCGGAGAAGGTAAAGCGGTACGTACAGCTGGCGATCGCGTTGGTGACCAGAGATTCGGGCTTTCCGCCGTCGATGGAGAGGAAGGCGCCGATATTCAGGCCGGAGGTGAACAGATGGCGGGTGCCTCGGAGATCGCCCACACTCTCCTCACCCACATCGCCCACGAAAAGGATATCCCGGGAGGCACGGATCCCCAGGGCGCAGAGAGCTTTCGCGATCATGTAGACCTCCGCCATGCCGCGGGTGTCGTCGCCGATGCCCGGCGCCCAGACCATGCCGTCCTCCTTCGTCACCGGCGTGCAGTCGGTGTCGGCGGAGAAGACGGTGTCCATGTGGGCGGCCAGGACCACGGCCGGGAGAGTTTTCCGGGCGGCGGTCCTGTTTTTCGTGTCTGCGCCGCGGAGCAGGCCGATCACGTTGCCGGCTTCGTCTATCCGGACTTCATCGAGGCCGATGCCGGAAAGCAGTGAATAATAGCGCGCTGCACGGGCTTCCTCGTGGTTCGAGGGGGAGGGGATGGAGCAGAGTTCCTTCTGGACGGCGAGAGTCTCCGCGTCCTTTTCTTTCAGGTATTCCATGACGGCGCGGACCGGCGCACAGGAAAGCAGCGACTGAATATAGTCTTCCGGACTGTTATGTCCGCCGGGGGCAAGGCTTAAGCGGTTCTGTTCTGGCATTCTGATTCCTTTCTGAGCAGTGACAGGTGTACAGATGCAAGTATATAACAAATCCGTCCCGGCGGGACAGCGATTACAGATCTGCGGCTGTCCGGGGGTTCACGAAATTGTAATGCTTCCGGAGATGAAAGGGGAGGAAAAGTATTGTAAAATAGTCTTGCAAGGAGTTTTCAGCTGCAGTGACAAGATATGAACCGCAAGGAGGAGAACCATGAAAAAGCAGAGGAAGATGTTTCTGACCGCGCTTGTTTCCGCAGCGGTCCTTTCCGTGACTGTCCTCGCCGGGGCGCTGACTGCCTGGGCGGGAGAGTGGACCCATACGTCTCCGCCGTCGGAGTTCTTCGGATCCAGCTATGACGAATCGCTCTGGTACTACATCAAGGATGACGGGACCTACGCGATCAGCCAGTGGGTCTATGACGAGGATGACAAAGAGTGGTACTGGCTGGATGAGACCGGATCGATTCCGCTGGTTGCCGGAGTCGCGGACGACGGCGATACCTACAATGCGTTCGGACAGTGGATCGACGTGACCACGGAAGGGACGCCCTACAAGTTCATCACGAAGGAAGATTTCGAAAAGATCAAGGAAGGCATGACCTACGAAGAGGTCGTCGGTATTCTGGGCGCCTACCATGAATACAGCTCCAGTGAGGAGACCATGATCGGAAACGAGAAGGTGCTTGTCGAATCGCTGACCTGGTACACTGAAAAGGCGAAGGGTTACGGCATCGTCACCTTTAAGAACGACATCGTTGCGCTGGCGCTTCCCATGTTTGACATGAACTGGGATTTTTGATTTCTGACGGCGGCCGGTGCACAGACACAGTCACAGAAAGAACGGCCGGTATCTGAAAAACGGTGTAAGCAAAAGACCTGCGGGATCATTTTGATCCGGCAGGTCTTTTTTCGGGGCTGTACTATTCGGTTTTGAGAAATACAGGTTCCTCAGAGATACACCACCAGGGTCATGCCGGCGTAGATGAGGACGATGCCGGTCAGGATCAGGGCCTGTTTCAGGCGGTGGGCGGTCAGGAGTCCCACAAACTCCCGGACCGCGGCGTTGGGCCAGAAGTACCAGCGGGTCGGAGCTCCCATGCCGAGGGCGCGCATTTTCACGCGCCGCGCGTGAAGACCGCTGCGGAAGACATGATAGTTGGTGGTGGAGAAGGCGATCCGGTTGATTGTCGGGAGCTTGCCGGGCCGGGAAGGCTCGACCGCGGGGCGAAGATCTGCGGGGCTGCCGGCATCGTCCGCAGGAGGAAGACCTTCCGGTCTGCCGGCATCGGCCGCGTCCGGATTCACTTTATTTTTGGCGGCAAGATCTTTGAGGATGACCTCCCGCGAGAAGCGCATGTTCTCAGCGGTGTCGGTGGAACGGTCTTCTGTCAGGATCTGTCCGGGACGGATTCCGTGCTCCAGCAGGTAGTTCCGCATACACTCGCTTTCCGGGATGGATTCGTCAGGGCCCTTGCCGCCGGCGACGACAAAGATGAGTTCCCTCCCGGTCTCGTTGAGCTGGCGGTAATAGAACTCGATGGCCCGGTTCAGACGGCCCCGGAGAAGAGGTGTCGGAGTTCCGTCGGCCCGGATACCGCAGCCCAGGACGATCAGGTAGTCCCGGTCAAAGGGCGGCTCGATCAAAGCGGCGATCCCGTCGGCCACGATGGTGCCCATCAGCATGCATTCGAAATAGAGGAAGATAGCCGCAAAGAGGTTGATGCCGAGGTCGTGAAGCATGTGGCTGCGCGGCGGCCCGAAGACGCCGGTCTCGCAGAGGATCAGGAAGACTTCGCCCAGGAAGATCATGACGGACAGGATCATCCCGAGAATGTTCGAAAAGCTTTTCCGCTCGCGCCGGATGAGGCCGATGTTGGAGATAAACAGTCCGGCGCAGAAGGTCATGAGGATCGGCAGGGACAGGATCACAAAGGTCCGGGCGGAGTAAAGCAGGGTCGTCATCAGCGCGTCCCAGGTGCCCAGCCGGTCTGCTTCCGTAAAGCTGCCCAGCATCAGGAACAGCAGGATCTCGAGAATGAAGAATGTGAAAAAGAAAAAGCCGGAGTAGTAAATTACGTTGTAGGAGTAGGGATTGTATTCCAGCTGCTTCCGGAAGGCGTTCCCGAGGAGAAACAGCGCAGCCATGTAATAGAGACAGAGAAGAACGGACGCGGAGCGGACCGTGCAGAGCTGGATTTCCTGAGTTCCGCCGGCAGTGCCGGTGCGGTAGAGGATGAGAAGGACGGGGATCATGGCCAGGGAGAGGACCAGAAGGCTCCAGAGCTTTGGTTTTTTTGTCCGGGAATCAAGGGAAATCATAATATTGTAATCCGTCCTTCACATATTTTTCACGCATTCAGTATATTATAATCGACGACAGGAATCTATTATTTTGTTTTTTGAACGGGGGATCGTTAAATGGCATATATCATCTTTCTGCTGCTTGTGTTTTTCCTTCTGGGAATCACGGCAAAAGTCTTCTTTTTCTTCCTCGGGATCTTCGGGAAGGTGCTGGGCTTTATCTTTACCCTGGCAGGATACCTTTTTGTCGGCATTCTCGGCGTCGTCGGACTGGGCCTCGCGGTATTTGTGATCCCGGTCCTTCTGGTGGTCGGGGTCATCTCCCTCCTGAAACTGATCTGAAGCGGACAGAAAAAACTTAGGAAGCCTTACGGTGCGGAACCGTAGGGCTTTTTCTTTGCGCCAGTGGCCCTGCAGGCATCTGCCTGCCTGTTTTGGAAAATAAAGGTATCCAATAATCCGCGCAGGGTATAGAATTCTTTTTAAAAGATGCCGGAAGACCGGCAGGAACAGAAAATATCACGCCGGTGCGCCGGCAGAGAAGAACAGGACAGAAAAATGGACAGAAAAGAAACAACGACAGCATCGTCCCCGTACCGGAAGGTGATCTGCATCTGCGGACTGCTGATGGTCTTTATCAACATGGGTATGCTGAGCACGGCCTTCTCCGTTTATTTCCCGTATCTCAGGGAAATGCGGGGATTCTCGAACACCCAGGTCTCTCTGCTCACGACGATCCGGTACGTCTCGTCCCTTTTTGTGATGGCGGTCTCGGACCGCTATTACCGGGCGATGGGGATCAAAAAGGGCGTCGCCGTCACCTTCCTGAATTCCTTCTGCGCGTATCTGATGTACGCCTTTGCGTCGGCGCACTTCATGTACCATATCGCGAGTCTGATGTTCGGCATTTCCTATGGTCTGGGGGCGATGATCCCGGCCTCGCTGCTGATCCGCCGCTGGTACCCGAAGGACAGCGGCTTCCCCATGGGAATCGCGGCCACGGGAAGCGGGTTTGCCATCATGCTTCTGCCGCAGATCGTGAGGCGGACGGTGGAAGCTTACGGACTGACGGTTTCCTTCCTGACGGTTGCGGCGCTGATCGCCGTGATCTCCATCCCGACGGTGCTGCTGATTCGGAATGATCCCCCGGGACAGGAAAATGCAGGAGCTGCGGCGGAAAAACGCGGGGAAGGAAAGACGGAAGAAGAGAAGCGTAAAACTGAGACGGACGCGGCGGAAAGCCGGGCGGATCATGCAGCCGTCCGGACCGCAGCCGCCTTCCAGACCGGGATGCTGATCCTGGCTATGCTGATGAACGGCGTCGTGGGACTCACGGCATCCCAGGCAAAAAGCATGCTTTACCGCACCACGAATCATGAGATGGCAGTGATCTCCATTGTGTTCTCCCTCGGCGGAGGGATCCTGATCCTTTCCAAGATCCTGTTCGGAAAGATGACAGATATCCTCGGCGCGAAGACTACGACGGTCCTGTTCCTTGCGGTCCTGACGTTCTCGTTTTTCCTGATGACGCTCACTCAGGACGCACCGGACGCCTTCCTCTATGTGACGGAGACGCTCTACAACATCGGTGCGCCGGTGTGCACTGTGGGAATCTCGATCCTGGCGGCAGATTTCAGCACGCAGGCAACCTTCCCGCGGGTCCTGAAAAACTGTCAGGTCAGCTACACCTTCGGAGGACTGATGTCCAGCATCATGCCGGGCGCCATCGCGGATCTGACGGGAAGCTACATCCCGGCGTTCCGCCTGATCGTGGGCTGCGGACTGGTGTTTATTGCATCGGTTCTTCTTCTGTACCGGTCCAAGGACGCGGAAGGATCCGCCGGGGCTGCGAAAAAGGCATAAAAAAACCGGGAAAAAGTCCCGTAAAAAGGAGAGTGGCCGGCGCTGAGAATACGCCGGCCATTTATTTATGAGATTTTTCGGTGAGGTGGGTCTCACCTGAGATGTTTATATCATACCGGAAGATTATGACCGGATTATGGACCGATTCTTGTGAAATTCTTAAGAGGATTGTAGGAAAGATTGAAGTTCCGTTTCCTGCGCCGTGTTATGATGAAAGAAATATTGTCAGGAGCGGGGGCTTCTCCCGCTGAGATATCAAGAGGCATATACGAATGAAAAAGAATGGAATAAAATTCTCTCTCCGGAGGCTGGGGATGACCCTCTGCGGCCTCGCGGGGGCAGTGGCGCTTCTGGGCGGCGTCGCTCTTTCCGGGGCAGGACTGGTCCGGGCGCAGCGGGCTGCCCATACGGCGGAGCTTCTGGAAGCGCGATACGGGGAGCCCTTCACCGTGGAGCGGGTCTACGGGCGCTCAAATATCGTGGGTTATGAGCTCTGGCCCTTCATTCTTCTGGAGGATTATTATACGGCGGCGGCTCACAGCAACGCATACCCGGAGATGCTGGTCCGCGTGGACGTGAACGTCAGGGATGACAAATTCTGGGACAATTACGCGGCCCAGCGCATCAGCCGCAACACCGAGGCATATCTCACGAAGGAATGTCTGGAGGGGATGCCGGACGGGAAATGGTATTTCACGGTGGGACTCGCGGACACCGTGGGCTGGGGCCGGCCGTTGGAGGCGGAAAAAATCTCGGCGGACCATGCCGGGGCATCCGGGGATGCCGGGGCATCCGGGGATGCCGGAGCATCCGGGGATGCCGGGAGTGCCGGTGTGGAAAAAGATCCCTCGGACGGGGGACGGTTCGCCGCGCTGACCCATCTCGCGCTGCATGAACTGGAGGCGGAGGCTGTACGTCCTTCTGCGGTGATCTATGTTTCCCCGGCATCGGGGACTGCGGACGCGGATGCCCTTTATGAAGCTTCTGACCGGATCCTGGACTACTTTGTCTCCTGCGCGCCGGAGGACCCTGCATCGGTCACGCTCTATCTGATCACAAAACCCTCCGGAGTGGAGCAGGTACGGGCGTATCTCACGGGAAACCGGATCGGAAATTACAGTACGCTGGAGTATTTCGCCGCCATGGAGCCGGCGGTCTGTGCAACGCTGGAGTATTCACCCAAAGAAAAAACACGAACTCCCCGGGAGGAGTTCGTGTTTGAACCGCTGTACCCCGGAATGCGCGGGGACACGGTGAAGATCAATTAAACCGGCCACAAACCGGCGTCTTCCGGAATCGTCCGGCAGGCGGTCCTGTGCTTTACTTCAGCGGCTGCGGGCCGTTGCCGAAATCAACGTTCTCGATGGTGATGCCGGCTGCGGAGCAGGCCTCCGCATAAGTTCCGAAGAAGGTATCTCTCACGGAGACTGCCTTCTCGCTCTCGATGTCAAATGCCTCGACGATATCGGCCATGATCTCCGGGTCGTGGAAACGCTTCAGCGTCATGCTTCCGATGCTTCTCGGATCCAGGGGTTCGATGGAAAAAACGTCGTACTTCCCGTCCTGCTTCGCAAGGTGCAGGATGCCGCTCAGATTGGTGACCTTGTCCACCACCAGCGTCGTGCCGTCCAGTCTGCAGTTGTAGACCCAGTAGCCGCCGTAGGCCTGGACGTCGGAGCTGCTGCTGTCATCGGTATAGCCGACGACTGCGACCGGGACCGCAGTTTCGCCGGGCTTTCCGGTGCGGAAGTTCCCGCCCATGTAGTCAGCGATGGCGCGGGTGATCACGCCGTTGCCTTCATAGGCGAAGACCGGAAGCTCCGGCAGTTCCTGAACGGAACCCATCTCGATGGTCTCCTTTGTCTCGAAGGAGATCTTCTTATCGCTGTCGACCTTGACGTCCGCCTTGATCTCAGCCAGTCTCTGACTCTCCCAGCTTCTCGCATAGGCGAAGGTGACTTCGGAGCTGCCTTCCCCGGCGGCTTTGAGGACGATAGTCTGGATGCCGCCGACACCGGTCATGCCTTCCGCATGCTTTGCTTCTTCAAAGTCGTCGGAGGTGACGGCGATCACTTTCTCGTCAGAGGATTCCGCAGCCCAGGTGTATCCGGTGGTCGGATTTGAGTAAGCGCGGAAGGTAAGGGTGTCTCCGTCAGAGGTGACCTCGTAGTCGCCGAGCTCCTTCAGCTCCTTCGGCGCCGCGGTGGTCTCAGGAGCCGCGGTGGTCTCAGGCGCCGCAGTGGTTTCCGGAGCTGCAGTGGTTGCGGGAGTCCCGCCGTTGTTTCCGCAGGCGCAGAACAGTGCGACAGCACTGACTGCCGCTGCAAGCAGTACTTTCTTTCTCATAGATCATATCTCCATTCTGCCGCCGTTCCGGGCGGCTTTTGTTTTGCAGAAACTGATAAATCGGTTTTGTTTCTGCATTATACCGTATTTTACACATTCGGGAAGTGCCGCGGCCAAAACTTAAACCATTATTAAATCTTCTTTCACGGCGTTTTCATCCTTTTTCGGAAAATCCCGCGGATACTGTAGTTGTTCTGCTTTTACTCCTTCCACAGCCCTGCGGTGAAGGAGGCAAGGCCGATCCAGGTGTACACAGAGTAGAAGTTGCCTGCTTCATCCCGGCCGGAGCGAAGGACCGCCCGGGCATCGTCCGCGGTCAGCAGATAACAGCCTTCAAACTGTTCGCTGCCGTTGGCGTCCTTGCCGGCGGAAAGCTCTTCCGCGATAGGATGGCGGACCACAGCGCAGACTATGGCGTTGCTCTCGTCGGTCATGCCGGGAGAACTGAAAAGGCAGGGGTTCAGCACAAAAAGCCGGTCTTCCGGAGTGAGGACGATGCCGGTCTCCTCCTCCAGTTCCCGGGCAGCGGCACGGAGCAGGGGCGCATGGCCTTCCGGCGCGTCCTGGATCCCTGCGGGCAGCGGCTCTTCGGAGAAGGCGTCCTCCGGATCGATGAGGCCTGCGGGGACGCTCAGCAGAAAGCGGCCGGTCGGGTAACGGTATTCCTGGGTGAGAAGGAGCCGCGGCTCCTCGTTTTCCGGGGCGATGACCACGACCATGCTGACGGCGTCGGGGAGAAGCTTCCGGAACTCCTCATCTGTCTTTACGGCAACCAGGCGGTCCAGACCGCGGCGTGTGGCGTTGTAGTAGTGCTTTCCGGGGGCGTACTGAAGATCGTAGACCTTCAGAAACCTGGTTTCAAGCATGGCTTTTGCACAATCTTTGGTGATCACGGTTTTTTCCATGGGCTGCTGCTCCTTCTGTGATATGATGAATCCGGAGCGTTTCCGCTCCATTGTTTTGTAAGCTTTGATTTGCATTATAGCATACGGATCCGGAAGAGGATCAAAGAAGGGCTGTAAATGCGGGCTTTTGCATTTGGAGGAATTGTGAAAAAGAGATTTTTCGGAATTTGTCTTTTCCTGTTCGTCCTGACTGCAGCGGCAGGCTGCGGGAGAACGGACGGGAGCGTGGAAAGCAGCGCAGCCGGTGAGGCGGGTGCTGCCGTACAGAATATGTCCGCGGAAGCGGAACTGCAGGGAGAGATGCTTGCGCTGACGCTGCACGGATACTGCGTCTCGGAAGTGAACGCGGCGGATCTGCAGGCGCTGGGGGAACCGGCCGGCCAGGAGAGCGCCGGTAAGGATCCGGAGGGCCCCGCAGGCCCGGAGAGCGCCGGTAAGGATCCGGAGGGCCCCGCAGGCCTGGAAAGCGCCGCGAAGGCCCTGGAGGCACTGCGGCGTGCCATGGAAGAGGATCGGCCGGAGCAGCAGTATCACGCGGAGGATATCACTGTCCTTCTCCCGACGACGGAAGAGGATCGGAAGTCCGGGCTCACCCCGCGGGAGCTGGCGGGCACGGTCCACGGATGGCAGGACGATGAAGGAGAGTACCACATTCTTGTCTCCGCGGGAAATGAGATCTTCTGGATCCGCTGGGGCGCCGGACAGACTGAAAATGCCGGACAGAATGAAAATGCCGGGGAAGATGATTCTGCCCGCGGCGGCGCTGCGTTGATCACCGGAAAGTGGGGAGACAAAAATGCGCAGCCGTGATGGCTGCGCAGAAGGAGCTTTATTTGACATGACAGTCGGAGACCGGCACAAAATCAGTATGCCGTGACGATTCCATGGTCGCCGGCGTAAAGAGTCGGGATGCCGCCGGTGGGGAAGATATGGATCTTCATGTCCCGGAATTCCGCCAGCAGGCGGTCCCGGAGATCGGCGGCCCGATCCGGACAGTTGCAGTAGGAGATCATCAGGAACTCCTTCGGGTCCTTGCGGAGGTCGTCGCAGATCTCTTTGAACAGGCGGTCCAGCGCCCGCTTTACGCCGCGGTGCTGGCTGCTGAGAACGATCTCGCCCTCAATGGCCTTCAAGGTCGGGACGATCTTCAGCTGGCGTGCCAGAAAGGCCGCGAGCCTGCTGAGACGTCCGTTCTTCTCCAGAAAGCTTAAGTCTTCCAGGACGAAGCGGGTCTGCAGGCGGGGCTTGAACTTCTCGATCCAGTCTGTCAGTTCGGTGAAGGACAGACGGTCCTTCAGGCTCAGGATATACTGGGCGATCAGGCCGGAGCCGGGAGTCGCGGTAAGACTGTCGATAACGGAGATCTTCGCGTCGGGATGTTCTTCCAGGAAGAGCCGGCATCCCAGGGCTGCGCTGTTGTAGGAGCCGGTCAGTTTAGAGGAAGCGCAGATCACAAAGGTCTCATGCGGGTATGCTTCACGGTAGGCTTCCATGAACTCTTCGGGAGAGGGGCACGCGGACCTGGGGCAGGTCTTGCTGTTTTTGATCTCCCGGAGCAGCATCATGGTGTCCAGGGAATCATCGTCCCGATATTCTTTTCCGTCAATGATGACGGTCAGCGGCACCATGCGGACCGTTTTCTCCGCCTTCATTTCTTCGGTGCGGTCACCGACGCTGTCCATAATGATCCTGCAGTCCATAGAGATCCTTTCTGCCGCTCTGCCGCGGCGTTCCGGAACCTGCGCCGCGGAAGGCGGGCGGTCCGGTCTGATGCGTTTTGATGCCGGGAGCGGCCCTGAGATCCGGCCGCTGATGCGTACAGTATAACAAATTAAATTGACACAAAAAAGCAAAATGCCGCTATTAATGAAAATCCAGATACAGTTAACTGAAAATTGCCCGGAATGCGGGCGGGAGGAAACATCATGCGTCTCATCATGCTCGGCACCGGAATGGCCATGGTCACCAAATGCTACAATACCTGCTTTGTCCTCGCGGACCATACAGGCTCCTTCATGGTGGACGGGGGCGGTGGAAACGGTATCTTCCGCCAGGCGGATGCGGCGGGGGTGAAGATCGCGGAGATCCGGGATTTCTTTATCACCCACAAGCACACGGACCACATTCTCGGGATGATCTGGGTCCTCCGGATGGTCACGAAGCGGCTGCACGCGGGCTGGGTCACGGGAGAGTACCGGTTTTACGGGCATGAGGAGGTGATCCGGCTCCTGAAGAGCTTTGCGGAAGGCCTGTTCAAGCCGGCGCTGCTTAAGCAGATGGAGGAGAATGTCCGCTTCATCACGGTGGAGGACGGGGATACCTGCCGGATCATGGGGCGGAACGTGACCTTCTTCGACATCGGCTCCGCGAAAGCAAAGCAGTTCGGCTTCACCATGGAGCTGGAGGCGGGAGGAACGGAACGCCTCACCTGCTGCGGGGACGAGCCGCTGAAGGAATGCGGGCGCAGGTACGCCGAGGGCGTGCGCTGGCTTCTCCACGAGGCCTTCTGTGAGGACGCGCAGGAAGCTTTTTTCCACGCCCACGAATACTTCCACTCTACAGTGAAGGAAGCCTGTGAGACCGCGGAGCGCCTGGGTGTGAAGAACCTGGTGCTCTATCACTCGGAGGACGTTTTTCTGGAAGAGCGGAAGCGGCGCTATCTTGCGGAGGGAAGACAGTACTTTTCCGGCGGACTCTATGTGCCGGATGATCTGGAAGTGATCGAACTTATCTGAAGCGCAGAAAGCAGAAACGCTGACGGCAGAAAAATGCCCCGATCCGGATCATCCCGGACCGGGGCATTCACTGTGTATACTTCCGGATGGACCGTTTCCCGGCCAGTCATTTTCTCTGACCGGTCAGTCGTTTTTTTTCGGCCGGTCAGTCGTTTTTTCCGGCCGGTCAGTCGTCATCTCCTGCCGGAGGGTCGTCCTCGTCCTCCGGCGGGTTGTCGTTGTCGATAAAGAAACCGGAATCGTCCTCGTTCAGCGCCCGGAGCAGAAGCTCCTCCGTTGCCTTGTCGAGGGAGGTATGCTCGTCGCCGCGGGGATCCATGCCGTACCAGAGAGACTCCACCGCGTTCAGAAAGTCGCGCTCCACGTCCTCTGCAGAGAAGCCGTACTCGCCGTCTTCCACGCCGCTGGCAGCGGTCAGCTCGCGGACCACATCGGCCGGAACACTGTTGTAGACGCGGCGCTCCGCGTGGACCCGGATCTCATAGGTGGGGCCGCCGGATTTGTACGCGGGATCCGTCTCTGTGACTTCGACGATCTCGCCTTCCTTTTCCGTGAAGTTTCCTTCATCGTCCTGGACCGCGAAGAAGACCGGAGTCCCTATGGCAAGAAGCTTGAATTTACTCATTTTCTTTCCCTTCTTTTCCATAATTCGTTTTTCTGTGCCGCATTCTGCCTGCAGAGTACCGGGCAGGCCGGCCGGAGCTTATTCTCTGCCGTCCCAGCAGTAGGTGCAGAGCTTTTCCCGTGGCAGCCCGACGGCATCGATCATGTCGTCCAGGCGGTTGTAGCGCAGGGAGGTGAAGCCCAGCTGTTCGCAGATCCTGTCGAGCATCTTCGCGTAGCGTTCGGAATCCGGATCCGCATACTCCTCCAGAACCTCGCGGGGCACGTCATCGCCCTCGAATTCCCGGATCACCCGGCGGGCAATCAGCTCCATGTCGGAGTTCGAGCGGGAGAAATTGATGTACTTGCAGCCGAAGAGGATCGGCGGGCAGGCGGGCCGGACGTGGACCTCCTTCGCGCCGCTTCGGTACAGGAATTCCGTGGTCTCCCGGAGCTGGGTCCCGCGGACGATGCTGTCGTCGATCAGCAGGAGCCGCTGCCCTTCGATGAGCTCACGCACCGGAATCAGCTTCATCTTCGCGATGAGGTCGCGCTTCGACTGGATGGTCGGCATGAAGGACCGGGGCCAGGTGGGCGTATACTTGATGAAGGGGCGGGAGAACGGCACGCCCGACTCATTCGCGTAGCCGATGGCGTGGGCAATTCCGGAGTCCGGGACACCGGCAACGCTGTCGATCTCGTTTTTCGTCAGCTTGTCGCGGCGCGCCAGGCGCTGGCCACAGCGCACGCGCATGGCCTCAACGGACACGTTCTCGTAGCTGGCGGAGGGATAGCCGTAATAGACCCACAGGAAGGTGCAGATCCGCATCTTCGGGCCGGGGGCGGAGAGGGTCGTGACACCGTCCGGCGTCATGATCGCGATCTCGCCGGGGCCTAACTGGCGGAAATCCTCGTACCCGATGTTAAGATAAGAGAAGCTCTCAAAGCTTGCACAGAAGCCCTCATCTTTCTTTCCGACCATGATCGGCGTCCTGCCCAAACGGTCGCGGGACAGGTAGATGCCCCTGTCTGTGAGGATCATCATGGTCAGGGAGCCGTCGATGATCTCCTGGGCATACCGGATGCCGTCGATGAAGTTGTCTTTTTCGTTGATCAGCGCCGCCACGAGCTCGGTGGGGTTGATGCTGCCGCCGCTCATTTCCTGGAACTGGGTCCCGCGGTTCTCAAGGATGTGGTCCGCAAGCTGGTTCAGGTTGTTGATCTTTCCGACGGTGGTGATGGCGAAGGTCCCATGGTGGGAGCGGGTGATGAGGGGCTGAGGTTCAAAGTCGGAAATGCATCCGACACCCATGTTTCCGTGCATTTTCTGCACATCGTGCTCAAACTTCGTGCGGAAGGGGCTGTTTTCGATGTTGTGGATCGCACGGTCGAAACCGTCCTCACCGTATACGACCATACCTGCCCTGCGGGTTCCGAGATGTGAGTGATAGTCCGTCCCGAAAAACAGGTCAAAGACACAGTCTTCTTTCAGTGCTGCTGCAAAAATACCGCCCATTTAAAAATTCTCCGTTTTCCTTTCAAAGTCAGTCTGAGAAGCAGGTATTTCGGAAAATACCATTACAGGATTATAGAATACCCAATCTGTTCCTGAAAAACAACAAAAATCTAATATAGTTTTACGGCAGTGTCCAATACCGGGACCGGAGTGCCGGCCATACCGCTGAGGTATGAAGCCCTGTCCGGTACCGCTGCCGCTGAGGTATGAAGTCCTGTCCGGCACCCTGCCGCAGGGAGAGGGTAAAAAGAATCCCGGGAAACGGTTTCCGCCTTGTCTCCGGTGTGATATATTTATGTAAACGATGGCGGGTCGGTTCGGAAGTGCCTGCCGCCGTGGAAAAAAGCTTCAGATTCGGGGGAATTTTTATGAGAAGAAGATTTGAGAACAGCAGGAGACCGGCGGATTTCCGGCCTTCGCTTGTGTGGCTTGCCATTTTTATTCTGTTCACGCTTCTGGTGGCTTTTGTGAACCGTCAGCCGGTGGGACCGCAGAACTCTGTAGTGGGCTTTGCCGACTTCAATCTTTCTGTCCATGAAGCGATCGGGACGAATAAGATCTTTTACATTCTCTCAAAGATCCTGGGGATCCTGGCCATACTGCTGGCAGGGCTGGAGACAGTAAATGTGATACGGCAGTGCATCCAGCGGGGCGGTCCGGACCGGGTTGCCGCGGACAGCCTGGCGCTGATGGTCATCTATACCGTGACGGTGCTGATCTACATTCTGTTTGAGTTCGTCGTCATCAACTACCGTCCGGTGCTGGATGACGGTCAGCTGGCGGCGTCCTATCCTTCGTCTCACTCCCTGCTGGCGGTGGCGGTCTTCCTTACGGCGGCGGAGCAGATGAAGTTCCGGATCCGGAATTCCCGGGACCGCCTGGTCTTCACCGCAGTGCTGACTGCTGCCTGCATCCTGACCATCCTGACGCGCTTCCTTTCCGGCGTGCACTGGATCACCGACATCATCGGCGGCATTCTGGCGGGATTCTTCGTCCTGTCCCTCTACCGCCCCGTCATCCGCCTCATCCGCAACATGCGCGTGTGAGTGAACGCATCGGTGCCTAAAAATAATTGAGAGCGCCCGTATCCTTTTCAAAACCCTTGATCTACGATGGTTTTGAAGAAGGACACGGGCGCTTGTTCAATGATATGAGTAAGGATTCGTTTACTCGCACTTATTCTGCAGTTTCTCCCAGCGCTCGTCGACCCATTCCTGGGCGGCGGCGATGGTCCATTCGTTGTCCGGCTTGAAGCAGTGGCGGAAACGGCCCTGCAGCTTCATGAACTCCTCGACGGGGAGCTTCTTCCGCGGCACGTAGGAGAGGTACCAGCGGCCGTCGATCACCTCGTACAGGGGCCAGATGCAGGTCTCCACTGCCATCTTGCAGATCTCCGGCAGAAGGTGTGCGGGATACTGCCAGCCGCGGGGGCAGGGGGCCATGATGTTCACAAAGGCCGGCCCCTTGGTATAGATGGCCCGGTGGGCCTTGTTGTGGAAGTCTTTGAAGTTCCCGATGAAGGTGGTCTGGGCCACATAGGGGATCCCGTGGGCCGCCATGATCTCCGTCAGGTCCTTCTTGTTCTGCTTCTTGCCCGTAGAGACGGTGCCGGAGGGGCTCGTCGTGGCGCTGGCAAAGCGCGGGGTGGAGCTGGAACGCTGGATGCCGGTGTTCATGTAGGCTTCGTTGTCATAGCAGAAGTAGACCATGTCGTGACCGCGCTCCATGGCGCCGGACAGGGACTGGAAGCCGATGTCGTAGGTGCCGCCGTCGCCGCCGATGGTCAGGAACTTGTAGTTTCCGCCGATCTTTCCCTTGCGGCGCAGGGCGTTGTATGCCGCCTCGACGCCGCCGCAGGTCGCGGACGCGTTCTCAAAGGCGGAGTGGATGTAACTGTCCTCCCACGCGGTGTAGGGATACAGGAAGGAGGAGACCTCCAGGCAGCCGGTGGCGTTGGTGATGACGGCCCGGTCGCCCGGCTCCAGGGCGCGGGTCATAGCGCGGCAGGCAATTCCGGCGCCGCAGCCTGCGCAGAGACGGTGTCCGCCGACAAAGCGTTCCGGCTTGGAAAGCTCGACTTTGTGATTGTATGCCATCAGAGCACCTCCTCAGCGCTGGAGCGCTGTCCCATGTGAATGTAGAGCGGACCCGGCTTTCCGGTCCGGACCATTTCTTCCAGGTGACGGTAAACGCGTTCGATGTCCTCGACCGCGCAGTCTCTTCCTGCCAGGCCGAAGACCACGTCGGTCATCAGCGGACGATTCGGAAGATCGTAGCAGGCGGAGCGGACCTCGGCAAAGAGGGGACCGCCGGCGGCAGAGTAGCCTTCACTCTTGTCCATGACGGCGACGGCCTTCACGCCGGAGAGGGCTTTTGCGATCTCTTCCATGGGGAAGGGACGGAAGACGCGCAGCTTGACAAGGCCGGCCTTCACACCCTTCGCGCGGAGCTGTTCCACGCAGGCTTTCGCGGTGCCGGCGGTGGAGCCGATCAGCACCAGGGCAAGCTCGGCGTCCTCCATGCGGTATTCCTCAAAGAAGCCGTACTTTCTGCCGAAGGTCTTTTCAAAGTCCGCGGCGACCTCCAGAATGGCCCGCTTCGCGTTTTTCATGGCCTCGGCCTGCTGGACCTTGTGCTCCATACAATAGGGGCAGGTGTCGTAGGGGCCGACCGCCAGCGGGTGGTCGCGGCCGATGAGGGCGTGTTCGGGGTTCCATTCGCCCACAAATGCTTTCACGTCAGCATCGTCCTCGAGAAGAATGTTCTCGACGGCGTGGGAAGTGATAAAGCCGTCCTGGCAGATCATGATGGGCAGGCGGACGTCCGGCGTCTCGGAGATCCGCATCGCCTGAAGGTAGTTGTCGTAGGCTTCCTGGTTGTTCTCGGAGTAGATCTGGATCCAGCCCGTGTCCCGGGCGCCCATGGAATCTGAATGGTCGTTGTTGATGTTGATGGGGCCGGTCAGGGTGCGGTTCACGCATGCCAGGGTGATGGGCAGGCGGGAAGACGCCGCGACGTAGAGGACCTCATACATGAAGGCGAGGCCTGCGGAGCTGGTGGCGGTCACGGCTCTGGCGCCGGCTGCCGCCGCACCGATGCAGGTGGACATGGAAGAGTGTTCGCTCTCCACGGTGACGTATTCCGTATCGACCTTGCCGTCCGCAACGTACTGCGCGAAATACTGCGGGATCTCGGTGGACGGGGTGATGGGGAAGGCTGCGAAGACGTCCGGATTGATCTGGCGCATCGCGTAGGCGACAGCTTCATTTCCGGAGAGACGTTCCCGGATGCTCATTCGCGCACCTCCTTCCGCATTTCGATGGCATGGAAGGGACATACGTTCCAGCAGATGCCGCAGCCCTTGCAGTGGTCAAGGTCAAAGTCCACACGCTTTCCCGCGATGACCGGGATGGAAGAGTCCGGGCAGAAGGGGGCGCAGAGCAGGCACTGACGGCACAGCCCCTGATCCCAGACCGGGACGTTGGAGCGCCATTCGCCGGTTTTCGTGAGGCGGGCAGTTCCGCCCTCGTAGATCTCGCCGCCCGGTGTCATCTCCTGCCAGGGAGACTTTTCATTGATATTTTCCGCTTTGATGTAGCTCATGCCTGTCCCTCCTTTTCCGCCGCGCCGCTGCTGCAGGCTGTGCTGCTGTTGCGGGCCGCGCCGCTGCTGCAGGCTGCGCCGCTGGCCGCGCCGCCTTTCACCTGCTTCATGGATTCACGCAGGCACTCGAGATTTCCTTCGATGACCTGGGGCTTCGTCGCGAACTTGTGGCGGAAGCTGGCTTCCATGTCCTCAATGAAGCGTTCCGGGTCCAGGATTCCGCTGACCTTCACGACAGCCGCCAGCATCGGGGTATTCGGGAAATAGCCGCCGAGATACTTCTCGGAGATCTCGCGGCAGCTTATAGTGTAGACCGCGCCTTCATAGCCGCGGAGCATGGGCCGCAGCTCTTCCGGCGACCGGGAGGAATTCACGATGATGGCGCCTTCCGGATCCAGCCCGTCGGTCACATGGACCGAGGAGAGCAGGGATTCGTCCGCCACAGCTACGAAATTGGGCTTGTAAATGTTGGAGTGGATGGTGCAGGGCACGTCGCTGATGCGGTTGTAGGCCGTGATCGGCGCGCCCATGCGCTCCGGGCCGTATTCCGGGAAGCCCTGGACATATTTTCCGGATGAGAAGGCGGCGTCCGCCAGAAGAAGGCAAGCTGTCTTCGCGCCCTGGCCGCCGCGTCCGTGCCAGCGGATCTCTGTGATCTGCCTGTTCATATTGTTCCTCCTGTGCAAAAAAAAAGCCTCCATCCCTGTCACGGGACGAAGACTCCTGTACTGTTCGTATCCTGATACCTTCGCTGTACCACCCTTGACTGCGTGCTCCCATCGCAAACAGCCGGGAAGAAAACCATCTTCCCGTGCCTGCTCTGTTCCAGACGCGCTTCCTGTAACGGGGAAAACCGTCGGCTTCTATTCCGCGGGGGACCGTTCCGGTTCACAGACCGTGCCGGGCCGCGTTTCTGGCCGCAATTCCGGAGTGATGTTCAGATCCGCGCTCTGATGCCGGCTTCCACCATATCGCGTGAGGTGCGCTTCACGTGCGATCCCGGCTCTCTGGAATCGTCCTTCGGATCCTACTGTCTCCATCAATATCTTTCTTTGGGCTATGCCGGCGTCACCGCCGGATTTTTGATGACGTCCTGCCGTTCACAGACGGCACGAACTTGTGCCAGTATATCTGTTGTCGCGGACATCTGTCAAGAGACGGAGGACAAATTCGAGGCGCGATACACCGGCAAACTGAGCAATTATCTCGTTTTTCGGGGTGAGGAAGGTCTCCGGGTAGGTCAGGCCCCGAAAAGCAGCCAGGAAGCTTAATGTTCCATCGGGGTGAGGAGGGTCTCCGGGCGGGTCAGACACGTGGTGGTTGTGAAAATATCCAGTTTTTTCCTGCGAGGCAGCGCCGACACTGAGAATAATTGTTTATTGCGCCATTTCAGTGTATTGCGGGCCGGGTTGGCATCGCGCCGACACTGAAAATAAATGTTTGTTGAGCCGATTCAGTGTATCGCGGACCGGGTTGGCGGAAAAGGCTACGGAAAAGTCCGGGGAAAACACCGCGGAAAAGCAAAAAGTGTCGGAAATAGCCGGGAAAGGTTCACCCGGTGCCGGAAAAAGAGCATAATGGAACCAGAAGAGAAGCCGAACAGAAGCTGGAAGGAACCAAGGGTGAGAAGATCCGAAGGACGGAAGCTGGAAGGAACCAAGGGTGAGAAGATCGGAAGAACGGATGCAGGAAGGAGCGAATCCTATGTCAGAAAGAAAACCTTTGATCGCTGTGATGGGGGCGCACAAGCTCTCGGTGCTTTACAATGAGAACCCGGTGCCGGCGGCGGCACTGAATGAGACCTACGCGAATGCCGTGACCCGGGCCGGCGGGATCCCGGTGATCCTGCCGCCCTTTGCGGACGATGCTGACCTGTTCCGGATCATGGAGCTCTGCGGCGGACTTCTGCTTCCCGGAGGGGAGGACGTGGACCCGCGGTATTTCGGCGAAGATCCGTCCCCGAAACTCGGGCGGATCACGGGATATTACGACCGGGCGTGGATCGCCGCCCTGGAGTATGCCGCGGAACAGGGCATGCCCGTCCTCGGGATCTGCCGGGGGCACCAGCTGGCGAATGCCGTGTTCGGCGGGACGCTTTACCAGGATCTCTCGGAATATCCGGGAAAGACGCTTCTTCACGGCCAGCATCACGACAGGACCAGTACGGTACATAAGGTCAGCATCGTCCCCGAAAGCCATCTGGCCCGGATCCTGGGCTGCACCGAGGTCTACACGAACACCATGCACCACCAGTGCGTAAAAGAACCGGGCGCAGGACTGTACGTCAGCGCCCGGACCGGGGACGGTGTGATCGAAGGACTGGAGACCATGGACGGATCCATGATCTTTGTCCAGTGGCATCCGGAGGAATTGCAGGACACTGTGCCCTGTATGCAGGGACTTTTCACGGACCTGGTGAAAAAAGCCGGAGCCTGTTTCAATCGGCAGAAATAGGGCAGTGAGAAGAAGACAGCGAAAACCGGCAGGCAAAAAACCTGCAGGAATAAAAGAAATAACGAAGCGGCTGCATTAAGCTTTTTGAAACCAGCTTAATGCAGCCGCTCCGCCGTGTTAATTACTCAATGTTTCAACTGCCCGCCGTGATTACTGCTCGCAGAGAATGATCAGCTGATCCTCCGGTCTCAGGTCCAGCTCCTGGTCCAGCGGAGGATTGAAGAGACTTTCGGGCGCGGCGGCAGTGCCGCCCAGAAGGCCCAGCAGGATGCAGCGCTTCCGGCAGAGAATGCCGCGGAGACTGCGTATGGTCTGCTTTCCGGTGCAGCCAAGCTCTTCCGCAGTCCGCAGGAAAAGCTCGTTTCCATCGTTTGACAGGATCTCCTGGAATACCTTGATCAGCTCCGGGCTTTCCGACAGCTGGGCGAGGATCAGGGAGGACATGCTGGAAGAAACGATGTAGTCTGTACCGTCCGAAGTGGAGATGAGAGCTTCATTGCTGCTGAGGCACAGTTCCGCAGTAATGTTGAACTGGAGTCCGAAGCGGCTGCGGATATCCCGGAGATTCAGGATGTGGAAGATGACCTCCATGTCTGCGTCATCGTCCTCCATACTGTAGTCGCTGAGGATCGCGATATGGTCAGACTGTTCCGCCAGCGCCAGATAGGAATCTTCTTCCTCCAGAGATTCTTCGAAAAAGGTGATCTTGAGATCTCTGCGGCCCCCAAAGCGGGAGAGGATCTTTGCCTGCTGTGCCTCGTCGAGACCGGCAAGCAGGATCTCCGAAACATCTTCCGGGAGATCCCGGATGACAGTCTTCAGTTCCTTGTTGTAGCCGATGATCGTGACCTTCCGGCTACTGAGGGCAGGTTCCGGACTGTCAGAAGTCCGGGCCGGGATTTCGTCCGGCTTGTGCCGGTCGGGAGAAAGCTTCGGAAGATACCGGTTTTCCGCGAACACCAGGATCCGGTCCCCTTCCTGTATGACGGTTTCCGGCGCAGGATTGAGCATGACGGTCCCGTCGTGCAGGATGCCTGCAGGAACGCCGGCATCTGTGTTGATGATCAGCTCCAGGAAGGTGATGCCGTAAGACTCCGGGAAGTCCAGCAGATAGAATTCGGAGCCCTCGAAGTTGAAGATCTCCTGGAAAGCCTGGGAGAGACCGCTCTGGGTGCAGGAGTGGGCGATCATCTTTGCCAGGACGATATTCGCCTGGACGGCGGAAACGTTGTGGCGCTCCATGAGGGAGGCAGGGAGACGGTGTTCGACCCCCGACAGGATCGCACTGACCCTGACGGTGCAGTCTTCCTCTTTTTCTATGAAGTTTGATACTGCCAGCAGCGTCTTGATGGTATTCCGGTCGTCCTGGGGACTGATGATGACGGAGCGCGCCTCTGTGATCATCAGCCGCTCCAGCGTGGCAGCGTCATGGACGTCCGCCTGGCGGCAGATGAGTCTGATGTTGTCCGGGATAGTGATGTTGTCCGTAATGCTCTGCCACATTTCTTCGGGATCCAGGTCTGCCGCGACCACGATCACCTCGGGTTTTCCTGCGGCGGAGAGGATCAGCTGACGGATCAGGGTGCATTCCCCGGGCGTAAAGCCGAGGAGTATGACGTGCCCGCTCTCCAGGATGATGGAGCGCCCCTGTCTCAGACTGGTGATCTTTTCCTCGATGGCGGTGGAAATGAGACCGATCAGTACGCTGGTGATGAACAGGCCGCCCACTGCTGCCAGTGACAGCATGATGAGATAGGACAGGGGGCCGTCCTCGCTGGAGGGCATCCAGGCATTGATGACGGTGGCGAAGCTCTCCCAGAGTGTGGCCCCGAAATTCTGCTCCGGATTGAAGTGCAGGCCGGTAATGATCAGCGTGATCACCAGGATCATCAGCAGGGAACAGATCAGAAGCAGACGGAGCAGGCCCATGCTGCCCCCGGACATGCGGTTGTCAAACCAGTACTGCAGTCGTTCTTTCAAAGTGAATTTTCTTTTCATAGTTCCTCCGGAAGCATGACTTGAACTGCTGTTCAGGCCTGCCCGGTGATGAGCCAGGGCGCGGGTTCCGCGACCATGTTCCGCTTTGCGTTCAGCTTGCTGACGGAGATCTGGATCACCTCGGTATCGCCGATGCCGTAGTGGTCAAACAGCGCCGGCAGGGAAGCGGCACACTGGAAATCCAGGGTGTAGATCAGGAACTCCATGTGGGGGTTCACCCGGAGAAGGGCTTCGATCTCCTGCTCCATGCTGGCAGAGGCCACAAGCATGGTGAAAGTCGGGACGGGAAGCCCCTTCAGGGATTCATCGTCCACGTGGTCGATGATCTCGATGTTGTGGAGGCCGAACTCGTGGGCATTGTCCTCAAGGGTCCGGCGGTCACGCTGACTGTATTCCACCGCGATGATCGTGCCTTCCGGCGCAAGGAGGGCAGCCTCGACCGCGAGGCTCTCGCCGCTGATGATACAGATATTATCCGCCTGGTCGATATGCATCTTCGACATCATGGCGGCGCGGATCTCGCTGCCCACGTAGTGGACGGAACCGCGGGAGAAGTTCATGTTCTTCATGCCGATCTTCGAGGTGGACCGGGCGTTGGGGTTCATGATCAGCATGGCGGCCGATGCATTGATGCCGCGGTTGATCATCTCACGGATGGGTTTGTGCAGGATCTGGCCGGAGGGATCGCTGCCCTCGTTGTACCAGACGGTGCATTCGCCGAGCCCTGCGGTCCACATGCGGTAGAAGATGTCCGGGTGTCCGGCTTCCGTGAAGACAAGGGTCGCGTTGTGGGACTCGACGGTGGGGATCAGGTTTTTGTTTTTGCGGGTGATGTCCAGGATCTTGACCTTCTGGAGATCGACATTGGTCGTTTCCGCGTAGTAGGTAAGCCATGCAAGAATGCTGTCATTCGAAAACATCTGTTTTTCCTGTTCCATGGTGAAACCCCCTTTTGCGTTAGATGATCTTATGTACGGCGCGTGCCCTGTCCGGCAGGGTGCCCTGTCCGACGGGGTGCCCTGTCCGGCGGGGTGCGCGTTCTTCACTTTCAGTATACCATCACAAGTATTTTCCCGCCTACCTGTCAAGGCTTGCAAAGCGCGGATTTTTCTGTATCATGTTTTCTGACCGGCACTCCGCAGAAAATGAGCATACCCTGAACAGGGAGCCTGCTCACCGGACAGGGTATACCCATTTTTTGCGGGTGAGCAAGGCGCAGCGCGCCTCCGGCCGCCCGCAGCGAGGAGTGCTGCGGTAAAAAAGATGAAGTTATCCCCAAAAAGCCGCATAAAATCTGGGGATAATGTGGATAAATGTCGAAAAACCCGCGTAAATCCGGGGAAAATGACCTTTTGATGGAGGAAAACTGTGGATATCATTCAGAAAATCGCGTCGGAGCTCAGCGTTCAGGACTGGCAGGTGGACGCTGCCGCGAAGCTGATCGACGAAGGCTGCACCATTCCGTTCATCGCCCGCTACCGGAAAGAGGCCACGGGCACGCTGAACGACGAACAGCTGCGTACTCTGGGAACGCGACTGACCGCGCTGAGAAACCTGGAGGAAAAGAAAGAGAAGATCCTGGAGACCATCGAGTCCCAGGGAAAGCTGACCGAGGAGCTGCGGGCCGCCATCGAAGCTGCGGAGACCAGCGTCGCCCTCGACGACCTGTACCGTCCTTTCCGGCCGAAGCGGACTACCCGCGCGACCATCGCCATGGAGAAGGGGCTGAGCGGCCTGGCGGACATTCTGTGGGCCCAGAAGACGGAAAAGACCCTGGAAGAGGAGGCGCAGGCCTATCTTTCCGAGGAAAAGGGCGTCACGACTGTGGAGGAAGCGATCCAGGGAGCCTGTGACATTCTGGCGGAGCGTTTCTCCGACTCTTCCGCGATCCGCAGCTATGTGCGCTCCGTGACGGAGCGTAGGGGCATCCTTTCCTCCGAGGCGAAGGATGAGGAAGAGAAGACGGTCTACGAGACTTACTATCACTTCACGGAACCGGTGGCGAAGGCCTCCGGATACCGTGTTCTGGCGATCAACCGCGGCGAGAAGGAGAAGATCCTGAAAGTGGCCATCGAGGCGCCGGAGGACGAGATCCTTGGATTTCTGGAGAGCCGGCTGATCCGGGGGAATAACCCGGCGACCCGGGACGCGATGAAGCGGACCATCGAGGACAGCTACGCAAGGCTGATCGCGCCTTCTATTGAGCGCGAACTCAGGAACAGCCTTACGGAGAAGGCCGAGGACGGCGCCATCCTGGTGTTCCGGAAGAACCTGCACCAGCTCCTCATGCAGCCGCCCATCGAGGGCGCAGTGGTGCTGGGCTGGGATCCGGCCTTCCGCACCGGCTGCAAGCTGGCGGTGGTGGACGCCACCGGAAAGGTCCTGGACACGGCGGTGATCTATCCCACCATGCCGACGAACGAGCGGAAGCAGGCGGAGGCCGCGAAGAAGATCCGCGAGCTGGTGGCCCGATACGGCGTGAATCTGGTCTCTGTGGGCAACGGCACGGCTTCCCGTGAATCGGAGCAGTTCCTGACGGGAGTCCTGAAGGAACTTCCGAACAAGGTCTCTTACGTTATTACCAACGAGGCGGGCGCATCGGTCTATTCCGCCAGTGCCCTGGCGACGGAGGAATTCCCGGAGTTCGATGTGGGACAGCGCTCCGCGGCCAGTATAGCCCGCAGGGTCCAGGATCCGCTGGCGGAGCTCGTGAAGATCGACCCGAAATCCATCGGCGTCGGACAGTATCAGCACGACATGGACCAGAAGAAGCTCGGTGAAGCCCTTTCCGGGGTGGTCGAGGACTGCGTGAACGCGGTGGGTGTCGACCTGAACACGGCATCGGCCCCGCTTCTGCAGTATATCTCCGGCATCACGAAGACCACCGCGAAGAATATCGTCGCCTATCGTGAGGAGAACGGCCGTTTTACCAGCCGGAAGCAGATCCTGAAGGTGCCGAAGCTCGGGCCGAAGGCCTTTGAACAGTGCGCGGGCTTCATGCGGATCAGCGGCGGCAAGGAGCCGCTGGATGCCACCGGCGTCCATCCGGAGAGCTACAAACTGGCGGAGCAGCTTCTTGCGAAGCTCGGCGTGGACAAGGAATCGCTGAAGGACGGCCCGCTCTCGGTCATGGTTTCCGGGAAGTTCGTGAAGGAAGCGGCTGAGGAGTTCGGCGTGGGAGAGATCACCGTGCAGAGCGTCCTCAAGGAGCTCACCACCGCAGGCCGCGACCCGCGCGACGAGATGCCGAAGCCCATCCTGAAGAGCGACGTCCTGAGCATGGAAGACCTGAAGCCCGGCATGGTGCTGAAGGGGACGGTGCGGAACGTCATCGATTTCGGCGCCTTTGTAGATATAGGTGTCCATCAGGACGGCCTGGTGCATATCTCCCGCATGTCAAAGAAGCGCTTTGTGAAGCATCCCATGGAAGTGGTCAGCGTGGGCGATATCGTCGACGTCAAGGTGGTCGAGGTGGATCTGAAGAAGAAGCGTATCGGCCTTTCCATGATTCTGGACAAATGATGTGACGGGGGGGCCGGCGGGGGATGTCGGCGGCTGCCGAAGGGTTTCGGGGGCTGCCGGGGGCTGTCGGGGGTCTTATGCCGGCGGTTTCATGCCGGCGGGGCAGAAATACACGTCAAACGGGCTATTATGCCGTGTTTTACGTGTAAATGAGGCTTGATGCCGGTCAAGCATACACGTCAAACAGCCAATTCTGCCGCGTTTTACGTGTAAATGAGGCTTGAGGCAAGGCAAGCATACACGTCAAACGGGCTATTATGCCGTGTTTTACGTGTAAATGAGGCTTGAGGCAAGGCAAGCATACACGTCAAACGGCCAATTCTGCCGCGTTTTACGTGTCATAGAGGCATTCCGGGTGGGTCAGGCCCCGAAGAGCGACCGGGAGGCATTGTGTTCCTTCGGGGCGAGAAGGCATTCCGGGTGGGTCAGGCCCCGAAGAGCGACCAGGAAACATTGCGTTCCTTCGGGGCGGGAAGGCGTCCCGGGTGGGTCAGGCCCCGAAGAGCGACCGGGAAGTATTGTGTTCCTTCGGGGCGGGAAGGCGCCCCGGGTGGGTCAGGCCCCGAAAAACAACCGGGAAGCTGGCGTGGCTGAACCGTATACGCCAATAGAAAATATGAATGAGATAGATAGATGATCCGGGCTATATCAAATGCGAATATGGCTATAACAGACAGTTTTCCGGGAAAAACATGAAAATCTTCGGTGACTTTCGCCGTTGCGCATTTCTCTGCAAACCGCTATGATGTAAGCGCTGCATCAAGCAGGAAACTGATCAGGCTGAAAACTGTTGAACTACAGAAAAAGAGGAGAAAGATATATGACCGGCGAACTGATCGCGGCATCTGTCTGCGGATTGATCGTGGTGTCCGAGACCATTTACTGTGTCGTGGACATGCTGAAGCATTCCGGAAAAGGCAGACGCTGAACAGCAAAAACCACACATCAACATTAAACATAAATCAAAAGCTGCGTACGGAGACATTTCCGTACGCAGCTTTTTTGCGCCCGCCCGATGATCACAGAACAAATTTTTCAATAACTTCCGCGACGCCGTCGTGGTTGTTGTCCCGCTCCGTGATATAATCCGCGGCGGCTTTCACTTCGGGAATGCCGTTGGCCATGCAGACGCCGAGACCGGCAGCCTCCACCATGGTGAGATCGTTGGCCTCGTCCCCGACGCCGATGGTGTCCTCCACCGGGATCTCAAGGATCTCCGCCAGCCGGAGGAGCGCCAGGCCTTTGCCGCAGGTCTTCGGGATGATCTCGATGTATTCCTTGCAGGAGAAGAAGGAATTCAGCCGGTCTCCGTACTTCGCGAGGATGTCCTTCCGGAAATTCTCCTCCGCAGTCTGGTCGTAATAGTCGATCAGCAGCATCTTTGCCGGCGGCTGCTTCAGCCGGTCGATGCGGTCGATGATGGAAAAGTCCATGTTGACTTTCGCACAGTAGCGGTCCAGAAATTCGTCGTCGCAGCGGGGCTCGACGATGACCTGCTCGTCGTCAAAGGTCTGGATATGGATCTTGCGGACCTCCGCCTCGCGGAAGATCGTCTTGACCAGATCCATGGGAATGGCGCTGCGTTCCAGAATACAGTCCTGTCCTATGTCGTAAAGCACTCCGCCGTTAAAGGCGATAAGGTAGCAGCCAGAGCCGTCGATCCCGAGCTTCCGGGCCTGTTTCTTGGCGCTGACCGTAGCGCGGCCGGTGCAGATGATGATCTTGTGGCCGGCATCCAGCGCTTTCCGGATGGCGGCGCGATTTCCTTCGGTGATCTCGCGCGAGTCGTTCAGCAGAGTGCCGTCCAGATCAAGAAAGATTGCTTTTGTTTTCATAATTTTTGGCGCATGGATACTCGTGACTTCAGTCATGAGAGGAAATGCGCCATACCCCTTTCTTCGAACATACATTCGCATTTTCTGCTCTTTTGTGTTATAATTATCTTAAGGAGGCAGCGAACTGATGCAGCAGGTACTGACCATTAAACTGAAGAT
This sequence comes from uncultured Lachnospiraceae bacterium, assembly GCA_902793685.1. Lineage (GTDB taxonomy): Bacteria > Bacillota > Clostridia > Lachnospirales > Lachnospiraceae > Moryella. The sequence goes on from CADBEN010000019.1 coordinate 42,118, forward strand.
CCTTCCTGATGAGGCCGGGAA
>CADBEN010000020.1 GCA_902793685.1 uncultured Lachnospiraceae bacterium
CCAACTGAATCTTGTCTCTGATCGTATTTTTGGCCGAAATAAACCCCGGCCAGAGCCGGGGCATAGTACCTAAAAATAAAATCAGCTGTGAATAGTAACCTATTACCGTGAAGCAGACTGTTCCGCGTGTTGACTATGTCAGCAACGTCGTTTACAAGCAGATCAACACTCCGAATTCCCATCAGTCCCTGGTTCTGAATCTGCTGCTTCCGAAGCTGAAGGACGATGCCCCTGCTCCGGTCGTCATGTTCGTTAAGGGCAGCGGCTTTACTGCCATGAACCTGGACGGTTTTATGCAGCAGCGTATGTATCTTGCACAGAAGGGCTTCGCCGTAATCGAAGTTGAGACCAGGGTTGTTCCCCAGGCGACTTTCCCGGCCCAGACCATCGACCTCAAGGCTGCGATCCGTTTTGTCCGCACCCATGCCAAGGAGTTCAACCTGAATGTTGACAAGATCGGTGTCTGGGGCGATTCCTCCGGCGGATGGGCGGCTACTGTGGCTGCCACATCCAATGGCGTCAAGGACTTTGAAGAAGGTGAAAACCTTGACTTCTCCAGCGATATTGCTGCCTGTGTCGATTTCTACGGACCCACTGATCTGCAGACCATCGGAAAGGGCCAGGGCAAGGACATTGAGAAAGGCCATGATTCTTCTTCCACCACCGAGGCAATGCTGGTGAACGGCACCGCTTTCGGCACCAATCCCGGCGGCTCCATCAACTCCGATCCTGAAAAGGCCAAGAAGGCGAACCACATCACTTACATCGACAAGAAGGATCCCGCTTTCCTGATTTTCCACGGCACCAATGACAACCTGGTATCGGTCTACGAGTCCCAGATCCTGTATGAGAACCTGAAGAAAGCCGGCGTTCCCGCGAAGCTCGTCTATGTTAAGGGCGGAACCCACGGCGGAGTCGACTTCTATCAGCCCGAGATCATGGATATGGTTGCTGACTTCTTCGAAGAGCAGCTCAAGTAAAAAGAAACGGCAACATGACACATTCTTCGGTGTGACATGACCTTCATGAGTACCTTCCAAAATGGGAGGTACTCTTTTTTTGTAATCAGATCTGCGGAGAGTACAAAGGGAAATAGGTTTAAAACGCCGAATATTATACAATTAATTTGACAATGTTTTGTGCAATATTGACATTGAACCCGCGCCGCAGAAAGAGTATGATGAACGTGTGGTTTAGAAAGTTTTTATGCTTTCTTTATAAAAACTTTCCGTTTCAAATTCAAAAGGAGGTTATTATGATCAGCTTTATTGTCTGTCTTGCCATTATTATTTGCGGATACCTGACATACGGTAAGGTCGTCGACAACACCTTCGCTCCGGATGACCGGGAGACACCTGCAGTAGCCATCAACGACGGCGTTGACTTTGTGGTCCTTCCGCAGTGGAAGCTGTTCCTGATCCAGCTTCTGAACATCGCAGGCCTCGGCCCGATCTTCGGTGCCATGCAGGGAGCCCAGTGGGGCCCCATCGTATTTCTGTGGATCACTTTTGGTACTGTTTTTGCAGGATCTGTTCATGACTATTTTGCAGGAATGCTTTCAGAGCGCAATAACGGCGCCTCCATTTCCGAAGTCACCGGTATTTATCTTGGTTCGACAATGAAGACCATCATGCGTGTGTTCTCCGTGATCCTGCTGATCATGGTCGGTACTGTTTTTGCGGTAGGCCCCGCAGGTCTTCTGGTTAAGCTGCTGACCGAGAAGGGCGTGAGCGGCGCGTTTGCTTCCACTACGGTATGGCTTGCCATCATCCTGATCTATTACTTCATCGCGACTTTCATTTCCATTGATGCCATCATCGGCAAGATCTATCCGCTTTTCGGCTTCTGCCTGATCGCAATGGCTGTCGGCGTTGCCTTCGGACTTCCGTTAAACGGGTATCAGATCCCGGAAATTTTCTCCAACTTCCGCAACATGCATGCGGCAGGCACCCCGATCTGGAGCTTCATGTTCATCACTGTCGCCTGCGGCGCTATTTCCGGTTTCCACGCAACTCAGTCCCCGCTGATGGCACGCTGCATGAAGAGCGAGCGTCAGGGACGCTTTGTATTCTACGGTGCAATGTGCGCTGAAGGCTGCATCGCTCTTGTCTGGGCAGCTGCCGGCTGTGCGATCTATGAGAAGACCGGCGGCCTGAGCACGGGCCTTGCGGAGATCCTGAAGGGTGGCCAGTCCGTCGCCATCTATGACGTCTGCGTCAAGACCATGGGCTCTGTCGGCGTCATCCTCGCAATGCTCGGCGTTATCGCCTGCCCGATCACTTCCGGCGATACCGCATTCCGTTCCGCGCGTCTTACCCTTGCTGACTGGCTGAAGCTGGATCAGGAATCCTTCTCCAACAGACTGAAGCTCTGCATCCCGGTTCTGGGCGTCGGCGCATTCCTTGGCTTCGGCAACACCCTCGGCTTCCTGAGCTATCAGGTCATCTGGAGATATTTCAGCTGGTCCAACCAGACTCTGGCTATGATCGTTCTCTGGGCAGGTGCCATGTACCTTCTGCAGGAGAAGAAGAATTACTGGATCGGCGCTGTCCCGGCAACCTTCATGAGTGCCGTTTCCTGCACTTACTTTATGATGGCTCCGGAGTGCCTCGGCCTGATCGGATTCTTTAAGAACAACACCATGGTCGCATATCCGGTCGGTCTGATCTTCGCGGCATTCTGTTTCTTCCTCTTCAGGAAAGCGGCTAAAAAGTACGAATAAGTTCTTTCAGTGAATTGCTGCAGTGGGCGGGAGGTCCGGACTTCCCGCCTGTTTTCTTTCGTGAAGGATTTTCTGCGCCGGCGCTGATCCGCCGGTATATCGGAGGCAGTATGGCTATAATTCCCCCCCGTCCCATCGGCAAGACCAGGCTTTCCCCGGAGGCACTGAAATCGGATCTCCGGACTATGGTGAAATTCGGGCCCTGCGGACTTGGTGAAAGAGCCGTTTACCTAAACAGCTTTTTTATTGACCGCAGGTACTATGTGACCTATCCAGATATCAGAAGGATCTTTAAAAGGATAGCCATGTCCAAAGGCGGTTTCACCGGAAAAGGGGCTTTCGGCTCAATCCCCTATCTGGTGGTCCTGTTCCGGGACGGAACAGAGCGCCAGTTTATTTTCCGCTTTGAAGAAGAAGTGGACAAACTATTAAACCGTATCAAAAGAACGCATCCGGAGATCCCCACCCTGAGCGAGGCAGGGGAGAAAAGAGTGACAGAGGAACGGGCGAAGGAAGAAGCCCGCTATTTAAAGGAACTTTCCCCTGAGGCGGAGAATGCGGTCCTGCACCTTCGTTCTGCCAAAGCGTGGCTGGAGGAAGAACCGGAGATCTCTGACGGCCTCGCCTATGCGGCCAGACAGAAGCGGGTAATTGACCGGATGAATCCCACTTACCGCTGGGCGGCGGCGGCAATCTTTCTGCTGGCAGCCGGAGCTTTTGTTTTCGGAGTCATTTCCCTCCTGCGGCACGAGGGCTTCGCGGCATATTTTGTCCTTTTTGGCATCGCGTTCATGTTTTATACCATGTCCTCGCAGGTCCTTCCTACAGGGAGGAATAACAAGCGCTACGCAAATGAACAGTGGCAGAAGGCTCTGGGCGCCTCCGCAGACCGTATTTCCTGCTACGGGGACGGGGACTTCCCGGTCCCCGCACAGTACGCCCATCCGGCTGCTCTTGACCGCATGATCCGTGTGATCCGGGAGGGCCGCGCTCGATCAGTGGAAGAAGCGTGGAAGATTATGAAGGATGAACTGAAAGCTGTCAATTCCGACGTCACCGTATCACAGACGGAATATGACGAGATCGTGACGATCAAACCGATGTTCCTCCTTTGCGGATATGAGGATATCATTTCGGACTGAAAAATTGTTTGGAGCAGACATGACAGACATTCTTGAATTTCTGAAAAAAGAAGGGGTCAGCAGCGATCTGCTGGACGGCGTTTCCGAATTCAGAGCCGCGTATCCGGCAGCCGGTGAGAAGCAGGAGGGCAGAGTTCCTTTTACGGATTACACCTATTACGGGAAAGGAGTCTGGGAAAAGGCCCTGGCAGCTCTCCTTGCGGGAAAGAACCTTCTGCTGTGCGGTCCCAAAGCTACCGGTAAAAATGTTCTGGCTGACAACCTTGCGTCCTGCTTTCACCGGCCGGCGTGGAACATTTCCTTTCATGTCAGCATGGACGCTTCCTGGCTGATCGGCGCGGATACCTTCGACGGGAACCGGGTGGTGTTTCGTCCGGGGCCGGTGTGGCTCTGCGCAAAAGAAGGGGGCTTCGGTATCCTTGACGAGGTCAATATGGCCCGGAACGAGGCGCTTGCCGTGCTTCATTCCGCACTGGATCACCGCCGCATGATCGATGTTCCCGGTTACGAGAAGATCAATGTACATCCGGCTGCCAGGTTCATCGGCACCATGAATTACGGTTACGCGGGCACCAGGGATCTGAATGAGGCGCTGAGTTCCCGGTTTGCCATCCTTCAGATGCCTTCCATCTCCGAGATTGATCTGGAAAGACTTCTTGCTTCGAGATTCCCGGGGATGAAAGGAAAGATCCGCAGTCAGTTCGTCCGTCTGTTCATTGAGATCGATAAAAAGGCGGAAAGCGCTGAGATCTCTGAGCGGGCCCTGGATCTCCGCGGGCTTCTGGACGCGATCGCCCTTACAGAAAAAGGGATCAAAGCGGGAGATGCTCTTGAGATGTGTGTAGTCAACAAGACCTTTGACAAATATGAACGCGCGATGATCAGGGATGTGATCAGCGCGCGTATCCCTGCGGATCTCGGACGAAACGAGATTTTCGGATGAACAGGCGGAGCGGAGAACCGTGATAAAACAGCATTATGAACAGGCGTCCCGGAGGGCGCTGAATATCATATGGAACGCGGCAGGCCGCTATGACTTTACACCTTGTTTTACAGCGTTCCATCCCAACGGACAGCCTGATGATTACTTTAATATCATCATCGGGCTGACAGAAAAATGGCTGGGCCTTTCAGGCGTCAAAGCCTTTTTTTCGCTGTTCGAAGGGCATGCGAGAGCGGAAGAGTTTGATGAGATTCTATGGCTCGGTCTGGAAAACTATGCTTTTGAACGGGAACTTCCGGACCGTCCTGTTCTGAAGGAACTGCGGAAAAAGAGGGGAGAAGAGTTTTTCCTTGTACAGCAGACTCTTTCAGAGCAGCAGATGGCTCTGCAGAGCATGCCGGTCTATCGCCAGCAGCAGGCCCGCTGGGCTTTTGTCACGGGAAGATCTCTGCCGATTCTTTCGTCCAAAGCGTCAAAGATGATGGAGGCCCTGCGCTTTCCGGGGACGCTTGATCCTGATGAAGTGATCTTTTGCATGCGCAGGATCCTGAAGGACTTTTTTCACTATGATCCGGTATCGGATCCGAAGGAGAAGAGAGGCCTTACCGGGTTTCGCGCGTGGTACAGGCGTTTTGCTTCCCGCAGGCAGCCGGGGGCGGATGTCCTTCTGATCCGTACGGGCAGCGGGCAGGGGGACCCTGCCAATACCGCAGCTCTCCGCCGGGAGGACCGGAAGCCTGCTCTCCGGAGCGAAAAACAGGATGCAGAAGATCTTCAATACATCAGGGCGCTGTTTGGACCGTCCGGTGTTACGGAAGACGAGCGGAAACAGGCGGAAGCCTTTCTGTGTACAGGTCCTGACGATGGCTGCAGGCTGTGGATCTCCCGGGGCATGGGAGCAGAGAGAAAAAAGCCGGGCGAATCTGACCGAAGAGAAACCGCCGACACGCTCCGACGCATGGATCATCAGAAAAAAAGAAACGAGCGCTTCCTCTCGGAGCGCCGTCTTATGATCGGGGAAAATATCCGGAAACTCTCCTCCGAGCTGGGAGTACTTCTCGATTCTTTCAGCCGGGGACTTCCGGAGCTTTCCAGGACCGGAAAACTGCTTACTGAACGGGCCTACCGCGTCAGGCTCCTTCAGGATCCCTTTGTCTTTGCAAGAGAAGGAGAAGAACGGGAGATGCATCTCCGCGTGGAGCTGCTGCTGGATGCTTCCCAGTCCCGTATGAATGCCCAGGAGCAAATCGCCGCGGAAGCCTATATTGTTGCCAGAAGCCTGGTAAACTGCCATGTACCGGTCTCGGTCACAGCTTTCAGAAGCCTGCGCGGATATATGGTGATACAGGAACTGAAGTCCGCAGACGAAACAGACTGCAGCGGCATCACAGGCTACTATGCCGGCGGCTGGAACCGGGATGGTCTCGCACTGAAGACCATGCGGTATCTTGCCGCGCAAAAACCGGGACCGGCCGGAGAATTCCGGCTTTTGCTGGTCCTGACGGATGCCAGTCCCAACGATACCGTGCGGGGGTCGGCATTCGGGAAAAACTATGAAGGGAATGCAGCCGTGGAGGATGCTGCCGATGCGGTGAAAAAACTCCGCGCGGACGGCATCCGCACGGCAGCGGTTTTTCACGGTTCCACTTCCCATCTTGAGAACTTATACCGCATCTACGGAAAGGAATACATCCGGGTGCAGAGTCTCCAGCAGTTCTCGGGAAGTGTTGTCGATCTGATGCGGATGGCATTGTCTGAGGGCTTTCAGCTTCGCTGAAATGCCCTCACAGAGGCGTCCTGCATCAGTTCTTCGGTGGTTTTTACTTCTGCCACAAGGCCGCTCTGAAGGATAAGTTCCTTCGCGCGCTGAGCATCCTTTTCCTTTACCTTGATACAGTATACGTCATGATCGGCCTTCCCCTTCGCTCCGAAATCTCTCGGATCGAGCTTGGCTCCGCAGCCGCAGGCCATCACCGTATCCTGCGCATAATGGCTTGCGCTTACCCCCTTTAACCCTCCGCTTTTCAGTGCGTCTCTGATCTCCAGCCAGGTCTCCCTGTCTTTCTTTTTGTATATCGTTACTTTTTTTTCAAACAGCATGGTGTTCTCCTTCAAAAAGTATCACCGGGGTGATTATATGGTACTCTTGCTCTCCGGATCCTGCAAGTTCCATAATAATGATTTACCGGCCCGCTTGACATGTTTCATGATCCATCACTATAATACTCGGGAAGCGGGATGAACTGTCCGGGAGAGAATCTGCAGCGCAGGTCACCGAAGGGGTCATACTCTCAGGTAACAGGACTGGACAGGGACCGCACTCTGGAAAGCATAAGCACCGACGAAGCAATCGGCATTCCGTATTCCGCCGAGCATCTTTCAGGTTTAAAGACAGAGTATCTTCCAAAACGGGGAGGTACTCTTTTTTATGTCTGTTTTTCTCGAACTTCTGGAACTGGTTGGAACGGCTGCTTTTGCAGTGTCCGGAGCCATGCTCGGCCTGAAGAAGCAAATGGATCTGTTCGGCGTCTGCATGATGGGACTGGTCACTGCCTGCGGGGGCGGCATGCTGAGGGATCTGTTCCTCGGCTCGGCGCCGCCCGCCGTATTCCGGGATCCCCGCTGCGCCCTGGTGGCGGCCGGGGTCTCACTGGCGTTTTTCCTGGCAGCCCGAAAGCATCTCTTTCATGCGGGGGTGCCGGCCTTTGAGCCGGTCATGCTGCTGGCGGATTCTATGGGACTGGGTGTCTTTACTGCTGCGGGCGTCGCGGCCGCCGAACAGTCGGGGTTTGGAGACAGTATTTCGTACTGCGTATTTCTCGGGACGCTGACCGGCGTGGGCGGAGGTACGATCCGTGACGTGCTGGCAGGCCTGCCCCCGTATATTTTTGTGAAGCATATCTATGCCTGCGCCTCCATTGCGGGAGGAATTGCCTGCGCCCTTCTGTGGAGATCCGCCGGACAGACTTGTGCTGTTCTGGTCTGTTTTTCTCTTGTGTTCCTGATCCGCATCCTGGCTGCCAGGTTTCGCTGGAGCCTTCCGAAAGCAGCCTGACCGGAGGTAAATTTGAGAGAACTATATCCAGCGCACTATACGCGCTTTCACTGTATCGCTTCTTCCTGCGATTTCACCTGCTGCAGAGAATGGAAGATTTATGCGGACGATGCTGTCTTCCGCAAGTGGCAGAAGAACGGGATCCGGAAAGTCACCCGGTGGGTGGACGGGCAGCGCGTCGTCAGGCTTACAGAGGATCTGGATTGTCCCCATCTGGCGGAAGACGGGCTCTGCCGGCTCATCACTGAGTACGGAGAAGGTCTGATCCCCGGGAGCTGCCGCGCCTTTCCGAGAGAAATCAGGGAATATCCGGACCGGACAGAAAGATCCCTCATGCTGGCATGCCCCGCAGTGATCGACCTCCTTGCGGAGGGATTCTCTGTTCCCGGGAACGAAAGCCCGGAAGCGACCGGACGGCTGAGAGAGCATTGGATGCGTATCATCCGAGAATCTGCCGCTCCGGAGGAGGCGTTTCTCCGTCTGTTCCGGGTTCCGGAAGACTACCCGGCGGTGCCGGCAGATGCGCAGAAAGAAGAGGAAGCACAGCTGTACGCAGATCTCACGGAGAATTACAGGGCAGAGGGATACTACCGGAGATTCTGGGAAGAGGAAGCGGACGTGAACCGGGGGAACATGACTCTCTGGAGGACTCACAAAGATATCATCATGAACTGTATTCTGAATGACGTCTGGTCCGAGTGCCTGAAGCCCGGTTTTACAGAGCAGGAAATGCGGCTGAAGTTAGAGTGGACCGCACTGAAATATGCTGCGGTACGCCATTTCCTGCGGATCCGTCCTCGTAAAGGAGGGTTTCGGACCGTCAGAAACGGGATCGTCCTCATGACGCGGATCATGAGCATGGACGACGAAGAGATATTCACATGGCTTCATGAGATGTTTGACGGAACGCTCTGGGGTCCGGAGTATCCGGCTTTGCTGTTCGGGTGAGAGGAAGTACAATTAATGATGAATGCAAAGAAGGGAGGATTCCGATGAGAATAAAAAAGATTCCGTTCGCTGCCGCGGCGGCATTGACGGTGGTCCTGCTGAGTCTGAATATGGCAGTTCCGGCTGCAGGGGCGGATGTTCATTCCGTGGATCTGACCGGCCAGATGCGGTATTTTGCGGACCCGGGGAAGAACGGGCCTGCAGAGAAATCCTTCCCCCTCTTTCTTCCGGAGGCCGGCAGCATCGCCCTCAATTACTGGTCCAATTATTTCACGGAAGAGACCCCGGAGAAAAACGTGAGCCATATCCGTGTCACCGGTGCGGACGGAAGGCTGGTCTGGAGTCAGGAACGGATCGGGAAGGGGGACCAGGTCTTCAATCTGTCTCTGGATGCCGGCAAGTATGAGATCACGGTGGGAAGCGGCACGGCGGACGGCCGGATCAGCTTTGAAGTCTTCTACACTCCGGGAAGCGCGGCCGGCAGCTTTCAGGGAGAACTTCATGCTGCGGAGATCGCGGGCGATGCCGGCTGCAGGACCCTTTCGCTGAGCGGGGACGCCAGTCTTCGTCTGGACACGGACCTCACGGTGGAGCGGCTGGAAGCCCTGGGCGGAGAAGACCGGACACTGACGGTCACGGGACCGGGAACCCTGCGGATCCAGGCGCCCGCGCTCCGGGCTGAGAAGGTGCTTCTCAATGTCGCAGGAGGCACGGTGGTCGCGCCGGAGCTTGGCGGTTTTATACAGACAGGCGGAACAGTCCGTATTCTCGGCGGTTCTGCGGACAGCTTCCGGATCTTCGGCGGGGAACTGATCGTGGAAAGTGACGGGGACGGTCTGACCGGCCCCTTTGAGATCCACGGCGGCAATGTCCGGGTGAATGCCGCCGGCTGCGGGATCTGCTGTTCCCTGTTCGGCGGGGCGCCGGTCATCACCGGCGGAACGGCCCTGATCCGGGGAGGGCGGAGAGCAGTCCTGGTGGAACGGCTGCGGGAGGAAGGCCAGAGAAGTTCAGACAATCTCGGGTACCGTCTGGTGAGGGAAGAGCTCCCGCTCTTTATCGCAGAGAATGTCGCTGTGGAACGGCCCTCCGATGGCTGGATCCGGATCAGCGGCACAGAGTATCTGTTCCCGGAAGAGATCCGGGAGGTGGTACTGACAGGCAGGGACAGCGTGAACCCGATCAAGGACTGACGATCCATTACTCATGGCAGACTGAAGTCACGGATCTCGTGGCTGAAGTCTTTCGATCTCTGCCCGAAAAGCAGAAACGGTACCGGATAATTTACGAAACAGGAGGAATGATCATGAAAAGGAGAAAGATCTCCGGCATCACTGTTTTACTGTTTCTCTGCTGCATGCTGTGCGGCTGCGCGGCTGCGGCCGGGGGACAGACGACCGCAGAGGAGACCCCTGTTCTGTGGCCCGAAACGGAAATGCCGGCGGCCCTTAAGTATGACCGTATGTGGATCTACAGTGCTCAGGCAGAAACGGAAGACCCGGAGGTGATCCGGGACATCGTCGAGGCAGTCAGGAATATCCGGGTGCAGGAGAAAGAAGGCTCCCGGGCGGAGGATTACACGGACATTCTCCTGTTCACCTTCCGGGACGGACATACATACCGCCTGGAATTCGAGGCGGACAGCTGGCTTGCGGACGATAACACCTGCCTGCACGTGGAAGGACTCTCCGTCCTCCGGACTCTGCTGGACGGGCTGCTGGAAAAAGACGCGGAAAATGCGAACCCGAAAAAGGACTGAACCGGTCCGGAGCAGCCGGGAAATGAACGTGCGGAGGAACCAGAACATGAAAAAAGTCCGGATCACAGTAAAAAAGATCGCCCGGTATGACGATCTGATGGAACAGTATGAAAATCCGATCGAGCATGCATGTGATATGCAGCTCGGCCAGACCTTTGTCTGCAATGGCTGGAAAAAACCGGAAGGCTTCTGCGACAGCGCCTGGGATACAGTGTCTTCTTTCGTCATGACGCTGTCTCACGGCGGAGAAAACTTCTATGACGGATGGATGAAGAATCCGAAATCTGCGATGATCTCCTGCAATGACGGTTTCCGGCCGGTGAGTTTCCTGTTGGAGACGATGGAGGAGGAAGCAGATTAAAAACTGTCTGAAGCTGTCGAGACTGTCGCATTAAGAGATGATATCATTTCGCTCTTAGTGCGGCAGCCCTTTTCTTTTCTGGCGGATTTTTCTTTCCGGGCACGTAAGAGGAGCGGAGCAGTGGATTATTCCATAGTTCCGTGATACCCTGATTTATAATAGTCGGGCGAATGATTCAGAAAAGGAGCGGCAGTCTATGCGGATCGGAGATGCCATCGGGTCTCTTCAGCTTGGAAGAAAAAAGAATCCACGGCTGAACCAGCTTTGTACGCCGTGGAGTGAAATGAAAGACGGGCCGGCTGCGGTCCCGCTTTCAGAGTACCCGCGGCCGCAGATGGTGCGGGAAAACTGGACCTGCCTGAACGGATGGTGGGACTACAGCATCCGGAAGGCGGGGGAAAAAATGGGAACGCCGGACGGAAAGATCCTGGTGCCTTTCTCCCCAGAGACCAGGCGTTCCGGGGTACAGAGGACCCTGCTTCCGGGGGAAGTCCTGTGGTACCGGCGCAGGATCCCGGGTCTTTCCCTGCCGGCGGGAATGCGCCTCCTGCTTCATTTCGGCGCGGTGGATGAGCGCTGCGTCATCTGGTGGAACGGGAAAAAAGCGGGAAAGCACAGGAATGGCTACCTGCCTTTCTGCCTTGACGTCACGAACCATGTCCGCCCCGGGGACAATGAACTGGTGGTGGCGGTGCGGGATGATACGGACGCAGGCCATGCCTGCCGGGGAAAGCAGACACTGCAGCCGGGCGGCATGTATTATCACGCCCAGAGCGGCATCTGGCAGACGGTCTGGATGGAGATGGTCCCGGCGCAGCATATCGCAGGGGTCCGGATCACCCCCAGACCGGAGGAGGAGGCAGCGGAGTTTCAGCTGACCCTTTCGGAAGATGTTGAGACTGAGGTGGTTTTCCGGCTTGAGGCTCACGGGCCAGGCGTTTCTGAATCTGAGGATCCCGGGCCGGGTTTTCACGAGGACGATGTTTTCAGGCCTGGACTTTGCGGGGACGATGATCTCGAGATCCATTTTCACGGAAGATCCGGCATGAAGTTCCGGGTCCCGGTGCCGGCCCCCCGGCTCTGGTCGCCGGAAGATCCTTTCCTGTACCATTTCCGGCTGCGTGCCGGAGTGGATGAGATCCAGGGATACTTCGGGATGCGTACCTTCGGAACAGGATCCGACGGGAAAGGAAGGCCCTGCCTTACGCTGAACGGCGCCCCGTATTTCTTCCATGGTGTGCTGGATCAGGGGTACTGGCCGGAGAGTCTGATGACGGCCCCGGCGGACGAGGCCATGGTCTTCGATATCCGTGAAATGAAGAAGCTCGGCTTCAACATGATCCGGAAACACGTGAAAATCGAGCCCGCCAGGTGGTATTATCACTGTGACAGGCTCGGAATGGTGGTCTGGCAGGACATGGTGAACGGAGGCGGCCCGGTCCGGAAGCTTTTGGAGACCTATCTCCCGAACATCGTCCCCGCCATCTGTCAGCATGTGAAGGATGATCTCTGGTACCGCATCCTGTCCAGACATGACAGGAAGGCCCGAAAAGCCTTCGAAAGGGATCTGATCTCGATGGTGCGGATCCTTTACAGCACCCCCTGTATTGGCCTCTGGACCATCTTCAACGAGGGCTGGGGCCAGTTCGACGCGCTGCGGCTCTCCGCGCTGGTGCGGAAGGAAGATCCCACCCGGCCGCTGGATCACGCCAGCGGATGGTTCGACCAGGGCGGCGGAGACCTGAAGAGCATCCACAACTATTTCCGGCCCCTGGCGGTGGAAAAGGATCCGCGTCCCTGCGTCGTCAGTGAGTACGGCGGGATCAACTGCACGCTGCAGGGCCATGCCATGAGCGAGGAAGTGTACGGCTACCAGAAAAAGGACGCAGCATCCTTCCCAGGCAGCTTCGCAGCACTCATGGAGAACATAAGGCGGCTGCATGAACAGGGGCTGGCGGGCGCTGTGTACACCCAGGTTTCGGATATCGAGGAGGAGACCAACGGTCTCCTGACCTACGACCGGAAAGTAGTGAAAACCTGCCCGGCGGCGGATGCGCACGCGCGCGGCAAGGAAGGAGTTGCCTGACGGCAACCCGCGCGCGGCGCGCAAGTCCCGCAAGCGGGACTTGAATTTGAATAACGGAGGTAGAACAATGAGCAAAGTGATCCTTCTGAACGGCAGTGCCAACCAGCACGGATGTACCGCGGCGGCGCTGGAAGAGATGATCAAGGTGTTTGAGGCGGAAGGCATTGAGACCGAACTGATCCAGGTGGGGACAAAAGCCGTGCGCGGCTGCATCGGCTGCAATCACTGCTACGAGGCGGGAAAGTGCGTGTTTGACGACCTGGTGAATGAGGTGGCGCCGAAGTTTGAAGAGGCGGACGGCCTGGTGGCAGGAAGCCCGGTGTATTTTGCTTCCCCGAACGGAAATCTCATTTCGTTCATGGACAGGCTGTTTTACAGCACGCATTTCTCAAAGCACATGAAGGTCGGCGCCGCAGTGGTCAGCTGCAGAAGAGGCGGCAATTCCGCCAGCTTTGACGTGCTGAACAAGTACTTTACGATCAGCGGCATGCCTGTGGCCTCTTCGACCTACTGGAACCAGGTGCACGGCTTTACCGCGGACGATGTGAAAAAAGATCTGGAAGGTCTCCAGACCATGCGCAATCTTGCCCGGAATATGAGCTTCATGATCAGGGCATTTGCGGATGCGAAAGAGAAGTACGGCTATCCGGAAGTGGAGAGCGGGACCTTTACGAACTTCATGGACGGGAAATAATTCTGAGCCGTTTCTTTCCTCTGAACTGAAAATATTTTGCGCGAAGAGGGACCTGCGTTTGACGCAGGCCCCTTTTTTGAGCAGTATGAGTATTTGAACAGTCCGGGTTATTTGATGAACTTTACCTGAGCGCTGATCTTTTCGATCTGCTCGTCTTTTCTCTTGTTGTACTCAACTTTCTTCTCCTCGAAGTAGTTGCGGCCCTTTGCGTCGATGGAGACGATCAGGGGACCGAACTCCTTCACGCGGCAGTTCCAGAGGGTCTCGGGCATGCCCAGGTCTCTCCATTCAGCGCGCTCAATTTCTTCCACCGCGACGGCTGCCACGACTGCGTTGCCTGCCGGGATGACCACGTGGATCGCTCCAAAGTCCTTACATGCCGCGGCGGTCTGTTCCTTCATGCCGCCCTTGCCGACGATGACGCGGACGCCGGTGATCTTTACGAACTCATACTCGAACTTTTCCATTCTCATGGATGTGGTCGGTCCGACGGAGACCATCTCGAATTTGTCGTTCTCCAGGGGCCGGATAATGGGGCCTGCATGCAGGATCGCATTGTTCCGGACATCTACCGGGATCTCACGTCCTTCTTCCACGACACGGCGGTGCGCCACGTCGCGGCAGGTGGTCAGACTGCCTGAAAGGTAAACAATATCGCCGATCTTGATGTCTTCCAGATCTTCTGCTGAAATCGGTGTAACCAGGATTTTCTTTCCGTCTCTGTATTCTACCATTATAATTCCACCCCCGAATGCGTTGTGATCGTGTAGTTAAGGTCCTTGTCAAAGATGATGTGTCCGCGTCTGTGGCTCCAGCAGCCAACATTGACTGCCACGCCGATTGCGGAAGGATGACGCGCCGTGTTCTCGATGTGCACGCCCATGACAGAGTAGTTTCCGCCCATGCCCTGCGGCCCGAGGCCGATGGCGTTGATACCGTCTTCAAGAAGCTTCTCCATCTTTGCTGCACGCTCGTTCTCGTTGTGAGAACCGATGGGGCGCATCAGCGCTTTTTTGGAGAGAAGGGCCGCAGTCTCGACGCTGGTCGCGACTCCGACGCCGACCAGAAGCGGCGGGCAGGCGTTCAGACCATAGCTGGTCATGCGGTCCAGGACGAACTTGGTCACGCCCTCGTAGCCCTCGCCCGGCATCAGAACGGTTGCATTTCCGGGAAGGGTGCAGCCGCCGCCGGCCATGTAGGTGTAGATCTCGCACTTGTCGGAGTGGGGGACGATATCCCACCACACAGTCGGTGTTCCTTTGCCGACATTCTTTCCGGTATTGTACTCGTCAAAGGTCTCGACGGAGTTGTGGCGAAGAGGCGTCTCGAAGGTCGCCTTGATGACTGCTTCTCTGAGAAGGGCCTCCAGGTCGTCAATCAGCGGGAACCGGGTTCCGCATTTGACCCAGAACTGCAGGACGCCGGTGTCCTGACATGAGGGCCGGTTCAGCTTGACTGCAAGCTCCTGGTTCCGGAACATGGTGTCGTAGATCACCTTTGCCATCGGGCTGTCTTCTTTGCCGCGAAGCTCTTCGAGCTTCGCAATTACATCATCCGGCAGCTTCTTGCCGGTATGGCCAACGAACTTGGCCATCATTTCGGTCATTCTCCGGACCTGTTCTTCGTGCGTCATAATTTATCCTCCATATTATTTTTGATAAACAGTTGCGTTATATTTCAGAATCGGAGCCTGTACATTCTTCACTGCCGGACTTCCGGTCACGGATAGAAGGGGAACAGGATGGGAAGCAGCACCATGCAGATCACAAAGGAGATCAGGATCAGCGGGAGACCAGCCTTTACGTAGTCGGTGAAGCGGTAGCCGCCGAGACCGACGACCATGGTGTTTGCCGGCATGCCGATGGGCGTTGCATAAGCGCAGGAACATGCGATGACAGTGGCGATGATCATGGACCGCGGATCTGCGCCCAGGCTCGTTGCCAGAGAAGTAGCAATCGGGACCATCAGCGCCGTAGTGGCGGTGTTGGACATGAAGTTCGTCAGGGCGCAGCCGACGATGAAGATCACCAGAAGAAGGATCATCGGGTTCGGGCTGGAACCGAGGGCGCCTACGATGGTGTCGGCGATCAGTGTGCCGGCGCCGGTGGAATCCAGTGCGCTTGCCAGCGCCAGGGAGCCGCCGAACAGCAGGGCGACCTTCAGGTCGATGGACTTCAGTGCCTCATTTTCGGTGACGACTCCGGTCAGGACCAGGAAACATGCAGCGACGCAGGCGGTGACCTGAAGCTTGATCCCGATCTGACTCTCGAAAATCATAGCCAGGATGCAGACGATCAGGACGATCAGGGACACATACTGTTTCCAGACGGGAATATCGTCAAAGCTTTTCTGCTTCTCAACTGCATCCATTGTTCTTCCGGTGCCGTCCGGGAGGAATTTGTATCCGACCAGTGCGTAGAAGAGGATGCCTGCGATCAGCATGGGGACACCTACCGGTGCATACATGAAGAAGCTGGTCGGCTCGCCCATCTCCTGCAGAGCGTTCACGCCCATCAGGTTTCCGGGAGCGCCGATGATCGAAAGGTTTCCGCCGAGTGCTGCTGCAAAGACCAGAGGCATGAGAAGACGGCTTCTGGAGTATCCGGACTCGTCCGCGATGCCGCAGACCACCGGGATCAGGACTGCGGCGGTGCCGGTGTTGGAAAGGAATCCGGACATGACACCCACGATGACCATGATGGCGACGATCAGCATCCGTTCGCTCTTCGCGAATTTCGTGACGATTCCGCCGATGCGGTTCGCCATGCCGGTCTCGAACAGGGCCTGACCGACAACGAACATGCCGACGCAGAGGATGACGTTGGAATTGACATAGCCTGCAAATGTTGTTTTGACGTCAAGAACGCCTGTCAGGTTCAGGCCCAGTGCGACGATGGTCGCCGTCAGGCCGAGCGGGATCTTTTCCAGCACAAAACTGATGACTGCAAACGCGAGAAAAATCAATGTGATGGTAGTTGGTGACAAGTTCATTTACCCCCTTTGGTCCTGGTTATTTCCGCGGATCATCTCTTTGCACCGGCCGATGCGTTTTCTGTGAGTTCATTGTATCCCTCTGCAAGACATAGTTCAAATTAATGAAAAATGTAGTACAATAAAAATTTTTTATGACAGATGGACAATTATTCCTGGCAGCGGTATGCTGAAAACGAACGTGCACAAAGAGCGCAGACACGGGACTCAGTATACAGATAACAGAATGTACGCACAGAATGCTGCGCAATACCTGTGAAGGAGGCTGCATGACACTTGCCCAGTTAAGATATTTCTGCACTGCCGCCCAGTACCACAGCATAACTAAGGCGGCGGAAGCTTTGTTCGTGACGCAGCCCACCATTTCCATCGCCGTGAGGGATCTTGAGAAGGAGTTTTCCCTGACTCTCTTTTCCCACGCAAACAACCATCTGGTGCTGACTGCGGAGGGAGAGGAGTTCTACCGGAAGGCCTATGCGATCCTTGCATCCTGCGATGACCTTCAGGCGGAGTATGTCAGCCTGGAACGGCACCGGATCCAGGTCCGGATCGGAATCCCGCCGATGCTGAGCACGGTCTTTTTCCCGGAACTTCTGGATGCTTTCCACACAAAACATCCGGACATCTGGCTGGAATTGCAGGAGTTCGGTTCGGTCCGATGCTGTGACCTGGTTCAGGACGAGATCCTGGACATCGGCCTCATCAACATGGAGATCCACAATATCGATAAATACAATTCTATGGAACTTACGCGCGATCCCCTTTATTACGTGGTTTCCCCGCAGCATCCTCTCGCGGGGGAGGCGGAGCTTTCGCTGTCCATGCTGGACGGTCAGCCGCTGATCCTCTATAATCAGGATTCGGTCCAGAACCAGATCCTTCAGGCACGTTTCAACGCGCTGAACATTTCTCCCCGAATCGTCATGCGGAGCAGTCAGCTTCAGACGATACTTAAGTTTCTTCGTCAGGGCAGCTGTGGATGCTTTTTCTACCAGCGGGTGCTGGCGCAGTTCCCGGAACTTACCGGTATTCCCCTCACGTCTCCAATCATGACAAAGGCCGGCCTGATATGGAAGCGTGGACGTTTCATCAGTGCCGGCATGCAGGCTTTTATCAGTTTTTGCAGGGATTTCTACCGGTCCTGAAGGACTTTTACCTGCTCAGAAGGAATCCGTCCCGGCATCTTTCAGAGCTTTTTTCCTGTGATTTGATATACTGTCATAGGACTGACTGAATTGAATGCTCCCGCAGCTTTAGAAGCGGGACTTGAATTATGAAGGGAAAAGGGATGGAATCTGACAGACTGCAGAAAAATGAAAGGGTGATCTGGGCCTGGTACCCGGTGACGGTCCTCACGGCGGTGTTTTGCTGTGTGCTGTGGGGAAGCGCCGTACCTACGATCAAGATCGCCTATGAACTGTTTCAGATCGGGCCGGAGGATACCGCATCGAGGATCCTCCTGGCGGGCACCAGATTCATGATCGCGGGCGTGATGACCATCGCGGCCGGTTCCCTACTCGCCGGAAAGCTCCTGGTGCCGAAGAAAGAAAGCCGGAGGAAGGTCGCAGTCCTTTCCCTGGTGCAGACGGTGCTGCAGTACTATTTCTTTTTTATGGCGCTGGCAAACACGTCAGGTGTGCGGGGGTCGATCATCGTCGCTGCGGGCAATTTCTTCACGATCCTGTTTGCGGCTTACATTTTCCGCTTCGAAAAGATGACCCTGCGGAAGATGCTGGGCTGCCTTGTGGGGTTCGCGGGGATCCTGACGATCCTCGGAGGAGGAAAAGCCCTGGCGGAAGGGGGACAGATGACCCTTGCCGGCGAGGGCGCCATGCTGGCATCGGACTTCTTCTATGCGGCATCGGGCTGTCTCATCAAAGTTTTCTCGCGGGATGAGAACCCGGTGACGCTGAGCGGATATCAGTTTTTCACCGGCGGAATGATCCTTGCCGTGATCGGCCTGTTCATGGGAGGAAGACTGGATTTCAGAGGCATGAACTGCGTGCTGAACCTTCTCTATCTCGGGTTTATTTCAGCCGGCGCATATACAATGTGGGGCGTGCTGCTGAAGTATAACACGGTAAGCCGGGTGTCGATCCTGGGATTCGTAAACCCTGTGATGGGCGTTCTTTTGTCGGCACTGTTCCTCGGGGAGGGCAGGGAAGCGTTTTCCCTGACGGCCATCCTGGCTCTGCTTCTTGTCAGCGCAGGGATCGTGATCGTCAACACCGCGGAGAAAAAATGACAGGAACGGAAAAGCTGACAAGACCGGAAAAGCTGACAAGACCGGGAAAAGGCCGGAGAAAGACCGGGAAAGAAAACAGATAAGAAAAGGACCTGTAAACTATGACAACACAGAAAAAACTGGATCTCCGGGAATTTGCGATACTCTCATTGGCGACGCTGATCATCGCCGCCGCAGTGTTCTTTTTCCTGGTCCCGAGCCGGACTTCCGTGAGCAGCATCTCCGGTCTGGCGATTGTCCTGACCAACTTCATTCCTCTGCCCGTATCGGCCATCACCATGGTCCTGAACGTGGTCCTGCTGATCATCGGCTTCCTGACCTGCGGCAATGATTTCGGCATCAAGACCGTTATAACGAGCATCCTTCTGCCCCTGTATCTCGCGGTCTTTGAGAAGCTGTTTCCCGGGTATGAATCCATGACCGGCAGCGACTGGCTGGACGTGGTCTGCTACATTTTTACCGTCAGCATCGGCCTCGCCATCCTGTTCAACAGGAATGCATCCTCCGGCGGCCTGGACATCGTCGCGAAGATCATGAACCGGTATCTCCACATGGATCTGGGGCACGCGATGAGCATGTCGGGTATGGTCGTTGCCCTCTCATCCGCCCTGGTCTATGAAAAGCGGGCCGTGGTCCTCTCCATTCTCGGGACTTATCTTAACGGACTGGTGCTGGACCATTTCATTTTCGGACAGGACATG
This sequence comes from uncultured Lachnospiraceae bacterium, assembly GCA_902793685.1. Taxonomy (GTDB): domain Bacteria; phylum Bacillota; class Clostridia; order Lachnospirales; family Lachnospiraceae; genus Moryella. Next base: position 19,648 of record CADBEN010000020.1, read on the forward strand.
AAGCGCAGGGTCTGCATCGTCTCTCTGAAAAAGGAGAAGGAGATCCTGGATTTCATTCTTTACACACTTCACAGCGGAGCCACGCTGTATGATTCCATCGGCGCATATACCGGGGACCGGCACACGGAGATCATCACCATCGTGGACAAGCATGAATATCAGAAGCTGATGGATTACATCATCAGCACGGACCCGGATGCCTTTGTCACCGTCTACAATGTCAGTAATATGCGGTACCGTCTGAAGCCGAAGAGCAGTGCGGAAGCCGGCGCGCGGCACGGGGCGTGAAAGAGAAAAGGAGAAACCAATGAAGATCGACCGCATTGACCATCTGGTGATCACGACAGCAGATCCGGAAAAGATGACACCGCGGTCCATTACGACCTGGGTGTCTGCCTTGTTTCGGGAATCGATCCCGAGAGGGGAAAGAGCGAACTGGAGATCGCGGCATCGATGAAAGACGATCCTGATCTTTCTGTGTCTGCGGAAAATGTTCTGGCTGCTTTAAACCAGGAGCAGTAACATGGCGCCTGACGCTCCTGAAAAGCTGCGACGGGAAGATCTGAAAACAGACATTTGAGGAACAGCTGCCGGTGTTTTTGCCGGCAGCTGTTCCTCTTACTGTCCCGCGTGAACACGTATTACTAAAGCACTCATGTTTTGACGAAAACAGTATAACTATGCATTTTTCGCCCGTTTATATTTATCTTTAAATATGATATTATATTAAATGTTTATACTCTGAAGTAGTGCACTGTCATGGCCGGCCCGTGCCGATGCATTTCTTCAGAGAAAAGATCAAAAAGGGCTCTAATAGCTGGAATAGGAGGTGCCTATGGAATTACAGATTCAAAACCTTGTATCCTCGATCCGTAAAGAGGGGATAGAGGCGGCGAATAAGGAAGCCGAGTCCATTATTGCGGAGGCTAAGAAGAAAGCGGAAGCGATCGTGGCCGGTGCAAAGACGGAGGCGCAGCAGTACAAAGACAGCGCGGAGAAGGATATCGCGATCCTCCGTGAGAGTGCTGCAGTAAGTGCCGAGCAGGCAAAGAGGGATGCCGTCCTGGCATTCAAGGCAGAAGTACAGGGCGAATTCGAGAAGCTTCTCGCTGCGGACATCGGCAAGGAGTTTTCCGGAGAGAGTCTTGGAAAGCTGATCCGGGCTGCAGTGACAGGGGAGGATATTTCCGCATATGCCGCTGAAGTCTCAGATGTAAGCGATGCCCTGAAGCAGGAGCTTGCAAAGGAGATCAAGGACGGCCTTGAGATCCGTCCCACAAAGAGCGTTCAGAAGGGGTTCCGTCTCGCAGCCAAGGATGGTTCCGGATATTTCGACTGCTCTGACGACGCGATCATGGAAATGCTCATGCCGTACTTCAGAAATCTGGACTTCCAGTAAAGGAGGCACCAAGTGGCTTCTTATTATTATCTGATAGCAAGCCTGCCTGAACTGGGTACAACTGGAGATATGCCGATCACGTACGATGAATTCCTGTCCTGCTGCCAGTCCAATGTGAGCGAACAGGATTATGAGATCCTTAAAAACCTGACGCTCTCTTCCAAAAAAGGCCCTCTGGTAGAGGACTGGGCAAAGTTTTACCAGATGCTGACCAGGGAACTGGGTTATCAGAGAAGCCTGAATCTCGGAAGAAGCTATTCATCTTCGTATGACAAGGACGCATTTATCTCTCAGGCTGTTGCATCGGCACTCTCAGCAAAGAATCCGCTGGAAGCAGAGCGGGGACTTCTGGAGTACGAGTTTCAGGCTCTTGACTCAATGGTAGGACTGCATATGTTCGACGACTATGTACTGTTCGGCTATGCGATCAAGTTGAAGCTGCTGGAGCGTCTCTCATGCTTCGAAAAGGAGAAGGGCAAGGCTGAGTTTCAGTCACTCTTTGACGGGATACAACAGCAAGTATACAGTTTGTAACAGGAGTATAGTATGAAAACAGAAACAGGATTTGTAGCCGGAGTCAACGGCAACCTGATCAATGTTGATTTCAAAGGCTCCGTCCGCAAGAATGAGGTGGGTTACATTCTTGTTGAGGGCAAGCGCCTGAAGGGCGAGGTCATCCGGATCAACAACGGCATCGTCAGCATGCAGATCTACGAGATGACGAACGGCATCAAGGTGGGAGATCCGGTGGAATTCACCGGCGAACTCATGAGCGTGGATCTGGGACCCGGACTGCTGACGCAGGTGTATGACGGTCTGCAGAATCCGCTGCCCAAGCTGGCGGAGGAATGCGGTTTCTTCCTGGAAAGAGGCGTCTATCTGGACGCGATCCCGGACCGTGAATGGGAATTCACACCGGTTGTCAAGGAGGGAGATTCCGTGAAGGCGGGAAGCACCATCGGCACCGTTCCGGAAGGATTGTTCACCCACCATATCATGGTTCCTTTCACCCTGAAGGGAACAGACTGGACCGTAAAGTCCATCAAAGCGAAGGGTTCCTACAATGTCCGGGAGACCATCTGCGTGATCGCGGACAGCAAGGGCGAGGAGAAAGAGCTCTCCATGGTGTTCAGCCAGCCCATCAAGCAGCCGGTGAAGTGCTACGCTGAAAGGCTTCGCCCGAATGAGCCGCTGGTCACGAAGATCCGCTGTATCGATTCCTTCCTGCCCGTGGCCAAGGGCGGCACCTTCTGCACCCCCGGACCCTTCGGCGCAGGCAAGACCGTGCTTCAGCACATGCAGGCAAAGAACTCTGACGTGGATATCGTTATCGTCGCGGCGTGCGGAGAGCGCGCGGGCGAGGTCGTCGAAGTCCTGAAGGAGTTCCCGGAACTGATCGACCCCAAGACAGGCCGCTCCCTGATGGAGCGTACCATCATCATCTGCAACACGTCCTCCATGCCGGTCGCTGCCCGTGAGGCATCCTGCTACACGGCTGTCACCCTGGCAGAGTACTACAGGCAGATGGGACTGGATGTCCTGCTGCTGGCCGATTCCACCAGCCGCTGGGCGCAGGCCATGCGTGAGATGTCCGGACGTCTGGAAGAGATCCCGGGCGAGGAAGCATTCCCCGCATACCTTGAGTCTACTATCGCGGCATTCTATGAGAGAGCCGGAAAGGTCCGTCTGGAAGACGGCACCATCGCTTCCATCACCATCGGCGGAACCGTTTCCCCGGCAGGCGGCAACTTTGAGGAGCCTGTGACCCAGGCGACACTGAAGGTGGTCGGCGCGTTCCACGGCCTTGCCCGTGAGCGTTCGGATGCCCGTAAGTATCCCGCGATCCACCCGGTGGACTCCTGGTCCAAGTACAAGGGCGTCGTCGATATGGACCGCGTGAACACAGCCCGCGGCATGCTGATCCGCGGCACCGAGGTCAACCAGATGATGAAGGTCGTCGGCGAGGAAGGTACTTCCAGTGAAGACTTTATCATCTATCAGAAGGGAGAGCTTCTCGATGCGGTCTATCTGCAGCAGAACTCCTTTGACCCGATTGATGCTGCCGATATCCCTGAAAGACAGTGCCGGGAGTTTGACAGACTCTATGACGCGATGATGAAGACCTACGATATCACAGACAAGACAGAGATCAGAGCCTTCTTCAACCAGCTCAGACAGGAATTCCTTGACTGGCACGGCTTCGAGTTCAACACGCCTGAGTTCGATCAGCAGGAAAAGAAGATCACTGACTTTTATATGTCAAGGGCTATTGACTAGGAGGTCTGCGTAAACTATGCAAAAAGTCTATACAAAGATTGAATCAATTGTCGGTAACGTCGTTACCGTCCGCGCACAAGGCGTCAGAAACGCCGACCTTGCGCTGGTGGGCGACAGTTACGCGAGCGTTATCAAGCTGGACAAGGACAAGGTCTCCCTCCAGGTCTTTGCCGGCGCGCAGGGTGTCAGCACCACCGACCCGGTGCGCTTCCTCGGCAGGCCGATGATGGTTTCTTTCTCAGACCACCTGCTGGGACGTATCTTCGACGGTGCGGGTGTCCCGAGAGACAACGGTCCTGCCCTTACAGAAAACATGATCGCTATCGGCGGCCCGTCGTTCAACCCGGCAAAGCGTATCCTTCCCACGAAGATGATCCGTACCGGTATTCCGATGATCGACGTGTTCAACACCCTGGTCGAGAGCCAGAAGCTTCCGATCTTCTCCATCTCCGGCGAGCCGTACAACCAGCTTCTGTCCCGGATCGCCATGCAGGCGGAGGTCGATGTCATCATCCTCGGCGGCATGGGTCTGAAGTATGACGATTACATGGAGTTCCGCGATACCCTGGAGAAGGGCGGCGCCATGAGCCATACCGTCATGTTCATCCACACCGCGGCAGACCCCATCGTTGAATGCACCCTGGTGCCGGATATGTCCCTGGCAGTGGCGGAGCAGTTCGCCCTGGAAGGAAAGAGAGTGCTGGTGCTGCTGACCGATATGACGAACTTCGCCGACGCCCAGAAGGAAATGGCGATCACGATGGAGCAGGTGCCTTCCAACCGTGGTTATCCGGGCGATCTGTACAGCTGCCTTGCCTCCAGATACGAGAAGGCGGTGGATATCGAAGGCGCAGGTTCCATCACGATCCTTGGCGTCACCACGATGCCCGGCGATGATGTCACCCATCCGGTTCCGGACAACACAGGATATATCACCGAAGGACAGTATTATCTGAAGAACGGTCATATCGAGCCGTTCGGATCCCTGTCCCGTCTGAAGCAGAACGTCAACGGCAAGACGAGAGACGATCACCGTGCCCTGATGGACGGTATGATCCGCCTGTATGCCCAGTACAAGGAGAGCCTTGAGAAAAAGTCCATGGGCTTCATGATGAGTGAGTGGGACGACAAGCTCCTGAAATACGGCGAACTGTTTGAGACAAAGATGATGGACCTCCGTGTGAATATCCCGCTGGAAGCCGCGCTTGATCTGGGATGGGAGATCCTTGCAGAATGCTTCGAGCCCAACGAGACCGGTCTCAAGACAAGTCTGCTCAAGGAGAGATGGCCGAATAAAGCTGCTTTGAAGTAAAAAAGGAGCGTGTCTATGGCTATCAAACTAACAAAGAATGAGCTGAAGAAGCAGAAGGACAACCTGAAGCAGTTTCTTCGCTATCTTCCTACCCTGCAGCTGAAGAAACAGCAGCTTCAGTCCGTGATCATGAAGATACGGGGAGAGCTTGCGGAGAAGGAAGCGGAGCGGCTTCAGATGATTGGCGATCTGGATGACTGGGTAGCTGTATTCGGAGAAAACGAAATCTTTGAAGAGGACCTCCGGCTCGACAAACTGGTGCAGCCTGACAAGGTGGTCACCAAAGAGGAGAACATTGCCGGCGTCAAGATTCCTTCTTTCGAGGAACTGACCTTCAAGGATATCGAATACAACGTGGACGACTACCCGCTCTGGGTCGACACAGCAGTTTACAAGCTTCGTGAGATTGCCAGACTGGACGCCCTGGTTGCGACTTTCCGCAAACAGGTGCAGCTTCTGGAGGCTGAACTCCGTACGACCTCGCAGAGAGTGAACCTCTTCGAGAAGGTCAAGATACCTGAGGCAAGGGAAAATATCCGTGTGATCCAGGTATTTATCGGAGATCAGCAGACGGCGGCCGTGGTCCGCGGCAAGATCGCGAAGAAGAAGCTGGTGGAGGTATAACGATGATTGAGAAAATGAAAATGGTTCACATCGTTACATCTGCCTCCGGGAAAGAGGAGATGCTGAAGGGGCTCCGGGATGCCGGGATCCTGCATCTCGCGGAAAGACAGAATGCGGACCGCAGCCTGAGCGAACAGTTCCAGACGCTTTCGAAGGCGGAGAACGCGCTGAAGGAGTATGCGGATCCGAAGAGCAAGGAGCCGAAGGCCGGAGTCCTTAGCGACGACGAGTTTGAAAAGATGTACCGGGGCGTGCTGGACGCGATCGAGAAGAAAGAATCCCTCACGCAGGCCATCGGCGCAGCCAACACAGAACTCGACAGGATCAGCGCATGGGGTGATTTCTCGCCTGAAGACGTGAAGGCGCTCAAGGCCGAAGGCTTTGACCTCCACTTTTACAGGCTGGGAAGCAGGGAATTCCAGGATGCCGTGAATGACGAAAATGTCAAATTGATCCGTCTGGCCCCCGTGGATAAGATGGATACGGTGGCGGTTTTCGGAACACTTCCCCCGGAGATCCCGGCGACTGAGTTCATGCTTCCGGAGCACAGCATCACCGAGCTGAAGGAGCAGATCGGGACTTGCAGAAAGGGCATAGCGGAGTGTGAAGAAACGCTCCGGGCAGCCTCTGTCTATGACGCAAGCTTCAACGATCAGAAGGTAAAGCTCCAGAACCGGATGAACTATTCCGCAGCCGGCAATACCGCCCAGTCGGACGAGGACTTTGTCTGGATCTCCGGATATATCCCGGAAGAGGATCTGGACCAGTTCAAGGCGATGGCGGAAGAAAAGAGCCTCGCATGGGCCGTGGAGGATGTCTCGGAAGATGACGAGAACATTCCCACCAAGGTCAAGTACAATAAGGTCTCCGGGCTGATCAAGCCGGTCTTCGACGTCCTCGGCATCCTGCCGGGATACAGGGAGCAGGATATTTCGCTTTGGTTCTTCCTGTTCTTCACGCTGTTCTTCGCGATGATCATCGGAGACGGCGCCTACGGAGTCCTGATCCTGCTTGGAACCATTGCGCTCCATGTAAAGCAGAAAAAACTCACCAATGCAACATTCCTCCTCTATGTACTGTCTATTGCGACGATCATATGGGGAGCGGTAACGGGAACCTGGTTCGGTATGGAAAGCGTTATGAACATACCGTTCTTCAAGAGACTGGTGATCCCCAGCATAGCGACCTATCCGGAGTATTTCGGCCTCACGGCCTCTGACTCCCAGAATGCGATCATGAAGTTCTCCTTCACGATCGGCGCGGTGCAGATGGCACTGGGCTCTCTTCTGGCGATCAGAAAGAAGATTCCGGCAAAGGATCTTTCCTGGGTCGCGGATGCCGGCTGGATAATCGCGATCCTCGCGATGTACATGCTGGCGCTGAATCTGGTGATCCATGAGGACATTGACCTCAAGCCGGTATTCATACTGATCGGCGTAGCTTTTGTCCTGGTCGTACTTTTCGGCGCTATGGCGCCGGGTGTGCCCTTCGGCGAGGGCCTGAAGGCCGGACTTGGCGGTGCGTTTACGCAGTTCCTCAACACGATCAGCTGCTTCGGCAATGTGATGAGTTACATCAGACTGTTCGCAGTCGGCATGGCGGGCGTGGCGATCTCCCAGAGCTTCAACGGGATCGCGTCAGGCATGCACGGGCCGCTGATGATCGTCGGAGTCATTGTGGTTGTGGTTGGTCACGCACTGAATATCGTAATGTGCTTCCTGTCTGTTGTGGTTCACGGAGTGCGACTGAACGTCCTCGAATTCTCCGGCCAGGTCGGCCTGGAGTGGACCGGTATCCCGTACGAACCGTTTAAAAAGTTAAATAATTAAAAGAGGAGAGTTATTATGAATCTTGCATTTATTGGTATGGCTGCGGCTCTTGGTTTATCTGCTGCTGGATCAGCATTTGGTGCCGGATTTGCCGGTATGTCTTCTGTCGGAGCATGGAAAAAGTGCTACGCTGCCGGAAAGCCCGCTCCCTTCATCATGATCGCGTTTACCGGTGCACCTCTTACCCAGACGATCTACGGCTTCCTTCTGATGAACTTCATCAGAAGCGCCAACTGTGACGCCGGCATGGCGCTCGGCTGCGGAATCTTCGGCGGCCTTGCCATCGGCCTGTCCGCACTGTTCCAGGGAAGGATCGCTGCGGCTTCCGCTGACGCCCTCGGCGCAACCGGAAAGGGTACCGCGAACTACTTTATCGTCATCGGTATCGCCGAGACGGTCGCTCTGTTTACCCTGGTCTTCTGCCTGCTGCTGCTGAACAGCTGATCGATCAGGCAGTCATCCTGCGCAGAACGGGAGCGTTAAATACGGAAAACTGCTATTGCAGTAATATCAGGGAGGACTGCCGTACCGTAGGGGATACGGCGGTCCTTTCTTTTCCCGGAAACTGTCACCGCTGAAACAAGTCTGGTATGACCCGCCGGTCAAGAGGCGGGGAGACTTCTCCCACTGAGATAACCAGGAGGGATGGTATGGAGATCAACCGCAAAGAGAGCGTCCTGTATCACTATACGGATTACATCGCGTTCAACGGGATCATGCGGGACCGGGAACTGCGGGTAAACAATGTGCGGAACATGAACGATGCGGCAGAGATGCACCTCTTCATCAGCGGCATTTTCCGGGCCGTGGAAAATCAGCTTGAACAGGAAAAAGCTGAGAAAAAGCTGGAAAAATTCAAAAAGCTTGAAGAGGAACTGAGCAAAAAGTATTTTGACTATGCCGCCTATGCAGCCTGCTTTTCCACTTACCGGGACGATGCTTCCCAGTGGGAGAGGTACGCGAACCGGGGCAAGGGAGTCTGTCTGGGCATTGACCGAAGCATTTTGGAAGCAATGACAGGCGGCGCCATCACCCTGCAGAAGGTGTATTACCAGGATGATGTGGAGTCACACCCGCTGGTGAAGAAGCTGCATGACCTGACACTGTCGGAGGAGGTCTTTTCGGAGAATAATCCGATACTGAAGGCCGCTCTGGCGGAATGCTGGCGAAACTCTGCTTCCTTCAAACATCCATCCTTTTCCAGTGAGCACGAGGTGCGTCTGGTGGTCATGCCCTACGATGCGGAGAGCTTTGACGTAAAGCCCCGTTTCCATGTGGCAAGGGACAGGATCAAGAAGTATTATCCTCTGGATCTCGATGACATGTGCAGAAAAGCCGGTTCCAGCCTGGAGGAGCTGATCGTCGAGATCATCGTGGGACCGGAGTCCACCCAGTCTCTGCCCATCCTCAGAGACTATCTGAACGATCTGTCCCTGCCGAAGCTGTCGAAACGGATCTTCCTGTCCGACTGTCCTTTAAGGAGCAAAATGTGAACGGATATCTATTATTTGCGCTGGACATGGACGGGACGCTTCTCACGTCCGACAAACGGATCCACCCGGAGACGGTCCGGGACATTGCCTGTGCCGCCGGCAGGGGCGTGCACATCGTATACAGCTCCGGCAGAGGCGCCGTGGAGCTGACGCCCTATGCCAGACAGCTGCCGGGGATCCGGTGGGCCATCTGCTCCAGCGGTGCGGAAGTTTATGATTTTCAGGAGAAGCGGTTCGTGTTTCGCAGCGGGATCGCCATTGATCTGATCCGGGAAGTGATCAGGGCTGTGGGCGAGGAAGACTGTATGGTCCACTTCCTCAATGAACTGTGTTCCTTTGTGCGGAAGGACAAGATCACCCATATGGAGGATTACCATATGGGCCTATATAAGCCGCTATATGACCAGGTGGCGACCGCAGTCCCATGTATGCTGGAAGAAGCGGAAAAGCATGAGTTCATTGCCAAAATGAATCTCTTTTTCCGTACGCCGGAGGACCGGGAGACAGCTTTCCTGAAGATCCGGCATCTTCCGCTGACGTTTGTCAAAGGGGAAGACTCCAATCTCGAGATCAACGCAGCCGGGGTCAGCAAGGCTATGGGGCTGGAAAAGCTGGCGGCACATCTTGGCATTCCTATGGAAGAGACGGTGGGCATCGGGGACGGGGAGAATGACCGCGCCCTGCTTGAAGCGGCCGGCTGCGCGGTAGCCATGGGAAACGCAGATCCCGGCATCAGGGCGATCTGCGATCTGGTGACGGACGATAATGATCATAACGGTGTGGGAAAAGCAATCAGGCGCCTGATCGGCGCCTGAAGTCTGAGTGTATAAAACGTCCTTGCGTTTTCCGGGGCGGAGGGAATATAATACGCCGAGGAGGAATCGAATATGGAGAACAGAGTCGCAGTGCTGAGCATCATCGTGGAAGACGAGAATGCTGTCAGCGCGCTGAATGAACTGCTTCACCGGTTCGGGAAATATATCATCGGACGGATGGGAATCCCCTACCGCCAGAAGAACGTGAACATCATCTGCATTGCCATCGACGCACCCGGCGATGAGATCAACGCCCTGACCGGAGCGCTGGGCCGCATCAAAGGCATCACTGCCAAGGCCACTTACTCCAAGGTCTGACGCCGGAGCATATTCGAAACGCCTGCAAGAAACAGAAAAAGAAAACTGAATCCGGTTCGACATCCCCTGACGCCGAAACTCACACTTGAGGCGAAAGACAAGATGGAGCGGCTTCCTTGGAATGTTTACGGGACCGCTGTACCCTTGTCCGGGGTACAGCGGTCTTTTCTATTGCTGAAAAAGGAGGAAACATGAGTCTGAATGAAACACCGTCCGGAGAACGGACACACATCGGGTTTTTCGGCGTGCGGAACGCCGGGAAATCCAGCCTGGTCAACGCGGTGACCGGCCAGGACCTGGCTGTGGTGTCCGACGTGAAGGGCACCACCACGGACCCCGTAAAGAAGGCGATGGAGCTTTTGCCTCTGGGCCCCGTGGTCATCATTGACACTCCGGGCTTTGACGACGCGGGAGCGCTCGGCCGGGAGCGTGTGAAGAAAACGAAGGAGATCCTGAATACCTGTGATATTGCGGTGCTGGTGGCCGATGCCGGCAAGGGGCTTACAGATACGGACCGGGAGCTGCTCGTTTTGATCAAGGAGAGGAAGATCCCCTGCCTTATCGCATGGAACAAGACAGATCTCTCCGGGACAAAACCTGCGCCGGAAGGAGCTGCGCAGGTCAGCAGTCTGACGGGGGCGGGTATCGATGCCCTGAAGGAACGGCTGGCGCGCATGATCCCGGAAAAGAAGGAGCGGAAGCTGGCGGGAGACCTGGTCTCTGCCGGCGACCTCTGCGTCCTGGTCTGTCCCATGGATGAGTCCGCCCCCAAGGGCCGGCTGATCCTGCCCCAGCAGCAGACCATCCGGGATCTGATGGACCGGGGAGCGGTGCCGGTGGTCTTCCGGGACACGGAACTGGAGATCGTCCTGAAGAAACCGGGGATCGCCCCCGCGCTGGTGATCACGGACAGCCAGGCTTTCCGGACGGTCAGCGACCTGGTGCCGGATGAGATCCCGCTGACATCCTTTTCCATCCTGATGGCCCGGTACAAGGGCTTTCTGGAGACAGCTGTGAAGGGAATCAGCACACTGAAGGATCTTAAAGACGGGGACCGGATCCTGATGGCAGAGGGCTGCACCCATCACCGTCAGTGCAACGACATCGGCACGGTGAAGATCCCGCGCTGGCTGAAGTCACATACCGGAAAAGAGCTGGTTTTTGAGACCTGCTCAGGCAATGGGTTCCCCGAGGACCTTACCCCGTACCGTCTGGTGATCCACTGCGGCGGATGCATGCTGACAGAAAATGCCGTGCTCGCCAGAATGCGGCAGGCGGAAAAACAGGAGGTGCCGTTCACGAACTACGGGATCGCCATTGCCTTCATGACGGGTGCCCTGGAGCGGAGTCTCCGCCTTTTCCCTGCGCTGCACAGCCTTCTTCCGGAGGGTGCGGGATGAACGGGCGCGAAAGGGAGCTGATCGCTGTTCTGGAGAGAGAGCACAGGCTTTCCGAGGCGGAATACGCGGAACTCATCCGAGGCAGGGACGAGGAGGCGGCCGCCCTGCTGGCGGAACGGGCATCGGAACTGCGCAGGTCCGTATTCGGGGATACAGTCTATCTCCGCGGCCTCATCGAGATCAGCAGCATCTGCAGGAACAACTGCCTGTACTGCGGGATCCGCAGGGACAACCGTCAGGCGGAACGGTACCGCCTGACGAAGGAGGAGATTCTTTCCTGCGCGGACGAGGGATACACGCTGGGGTTCCGCACCTTTGTGCTGCAGGGAGGCGAAGATCTATTCTTCACAGACGAGATTCTCTGCGGGATCGTTTCCGCCCTGAAAGAACGCCATCCGGACTGCGCCGTGACCCTGTCCATGGGGGAGCGGCGCCGGGAAAGCTATCAGGCACTGTTTGATGCCGGGGCGGACCGGTATCTTCTGCGGCATGAGACCGCGGACGATGCTCATTACGCAAAGCTTCATCCGGAGGAAATGTCCTTTGAGAACCGGATGCGCTGTCTGCGGGAACTGAAGGACATCGGATACCAGGTGGGCTGCGGTTTTATGGTGGGTTCCCCTTTCCAGACGGCAGAGACCCTGGCGAAGGATCTGAAATTTATTGAGACCTTCCGTCCGGAGATGTGCGGCATCGGCCCCTTCATCCCGCACCGGAACACGCCCTTCCGGGATGAGACGCCGGGCACCCTGGAGCTCACGCTCTTCCTGCTTTCGGTGATCCGCCTGATCCTGCCGGAGGTACTTCTGCCGGCCACAACGGCTCTGGGCACCATCCATCCCAGGGGCCGGGAACTGGGGATCCTGGCAGGGGCCAACGTGGTCATGCCGAATCTGTCGCCGGTGGTCGTCCGGAAAAAATATGAGCTGTATGACAACAAGATCTGCACCGGGGAGGAATCGGCCCAGTGCGTGGACTGTCTCGCGGCAAGGCTGGATGCGATCGGCTGTCATCCGGCCGTGGACCGGGGTGACGCCCCGGGATTTGCAGCCTTACGGCGCGAAGCAGCAACCTGAGACCGAATTGGCGCGGAGGAAAGACCTGGGACGGAAGCCGCAGGCATCCACGCGCAAATTATCAGAAAGAATGAAATGGTCCGAAAGGATCAATGATTAATAGAAAAGAGGTAAATAATCATGGCAAATTATGATCCCAGATCCCTGAAGGCAGAGGAATTCATCAATGATGAGGAGATCCGTGCAACTCTTGCCTATGCGGAGGAGAACAAGAACAATGAAGAACTGATCGATCAGATCCTGGAGAAGGCACGGCCGGTGAAAAACGGGAACGGCTGTACCTGCGCCGGCCTCACACACCGGGAGGCTTCCGTGCTTCTGGCCTGCGAAAACCCGGAAAAGATCAAACGGATGTATGAGATCGCAGAGGAGATCAAGCTGGCCTTCTACGGCAATCGTATTGTCCTCTTTGCCCCGCTGTATCTGTCCAACTACTGTGTCAACGGATGTCTTTACTGTCCGTATCACCTGAAGAACAGGCACATCGCCCGGAAGAAGCTGACCCAGGAGGAAGTCCGGGCAGAGGTCATCGCTCTGCAGGACATGGGCCACAAGCGCCTGGCCATCGAGGCGGGCGAGGATCCGGTGCACAATCCTATTGAATACATCCTGGACTGCATCCATACCATCTACAGCGTCCATCACAAAAACGGCGATATCCGCCGCGTGAACGTGAATATCGCCGCCACCACCGTGGAGAACTACCGGAAGCTGAAGGAAGCCGGCATCGGCACCTACATCCTGTTCCAGGAGACCTACCACAAGGAAAGTTATCTGAAGCTGCACCCCACGGGCCCCAAGCATGACTACGACTATCACACGGAAGCCATGGACCGGGCCATGGAAGGCGGCATCGACGACGTGGGCCTTGGCGTACTGTTCGGCCTGGAAATGTACAAGTATGAGTTCGCGGGCCTGATCATGCATGCGGAGCACCTGGAGGCAGTGCACGGCGTGGGCCCGCACACCATCAGCGTCCCGCGGGTAAAACGGGCGGACGATATCGACCCGGATATGTTCGACAACGGCATCGACGACGAGACCTTCACAAAGATCGCGGCCTGCATCCGTCTGGCAGTGCCCTACACCGGCATGATCGTCTCCACACGGGAATCCGAGGAGGTCCGGAAGAGACTTCTGCAGGTGGGCATTTCCCAGGTCAGCGGCGCTTCCCGCACCTCAGTGGGCGGCTATACGGAAGAGGAGCGGCCCCATGACACCGAGCAGTTTGACGTGTCAGACCAGCGGACTCTGGATGAGGTGGTGCACTGGCTCATGCAGACCGGACATATCCCTTCCTTCTGCACCGCCTGCTACCGGGAAGGCCGGACCGGCGACCGGTTCATGAGCCTTTGCAAGAACGGGCAGATCCTGAACTGCTGCCATCCCAATGCCCTGATGACTCTGGCGGAGTATCTGGAAGACTATGCTTCCCCGGAGACGAAGGAGACCGGTTACCGGATGATCGAAGAAGAGCTGAAGCGGATCCCGAAGGACAAGGTCCGGGAGATCGCAGAGCAGAATATCCGGGATATCCGTTCCTCCAACCGGCGGGATTTCCGGTTCTGATCAGTGCCGATTCCCTTTTCCTTGGTTTTTCCCTGAACACTCCCGCCGCTTAAGATAAGCGGGGGATCCCCCCAGATAGTGATAAACAAAAGAGCGTCCCGGCGGGGCGCTCTTTTTTGGCTGGAGAAGAATGCCGCGGAGTTCGGCACTCCGCCCGGGATGCGGATGCGGCAGGCTCCGGCTCTTTCAGGAATTGACGGAAAAATTGCGGGTCACGGTCCGGGCATAAGTCCGGAATATAGCCTGGGTGTCCCGGATGAAATCCTGGAGAAAGACCGGCGTGGTGAGATCCGAGCGGAACACCAGAGACGTGACGTTCGGAGGGAGGTTATTCCGGACCGGAAAGGTGTAAAAACGATCTCCGCCGTTTTCTTCTGACGGGGCTTTCTGCTGTCCGTGCTGAAATTCCTTCGCGTGCAGATAGAGCGTGACCGGAGACAGCAGGCCCACGCCAACCCCCTTTTTTGCGAATTTATAGATGAGGTTCTGCTGCTCGCATTCCAGCACATACTGGGGGCTGATGTAATGGGACAGGAACTGGTCCAGCACCTCCCGCATCCGGTTGCCCTTGCGGAGCGTGATCAGCGGAAGATGCATGATCTTCAGGAGATCCGCGCCGCCTGAAAAAGAATCCAGCACTTCCTGCCAGTTGTCCGGAAAGTATCTTTTCAGAAGGCCTTCCGTAAAACAGCACTGCAGATATTCCTCCGCAAGCTGGATGCGGTGCTGGTTCAGGCTGTCCGGGACGTTGATCGCGATATAGACGTCGATCTTCCCGGCCTGCAGCAGCTCGTCCAGCTTCTGGCTGTTGCCGTTTACGAGCTCCATGGAGATGTTCGGGTGGGACGGGGCGAAGCGATCCCAGATCATGGGGAAAAAGACGTTGCTTCTCAGGCGGGAGATGCCCAGGCGGAGCGTTGCCCGGGCATTTTCAGTGATATCGGAGAAGGCAGCCCGCATGGATGCCTCCGACTGGAGGATCTGCCTGCCGAAGAAGATCATCTTCTGTCCGGCAGGCGTCAGCCGGAACACAGGCTTCCGGTAGAAAAACTCTACATTATATTCATCTTCCAGACGCTTGATATGGCCCGACAGTGCCTGCTGGCTGATGTTCAGGCGTTCCGCCGCCCGTGTCACGTTCATCTCTTCGGCGACGATCAGAAAGTATTCGATGCTCTTCAGGTTCATAGGTCCTCCTGCGCCAGATGGTTCCGCCGGCCCATATGTCTGCCAGTTTCTCTTCTCCTTCATCGTAGCAAAGCCGACAGACAGAATCAACAATATTTTTGTTGTTTAAAAGTAAAAATAATGCTGTTAGACATTGTCATAAACGAGGCTTAAAGTATAAACAAATGAATCATATCACTTTTAAAGCCTTTTCATCATTCATCTCAGCAGACAGAAAGAGAGGAGAAAGCAATGAGCGTTACGTTAATGGACTGCACCCTGAGAGACGGAGCAAATGTGGTCGGCAAGGGCTTTGACGCCGAGATCACCGATATGGTACTGGACGGCCTGACGGCGGCGGGCGTGCCGATCATCGAGTTCGGCAATGCCGGCGGCATCGGCGCCTACGAGGTGGCGGGCTTCACCCAGGCGGAAACGGATGATACCTACCTTGAGATCGTGCAGAAATATCTGAACCGCGGCTCCAAAATCGGCATGTTCCTGAACGCGAAGCGCTATCGCAGCAACAACGTCCTGAAGGCGAAGGAAAACGGCCTTGCCTTCCTCCGCGTGGGCGCGGACGCGGGCGATGCCGATATCTCCGTCCAGCCGGTGAAGGAGATCAAGGAAGCCGGCCTGATGGCGTTCTACTCTCTGATGAAGGCTTACCTCCTGACCCCGGACGAGCTGGCTGAGGAGGCGAAGAAGCTGGAGGCGGCAGGCCTCGACGAGATCACCATCATGGATTCCGCCGGCACCATGACTCCGGACCAGGTCGTTGAGTACACGAAGAAGCTGAAGGCTGCCGTGAAGATCCCGGTGGCGTTCCACTGCCACAACAACCTGGGCCTTTCCGCGGCGAATGCCATCGCGGCCTATGAGAACGGCGCGGACATCCTGGACTGCGGTCTGATGGGCATGGCCCGCAGCGCCGGCAACCTTGCGACGGAGATTTGCGTGGCCATCATGCAGCGCTACGGCGAGATGAAGGACATCGACCTCTTCGGCATGCTGGACTTCATCGACACCCGCCTGCAGCCGGCCATGGCGAAGCACAACTATCACAACCCGGTGACGCCGTTGGATCTGACCCTCGGCATTTCCGGCTGCCACTCCAGCTTCCTGAAGACCTTCAAGGCGGTCGCGGCGGAGGAGAAGGTGAACCTCTTCAAGCTGATCTGCGAGGTCTCCGCCATCAACCAGAAGAACCCGAACGAGGCCCTGATCCGCGAAGTGGCTGCGAAGCTGAAGTAAGAATAAAGAAAACCCGGGAAAACACAGACAAAAAGGAGGCCGGAAAGATGCTGAAAGTCGTTCTCGCGGGGACCTATCCCGCACATACCTATGAAAAGCTTAAGAAACTGCTGCCGGCGGATCAGTTCGATTTTGTCGCGGTGGACAGCCAGGAAGCGTATGACGCCATGACGGATGCGGAGATCATGATCCTCCGGATCTTCAAGGCGCCGAAGGAAGTGATCGAACGCAATCCGAATCTGAAGATGATCCTTCGCTGGGGGGCAGGCTTTGACTCTGTGGACATCGAGGCTGCGGGCGC
Organism: uncultured Lachnospiraceae bacterium; assembly: GCA_902793685.1. Taxonomy (GTDB): domain Bacteria; phylum Bacillota; class Clostridia; order Lachnospirales; family Lachnospiraceae; genus Moryella. The sequence goes on from CADBEN010000020.1 coordinate 36,482, forward strand.
GAAGGGGATCCTGGTGACCAACACTCCCGGCGCCAACGCGAACGCGGTTTCGGAACTTGCGGTGACGCTGATGCTGACCGTGTACCGGAAGATCCTGGAGCACACGGACAGCCTGAGAAGCGGCGAGTGGAGCAAGAACACCTACCTGAATTCCAGTTTCAGTCTTTACGGGAAGCTGGTGGGGATCGTCGGCGGCGGGAACATCGGCCGCCAGGTCGCCCTGAAGGTGCAGGCCTTCGGCGCGGAGACCCAGTACTATGACGCGTTCCGTCTTCCCCCGGAGATGGAAGAGAAATTCAACCTGAAGTACGTTTCCCTGGAAGAGCTGCTTCAGACCTCAGACATCGTCACACTGCACGTGCCGCTGTTGGATTCCACCCGTCACATGATCGGGGCGGAGCAGATCAAGGCCATGAAGGACGGAGCGGTGATCATCAACACGGCCCGGGGCGGACTGATCGACGATAAGGCGCTTTGTGCCGCGGTGAAGGCCGGGAAGCTGCTGGGCGCGGGCCTGGACGGCGTGGAAGAAGAGCCGCTTCCGGCGGGACATGAGCTGCTCACGACGCCGGGCATCGTGGTGAGCCCCCATGTGGGAGGCGGCACGGCGGACATCGGCGACGTCATCATGCCGATGCTGGCGAAGGACATCTGCGACTTTGCGGAGACCGGGGACTGCGCCCATGTGGTCAACCGGAAGTATCTGTAAATAACAATATATAAGTTGTTGAAAATAAAAATATATACTGTTTAACATTGTCGAATCGAGTTGCTAGTATGAGGACACAGGAAGAAAGCAATAAAGAACAGAGGGGAGAGGCATTATGAGTGAAATTCAGGTTGTGTTATATGATCTGGGGTATCTGAGCATCCTGCTGCTGATGGGTGTATTCCTCAGAAAGAATATCAAGGGTATCCAGAATCTTTATATCCCGGCATCCCTGTTGGGCGGCTTCTGCGGACTGATCCTCGGACCGCAGGTGCTGGGCTCGGTTTCTCCGGTCTGTTTCCCGGTCACGTCCACCATCGGAAAGTGGTCGGGCGTCCTGGTCAACATCGTCCTCGGCGTTTCCTTCTTCGGGACCAAGCCCAGCGGCAAGTTCGGCCGGACCGCGCTTTCAGCGGTGACGGTCGGCGGAATCGCCCATCAGATGCAGGTCGTCTGCGGCCTGATCTGCGCAATGGTCCTGATGACGGTCTACACCGATCTGCCGATCGCCTTCGGTCTGACTCCGGTGTTCGGTTTCCACGGCGGACACGGCACTGCGAACTCCGCCGGCGCAGCGCTTGAGCAGGCCGGCTGGGTCGACGGAAGCACCGTCTGCAATACCATGGCGACGGCTGGTCTTCTCTCCGGTATCATCATCGGAATGATCATCATCAACATCGGCGTCCGCCGCGGCTACGCGAAGCTGGTCTCCAAGCCGGCAGCGGTCCCGCAGTCCGTTAAGGAAGGCATCGTTCCGGAGAACGAGCGCACCTCCATCGGTAAGGGCGTCACCTACAGCGACGCGCTGGATCCGCTGGCACTGCAGCTTGCGTTCATCGGTGTGATCCTGATTATGGCAAAGGAGCTTTCCGCCGGACTGATCGCGCTTCATCCGATCCTCAAGAACGTCCCGATGTTCGCCTGCGCGATGATCTGCGGCGCGGTACTGAACTTCATCATGAAGAAGCTGGGCCTCAGTCACTACATCGACCGTCCGACCATCAACCGCATTGCAGGCGTGGCACTGGACTTCCTGGTCTGCTCCGCCATCGCGACCCTTTCCGTGAAGGTCTTCGCGGCATATCTGGTCCCGATGCTGGTCACCATCGTGGTCGTCATCCTGGCGAACCTGTTCGCCAACTTCTACTTCGGATGGAAGCTGTTCGACGACGATTGGTTTGAGCGCACCCTCGGAAGCTATGGTCTGGAGAGCGGCGTTCTTGCCACCGGACTGATGCTCCTCAGAGTGGTGGACCCGAAGTTTGAGACCACCGGCCAGGAATCCGCGGCAGCTTCGGCGGCACTGTGCTATCCCTGGTCCCTGCCTTACATCATGTTCATGCCGGCACTTGCCATGAGCGGTGCTTCCCCGATGCTTCTCCTCGGGATCAGCGTTGCGCTGCTGGTGGTCTTCCTGGTGGTCGCGAGAGTGTTCTTCTGGCACAGCGACAGAAAGTTCAGTGATATCCTCAGCGGCACCAGCACCGCTCCGGTCCAGAATCCGGAGGCGCTCGGAGAACTTTCCAAATGATGGATCTGATCTTAAAGAATGGTTTTCTGTTTGACCCGGCAGCCGGACTTGACGGGAAACAGGGCGATCTTGCCGTCACTGACGGCAGGATCACCGCTGTCGGGAATGTTTCCGGCGAAGCGGCGAAGGTGATCGACGTCAGCGGTCTGACCGTGGTGCCGGGGCTCATCGACTTCCACGCGCATTTCTACAGCGGCGGGACGAATACTTCCCTGGAATACAGCAGATACGCGGCCGGCGGTGTGACCGGCGCCTGCGACGCCGGAAGCGCCGGCGATTCCAATATCGAATCGTTTATCTCTGCTCTGTCTGAGCAGGAAAGAAGGAACGCGAAGCTGTACATCAACGCTGCTTCAGAAGGACTCAGCTGTCTGGGAGATCATCCGGAGATCATAAACCCGAAGTACTTCAATGTCAGGAAGATCTGCAGACTGGCTGAAAGATACCCGGACCTGATCCGAGGGATCAAGATCCGGATCAGCCGGGAGATCACCGAGATCAGCGGAACCACCAGCATGGACGCGCTCCGCGGCGCGGTTGAGGTCGGTGAAGCCGCCGGGCTTCCGGTTTCCGTCCATATGCCGAATTTCGTCGGAGAGCTGAAAGAATTGATCGACATCCTGCGGCCGGGGGATATCTTCTGCCATGTGTTTACGCCGCAGAGAGGGATTCTTACCGAGGACGGAAGCGTTTCGAAGGAAATGTTCCGCGCAAGAGAGAAGGGAATCATCCTGGAATCGGCCTGCGGCAAAGGGCATTTCGGACATGACTGCGCCCGCAGGGCGATCGCGGCGGGACTTTTCCCGGATATCATTTCCGGCGATTTTACCAGGAACACGTATTTCTGTGAACCGGCGGTCTCGCTGACCTATCTGATGTCCCGGTTCCTGGCCCTGGGTATGACACTGGAGCAGGTAATGCGCTGCGTCACCACGAAGCCTGCGGAAATACTGGGGATCAGCGATGAGGTCGGAAGCCTGAAGGAAGGGCTTCGGGCAAACATCACGGTCCTCGACAGAAGAAGCGGAGAGATCCGGTTTACGGATGTGAAAGGCGATACCGTGACCGGGCAGGAGCTTCTGGTGCCGGAGATCACCGTCATTGAGGGCGAGATCGCGTACCGGAATTTCAACACGATCCGCTGACAGACCCCGGAAGAAGGCGGTGTCCGTTATCTCCCTGTTCGCGCCGCTGTACAGAGAGTACAAGGAAAGAAAAGCAAAAAAGGTTTGATTACAGCAGAAAGAGCCTGCCGTATCCTGCCGGAAATTCTCCGGCGATGCGGCAGGCTCTTTGCGTTGTCAGTTTTTCATTCCGCCGGCTCCGGGACAGCGGCTCCCTGTTCTGCCAGCCCCGCCCGGAAGGCTTTCCTGTACTTCAGCGGGGATACGCCCTTTTCCTTCCGGAAGAGACGGCTGAAATACATGGGGTTCTCGTAGCCGACGATCCGGGCGATCTCGCTGACGGTCCCGTCGGTGGTCTCCAGAAGGACCTGGGCATTCCGGATCCGCAGAAGAAGAATGAAGCGCATCGGGGATTCTCCCGCTACAGCCCGGAAGCTTCTGCTGAACCAGCTTGTGCTCATGTTTCTGGATGCGGAATAGGCTTCGATGCTGATGTCCTCGTTATAGTGCTCCCGGAAATAGTTTTTGGCGTGGTCGATCTCGTTTTGGACGAAGCCGGTGACTTTCGGGATCTGTTCGTGGATCCGCCGGTTCATGGTGATGAGCAGTTCCCGCAGGTGATAGGTCAGGATCTCTTCGTAGCCCCAGGCACACTCCGTCAGCTCATCCCGCATTTTCCGGAAGAGATCCTCGTATTCGTAGGAGATCCCTGTGCGGATGATGTATCCGTCCAGCGGGATGCCGTAGCTCTTCAGGATGTTTTTTACACTGAAACCTCAGTTTTTACGTAATAAGTTGACTCCCAGAGAATCAAGCAATTCCTGCGTCTTCTTTTGGATGGCAGAGACCCTGATTCCTTGGCCGTCACCGGTGTC
>CADBEN010000021.1 GCA_902793685.1 uncultured Lachnospiraceae bacterium
GCAGAAAGCACGGTGTCAGCGCCTACGAGGCATTGACTGCAGCTTTTGCCGGAAACGCTGAGATCGTCCTGCAGTAAGCAGGGGGTCTGAACAGTTACTTCCTCTTTTCGTTTTTCGGTCTCCGGGATCCGGGACCCGGGACCATGCGGTTTCCGACCATTTTTTACCCGCTTCGTTTTACTGCCAGGTATAAGAGATCTCCGGCGCTTTCCCGGCTTCATACGGAAGCTTCCATCCTCGATATTCGCCCTTGTAGTTCCGGGCATTATACTGTGCCGCCTGGGAATACCCGGTCTGAAGATCCGCCTTTTCCACCTTGATACAGTCGCAGCAGATGCAGCCTTCCTTCTCCACCGTGCAGCAGAACACTAACTGCCCCGGCACAGCCGCAGCGTCCGGAACGGCACTGTGCATCCGCCTTATCATTTCCTCAAGATTCACACGGTCGACATCTCCGCCAAGGGTGATAAGACCAGGTCCGCCGGTGATCTTCGCGTAAAATGTGGCCTTATCTGCCGGCTGATACGCAAACACCGTCACCTTCTTTTTCCAGAACAGGAGACGGGGATTTCCGCAATGATGAAAGGTTTTCAAAAGAAAAATCCCGTCCAGCAGCATGGCATACAGCGTAAGCATGATCAGGTACAGATGCTGCTCATCGTTTTCCGTCTGATGATTCATGAAATAGATCGCTGCCGCCAGCGTCGCTCCCAGCATTAAAAGCCCCAGCACCAGATACCGCAGTCCAAGTCTCGCAGGGCAAATACGCTCCGCCTTTAAAAACAGATCATCCGCAAATAACAAAAAGACACCTGTGGCAAGGAGACCGCACATCGTTGTTTCGCCCAGATTGTCGAACAGGAAACTGACGACCTTGTAAACTCCCGGAAGCGCATGGGCCAGCGACGTCATCAGAAACGCGTAGACTATATAGAAAAGGTACAGGGCAAAGGGCATCGCTGCCGAGATCCCCGCCAGCAGAAGCCATGCCCCGGCGCGTTCCGCCGTAAACAGCGAAGGCGCTTTGCTGTACACGACCGGCTTCACCGGCTTCTTTTTCGGCGGCACAAAACCGGTCTGTCCGTGCGCCGCAGCTGCCGGTTTCGGCGCCGCAGGTGCAGGTTTCGTCTCCGATGCCATTGATTTCTCCGCCAGATACTTACGGTATTCCTCTCTCCCGTGGCAGAGTTTATACTTCTTCAGGCTGCCGCAGGGACAAGGCTCATTCCACCCGATCCTTGGCTGCCTCCGGTACTTTCCTTCACTCGTTCCCATTCCTGCCGCTCCTTGTAAAATAGCTGTTCAGATACGATCCGGATCTCCGGCATCAGAAATCGAACCTGCAGACCTCACAGTTCCCTACACCGAAAGAAGCGAATTCCTCGTTCGTCATATCCAGGAAATAAGATTTCACAAAGCGGGCTATTCCGTTGTGCGCGACCAGGATATACGTGGGCGGATCTGTTCCCGGCGCGGCATTCTCCGCTTCCGCCTTCAGTTCATCCAGCAGATTGTAGATCCGCTGAGCCACCCGGAACATGGATTCCCCGTCCCCGTAGCTGCATATAAAATTCAGTTTTGCTGCCCGGAAGGCTTCACTGTCCCGCGGGCTGGTCCCTTCCCAGATCCCGAAATTCTGCTCCACCAGCCGCGGTTCCACCTTCACCGGAATCCCGGTCACCTCAGAGATCTCCTTCGCAGTGTCCGCAGCCCTCTGCAACGGCGAGCAGAGGATCAGGTCTGCCCGGATCCCCAGTTCCCTGATCTTTTCTCCTGTCTCCCGCGCCTGGGCACGGCCCTGCGCTGTCAGCGGGATGTCCGTGGCCCCGCAGATCTGATCCGTAACATTCCACTCCGACTGCCCGTGCCGCACAAAATAGATCGATGCCATGTGAACTCCTTTTCAAAGTTCCGTGTATTTCGCAGCGCTGCCCCGGGCCTTTTCCACGGGATACTTCGCCTCGTTTTTGTCCATCTTTGCGTTGATGATCTCATCCTCGTCCAGATCCAGTGCATCCAGCATATTCCGGCAGTAGACCATCACATCCGCCAGTTCTTCCTTCACATGTTCCCGGTCAAACTTCGTTCCGCTCCACTGGAAACACTCCAGAAGTTCACCTGCTTCAATGACAATAGACTTTGCAAGATTCTCCGGGGTGTGGAACTGCTCCCAGTCCCGGTCTTCGGAAAACTTCCGGATCCGCGCTATCGTTTCTTCTTTCATAATAACACCCCCGCTTACAGTTCGGTCATCTCTACAAAATCCCGAAAACGAATATGACGTACAGTACTGGTGCTGAAATCAATGTCATCATTCGAAATAACGATCTTCTGCGTGGAGTTATCCATTTTGGAAAAAGCTCCGAACTCCCGCTCATATGCCTTGTCCTCAGCAACAGAATAGGCGACCTGAATATAATATTGTTTATTCCCTTTATTCGCTACGAAGTCAATTTCCTGAGAACCATCATGGTATACTTGAAGATTATAGCCCATGTAAATAAGTTCATTATAAACAACATTTTCAAAATTATGGGTCAGATCATACCGGTTATTCATGACCCGGATAGAATTCAGAGCCACATCTTCATCATAGACCTTAAGATAGTATTCAAGTTCACGTTTGGATTTGGCAGAGTATTTTTTCACAGTCTCTATTGCATAGGCTTCTTCCAGATATCCGATATACTTCGTTATTGTTGTGATGGAACACGGCAGACCCGCTCCTTTCATATATTTCTCTACGGATCTCGCGGAAAGGATTCGTCCGTTTGACAGAAATACAAAATTGGCGAGACGCTTGAATATTTCGGTTTTCCTGATTTTATAACGATTGATGATATCATTCAGAATAATGGTCTCATTCAGCTCATTCAGGTATATTCTCTGGCCGCTCTCGCCGCTGTATTCGATCCGTTTCGGGAAACCTCCCCAGATGATATAGTCGGTAAGAGTGACATCCTTTCCGAGCTCTTTTCCATACTCCGCAAGTTCTCTATATACAAAAGGCCGGACCCGGAATGAAACATACCTGCCGGATAGTTCTTTTGTAAATTCTCTGGATAATAATTTTGAGTTTGAACCACTGATAAAAACAGAGCAGTTCCTGATACGTAGTGTTCTGCAGGCTCCTGCCCATCCATCTACCCGCTGAACCTCATCAAGAAAAACATAGCACAATGATTCCTTGCGATGACTGTCAATATAGTTCAAAAGAGCCATTTCGTCCGGAATGGCATTCATAACAGCGGTGTCTTCAAAATCCAGAAAAATAACGTTGTCTGTCCGTTCCCGGATCTCTTCCAGTATCTGCTTTAGAAGAATGGATTTTCCGCACCGGCGGATACCGGTGATGACCTTGATCAGATCCCCATCATAAAACTCCCGTATGGGCTCTATGTATTTCTCGCGTTTGATCATCTTTTGTTCCCCCTGGCAGTGATCTTATTCCTACTGGACATTTTAATCCAAGCTGCAGTTATTGTCCATTACTACTGGACATTTTTGCTTCTCTTTGAAAAATTGTCCAGTAGAAGACCGCCTATACAATAACCGCATCCACTATCCTGAAAAAAAAGGTCTGCCTCACTTGTTGATGGTTAATACCAACAGAGACAGACCCTGAATACCTCTATTCCTTTTTCAGATACTTTGCGGGTACTGCTTTTGTGAGCCAGACCTTGTTTGCAGACAGATAAAACTTGTATCCGTCCGCAGCCATTCCCGCACAGTCGATGGTATAGATCACCGGTTTTCCGTGCCTGCCGCCCACCTTCCGCGCCGTCTCCACATCCGAAGAAAGATGCACATACAGCCGCCCTTTCGGCAGCAGTCCCTGCGCATTGATAGACGGAACGTACTTCTCGCCGGTGCCATGGTAAAGCACCGCCGGCGGCACCTTCTCCTCCAGTTCCACGTCCACCGGGATCGAATGTCCCTGATTTGCCCGGATCAGCGTGTGGTCCTCATTGAACGAATACCTCTGCTTCTCATCCTCCCGGACGATCTCCTCCAGAAGCTCCCGGTCCAGCCGGTGCCGCCCGGCCCCATTGATCCCCCGGATCAGCTCGTCCACATCCGCCCATCCATGTTCATCGAGGACGATGCCGGCAGCCTCAGGCCTGTGTCTGAGGATCAGCGATATGAATTTGCTGGTTTCTCTTTTTCCCATGTTTATTCCATCACCCCCTCGTAACTTGCCAGTCCTTTCCGGAGCTTCAGGATCTCTGTGACGACATCCCGGGCATCCCGGTAATAAGCTGCCGCGACCGCAGCCCTGTTCTTTTCTGAAAACCCAAAGAGACCGGAGACAGTATTCCGCAGATCATCCTTCCAGTCCGGTTCCTCGTCCGCTTTTCCCGCAAGATACCGCCGCATCTCCTCCAGCGCTTTAATGTCCCGGTCATAATACCGTACCATCTCGAAGGCGACCCAGGCACTGTACACACTGTGGTCTTCCTGAGAATTCCCTACCTCCGCCAGGCAGTTCTTCCCCCGGCAGAGGTCATGGTAAAACCGGAGCTCATCTTCCTCGAAATAATCCGTGAGTCCCCTCCAGAAGATCAGAATGCTGTTTCCAAGTCTTTCATTCAGTTCTCTTTCCATCATTTTCTCCTTCCTGTGTGACGGATTATGCTGTCACTGATAGGACGGAAAAATGAGGAATTCGGTTCACAAAATTTTATTAAAATTCTATAAAGAGCCGTACATCTCTGCCTTCCGGTTCTCGTAGGACGGGACTTTCTTCCGGACCTGTGCCAGCCGGTCGGTGTCGATGAACACCGGGATCACCTTTTCGCCTTCGCCGCCGCTGGCCAGGGTGACGCCCATGGGATCCACAGCAATGCTCTCGCCCATGCGGATCTTGCTGTACTGGTCGCAGGCGATCATGAAAACCGTGTTCTCGATGGCCCTTGCTTTCACCAGCGTCTCAAAGTGCATGCTCTTCATGTCGCCCTTCACCCAGGCTGTGGGCATGATGATGATCTCCGCACCTTTGGCGCGCTGGTCCCGCGCCACCTCCGGGAAACGCACTTCGTAGCACACAAAAAGCCCGATCCTGCCGAACGGCGTGTCCACCGGCTCAAAGAAAGCATCGCCCGCCTTGATCTCCTCCGACTCCAGATATCCGAAGGCATCGTAGAGATGCGTCTTGTGGTAGGTGCGGACGATGCTGCCCTCCGCATCCAGCATGACGACCGTATTGTAGACCCGCAGATCTTCCGGATCCTCCACCTTCTCCTTCATGCCGAAGACGATCCAGACCCCCTGTTCCCGGGCCAGCTTCCGCATTCCGGCGACAAACGGACCGTCCAGCGACTGTGCCCAGGCATTCCGCACCCGGACCTCCCTGCCATCCTCACTCATGAAGGTCTCCGGGAACACGACCAGATCCGGAGCGCAGAGTTCCGCTGCCTCCCGGATAAACATCTCCGCTTTCTTCAGGTTTTCCGCCGGATCCGGGACAGACTCCATCTGAATCATGGCAAATTTGCTTTTCATGATGACTCCTTTTTTTCGCCAAAAGTATTCCTTGCTTAATGATGTTCACAGCTCTTCGGCATCAATGACCCGGAACCCGTTCTGCATCAGCAGTTCCGCTGTCACGCCTGTCTCCGGCACCAGCTTCATGTTTTCAGTCCGAACTCCTTGCAGACACTTTCGTACCGCGCCTGTTCTTTCTCCTTCACCGGCTTGGACACATCGTTGAAGCAGTGATGGATCACGTCCGCATCTTTTAAGAGTTCATCCATAGGCGAATCAACAGCATACTTATCATCATGATGATAGATGGCGGAACAGATCAGCTCTGTCTCCCCCGCATCGGTCAGCTTCAGTTCGCCAAGGATCTCCCGGGCCAGTTCCGCACCTTTATGCGCATGGTCGTCATAGCTGCCGGTCTTATATGCATGCATGTCGTGAAGCATGGCCGCCATGGAACATAATTCCGGATCAAGTCCGCGCTTCTCTGCCAGCAGCGCCGCGGCAAGGGAGACCCCGTACAGATGGGCCGCCGCACTGATCCGCTTGTCCGGATCCTGCATCTTATTCAGTTCCGCATCAACATACTTTCTAAGCTCTTTCAGTCTGCTCATTTGGCACCCTCCTGTTCTGAAAACTTCTTCAGCTCCTCCACATCTCTGTGCGGTTTAATGTGTTTCGGTATCGGACACAGGTACGGCTTTCCTTCCGTCGTCTCAATAAACTCTTCCTTTGCCTTTTTCAGAAGCTCCGGATCTTCGATCAACTGTTTTCCCGCTTCCGCCAGCACCTTTGCCGCGTACAGCATGCCCTTCATGGCAATGCTGCTTTTTCCCTGGGCAACCATCTGCCAGGAATGGCCGGGGGTGCCTGGTGTAAAAGTGGCCGCCACAAACTGGGCCGTCGGAACCACACGGCTCGCATCGCCCACGTCCGAAGAACCGGGGACAAAGACGTCCAGATGATGGTGTTCGATCACAAAATCCATCATCGGACTCTCGCGGTAGAGGGCCGCGCAGCGCCGACGCTCCCTGTTCGGGAGGAAGCTGATGCTGAGATCCCCCGCAGGATCAATGTCTTTATAACTGTCCTTGATGGCTTTCGCGAAGTCGAGCTCCTCCGCCGTATATTCCGGCAGCGGAACCTTTTTCATGCTCTGATAAAGCACGTCCTCCAGAACGGCATTGGAAAGGGTGCTGCTCACAGCCTTGTCGAACAGGATCTCCACCTTGGTCTCCGTCATCAAAGCCGCGCCGCGGGCGATGTTGCAGACCCGCTCATATAGCGCTTTCACCTTTTCGGTGTCCGTGGAACGGATGAGGTACAGGACCTCCGCATGGTTCTGGACCACATTGGGGGAAGTGCCGCCGGTATCCAGGATGGCGTAATGTATCCGGTCCGTGGGTTCCATGTGTTCGCGCATATAGTTCACACCCACATCCATCAGCTCCACTGCGTCCAGAGCGCTCCGTCCGAGATGCGGGGCGGCTGCCGCGTGGGCAGATCTGCCGCGGAAACGGTAATAGACCTGACAGTTCGCCATAAACGCCCCTGTGATGACCGCATTGCCGCCGCCAGGATGCCAGGTGAGCGCGCAGTCCAGTCCGTCAAAGACACCGTCCCGCGCCATGTAGGTCTTCCCGGAACCGCCCTCCTCACCCGGACAGCCGAAAAACATGACCGTTCCCGGCCTTCCGCTCTCTTTAAGGTAATCCCGCAGCATAAGCGCCGCGCCGGCAGCCGCGCTTCCCAGGAGATTGTGACCGCAGCCGTGGCCGTTCCCGGTTCCCGGCCGGACCTTCTTCTCTGTGACTCCGGCTTCCTGGGAAAGACCGGACAGGGCGTCATATTCGCCGAGGAAGCCGATGACAGGTTTCCCGGTGCCCCACTTCGCGGTGAAAGCAGTCTCCATGCCGGCGATCCCGCGGGTCACCTCGAAGCCTTCCTGCTCAAGGAGACCGGCAAGCTCCTCTGCGGAATTCTTCTCGTTGAATTTCAGTTCTGCATAGTCCCAGATGCGGCAGCTGATGTCGCACAGGGCTTTGCTGTAGTCTTTCACAGTGGCTCCTTTCAAAAGGCAGATCCGGAGATCCGCGTATGGCATATTTCAGTGATCCTCTTTACGAGTATAACATTTCCGGCTTTACGAAAGCACCACAAATGATTATACTAAAACACGTTCACTGTCCCCGGACTATTAAACGAGGATGAATCTTCCGTCCTGTGTACGTCTGTTCCGTGCAGTACGGGGGAAAGATATCTGTTTCTGAAAATAAAGAAAAGAAGGACTGAAAAATGGAAAACAACAAAAACAAAAAGACTGCCCTGATCATCGGAGCGATCCTGCTCATCGTGATCCTGGCAGTGCTGGGAATCAAGGCTTCCCGCCAGACAAAACCCAGTACCGCACCCTTGTCCACGTACTGGACGGAAGGTTCGCCGGTGGCGCAGAGTCTCAGGGATTATGTGGCAAAGGTGACTGATCCGAAGGACACCGCCAACTTTATTCCCGAGAAGGACCGGATCGCGGTGTTTGACATGGACGGAACGCTGACCTGCGAAACTTACTACACCTATTACGATACGATGATGTTTATCGAGTACTGCCTGAACGATCATCCGGAAAAGGTGTCGGATGAATTAAAGCAGGTCGCCGCTTCCATCAAGCCCGGATATCTTGCCGACGAGGCGCTTGCAAGGAACTTCGCAAAAGCATACGCCGGCATGACCATGGAGGAATTCTACAACTATGCCGTAGAGTTCGGCAAGAAAAAAACCGCGAGTTTCAACAACATGCGGTACATTGACAATATGTACCTTCCGATGACGGAGCTTGTCCGGTATCTGTATGAGAACGGCTTCACGATCTACGTGATCAGCGGCACGGAGCGCACCACCACCCGCGCGATCGTGGCAAACTCTCCGATCAAAGATTACGTCATGCCGGCTCATGTGATCGGCACGGATTTCGAAGTCAAGCAGAAGGGCCATGAGACGGAAGCGTCGAACCTGAATTTCAAATATGAAAACGGCGACGAGCTGGTCCTCACCGGCGGATTCATTCAGAAGAATCTTAACGCCAACAAATCCATCTACATTGAACGTGAGATCGGCCAGCGTCCGGTGCTGGCTTTCGGGAACAGCGGAAGCGACACCAGCATGATGAACTACACGATCGATGACAGAAACCCCTACCCCGCACAGGCTTACATGGTCGTCGCGGACGATAATTTCAGAGAGTGGGGCAAGCAGAACTGGGAAGAAAAGTCCGCGGAATATATCGCAAAGGGATATATTCCAGTCTCCATGAAGACCGATTTTGCCCAGATCTACGAAGAAGGCATCACCAAAGCCGCGGAGCAGTATACGGCACCCGCGTGGGCCCCGGAAGAGGAATTACAGAACGCTTCCTGAGTAAACACAAAACGCCTGCGGCACAGAACACTTTCGATATGGCACGCTTAAAATAGAGCGGATGCCGGTCAGATCATGACCGGCATCTGTTTTTTTTGCCCCCTCCGCAGCGCACAGCCTTCATCGGCCGCATACGGCGGCTTCATTCGATCTTCCTGTAGATTCCGGCCAGGACCGCGCCGGAGATGTTGTGCCAGACAGAGAATATGGCACCGGGGACCGTCGCCATGGCAAGATCCGGGAATGCGCTCGAAGCCAGCGTGGTCGCGAGTCCTGAATTCTGCATTCCGATCTCTATGGAGACAGCTTTCTTTCTCGGCACATCCATCTTTAAAAGATCTCCCACCAGATATCCGCACAGATATCCCAGCAGGTTGTGCAGGATCACAATGGCAAAGATCACCAGTCCGGTGGAGAGGATCTTTTCACTGTTATGCGATACCACCGCACCGACGATCAGGCAGATGGCAGTCACTGATACCGTCGGCAGAACATCCACGATCCTCTGAGTGTACTTTTCAAACAGTCGGTTGATCAGAAGCCCGAGCCCGATGGGGATAATGACGACCTGTATGATAGAGAAAAACATTGACATGACGTCCACGCTGACCGAGGTCCGGAGATAGAGATAGGTAAGCGCCGGCGTGAGAAAGGGCGCCAGCAGTGTATTGATGCTGGTCATGGCGACCGAAAGCGCCGTGTCTCCTTTGGACAGATAGGTGATGACGTTGCTGGAGGTCCCGCCCGGGCATGTTCCCACAAGGACCACCCCCACCAGCAGCTCATCGCTCACGCCGAAAAGCTTTCCCAGCGCAAAGGCCAGAAACGGCATGATGACGAACTGCGAAACACATCCGACGGCAGCGTCCCGCGGTCTTGAAAATACCACGGCAAAGTCCGACAGCTTCATCGTGAGTCCCATGCCGAACATGACGATCATCAGAAGATAATTGATCCACCTGGTCTGGATCCAGAGGCAGGTCCCGGGCGCAAACAGTGCCGCCGCTGCGATGACCAGCACGATCCACGCCATATATTTCCCGATAAAAGCACTGACTTTCTTCACTGTACCTGTGTTCCTTTCAGAATGAATTAGTTTTTGTGTAGATTTTACCACAAAAAGAGGGACGGAAAACCGTCCCCCTTTCTCTTTACGAGTCGATATAAACTTTTTTCACGAAGTCAGAGGTGAATGCCCGCATGGTGGAGAAGTATCCGAGCTGCAGTGTGATCGGATCCCCCACATGGAATTCCCCGTCTGCGTCCGTGAGATCCAGCATCAGGTGGTCTGAGCTCGCGCCGAGAAGGATCATCTTCGGATCCGCCGGGACTGTGGTCTCCGGGTCGAAGTCCTGCTTTCCCAGGGCGCAGACTGCCTTCAGGCGCTTCGGCCCCCGGTCTGTGAACTCCGGCCTTCTTCCGTAGGAATCGACGCCCACGGTGCCCCAGGGCAGGGACGGCTTCTCTTTCAGCTCCACGATCTCACACTGGAGCATGAAGACATCCTTGTGGGTCCCCGGAAGATACTGATATCTGGCCCGCTCTTTTCCGAACAGGAGGGACTCCCCGAGGCGGAGGTTGTTCACCCCCGCGGGAATGCCGCCCCGCAGCATGAGGTCCAGGGCTGCGGAATTGCCGCCGCTGACGTACTCGACCTTTCTTCCGATGGCTTCGGAGACATCGTCCGCGATGGAGGTCAGCTTCAGGAGTTTTTCCGTGTCATGCTGGATGAAAGAGAAACAGGTCAGGTTCACGCCGACGCCGCCCACCTCCACGTTCGGAAGTTTTTCGGCCTCGACCGCGGTCCGCTTCAGTTCTTCATAGTCGATATAGCCTTCCCGGATATCCCCGAGGTCGGCCATCAGGACGACCTTATGCTTTCTGCCCTGACGGACTGCTTCCTCGCTGATGGCGCGGATCACAGCGATCTCCGAGTTCAGCGACACGTCGGCAAAGCGGACCAGCCGTTCGATCTCGGACAGCATCGGAGGCCGGATCAGCCATTTTTCAGCTTCGAGGCCGGAAAGCCGCTCCAGGTTGTCGACTCTGGAATCTCCCAGAATCTCAAGCCCTTCTTCGAGATAAATACGGGCGATCTCAGGATCGCCCGTGAAGCACTTTGTAATGCCTGTGATGCGGATGCCGTGCTCCCCGCAGAGCCGCTTCATGGTACGGACATTTTCTCTCAAATGTCCGAGGTTTATTGTCAGCAGCGGATACAATTCACCGCTCCTTTCTGTATGACGGAATTACTCGTTCCAGAAGTCAAGCGTAGACGGATCGAGGCCGATGTCTTTTGCGTGGAAGTGGATCTTGTCGCTGGTCTTTCTCTTCTCACGGTAGTCATTCAGGCACTTGTAGGCCGTTCCGCCGATCAGCATACACACAGGCATGTTGATGAAGGCCATGATGACGTTCAGGAAGTCAGCCAGATCCCAGACGGTTCCCGCGGAAAGGGTCGCGCCGATGCCGATGATGACAGCGCCGACGGTGCGGATGGTGTTCAGAGCGCTCTTGCTGAGGGGCTTGCCGTTCAGGTAGGTGAAGCAGTTCTCAATGAAGAAGAAGTTGCCCAGCAGGGTCGAGAAAGCGAACATTGCCAGCGCCACGACCATGAAGGTGGGGCCGATCTCTCCGAAAACAGCCTTCAGAGATTCCTGGACATAGGGTGCGCCGGAGAGTTCCTTGGTCGGAGCGACGCCGGAGCAGAGGCACATGAAACCGGTGCAGGAGCAGAGAAGAAGGGTGTCGATGAACACGGACATCATCTGGACCAGACCCTGCTTTGCCGGGTGAGAGGTGGAAGCGGAAGCCGCTGCGTTCGGAGCGGAACCGATACCTGCCTCGTTGGAGAACAGACCGCGCTTGAAGCCGAGGATCATGCAGGAGCCCATAAGACCGCTGAAGATAGCCTTGAAGTCAAATGCATCCGCGAAGATCATGCCCAGCATGTGCGGAATGTTGCCGATGTTCAGGATGATGACGACGATGGCGACCAGGACATAGAACACACCCATGACCGGGACCAGACGCTCGCAGATCGCGACGATACGTCTTCCGCCGCCGATCAGGCAGTACAGGCAGAGGAGACCCAGAGCTGCGCCGAAGACCTTCGGGAAGACTGCCGGATCATAGAAGCTGTAGTACTTGAAGGTAGACTGCATGTTGTAAGCAGCCAGCATGTTGAATGCGATACCGTAGCATGCGATCAGGCAGACGGAGAAGATGATCGCCAGCGGACGGCTGTGCAGAGCGGCCTCGATGTAGTATGCCGGTCCGCCGTAGGAGCTTCCGTCCGGATTCTTCTTCTTATAGATCTGTGCAAGGCAGGACTCCACAAAACCGGAAGCGCCGCCGAGAAGGGCGACCACCCACATCCAGAACAGAGCGCCGGGGCCGCCAAGGCAGATGGCGGTGGAGACGCCGATGATGTTTCCGGTACCGACGCGGGACGCGGTGGAGACCATCAGTGCGCCGAAGGAAGAAATATCACCCTCGTTCTCCGGCTTTTCCAGGATCACGCGCCATGCCTCTTTGAACATTCCGAACTGCACGAATTGCGTGCGGACCGAGAAATAGATTCCGCCGACGATCAGAAGCGTGATCAGCGGCCATCCCCAAAGGAAACCGGAAATGGTATTGATGACTGACATTATCATAAGTTTTACCCCCTTTTTTTGATAGCGCCTGCCGCGGGCCGGAATGACCCGCGGAAGGCTGCCATTGGTTCCATTATACTATATTTATCCCCTGCATTAAGATAAAATGACTGCTGATCAGGACTTCCCGGTCAGTTTGTTCGGCACACCGGCGAAGGTATGAAGCAGGAAGTCATCGGACAGGACCTTTAAGATCGCCTCTCCTCCGACGCTGTTGCCCTTCTTGTTGAGCCGCGGTCCGAAGACGCCGATGCCATATCCGCCTTCGCCCACTGCCACGATACCGCCGCCCACGCCGCTCTTGGACGGAAGACCGATCTTGACTGCATATTCTCCGGATTCGTCATACATTCCGCAGAGCATCATCAGCGTGGTGACGACCTTGACGATCTGGGGATCCAGAAGGCGCTCTCCGGTAGCCGGGTCAACACCGCCGCAGGAAAGGATCAGCGCGTAATTGGCCAGGTCTCTGGCTGTTACCATGACCGAGCACATACGGAAGTACACATCCAGAACATCCTCCGGCTCTCCGTCCAGAACGCCGACGCTCTTCAGAAGATAGGCGATGGAACGGTTTCTGGTGCCGGTGCTTTTTTCCGACATATACACTTTTTCATTCAGGTGGATCTTCGGGTTGCCGCAGAGCCTTCTTACCAGATCAAGGAAAGCCTGGAAGGGGTTCGCCGCCCGCACACAGCCCGCTGTTACAATGGCTCCGGCATTGATCATCGGGTTGAAGGGGCGCATGTCCTTCAGCTCCAGCTGCAGGATGCTGTCGAAACGGTCTCCGGTAGGTTCCATGCCGACTTTGCTGAACAAATACTCATAACCGGCAGTCTGCAGGGCAAGTATCAGCGAAAAGGTCTTTGAAATACTCTGCATGGTAAAGGGGATGTCAAAATCCCCGGTCTCATAGGTACGCCCGTCTGAGGTGCGGATGCAGACGCCCAGGTTGGAAGGGTTCGCCTTTGCCAGTTCCGGAATGTAGTTCGCGACCGCTCCCTCGCAGAGGACGTCGCGTCCCTTTTCCATGGCCTTTTCCAGGGTCGCAAGAATCCATTCGTCGTTTTCCATCTGTCCACTCATGATCCGGCATCTCCTTTCGGTTGATTTTTCCATGAATACACTAACATCAATCAATCAATTAAGCTAATAGGAAAGGCACATAAGGGATATGAGAAAAATACATAGCCGCAAAATTTCATTATTTATTTTTCTCTACAGAGTATTATATTCGCATATTGCATGATAATTCTACAATATTTCAAATTTGTTATGCAATTTTCCCTGTTGTCCGGCTAAGAAGATATAATTCGGATAATGTTCGGAAGACAAAACAGAACTGTTTGAGTATGCCCCGGTTCCCAGGGCCATGGCTGTAATGGCGATCCCGACGATCTTCAGTCAGCTGGTCCCGCTGATCGGCTACAATTACGCGGCAAAGAATTTTTCCAGGCGATCGGCCGCGGGCCGGTATCCTTCTTCCTGGCGGCAGCCAGGCAGCTGGTGTTCAATATCCCGCTCCTTCTGCTTCTGGACCGTTTCTTCGGAATGGACGGTCTTGTCTGGACCCAGTTCATCGCCGACATCTTCACCGTAATCCTGACCTACGCCGTGTACTGGAAGCTGTACAAAAAACCGCAGAAAAAAATGAGGGGTTCGTGACGGGAACCCCTCATTTTTTTATCATTTCCGCTGAACCCGGCAGTTTCCGGCACTTGCCGCGTTCGTCACATCAGCGGGCCGAACATCCTGAGGATCAGCTGGCCCAGGCGAAGCCCCGCGGATCTTCCGGTGCTGTACTCTTCGGTGACCTCCTCGCACTGCGGGAACAGCTGCAGGAAGTCGTCGCGGATGTCCGCTACCGCCGGGCTGCCGATCAGCACGCAGCCGCATTCAAAGTGATGGTACAGGCTTCGGTAGTCCATGTTGATGGTGCCGCAGGTCGCGATGATGTCGTCGGATATGCTCATCTTCGCGTGGCAGAAACCGGGGGTGTACTCGAAGATCCGGATACCGCCCTTCACCAGCTGGGCGTAGAAGGACCGGGTCAGCTTATAGATGAGCTTCTTGTCCGGGATCCCGGGGGTGATGAGACGGACATCCACGCCGCGCTTTGCGGCAAGGTTCAGGGCCCGGGTCATCTCTTCGGTGATGATGAGGTAGGGCGTGATGAAGTACAGGTATTTCTGGGCACGGTCCGCCATGCTGATATAGACATCCTCGCCCACCGGCTTTGTGTCTATGGGCGTGTCCGAATAGAACTGGACCAGGCCCTCCGCCTCCGGAACAGCCGTCTCCGGGAAGTATTTCCGGAACGTCACATCCTCCTCGTCATCTTCCCGCACCGCGTTCCAGCTGGAAAGGAACGTGGCCGTCAGGGCCCGGACAGCCTCTCCCTCAAGGCGGATGCCGGTATCTTTCCAGTGGCCGAAGGGATGGGTGATGTTGAAGTACTCGTCGGCAATGTTGTAGCCGCCGGTGAAGGCGACCTTGCCGTCGATGATGGTCATCTTCCGGTGATCGCGGTTGTTCAGGAACACGTTCAGGAGGGGGACCATCGGGTTGAAGACCCGGCAGCGGATCCCGCGCTTCTCCAGTTTTTTGACGAAGTCCACGTTGATGAAGCCGATGCTGCCGATGTCGTCATAGAAGACGCGCACGTCCACGCCCTCCGCGGCCTTCTCCGCAAGGATGTCCTCAATGGACTGCCAGCTCCCCGCGTCCTCGATGGCAAAGTAGGCCATGAAAATGAAGGACTTTGCCTGCTTCATGTCCTCCTTCTGGGCCGCGATCCCCTTCGCCGCGTCGTCGTAGTAGATGACATCCGTATTCACGTAGACCGGGTATCCGCTCTCATTCAGGAGATAGCGGCTGATGCCGGCGCAGGACGGCACCTGGTCCTCCAGCGCGTGCATGACCTCCTCATCCTGTACCAGGTTCGGCATGAGCTTCGCGTCCATCTCCGCGTAGCGTTTCTTCATCTTCCGGGTGGAGCCGGACAGACCGATGAAGAGATAGAGGGACACGCCCACCGGCGGGAAAAGGAGGATCAGGATGATCCACGGGATCTTGATGGAGCCGGTCCTGTTCTGGCTGTAGATGAACAGGACCAGGAACAGGGCCAGCACGCGGATGACCACCGCGATGAGCCCCGCATAGTTTCCGAGGTGCGCCTTCAGGATCCCGACGATCAGCGCGATCTCCAGAAGAATGGCGATGGCCACGAATACCACCCGAAGGATCCCGTTCTTTGTATTTGCCTGGTTTTCATGAGTCACAGGTGATGATGACATTTGGTTCCCCCCCCGATTTCCGATTTTTTTTATAAAGCTTCCGGTCAGCGGAAAGCTGACCGGGAATTATTTATTATGCTTTTTCAAACATCATGTCCGTCAGCGCCAGCTTCATAACTTCCTCCGGATCTCCGTCCGGACGGATCCAGGCATCGATGGCATCTTCGGGAAGGATGAGGGGCATCCGGTCGTGGATAAAGCGGATCTCCTCCCCCGGTTCCCGGGTCAGGATCACGAATACCGGAAGACCTTCCTCGATCCTGTACAGACCGCCGAGCCAGGTCATGGTGCTGCCCTTCGGCTGGAGCATAAACTTGTCCCCGGTATGCTTTTTTCCGTCGCTGCCCGTCAGGTGCTCCCACTCAAAATACCAGGAGGCGGGGATAACACACCGCCTCCGTTCCCAGGACTCTTTGAAGGTTGGCTTTGAGGCCGCAGTCTCCACCCGGGCGTTCAGCAGCAGCGACCGCCCGGAAAATCCCCATTTCATGGGGAACACTGCCCGCTCCCCTTTCCGGTTGGGGGCGATAACCGGCACCACGTCGGCGGGCCGTACTTCTCCGGCGGTCGTGATCCCCGTGGTCCTGTGCCATTTCGCCACCAGCGGCGAGCGGTTCATTTCTTCCACGATAGCCCGGAGCTCCGGGGATTCCTCCGCCCAGTATCTGCAGCACATGGCGATCCTTTCACGTTATTATTTCTTCATCTCGTCGAATTTCTTAAGCTCCGCTTCCCGGCGCTTCTGCGCTTCGTTCTGCTCCCGCTCCTTCCGCTCCCGGACGGCATCTACGATCACCCAGATCCCGACGCCAAGGCAGAAGAGCACGGACAGGATGAGAAGCGCAACGATCGCCTTCAGGATCCAGCCGAACCCGACGATATGAAACACATAGTACATCACTGCGCAGACAGCGATCCCGAGCAATGCGAGGATCCCGCTGCCGCCGCCCTGTCCGTCTCCCATGCTCTAAACTCCTTTGATATTATGCCCGGTTTCTTTCTCCGGTCCTTTACTTCTCTTCGATGGCTGCCTGCTCTGCGCCGGCCACCGCCTGCTGCGCTTCGCCGCTCAGCTGGAAGGCGCCTGCCTCTTCCATCTTGTCCAGCTGCTTCTGGCCCTCTTCCGCCAGCTTCCGGAACTCCTCAATGGTGCTCTGCATTCTGGGCAGGGCCTCTCTCCGGTACTCGCTGATGTTCTGCAGCGCTTCCAGGGTATCCGCGAAGGACTGCTTCAGGGTGTCGGTGGAGATCATGGCTTCGGAAGACTGCTTCTGGATCTCGACGCCCTGGGTCTTCAGCATGTTGGAGGTAGCCGCGATCATCTCGTTGGTGCTCTGGTTCAGAAGATTCACCTTCTCCAGCACCAGCTTCTGGTTGTAGAGGGCGCCGGCCACCGTAACTGCCGTCCGGAGGGACGAGACCGTGACGGATTTCGCGCGGTCCACCGCGCGGACCAGCTCATTGTTGTTTCTGCGGATCACGTCCAGCGCGACGACGCCCTGCTGGGAGACCGCCTGCAGCTGCTGGAAATCCATGATGCGCTGGCGCAGCGGGAAGAGGACCTCCTCTTCCACAAACTGGACCTTCTCTTCTTCGCCGCCTTCGGCGCGCTTCTTCTCGATGGCGCTGGTGAGGTATTCGTCGAGAGCCGTACCCATAGCCACCTTTTCCGTCAGCTGCTTGGAAAGGCCGAGAAGCTCCTGCTCCTCCAGTTCAAGCGTCACGTTGTCGTTCTTCAGCATCTTCTTGCCGCTGTCCAGGGACTTCACGATGTCCGCGATCTGGGCATCCGCCGTCTTATAGCGGTCGAAATAACGCTTCACCGGAGCCGTGATCTTTCCGAAGAGGCCCTTCTTTTCCTCAAAGGAGATCCCGGTGGGGTCGAGCTCACGCATCTGCTCCGTGAGAGCCTGCAGGCCCTTTGCCACCTCTCCCGTGGCGTCGCTTCCCTTGGAAAGCTCCACCATGCGCTTGGAAAGGATCCCGTTCTTCGCTTCCGTCTTGCGGATCACATCGGAACCGAACTCCTCAAACGCCGCGGCGACGCTCTTCCGGTCTTCAAACACGGTGATGTCCGTGCCCATGATCTGCTCCACCTTTTCCCGGGCAGCCTCCTGGACCGTTCTTTCCCGCTCTTCGCTGATGGCGAGTTTCTGCTCAACCTGCTCCTTTACTTCTTTCTCATCCGGAAGCTCAAGATCAAATGCCATATTTGTCCCTCCTGTTATTTTTACAGTGCGTCTTTATAATATTTCGTGGTATCGATAAGTTTCTGGATCTCTTCCAGGATCCGTTCATTTTCCGCTTCCGTCGCCTCATTGGAAAGCTGGGAGACCTCTGCCGCGCAGCGGTCCAGCCTTAGGAGCATCTCCTCCGACGGATCCAGCATCTGCTCCAGCTCACGGAGACGCTGCCGATAGTGTCTGAGACGCTCCTCCTGCAGAGCGTCATCGACCCCGTCCTTCCTGTACTCGCCGGAGACGACAGATGTGCCGAGGGCGGTGTAACCGCTGTCGTCGAAGAGCTCCAGCTGCTCCGCCAGCTGCGCGGCGCCCGCCGTGATGGCTTCCATGCTCTGATCCAGAACGCCTTCATACTTACCGGTGGTCAGGGAGGTGTCCCCGAACTTCTTCCGGATCACCGCGCGGAACCGGGTCTCTTTTTCCTTTGCGCCGGCCAGCTGCTTCAGCGCCTGCTTCGCGATATAGCCGCAGCCCGGCCGCGATTCCAGTGCGTGCAGCCGCATCTCCGTGCGGACTGCCAGACCTGCATCCGCGGGCGATGCTGCCATCTTCGCAGCGTTTCCGCCTTTCCGGAGAAGCCTCACCAGAAAGAACACGCCGCAGCAGACCAGAACAGCCCAGAGCGCTATAGCCAGACCGCCCCGGAAAATACCGGAGTCAGAGGGTGAGAGATGAAACCCCACAGGAGAAAAGAGGATGAACCCTGCCGCCAGGCAGATCAGGAGCCCTGCCAGCTCCTTTCCAAAATATTTCAGAATACCGCCCCCTTTCTTTGAAAACAGGCAACTCAATACTTTTACATTTTACTACAAAACCACGCACATTCCTACGGTCAGGCCGCCGGCCGGGCAGCAGTACTTATGCTGCCGGTTTCAACGACTCCGGGCCTTCCCCGGGAGATTCCTCCGGTTCTTCCGAAGTATTCTCCGGCACATTCTCCACGGCTTTCACTGCGGGGACAGTTCCTTCTCCCGGGTCTGCAGGCAGATACGAGGTTTTGACAACGCCTTCCCCGTAGATCGTCGTGAACTCATCCCGCATGGAGATCGTCTCAAATCCGAGACCTTCGCAGGTCTTTTTAAACGCCCGCGCCTCTTTCTCGTCTCCGTAATCCCGCTCCGTGTCGTCGCAGAGCAGCATATAGGCTTTCCCGCCGTTCTGCAGCGCGTACTGCGCCATGGCGAAATCGCTGGAGGTGTTTCCGAACACCAGGATCGGAGGCTTTCCGATCTCATTCACGATGGATACAACTTTGTTCATCTTCTGGTTTTTGATCACCAGGTCGCCGCCCAGCAGTACCTGGTCCTCCGGGGCATAGGTATAATTCCGGCCCTCGTTGCCTCCCTGACCGCGGGCGACCAGGGAAAAGGTGCTGCCGATCACCCGGTGCGGCGGGATCGATTTCTCCAGCAGATCCGCCGTCTGTTCCCGCACAAGGTTCCGCTCCGATCCGCTGCTGATAAAGACCGTAAACTCATTCTTCACAAGGTAATCGATGAGCGCGACCATGGGACTGTACAGGCATTCCCCGTAGGTCATGTTCTCAAACCCCACCGCCGGAACTTCCATGAAATCCCGTACATGGGTCCGGTATTCTTCCACAGTGAGACCCTTGAAGGCCTCCGCCGCGATCTGTGCGTCCGATCCGGGGGATTCCGGCGCCGGCGTTCCGTTCAGAAGAGCTTCCTCCAGTTCCTCCGCATACTGTCTGATTTCCGGATCCGGCGTATAGGAGGGATCCCGCAGAATCCGGTGAAGCATAAAGCACTTGTCAAAGTACGTGGGGAACCGTTCCCCGCAGAGCGTCCCGTCCATATCGAACACGGCGATGCGGTCTCTTCTCCTCACGAAATCGGGTGAGGACTTGTCCGTGACTGCCTTGACATACGCGACGATCGAAGCCATCGCGGGAGAATTCTCCGTCCAGAAGAGGATCTTGTCCTCCGGGGTCTTCTCCTCGCCGGCACCCGTCTCTGGTTCCACCGTATCCGGGGCTGATTCTTCAACGACCGACGAAGGCGCGTGCATAGTACCGATGATCTTCGGCGCGGCTGTCGTTTCCGGGGCGCTGGTCTCTTCCGGGGCTGCCGCAGAAGTCTCCTGAGACTTTCTTCCGCCGCAGGCGGAAAGAAGCAGCGCGATTATCATCAGCAGCGAAAGGATATTTCTGATCTTTCTCTGTCTCATTCTTCTGACCTTTCCTGTCCGGTTTCCATGATACATTGCCATATAATCATAGCATTTGTACTGCGGGAAATGGGCGGTTTTCCTTATGAAAATTCTGTGTACCCGCTCTTTTTTATGTGTGTGGCTCTCCGCGGAACCTTTATCCCTGTGAAGGACTCCCTCTGAGACAGAAAACGGATCCCCGCAGCTGTGGTCTTTAAGATCACAGACGGGGATCCGTTCTGTCCGGTCGATCCGGGATTTTTTCTTTCAGCAGTCCGCCGAAGCGGTTTTCGTCAGATATCTGCCGGGGCGACCTCTTCCATAAGATCGACGCCCTCGCCCTCCTGGCTCTCTCCGGTCTCCTCCTCCGGAACCACGATCTCAAGCTCAGAGAGATACGCGTCCGCGGGGAGGCCGTTCAGCAGCGCCGGAAGGTTGATCAGAATACCATCCATATTGTAGGGAAGAGTGAGGCTGACCGTGTAGGTCTCGGGCTCATCTCCCTTGTTCTCAGTGACGTTCAGGGTCATGCTGAATTTCTGGCCCATGGTCTCCACCATACCTCGGTCGCGCTTGGAAAGCTTCGCGACCCTCTCATCTTTAACAAAAACCTCGACCTTCTGGTAGGCCTCACAGCTCTGGCCGTTGTACTCAATGGTCTTGTTGTCAAAGTAGACCGTGTGGCCGCGGCCTGTCACCATCATGGCCGCCGCGATGAGAAGGACCAGCAGAAGCGCTCCGACACGGAATATCAGCTTTCTTTTCTCCTTCATGCCTGCTCCTTCCCGGCGTGCTCTTCCTCTTCCTGCGCCTTTGCGAGCTGTTCGCCCGCGGCGCTCTTCGCCTTCCGTTTGCTGGTCTCATACATGACCAGTGCCACCGTGATGACCGCATAGGAAACGAACACGCGGAAATACTCACCGATCATGGAGTCTCCCGTAATGTACGCGCCGGCGCGGGGCGCCACGATGAACATGGTGTGGAACAAGATCACGCCGAGGAACACGTTCCCGATGGAAGCGCGGTCCACGGACGCGCCGCCCACCAGCAGCGCCGCGATACAGAACATACCGATCTGGGAGTGGGAACTGTAGGTGGCAATGTTGCCCATGTTCTGAAGATAGATGATCATGCCGAAGCCGGCCAGAACCGTGGACATGACGATGGAGATGATCCTGGTGCGTTCCACATTGATGCCTGCGTCACGGGCCACTTCCATGTCCTGGCCCACTGCGCGCATATCCTGTCCCAGCTTGGTCCTGCGGAACCAGATGATAAAGAGGCACAGGAGGCCGATGATGATAAAGGTCACCACCGGGATCTTGATCCCGCCGATCTTGATGGCCACAAGATTGTCCAGATGCTGGCGCATCCGGAGCAGCGACACCGTGTTGCGGATACCGTAGCCTCTGGGCAGCTTGATGGAGCTGTGTTTGATCGGGATGACGCTTCCCATCAGGTAGAGGACCACCAGCTGGTAGATACCGTTGATGAAGAAGCTCATGATGTAGCTCGTGATCATCTCACGCCCCTTGGCTTTGTTCAGGATCTTGCCGCAGAACACGCCGAGGAGAATAGAAATCGGAACAGAGATGATGGCTGCCAGGACCATGCCGGGAATCCCGACGATCTGCCAGTCAGATACCAGGATCAGGCCGATCTCGCCCGCCATGGCACCCAGGGTCATACCGAAATTCAGTCCCATGCCTGCCATGATCGGGATCAGGAGGCTCAGGATCAGGAACGAGTTTCTTCCCATACGGGTGACGATCTCATTCGCAAGATAGCTGGGAGAAAGACCCGCGATCGGGATACAGAACGCACAGATCAGGATGAACATTAACGGCACAGACGCCTTGGCTAAAAAACTGTTTTTCATCGCGCCGCCTCCGTTTTTCTGGTAAGTGCAAACAGGATCATGCCCATGGATGCGATGATGCGGATGACCTCGGACATATCCATATGGATCATGTTGTTCATGACCGTCGGCGTCATGGTGACAATGCCCTGGAACAGGATGGTTCCCACGATGACGTTCATGATGGTAGCCTTGTTGACCGAAGCTCCGCCGATCAGGATCGCGGAGACTGCGGGCAGCGCCATGTAGAAGGGCGCCATGTAAAGCTGGATGAAGCCGAAGCCCTGCTCATAGACCAGGATGCCCACCGCCGCCAGCCAGGTGGACATGACCACCGACAGAGTACGGATCTTGTCCACGTTGATGCCTGCCGCTTTCGCGAACACCGGGTTGGAGCCCACCGCGGTCATGGCGGTGCCGGTCTTGGTGTGAAGGAAAGCCCAGATCCCGAAAGCCAGCAGCGCGAAGAACAGAAGCGTGCCCGTGGGGATGGAGATCCTTCCGATGGTGATGCGGCCGATGCTGGCCAGCGCCTGGTCATAATAGCCTTCCAGGGAGATGGTGGTCCTCAGTCCCTTTCCCGCAAGACCCCAGACCATGTTCGGGCTGTGGTAGGGCAGGATGAGCCACATCATGCACATCAGGGATACGGAGGAGAAGCCCACGTAGGTGGCGATCATCATCTCTCCGCCCTTGATCTTGTTCAGGAGCCAGCCGTAGACATTCCCGAAGATCAGCGCAAAGGGAGTCGCGATCAGGACGGCCATGACAAAGCTGAAGGGGCCGGTAAAGCCAAGCTCAATGGACAGCGTCGCGCCGAGAAGCCCGGAGATGATCCCCAGCGGCAGGCCGAAGTTCAGGCCGCAGCCGGAGTGGACCATGGGCACCATGGCCAGGACCAGGATCCCGTTCCAGCTGAAGCGGTTGATGATGTTGGAGACCTGCGTCGGCAGATCCGCGCCGACAAAGGGCGCCATGATCAGGAGCAGCACCAGGAAGCCGGTGATAATGAGTCGCGGAAGGCCGAATTCTCTGAGCGCTGCGATGACTTTGTCTTTCATCGTTACAGTTTCGTTCATTTCTTCCTCCTTCCTTTAAACAACGTGGCTGAGCATCAGCGCGCCGAACTCTTCCACCGGGGACGATGCCGGCAGAATGCCGGAGATCCTGCCTCCTGAGACGATGGCAATACGGTCGCAGGTGGACCGCAGCTCCTCCAGCTCCGAAGAGATCATGACGACGGTGACCCCGCTCTCCCGGTTGAACTGCTTCAGCGCGTCCAGCACCAGGGCTTTCGCGCCGACGTCGATGCCCCGGGTGGGTTCGGAGACAAAGAGGACCCGGGGCTCCAGGGCAAAGGCCTTCGCAAGACAGACCTTCTGCTGGTTTCCGCCGGACAGCTCGCGGGCGTTCTGCCGGGAGCTGGTGCACTTGATCTTCAGTTCATCAATGTATTTTTCGGTGATCCCGCGGATCGCCTGCTCGTCTCTCCATTTGATCAGGCCGCCGAAATAGGACTTAAGGAACTTGTTCTGGACCTGCATGGCGGGGAACGCCACGTTCCATTCCAGGGATTCGTCCAGAAGAAGGCCCACGCCTCTCCGGTCTTCGGACACGAAGGCAAAGGAGGAGTCCAGGCACTTTCTCGGATTGTTCAGCGGGATCTCCTGCCCGTCAAACTCCACCCGGCCGCCTGCCTCGCAGAGGCCCATGATCCCGTTGGGGATCCCGAGCTTGCCCTGTCCGGCCAGGCCGCCAATGCCGAGGATCTCTCCCTCTTTCACATCGAGGCTCACATTCCGTACCGTCTCTCCGGGCATGTCGACCCAGAGCTTTTCAATCTTCAGGATAGTACGGGCATTCTCATTTTCCGGACGGGAGACCTTCTTCGCCGCGGGATTGTCGTCCACGCTGCGGCCCACCATCCATTTCGTGATCTTTTCCACAGTGGCTTCCGCCGCCGGAACCTCCTGCACCAGGACGCCGTCCCGCATGACCGCGACCTTGCTGCAGACCGCAAGGATCTCATGCAGACGGTGCGTGATGAAGATCACGGCGATGCCGCGGGCAGCCATGCCCCGGATCGAATCCAGCAGCGCCTCTGCCTCATGCTCGGTCAGAACGGCCGTGGGCTCGTCCAGAATGAGGAGCTTCAGCTGGTCCTTGGACAGCTCTCTCGCGATCTCCGTAAACTGCTTGTGTCCCACAGGCATGGTACTGATCATCATATGCCGGTCAATGGACACACCCATCTTGTCGATGGCGTCAGCGGCCTTTTCATCCATGGCCTTCCGGTCCAGCGTGTCCAGACGGTCGCCGAAGATCTCCGCGACAAGATTCGGGTTCTTCGGCTCTCGGTTCAGAAGGATGTTTTCCGTCGCGTCAAAGCCCGGGATCAGGGAGAATTCCTGGTGGACCATACCGATGCCGGCCTCGATCGCGTCAAAGGGGGAACTGAAGGAGACTTTCTCTCCGTTCAGATAGATTTCTCCGCCATAGCCTCCGGTCGCGGCGATATCGGCCGCGCCGAAAAGGATCTTCATGAGGGTGGATTTGCCGGCGCCGTTCTCTCCGCACAGACCCAGCACCTCGCCCTCTTCCAGTTTCAGATTGATATCTGTCAGGACCTGGTTTCCGAAAAAGTCTTTCTTGATATTGCGCATCTCCAAAAGCGGTGCGTTCGCCATAGTTATATCCATCGCTTTCCGTGTTTTGATTATTTCTCACTCATGGAAAAACCCCTCCCGGAACTGCCTTCATTCTCTCGCATTCCCGGGAAGGGCTTCAGGTTTATGCTGCTCTGCCGGAGCCTGCCGCATAGTCTATGCCGCTGATCCGGCGTCCTGCCGCATGATTATTTCACAGTGAAATACTTCTCGGGAACTTCGACCTTGGTGGACTCCATGTAGTGTCCGGGATCTCCCATGATATAGGTATCCTGGTAGATCAGGAAGGTGTTGTCTGCCTTGACGCCGGTATCGACGTTGGTGTAGTTGGAACCGTTCCACTCTGCGCCCGGGGAGAACACGCCGTATGCAGCAGAGATGTCGTCGATGTCATCCAGCTCGCTGGTGCCTTCGATCACGTTCTTCGCGTGCTCGGCAAGACCTGCGGAAACGGTGTAGCCATAGGAGAATGCCCAGGTTCCGAACCGGCCTGCGCCGCCCTTCTCGACTACTGCGGACTCAACCTTTGCAAGGATCTTCTCGAAGTCTCCTGCCTCCTCGGTGAGGTCCAGACCCAGAGCGCCCGGATAGCCCATCAGCGGGGACGGAAGGTCAGCTTCAATGAAGTAGCCGCCGCACTCCAGCAGCTTCTTCAGCAGCGGCTCGGTGTGAGCGTCGTTGGTGCAGAAGTATGCGGAATTCTGGCCGTACTTCTCGACCCACTCCGGAACATGCTCAAGAATGTAAGCCTGTGCGCCGGGAACGCCGACATCGGTGGTCGGATCCGGAGCGGTCTCCATCTCGAAGTTCATGCCGAACTCCTTGCAGGCTTCCTTCATGATCGCGACACGGCGGCTCATGGTCTCATAGGACATGTGACGCGGGAAGGAGATGTGGACAAAGGTGTCGCAGCCCAGCTCGTGAGCGGTGCGGATCATCAGATAGCCGCGGGCCACAAAGTCGTTGTTGACGACCAGGTCTGCTGCGGAACCGATCTCCGGAAGGTCCTCGTGAGACTCACCCGCGATGCAGATGATGTCAGGTCTTCTCTCCTTGATCTGACGGAATGCCTCGGTGGTGCCCGGAATTGCCTGGTTGACGATGATGGCCTTCATCTGCGGGTCATCAGACAGGTTCACGATGGTCTGGATCGTGGTCTCAAGCTCCTCAGTGAAGTTGTCCGGATAGATGGCCAGCTTGACCATATCCTCGCCGTACTTCGCCTGGAATGCCTCAGCGCCGCGGCGGTCATCCTCAGACTGGGAAACGGAACCGGTGACGATGCCGATGTGGAAATCCCCCTCGGCTGCCTCAGCCTTGGTCTCCTCGGCCTTGGTCTCCTCGGCCTTGGTCTCCTCGGCCTTGGTCTCCTCAGCCTTGGTCTCCTCAGCCTTGGTCTCCTCAGCCTTGGTCTCCGCCGCCGCCGCCGTGGTCTCTGCCTTCTGGACCGCCGCAGTCTGTGCCGTTCCGCCTCCGCCGCATGCTGCAAGAGAAGCAGCCATGACTGCGCTCAGAAGCACTCCCAACAGTTTCTTTTTCATAGTGTTTCCTCCCTTTGGTTTATTTATGGAAAGATCCATAATGCCTATCTTACTCTCATTTTCTAAATAGGTAAAGTACTGTTAATTATTCATCATCTCAGCATCAAATTATTTTGTTGTCTGGCAATATATAATCTGACTATTACACTGTGTACACAATCCGCCCTGCCTGCTCTTTCTGCTGTTCTTTCTGCTGTTCTTTCCGCTGTTTTCCCCGCGGTTTTTTTCCTTGTTTTTTCCGCGTATGCGAGTAAAATAAGGAATCTGGTACCGTATTTCAGACAGGCGCCGTTTTTGCAGGGTCTCCCCTGACAACCTTTCGGAAGGAAGAACTGACTTATTTATGACATCATTGCTGAACATCGCCATTGCCCTGCTTGCGGGGCTCCTCATGACCCGTGTCTTCAACCTTTGGAATCTGCCGGACGTCACCGCCTTTCTCTCGGCAGGTCTCCTGATCGGTCCCTGCGCCCTGGGACGCCTCGGGATCCCCGGCCTCGGCTTCCCCACCTACGAAAACGTCGAATCGCTGTCACTGCTTTCTGACGTGGCCATGGGCTTCATCGCCTTCTCCATCGGGACAGAGTTCCGTCTGGAGTCTCTGCAGAAGACAGGAAGACAGGCCTTCGTCATCGGCATTGTCCAGGCCCTGACCGCCACTGTGCTGGTGGATCTTGCCATGGCCGGACTGCATTTCTGGAAACCGGATCTTCTGTCCCTGCCCGCGGCCATCACCCTCGGTGCCATTGCCACAGCCACTGCGCCGGCAGCGACCCTGATGGTCGTCCGGCAGTACAAGGCAAAGGGTGAGCTGACGGATCTCCTGCTGCCCATCGTCGCTCTGGATGACGCCGTCGGTCTCATTGTGTTCGCAGTATCCTTCGGGATCGCAAAAGCCATGCTCCTGGGAAACATCGATGTCTTCACCATCGCAGCGGGACCGCTGGCCAAGATCCTCGCCTCCGTGCTGCTTGGGACCCTGGCAGGCGTCGTCCTTACATGGCTGGAGACCTTATTTCACTCCAACACAAACCGCACCTCCCTGACCATTGCCTTCGTCATTCTGACCGTAGGCCTTTCTTCCATGGAGTTCACCATCGGACCGCTGACCATAGGATTCTCACCGCTTCTGGTCTGTATGATGCTCGGAACCGTGTTCTGCAATATCAGCCCTCTGTCCGAGGATCTGATGGCCCGGGCCGACAAATGGTCCCAGCCTCTCCTGGCAGTCTTCTTCGTGGTGAGCGGCGCGGAGCTTGAGCTGGCAGTCTTCCGGGATCCCCTGCTGGTGCTGATCGGCGTGGTCTTTATCCTGTCCCGCTGCCTGGGAAAATATTCCGGCGCCTTCTTCTCAGCCAGGGCCGTGGGCTGCAGTCCCAATGTTGTGAAATACCTGGGCGTGACCCTTTTCCCCCAGGCCGGTGTGGCTCTGGGCATGTGCATCCAGGCGGCTCAGCTGGGTCCGGAGGGCATGCTGGTGCGGAACATTATCCTCTTCTCTGTCCTGATCTACGAGATGACGGGTCCGCTGATGACAAAGCAGGCACTGATCGCTTCCGGTGATATCGGAGAAAAGCCCCGGGAGATCCGGGAGCGGCGTGCCAGGAAGCTGGCTGTTGCGCAGCCGAAGGCCTTCCTTAAGTGGGCCGCAAAATTCCGGCATGGAAAAAAGTGAGCCCGGGGGCTCACTTTTTTTGTCATACGGCGTTTTAAATGATATAGTGACAGGAGTCGTAAACAAAATCATTCGTCCGGAAGGATCTTATGACACACTTTCTGATCATCGTTATTTATCTTTCTTTCATCAGTCTCGGCCTGCCGGATTCCCTTCTGGGTGCGGCCTGGCCCTCCATGCAGCCGGAGTTCGGCGTCCCGGTCTCCTGGGCCGGCGCCATTTCCATGACCATCGCTGCCGGAACCATCATTTCCAGCCTGATGAGCGACCGCCTGACGCGGAAGATGGGCACGGGAAAAGTCACCGCCATCAGTGTGGGCATGACAGCTGCCGCCATCTTCGGCTTCTCGGTCTCACATTCTTACTGGATGCTGCTTCTCTGGGCCGTTCCCTACGGTCTCGGCGCCGGAAGCGTGGACGCGGCACTGAATAACTATGTGGCGCTGCACTATGAAAGCCGCCACATGAGCTGGCTCCACTGCTTCTGGGGCGTAGGCGCGTCCGTCGGTCCTGTCATCATGGGTCTGGCCATCACCGGCGGGCTGCACTGGAACGGCGGGTACCGGATCATCAGCATCCTGCAGATCCTTCTGACTTTTGTCATCGTCCGCAGTCTGCCGCTGTGGGAGGACCGCAGCGCGGGCGAGGCCGGAACTCCCGCCGGTTCCGGAAGAACAAATGACGCAGACAAGACCGGAGAAGGCAGTCCTGCAGCGCCGGAAAAAGAAGACCGGCCCCTGTCCCCGGGGGAGATCCTCAGGATCCCCGGTGCAAAGGCCGTCATGCTGTGTTTCTTCTGTTATTGTGCGGTGGAACAGACTGCCGGGCTCTGGGCCGGCACCTTCCTGGTGCTGCGCTGGGGTGTAAGCGCTGCGGAGGCAGCATCCCTTTCCAGTCTCTTTTTCATAGGCATCACGGCGGGCAGAGCCGTCAGCGGATTTGCCACCTTCCGCTTTAATGACTCCCAGCTGGTGAGGATCGGCCAGGGCATCATGCTGGCAGGAATTCTGATGATCCCGCTGCCCGTCAGCCGCCTGTCTGCCATGGCGGGATTCATTGCCATCGGTCTGGGCTGCGCACCCGTCTATCCCAGCCTGATCCATGCAACCCCCCGCAATTTCGGCGCGGACCGGTCTCAGGCCATCATCGGAGTCCAGATGGCCAGCGCCTACGTCGGGACCTGCCTCATGCCGCCGCTGTTCGGACTCATCGCCGGCCGGTTTTCCATCTCGCTGCTGGCGTTCTATCTGCTTGCCCTGTTAACCGTCATGTTCCTTTCCCATGAGCGCCTGAACCGGGTGTGCGGCTCATAATCGCATCGCATAGAAATAACCCCTTTACCGGGTGTCCGGTAAAGGGGTTATTTCAGCCCGGAGAGCGGGCTGTCTTATTCTTTCCCGGGAATGTAATCCCCTGCTTTTTCATCGTAGACATAGCGGGTCTCGCTGACCTTCACCGCCTTGTCCCCTTCGACCCGGTAGACAAGATCGTAATAGGCTTCCGCACCGTCCCGGACCGTACTGTTGATCTCTTTGTTCTCCGCGTCCGCCCACCTTAAGACGTCACTTTTGATACAAAGCGACGTGAGAAAAACCTCCGAATTATCGGGGGTTTTTCTTTATCCTTGCACCAATTTTGGTCTTCAGAGCCACATTTCAACTCTTGAAATCTATAAAACTCCGCTCAGTTAAGCATTTTCAAAATAATCGCTTGCACCAATTTTTATCACTTCAAGTGAAAAAACTGGTGCATTAAAGCATAAGCAGCACGGCTTTTTCTGAATGTGGGAATAATAAGCATGAGCCACACGGCTTTCAGTCAATGCACCAATTTTTTAATTTTCGGCAGAAAAAAGAGCGGTCATTGCTGGCCGCTCAAGCTGTTATCCGCGTGAGCCTTAAGGCTGGATAGCGACTTCGATTTTTGAATTATCCTTAAATTCGAAAGTCAACGTATCCGGCTTCACAACTACGCATTCTACTAAATCCCCCCAATCTTGTTCAGTGAATTCCATGACCCCCTCACATCGCGCTAGTGCCTCTATGAATCGATTCAGTTTCTCTCTCATTCCAACCATTTTAAGCTCTTCGGCTTTAAGGTCTGCGATGAGAGTTTTCTGTTTGTCGATACGCTCCACAAGTTTATTGAACTTTTCACGGTATTTCTGCTGATCCTGAGACTTGCGAGCATTCTCCTGAACCAAGGCCTGAATATCAGTCATAAGCGTCTCTAAAGTAATCTCAGCCTGGAATCGATCCTCTTTAAGTTGAGCGAGTGCGCTCTCGTTATTGAGCTTTGCGTTACAGTCCGCGATATGCGATTCTTTGTCCGACAATAGCCTTTCCAATGCAATCAGATAGTATTTTTCAATATCTGGTTCAGATATGCTCGGAGTACTGCATTTTTCCTCGCCATCATATCGGCGATTACAATACCATACAACTTTCCGATGCTTCTCACTCGTACTGTGGAGCGTCTTTCTGCCATAAAAGTAACCGCACTCACCGCAAATGATTTTTGTGCTGAATACACTGTTGTCTCTTAAGGCGGATTTGAACTTACTCCTTCTCGCGAGTTCGGCCTGAACGAGATTAAAAGTGTCTTCATCCACGATGGCATCGTGCGAATTTGACACATAATACTGTTTGACCTCACCGTTATTCTTGCGAACGGTCTTAGATAGATAGTCTACCGTATAGGTCTTTTGACGCAAGGCATCACCTTTGTATTTCTCGTTCGAGAGAATACTCTTGACTGTACTGACTGCCCAGTTGTCTTTACCGCCGGGCGTTTTAATGCCACGGCGCGTCAACTCATCGGCAATAGTGCGAATAGTCTTACCGTCGAGGAACATTCTGTAGATATCTCTTACTACCTCAGCCTCTTCCGGAACGATTTCAGGGCGACCATCGTCACCTTTTTTATATCCAAGGAAACGCTTATAAGGCAGCGAGATATTACCATCTTGCATACTTTTCTGCATTCCCCAACGGACATTTTCTGATATAGAGCGGCTTTCTTCCTGAGCGAGACTGGACATGATCGTTAGCATAACTTCACACTGCTTATCTAAGGTTCGGATACCTTCTTTCAGCGATGATATTCGCATGGCTGATTGACGGGCAGAAAACTATAGTCTTAGGATGCTCTCTTTCCGCCACTTTTTCGTTAATGATACGGACTATCTCATCATCGCGCTTAGGGACGAAGATATTCCGATTCAGTTCCGCGATGGTTATATCGTCTCTGCCAAGATACTTGAAGATGTCTTCGATGTCGTCTAGCAGGAGACGATAATCTACCGTAGCTAAAAGATGCTCTTTGATGGCCTGTGGCAGGTCTTTTTCATAGATTACATCACCGAAAATCTCAGAGATATTCAGGCCGTCCAAGCGTTTTGGTGTTGCCGTCATCCCCAAAAGGAACTGAGGCATGAAGTAGGTAATCACTTTCTTGAAAGTGCTTGCCTGTCCATGATGAGCTTCGTCAACTACGATGTAGTAAAATTCCTGTGTGTCAAATTCCTTTAAATGTAGCTTCATGGTCTGAAAAGAGGCAAATAGGAAATTGACCCGATGAGATGTTTTTTCTACGCCTGTATACAGACCATAACTATACTCCTCTCCGAATACTGACATATATTCAGTTTTCGCCTTGTTGAGGATTTCGTTGTTGTGGCACAGAAACAGGACCCGGCTGTCTTCACCACGCTCGGCAAAAAACTCGCGAATACTAAAAGCAGACGTTAGCGTCTTGCCCAATCCCGCGGCCATAACGACAAGGGCTCTATTGCGCCCACTTCTGTAGGCGTTGGTCAGCGCTTTAACGCAATCTGCCTGATACGGCTTTGGCTTTTTCATTTTCGTTACCCCCTTAGGTTTTTTGTTTTTCCTACGGGCACGAAAACTGGCCGCAGGGGTAAATGTTTATCTATTTACAGATAAACATCCACCTCTGCGGCCAAGAATAGACATATTAAAATGCATATATTTGAGATAATTCAAATATATTGTGTTGATTATAGCATAAAACTGCTAAAAAGTCAATATATAGCGTTTGTTTTCGACTGCACATACAATATGTTGATGCTGCGTATTAAAATACCACTAAAACTAATATCTTCTCCCTCGGTGTGCCACAATATTATTGCCGGAAGGCAATTATTATCTAACACGGAGGGATTTATTATGACCATTTATGGTTATGTTCGGGTCAGCACCCGAGAGCAAAATGAGGATCGGCAACTCATAGCTCTGCATGAACAAGGAGTTGCCCATAAAAACATCTTTATGGACAAGCAGTCCGGCAAAGACTTTAATCGTCCACAGTATAAGAAACTCCTCAGAAAAATAAAACGAGACGATCTGCTCTACATTAAGAGCATAGACCGTCTCGGAAGAAACTATGAGGAAATACAGAATCAGTGGCGAATTCTGACAAAGGAGAAAGCCTGCAAATAAAAAGTCAAGCCCCAAAATGGACTTGACCGAAAAAGGTTACAGAACAGAAAAGGGAGTAGGTAGGTAGCACAAAGAGGCCACCGAGTAAACGCTGGCCTGGCGGTAGATAGCACAGTTGCCCCAGTCAGTCAAGGATAAACAGCTTCGCTGCGCCTGCGGCGTCCTTGACAGCCTGTGTCACCTGTGCAAATGGGGAGGAAAGGGCGGCAAAGCCGCCTCAGTCAGCAGGAAGGCTGCTGAGGATCTTTACCTGACGCTTCGTTCTCCAAGGTGTCCAGGTAGTTCATCACCTTGGCGTAGTAATGACGAAGGAACTTGTTTGCGCCGGCCGTCATGTAGACGTAGTAGGGCTTGCCCTCAGAACGTTTCTTGTCCAGGAACTGGTAAATTGGATCATCTACAGGAGATTTCTGCAAGATCGTACTCATCAAGCAGAACAACGTCTTTCTGAGATAAGGGGAACCTCTCTTCGTGGTTTTGTTGCTGCGTGAAGTTTTGTCGCCGGAATCGTTCGGCGCGGGATCTACACCGGCAAAAGCCACCAAGGACTGCTTCCTAGCGAACCGGCGAACGTCACCGATCTCAGCCATGAGCTGGGGGCCGAAGGAAGTTCCTACGCCATACTGAGCCATAACGATTGGATACTCCGGAAGCGTGGAAGCAAGCCGATTCATTTCGGCACGGTAAGTTTCCACAGAGCGAGAAATACTGGTAAGCTGTGCAGCTGCCTGCTGAACAAGCACCTTGGTTGTCTCATTCTTGGAGACAAGGACAACAGCGGACATTGCCAGCGCGTAGACTTCGGCAGCCTTGTCCGTATTGAAGTTGTAGCCGTGTCTTTTACACCACTTGCGGTAGCGTTCCGTGAAGGCCTTAAGGCTCACTTTGCGAACACAATCAACGTGCCAGAAGGTATAAGTGAAGTCCACCCACTTCTGTGTGCCGTCGCTGCGAACCGGACTGTCAAAACATTTGCGGATGCCGGGGAAGGATTGCTCCTGAAGGGCAACAAAATTATTACTCAGAGCAGTCCTGGTCTTGGATGCGAGCTGAAACTGGCGATGCATTGTTTTCAAGTTGTAACGTGTCTCATCCATGGGGGTATAATCCCGCAGTTCTGCCCAGTTGTCAAGGCCGTATTTGGCGATCTTCACGGCATCAGCCTTGTCCGTCTTGACCTTGCGGAGAGAATTGCCGCCGTACTCCTTGATGAGGAGAGGATTTACAGCGCTTACGAATAAACCGGCCTCATGGAGCGATTTGGCAATGGATTCATAGTATCGTCCGGTATGCTCCATGACCACGCGGCTTTCTCCCTCCAACTGCTGTAGAAACTGGGACAGGGAGAGCAGGGACACTGAATCATGGCGAACCTCAAAAGGGGCGCTGACTACTTCTCCAAGCGGGCGAAGAACCGCAACCATACTTCTGCCGTTAGAAACATCGATTCCCACTGAGTTCATCTTCAACACTCCTGATAGAAAGATTCGTAATGGACACAGCCAACTTTACCCATTGCTTGTTCTATCTGTTTGATGACGCGAACACTTCGGGGACGCCGATGATTCTACCTGCACAAATCGAATGCTGCGAACAGGAGGCTGGCTGACTGACTTTCTCACGGACATGCAAGTCCTTGGAGTGACAGGCCAGACCATTACCCCTCCTATTCTACAGCTTAGGCAATGAGATGTCCCATGCCGATGGCTGGCTGCCATGAACAAGGGGCAAATATATAGTAACAGGTGTGGACATTTGCGTGATAGATATGCCGCTTTTAGACACAAGGCGAGGCAAAGACTTGGTCGGCACCTTCCTTAGCGATATCGTCCTACAAGTGCTATCCTTTGTAGCGGAGAATGAAAGAACGAACATCCGTAAGCGCCAAGCGGAAGGTATCGCGGCTGCGAAAGCAAAGGGAGTGCATTTCGGGAGACCGCCGGAACCGCTACCGCCGAACTTTCACGAGGTCTACCAACGATGGCGGCTGAAAAAGATCAGTGTCAGCGAAGCCGCTAAAGAATGTAATATGCCCAGATCTACCTTTTTCTACAAGGCAAAAATGTACCAAAACTCCATATTTACAAATTTAGGCTAAAATCCAGAATTGTGTACTTCGTAAAACGCCTGAAGAGGCGATTTTTTATGTACTATTTTTTATGTTTGTTTCTGAAAATTTGGCGATTTCTACTCTGGCATACTTGAATATTCTCGGCTTTTATGTTATAATTAACCATTAAAAAAACCGTTGGGCTGAAATCCAAGAAAGTACACCTTGTTGTATGGGTACACTGGTTTCAATGGATAAGTCTTGTTTTATCCCATTCCAGAATATAGAGGAGATCTTTGCCATGATGAGAAGAATCGTTTCAATTGCGTTATCATTGGTGCTCTGCCTTGCTCTCGCAGGATGCGGACAGTCTGCATCAACAACAGTGGGTAGCGCATCAGACAAACTTGAGAACGCTACAGCATCAAGTGAATCAGAAAGCGAATCAGTTTCAGAGACCCCTGTAGATGCATTTGAAGCAGAATCCAACCAGGATGGAGAGTACTTCATACTTGATGGTATGGATATCCAAGGTATGGGTCCGTTCGTTAACGGAATTGGCTGGGTGCAGTATTACGAAGGATCAGAGATGTTTACCGCTGCGGTGGAAGCTGATGGTCATGTTCTGTTCAAAATGCCTGGCCCAATCTGGTACGTATCGCCGTTTGAAGATGGAACAGCATTTATGGTCGTCTCTGATAACGCCTCGCATTTTACAGAGGACTCCTATGTATATGACCAGAAGCAGGACTCCGGTTGGCATGAGGTAATTGTCGATACTGCTGGAAATGAACTCTATTCTACAGCGCTGATTGAAACCGCTACGAGCACCGAAGAGGAACATATCCTGTGTGCCGGAGACGGCAGATTTGTAGTTATGCGCCATTCATCTGGGTTGCAAAGCAACGAATGGACGCTGGGAACAATTGACAAGAACGGAAATGTGATCGACGATTTCAATAGTTATAGCATTGCCGTTCCACAGGCGAGCAGCATGCAGCGAAAGCTTGACGAGAAACAATTACCCAATTGGAAAAACAGCAGAACTTTACCAAACTATTACTACTATAGAGAAGACGCCGGTGAGTTTAGTAACAATGGATTCCCGCGTTATCTTGGCGATGGCGTGTTCTTCCTGCCGGGAATTCTTGGCTCAGGTACATCCAGTATTCTGTATCAGCCCGAAAAGAAATTAGCAGTACCGTTAGTGGGCGAACTCCTTATGAGTTACGCTTTTAATGGAAAAGTTATTTCCAAGTGGAACACGACGTACTATCTGCAGGATATCAATAGCACAGATGCAGAAACCGCAGATGTTTTGAAAGAGACACAATATGCGGAGTTTAGCTATCAAGATGCATCCACTGGCGATATTTTCCCTAACATCATGATTGATAACAAGCTATATCATGATCATGCCTATTTCGATACTGGGCTTAATCGGACGATCAATATCGCTGACTATACAGATCTTCCTATGGAAGGATCCTGTTTTACAGACGGGTATGCCCTTCTGAGATTGAAAGGGGCTGATGGAAATTTCTACGTGACAGTCATAGACGAGACTGGTGCCGTGCAGTTTGAGCCATTCAAGGTGGATACCTATGCTGGAACCTCCCCAAGAATTTCCGAGGGTTATTTTGTAGCGAATGACGGCAACGACTGCGTAGTTTATGATATTCATGGCAATTATATTCGCCGTCTTTGCGATGGCAGTGATATCTTCGGGATCCCCATTATATCTGGCAACTTTGTCATGATCAGTTTTGACGGCATTCACAGTCGTCTATATGAACTAAATCCAGAGAAATAACGCATCAATCACACATTTTATGAGATAACGGGTTCCCGAATAAAGGAGAGAAGACACATGAAAGCAAAGCCAGTTTTATTGATCGGATGTATACTGCTTCTCATGCTCAGCGTGTCTGCATGCGGAGACATGAAGGAAGCAGCTACTCAAAGAGAAGAAGCGGCTGTGACAGAAGTCCCTGCAGAGTCGGATGGACCGGTAGCTGACGCAGAGGATACATCTGCGGCTGAAGACGGCACTGGAGTACGATATTGTGAAGATGAACTGTTCCGGTTTCAGATCCCAGAAGGATCCTTCCAGCCGAAAAACTCGACCGGCATATGTATGAAACCGAGTGAAGAATACCAGATGTATCTGCGGGAATTAGGTGCCGCGAACGGAATGGAAGACATAGCGGAACAGGATATCGAACGCATGATGAAATCCGGCTACAACTATCTTGGATGGATCGACGACGGGCGGAACGGGTTCAAGCTCGTTCATAACGTCGAGATTAGCAGTGCGTATGAGGGGGTTGAGGTCCTATATCAGGAAGCCATTCAGAGCGGATTCCACGATTCGGAAAACCCTGAGCCATTTAGCGTGACCCGTATGGAGACTGAGATCGGAGGATGCCCGGCGTACATCATAAGGCAGGTGGGCGACCCTGAACTTATGGGTAGTCAGGAAAACTATGTGGCACTCATCGACGCCCCGACCGGCGAAGTAGTCAGGTTCAACTATTATATTGTCGATCTGGCTACGGAAGACGCCGTAGAGGCTATTTTTGCAAGCTTTGAGTTCAAATGATGCTACTGAGGTGAATTAGCCATGAAGAAAGGAATATTTATTTCAATTGCGTTACTGATGATTCTCTGCCTCGCCCTTGCCGGCTGCGGCCAGAGAGGAAGCAACACCAATGATTCGAGCAACCACACGGCCAGCCAGAACGAGGAAAACACAACGGTAAATAACACCGATGTGGAAACCGAAGAGCCGACCGAAACGGAGACCGAGACCGAAACCGAAACGAATCCGTCTAATGGCGATTCCGGCATGTACACCTACGAGCTGCATGGCGGTATCACAATATCCTGCAAGACGAATGTCTGGGATTATATCGATGGAAACAGTTTTGATTTCCGCACCATGGCGCATGACTTAGGGTTCATCGATGATCTCAACGATATGCCCGAGTGCCACGGATTCAGTAACGAATTCAATGGACAGACGGTAGTAATAGGCTTTGCAGAAGACGAGAATCCGGATCTCTCAAATCCATACTATAAGTATGTCGCAATTACCGCTTACGACGGTGGCGTTAGAGAATTGGCCGTTAAATACTACTTCGATGATAACAATTTCTATACTATCAACGGAAGTGGACCGAAACTCTCATTCGACGCCATTCCAATAGTGGCCTATGCTCTGGAAAACTTTAGTTCGGATAATAAAGATCCTTACAAAACCCTCTTCGAATCCTACGAAGCACCGAAGGATAGCAAGCAAGCTTCCTGGAGGGAGTATCATCTTCCTTAAAAAACAGCGCAAAAAGCCACGCCTACCTGAGAAATTCCTATGAGAAGTACATGTCTGGATTCGCAACGATAAAAATCCGCAGTCGCTCGGAAAATATGTTCGAACGATGGTGCGAAAGTCATGAAGATATTGATTGGATTTACAAAAATGGCGACTCGGGACATAACTACTTTTCTATTGTCTATATAACTGGTTCTGGTAAGCAGCGTCTGTTCTACCCTGACTAAATTGTGCGGAAGCAGGATGGTTCCGTCTGGCTCTTTGAAGCGAAAGGTAGCGAGGGTGCGGATGGCGACACGCAGAATATTGATGATCAGGCTGAGAATAAGTTTAATGCGTTACGCGACTATGCGACAAAACACGGTTTGAACTAGGGCTTCGTGCGCAACTATGATGGGCAATTGTTTATCAATAATACTGAATGGTATGAAGATATGAGTGATCCGTATTTGGTGATGCTTGACGGGGGCGTTAAACTCTAATAAGTATCATGTCATTCTCCGAATGTAATATGCTATATTATTCATAGTAGTCCATTATTACTTAGCTTTCCTTTCCTAAATTATTTTTGCAAAAATTAGTAAGAATGGGCTACATTTAAGACAAAATGAAAAAATTGAAGTATCACGCAAAATATTAATTTGTATTAAAATAGATATGGGTGAATATATGCTCATTTGATGCTCCGTATATGCTAAAAAACTTTTGTGGCTATAATTGAGTAATTAATAACTAAATTCACCCTTCCTTCCTACACCAAGCCCGTACTTTTATTTACATAACAGAGTGTTAATATATGTAAATAATAGCGCGGGCTTGGTTTTTATAATAAATAGGTAAAAACAAGCAGAAATAATAAGGTCGTTTAAGCGTGCGTAAAAAGTATCTTATCAAAATAAACGGAAACAAAGATTCTGATTTAATAAATAACATAAGTGTGATATTTTTAGAGGCTTCTGGCATGATAGTGGGTACTCATGCCTCCTGAGTTGACAGTTTCATATTGAAAAGCCATCTGTGTTCCGATAGTGTATTAGCGTCCAAACCT
>CADBEN010000022.1 GCA_902793685.1 uncultured Lachnospiraceae bacterium
GAGTTCCATTACCCAATCGTAGATTGAAAACCGCTTGATCCGCATAATTACTGGGATTGTGGGTGATTTTCATCCACTATCACCCCCGAAGAGCCTTTTTTTTGTTCTTTATTCCCGGAAATATGGAATATTCGTCCATGAATGCTATAATGAATGGGTAGTATTTTTATTACTTTTCCAAAGGGAGGACGACAATGAAAAAACTTCTTTCAATGATTCTTGCAGCAAGCATGATCTGTTCCCTCACTGCATGCGGCGGCGGCTCCAAGCCGGCCGAGACCACCGCAGCTCCGGCAGCGGCTGCTCCGGCGGCAGCTGCAACCGAGGCTCCGAAGGAGACCCAGGCTGAGAAGAAGGCCCGCGGCAACGTCATCATGACCTTCGGAACCGCAGACACCGGCGGATCCATGTATCCGGCAGGCGCTGCTGTTTCCCAGTGCTGGACCAACAACGTTGAAGGCGTGAAGTGCAACACCCAGACCTCTACCGGATCCTTCCAGAACGTCCAGGACGTTGCTTCCGGTGAAGTCGACGTCGCAGTCGCGACCGCAGACGTCGTCCTGAACGGCTACAACGGAACCGGAAAGTTCGCTGACGTCGGAAAACTCGACAACATCTGCGTCATCGGCGCGGTTTACACCTCCGTTCTCTGCGGCGTCTCCCTGAAGTCCAGCGGACTGAAGAACGTCAATGAGCTGAAGGGCAAGAGAGTCGCCATCGGACCGGCTTCCTCCGCAACGGAGAACGCTTCCCTGGCAGCATTCAACGTCATGGGCATCGACAAGGACAACACGAGCCTTGAGAACCTGGGCCTCGGCGACGGCGCTGACGCAGTCGGCGACGGCATCCTGGATGCGGCATTCGGTTTCGCAGGCCTTCCGATCGGCGGACAGCTGAACCTGGCTTCCACCAAGGATATCGACGTTCTGGATATGACCGACGAAGAGCTGGACAAGATCCTTGCAAACAACGCAGCATACATCAAGGCTGCTGTCCCGGCAGGAACCTACACCGGCGTTGACTATGACACCAAGACCTTTGGCGTGAAGTGCCTGATCATTGTCCAGAAGGATATGGACGAGGATCTCGTCTATGATCTCTGCAAGGCCATGAACGAAGGCGCTGCTGACATGGCGGCAGGAAACGCTCTGCTGAAGGATATGACCAATCCGGAGTTCCTCTGCACGCAGATGCCCATCCCGCTTCACCCGGGTGCAGAGAAGTACTTCAAGGAGATCGGCGCTCTTAAGTAATTCAAGCATTCGGAACAGATCTTCTGTCTGATCAAAAGGTCGGAGTCGGCCATCCGGCTCCGACCTTTATCTCATTTTAATAAGCGAAAGGGATATCCTATGTCTGACCCGAAAAAACCGGAAGAAATGAAAGAA
Organism: uncultured Lachnospiraceae bacterium; assembly: GCA_902793685.1. GTDB lineage: Bacteria > Bacillota > Clostridia > Lachnospirales > Lachnospiraceae > Moryella. The sequence goes on from CADBEN010000022.1 coordinate 1,389, forward strand.
ATTGACGTTGCCTCTCTGGACAGTGAGCTCGCCGCCGCGAAAACACTGGAGGAAGGCAAGGGAGATCTGTTTATCAAGATCGCTGCGGTCTTTGCGTTCTGCATGACCTCATTCCACATCTTTACAGGTTTCCACGGGCTGTATGACTACGTCACCCAGCGAGGCATCCACCTCGCCTTCGCGCTGACGCTGATCCTTCTGACACAGCCCCTCTACAAGCACGTTTTTAAGGACAAATTCGCCGGCAGCCAGGTTTTCCGCGCCGTCTGCCGTGTGATCGATATCGCGCTGATCATCCTCGCCTGGGTCTCCGTGATCTTTGCAATGGATGAAGTCCACCATCTGACCGAGCGTCTGAGCAAGACGACCTGGAAGGCTTACTTCTCAGGTGCGGTCCTGGCTCTCATCGTCCTCGAGTGCGCACGCCGCACCCTGGGCTACATCATGCCGATCCTGGCTCTGATCTTTGTGGCCTACGCGCTTGCCGGCCCGAACCTGCCGTACGCCATCGCGCACCGCGGCTACTCCATCGAAAGAATCTGCAAATTCCTGGCGACGGACCTGGACGGTCTGTTCGGCACGACCATGAGCGTCTCGGCGTCAGTTATCTTCATGTTCGTCATGTTCGGAGCCTTCCTGGAGGCATCCGGATGCTCGGATTTCATCAATAAGATCGCCATCTCCCTGACCGGAAAGATCAAGTCCGGCCCGGCCCTTTCCGCGGTCGTGGCTTCCGGCCTGATGGGTTCCATCAACGGCTCCGCCGTGGCGAACGTCGTCGGAACCGGTACCTTCACGATCCCGCTGATGAAGTCCAGAGGCTATAAGCCCCAGTTCGCCGGCGGCGTCGAGTCCGTTGCCTCCACCGGCGGACAGATCCTTCCCCCGGTCATGGGCTCCGGCGCCTTCCTGATGGTGGCCTTCACAGAGCAGAAGTACATCGCCATCGTTATCGCCGCTGTCATCCCGGCACTCCTTTACTACTGGGGCTGCGCAGTGGCGGTCATCACCCAGTCGGAGCTGATCGAGATCTCCATGATGGATGAGAAGGATATCCCGAAGACCAAGGAAGTCCTGAAGGATGGCTGGATCTATCTGCTGATCCTGGGCATCCTGATCACCGCTCTTCTGGTGATCCAGCTCTCCCCGCTGTACTCTGCACTGTGGGCGACCTGCTCCGTGCCCATCATCATGCTGTTTGACAAGAAGAAACGCTTCACCTTCAAGGACATCCCGTCCGCCATGGTGAAATCCGGATTCTCGGCCATGTCCATCGTCATCGGCTGCGCCTGCGCAGGCATCGTCGTCGGCATGGTCTCCCTGACCGGTATCGGCGTTATCTTCGGAGACATGATGATCCAGCTGGCACACTCCATGCTGTTCCCGTCCCTGGTGTTCACGGCGGTCACCTGCATCATCCTCGGCATGGGCCTTCCGACCACCGCAGCATACGTCATCGCGGCTTCCATCCTGGCGCCGTCCCTGATCAAGCTCGGCCTGACCCCGCTGACCTCGCATCTGTTTGTCTTCTACTTCGCATGCCTGTCCGCCATCACGCCGCCGGTGGCACTGGCTGCCTATGCCGGTGCCGGTATTGCGAAGTGCAGTCCGATGACCACCGCAGTGGAAGCCTGCAAACTCGGCTTCGCGGGCTTCATCGTCCCCTTTGCTTTCTGCTACAGCCCGGCCATGATGATGCAGGGAACGGTTCCGGAGATCCTGTCGGTCTTCCTGTCCGCATTCATCGGAACTGCCGTGATTTCCGGCGGATTCCAGGGCTGGCTGTTCTGGCGCCTGAATATCATTGAGCGCATAATCCTGATCGCATCAGGCCTGCTGCTGTTCATCCCGGGCTCTGTGACGGATATCGCCGGCCTGGCCATCACGGCAGCGCTCCTTCTCCTGAACCTCAAGAAGTGGGAAAAGGGTCCGAAGTTCCTCATGAACCGGAAGGCCGGCTGACACAGCGGACCGCCCGGAACATGGCGGCTGACACAATCGCAGCCGGATCCCTGTTTCAGAGCATTAAGAAAGTCAGACGCACATAAAAAAGCCTCACAGATCTGCGGGAGACCGCAGATCTGTGAGGCTTTTCATATTCAGAAGCTTCCGCCCATGTTCTCCAGTGTATCGATGACTACGACGCAGTCAGGCTCGACCTTCTCCATCACCATCTTCATCAGGTTCTCCGGAATCGCGACGCAGCCGCCGGTGAAGGGCTTCTTCGTTCCGAGGCAGTGCAGGAAGATCGCGGAGCCTCTGCCCGGCGTGCCTTCTTCGTTGAAGCTGATGTTCAGGCAGTACTGATACTCATACTCGTAGTCGGCAATGTGTTCGCTGTTCTCCTCGTCAAGATCCGGATACTGTTTCCTGCTGACCATCTCGTTGTAGCGCATGCCGTCCCTCTGGTCGCCGGACCACCAGGTGTCTCCGGTGACTCTGGTGTAGGGAATCATGCAGTCCGGATCCTCGGCGATGCCGAAGGCCTTGTTGAAGTGATAGGTGCCGATCGGGGTCTGGCCGCAGCCTTCCTTGTGGTCCGCGTCGGCGCAGAGGCCGTTCTTTCCGACAAATCCGGGGGTGGAAAGGATCTGCTTCCACTCGCCTTCTTCGTCTCTCTCGTGCATGGACACAGACGCGGTGGTCTTGTCCATTCCAAGACCTGCGACAACAAACAGCTGGCGGACTTTCTCATCCTTTGCCGCATCCAGCTCTGTCACCCAGTCCGGGGAGGGCATGGGGCGCTGGATGGATGCGTGCAGCTCGGACTTTTCCTTTTCGAAGCTGACCCATTCTCCGTCAAAGCTTACCAGGAGGGAATCCCCCTCGACCGTGTACTCATAAAACTCTGTTCCGTCTTCCGCGCTGAGGAACTGTGTGGAGGTCCAGATGATGTCCACATCGTCCTGGAATCTCAGGTGTCCGGTATGGTCCGGGAACAGCGTCACAGTCGAGACAAAGCCGTCGATCTCCGCGCTGTAGGTGCCGGGGACATACTCATACATGGTCTGCGGCCAGAAGTCCCGGTAAGTAACGGAGTTCAGGGTCTCAGCCAGGAAATCGCTCATCTTCATATCCTTGCCCTCGTCTCCGCTCAGTTTGGACGTGATCTTGAACAGCAGCACGCCGTCATTGTACTCGCCTGCGATCGCGGTCCTTCCTGTATCATCCTTCGAATCTGCCGCTTCCATCTGGCGCCAGAACGCCCACTTGTCTGTCGTTCCGGGCATGGTCTGCTCAAATCTGCGGATCTTTTCCTGGTCGCCCCAGTCCTCGGTCACTTCTCCCAGGACCTCCTGCGGCTGCTTTCCGTCCACATAACGGATCTCCAGCGTACCGGCCTCTTTTGCATCAGCATCTCCGGGCTTGTAGGTGAATTTCGCGGAATGCTTTCCGGTCTCCTCCGCGTCGATCATCTTCTGGTCAAAGCGGACCATCCAGCCGTCCCTGCCCGCAAAAACGCTGGAAGCCTTCGCGTCGATGAGAGCATCGTACCACTCCTGCATGACTTTGGAAGCCTTCACGGCGTCGTTCTCGTACTCTCCCTTGTAAAGCGTCTCATATTCATAGTCCCCGTAACGGACCATGCGGACATAGTTCTCTTTTCCTTCCGCCTTGAAGAAATCGAACCGGGTCTCTTCCTTCGGGAAATTCAGGACGACATACTCTCCGTCCGGAGCCTCCTCATCCGTATTCGCGAAGGTCACATCGGTCCGGAGCAGTTCAAGATACTCCGAAGGATCCACAGCCTGTCCGTCCTTCGGGCCGTACTCGGTGGTGCTGAGCGTATAGAACACATCGTCCTGATAAGCAATACGGGCAAGGGCGATATCCACCTCTGTGTTGGTGATCTTCGCAGCCGTCAGCTCCGGGTTGTCCTTCACAAAGGTATCCTTGACCGAGGCAGCCCAGTCATTGAGCATGGTCCACTGCTTCAGATCCTCGTTGGTCATATCGCCTTCACGCTCCAGGCGGACATCCGTGGGATGGGCAAACACGTAATAGTTCCCATCCTTGTCCGTCGCGAACAGATCCGCTCCGGACGTGTCGCCGCACATCATCTCCTTCGCTTTTTCTTCACTGACGCGTTCAATGCTGAACAGCCAGCCGGGGCCTGCGTCTTCATCATAGCCCTTTGCTTTCCCGGCCTCGACAGAAGCTTTCTCGGAGACCGTGAACAGCGGCTTTTCCGGATCGTCCGGGTAGGTCTGTGTAACGAGAAGATCCTGATATTCTGCCGGGATCTCCAGCTTCATGCCCACGTGCTTTTCTTCCTGTGCAGCCGCCTCCGTCTCTTTGTCTCCGGTGCTCTCCTCTGCCTTGGCTTCGGCGCTCTCCGCTTTTGTTTCGGTGCTCTCTGCCTTCTCTTCCGCGCTCTCTGCGGCCTGCGCCGCAGTGGTCTCTGCCTGAGCCGCAGTCGTTGCTGCCGGCTGTGCCGTTCCGCCGCAGGCTGCCAGGGAAAGGACCATTGCCGCCGCTACTGCGCTGCTTATGACTCCGGTTTTCCTAAGTCTCATAGTCTCCGGTTTCCTCCTGTTATTAAAACTTTTTCCCGCCGCCCGCAGAATTCTTTAAGATCTCTCTGAGAACCCCGCCGGGCGGCGGATCTTCCGATTTGTTAATTTCTTGTCAGCTTTAAAAGCTTATTCGAAGTATACAACAGCTCCCGCAAAAGGGAAGTCCCTGTTTTTTAATCTTTTCTTATGTTTCGAAAGGATTTTTCTTTACTTCCCGCAAAAGCTGAGATCCTTCGCTGCAGGGAAACCGTAGGCACTCTCCGCGCTATTCACGGCCCTTGTTATTGCCTCGCTTACGACCTCTGCCGCCAGGGCGCCGGCCACGTCCTGGTCTGCCCGGACATTTCCGACAGACACCGCATAGATGCTGTCTCCGTCTGCCGAGGTGTGCACCGGCCGGATGGAACGCGCAAAGCCGTCGTGGGCCATCCCCGCGATCTTGCAAAGCTCCGGTTTCCGGAATTCCGCATTGGTGATGACCACGCCGAGGGTCGTGTTTCCGGCAAAGCGGTTCCCGACGACCTCAATGTTTCCCTTCATATATTCCTGAGTGTCCCGGAATCCGGATCCGTCCTCCTTAAGAAGTCCCGCGATCTGTTTCCCGGTCTTCCAGTCATAGACGTCTCCCAGGGCATTCAGGGCTACCACTGCGCCGATCTGCAGATCCCCGATCTGGACCGCATAGCTTCCGATCCCGGTCTTCATGCAGTTGTCCATCCCCGTGATCTTTCCCACGGTGGCGCCGCAGCCCGCGCCGTAATTTCCGTCCCGGTAGTTGGGATCGTCAAGCGCATGAACTGCCGCCGCATAGCCCATCTCCGGATCCGGCCGCCGGAATGCACTCCCCACCGTCAGGTCAAAGAGATCCGACTGGACCACCAGCGGGACCTTCGTCACGCCGACATCGAACCCGATGTTCCGCTCCTCCAGGCATTTCATCACGCCGTTCGCAGTTCCCAGACCGAAGGCGCTGCCGCCGGCCAGGACGATCGAATGAATATACTGCGCCGCCGCCAGCGGCTTCAGAAGCTCGCTCTCCCGGGACGCCGGGCCGCCGCCCCGCACATCCAGTCCCGCGCGCATTCCTTCCTCACAGACAAAGACGGTACAGCCGGTGCCGTTCTCCGCGTCCTCCATCTGTCCGATCCGGATCTGCCGGATATCATTCACTGAGATTTCTTTCATCTTCGCTCCTCATTGTCACTGTTTCGGAATGTTGATCGTGTCCACACCGTCAAAATGGATCGGGATCAGCTGTGTCTCCCTCTTCTTTCCGAACACATCATGGATCTCAAAGGAAACGGCGTAGTCTCCCTCTCCGAGAGGCATCGCGCCGATACTCATAATGGGCTGTATCTTGACATCTCCGAAGTTTATCGCCTGGCTCCAGTCATACTCCTGATCGCAGAGCAGTCCGAGCATGGACATCGTCGCGTCCTGCTCCATCAGATCGGTAAAACTTATATGGGTCCGGGTCGGCATGCCCGCCATTTCGGAAGAGTCCAGGCTGACGCCCAGGACTTCAAACCAGCCTCTGAAATCCAGATCCGACTGATCCTGCTCATTCAGCGGCGTATTATAGTGGAACACTGCCCGCATATTTCCGAATGTTGCATCTTCTTCCCAGCTGACCAGCACCGGAATATTCAGATTGACCTGGCTGTCCGTCTCGGAACTGACCCGCAGAGCCACCGGGACATCATCAATGCTGTACCAGCCTCCGTCGAAAGAAGCGGTAAAGACACCTTCCTCTTTCCCGTCGTAAACCGCGAAATCCGTGCCGAGCAGATACCACTGCTCATCCTGCGGATTCAGCCAGTAGAACTCGGCGTCGATCTGCGTCACTGCCGGCAGTCCTCCGGTGATCCGGATCTGCGGCTGCAGATTCTCCGAGTACTCCATCTCATATTTCAGATCCAGACCCGTCCGGTCCGGCGTCTTCGGTCTTTCGATCTTCTGATAGACCCAGTCCGGCGCGGTCCAGTCTTCATGGATCACGTCAAAATAGGCGAGAAGGGAAGGACTTGTGATCATCTCTGCCGCTTTGTCCAGGACTTCCGCAGAATATGCCTCCGGGCAGTAGAAGAATGAAAGTCCGTTCGCGAAGCTGTGCTCGCTTCCGTTCACCTTGCAGACCACGGCGTCATTGACCGCATTGATCACGTTGTTCACGGCTTCGCGGCTGATGCCGGCCTCCTTCGCCTTCATCGCGAAGTCCACAAGGTCCACCATTCCGAAGGAAACGCGGTCGCCGTAACTGAAGGTATCTGCCTTATTGACCGCGTCCGCCAGAAGGGTCAGGCGGTCGATGTCGTCGGAAAAGCCGTTGATCTCGGCAAACAGTGCCTCCTCGGCATCGATGACCGGGCCGATCTTTGAGAGATCGATCACGGAGAAGGTTGCCGTGTCCATCGAGAACGTATTCCCGATCGCCTTGTACTTTCTCTGGAACGAATTGCAGAACATCTTTCCGAACTGCTCCAGGGTGCAGTCTGTATTGTCATACAGATACTGCAGCCACTCACTGTAAGCCGTGCCGTTGCTGGATTCGCTTTCCTCGGAAGCAATATAGTAATCCGCGTAAGGCGCCAGTCCCTGTGCGCACTCAGCCGTAGCCATAAGACACATATCCGCAAGGATCAGATCGAAATGGACGCCGGAAGCCCCGACCGCGTCAATCCATTCTTTCGTATCCATGCTCTGGGAATCATACAGCTGATCCACGATCAGGCCGCCCACCGTTCCGCCGCCGTGGTCCCACACGATCAGCATGTAATGGTCCGCCGGGCACTTCTCACGGCAGTACTTGATAAAGGAAGTCAGGGTCTCTCCGCTGCTCATCGGAGCCAGCGGCTGTTCATCCACAAGCTCCAGCCCTGTAAGCGTGCGTGCAAAGCGCTGCAGCTTGTCCGGGGAGATCTCGACTCCCAGGTCATCGCAGTGCCACTCCTTCGTACCGCCCGTCTGCACGATCAGATTCACCTTTTCGTTGGGATCTGTCTCCAGGATCTCCCGGAGATTGTTTGTCGCGCTGCTGCCGTCAGTCTCAAGATCCGTGCCGTCCAGATAGAACATGACCGTCCAGGTATCCTCCTTCGAAGTCTTTGTTCCCGCGGCCGATGCTGCCTGTCCTGCCCCGCTTCCCGCCTTTGCGGCGGCGCCTGCTGCCGCCTGGTCAGCGCCGGACCCACTTATCCGCGACTGTCAGCCTCGGATAGCCCCAGTCCTCCGGAACCCGGGCAATTCTGAGAAAACCGTTCTTTTCCAGAACTCTTGCCGACGCGGCATTCTCCACCATAGTGCTTGCGGTGACAAGCTCCGTATCCGTCTCTGTGAACAGATAGTCTGTCATCAGCTTCACCGTCTGTGTCGCGATCCCCATGCCCCAGAACTTCTCCGTCAGGCGGTAGCCGATGCTGGTCTTGTGCAGTATGTTCCTGAATCCGTAGAATTCCGCCAGCCCGCAGAAGGTCTCCGGCGCTTCCTTCCGGCACACCGCCAGGATCAGCGACTGTTTCTTCCGGAACAGGTCTCCGTAAAACCCCCGGATCACCGCATGGATGTCCGGATCCTGCTGCTCATAGAGAAAAGTCGGAAGATACCGGTAGACTGCGGGGTTCAGGGTCATCTCCCGCAATGCCTCCGCGTCCCCCTCCGCCACCGGCCTCAGGATAATGCGGTCATTCACCAGGTATGGGATCTCATCAAATAGTTTTTTCATATCTGCCTCTGATTCAGTATTCTCCGGACTGCCTTCTCTTCGCCGCCCGGGAACTGTTCCATGACCCTGCGGCAAATGCGTTCCGCGGAGACAAGCGGATCTTCCTTATATGCGCTGGTCACGTGTTCATAGCCCCAGAGCGTTTCCGGCTTCAGATAATAGGAGACCGGCATGCCGTAACTCTGTCCCCGTCTGCTTTTCCGCCGTTCGAATTTCCGGATGATGAGATACGTCTGCATCTGCAGCCAGGTCATACACCCGTCAAAATTCCTGAAGCCTTCCTTTCCGAAGCCTGCCGCAGGCTTCAGTTCAAACCCGGGATGCGTTTCCCCGTCCTCAAAGAGGTCCATGATCGCCTTGTACCGGCGCTGCACCAGTTCGTCATCCCAGGCCGCGTCGAAATCATAGCCGTCCCGTCGGGAATTCGCAAAATACGGAAACCACTCCCTGGAAATGAATCCGGCCCGGTTTCCGAAGAACTTTCCGTAGGCCACCTCCCCGGTCTCCGCGATGATCTCGCGCCACGCCCAGGGATCCTGCTCCGGGTCTCCTGTCCACCAGTACAGCGGGGAGACATGCTCCTCCGCCGAAAACCCCGGTACTTCATTCGCAAACAGAGGAAGAAATCCCACTTCATTGATCCAGTTGATCAGTTCGCGCCAGGAACGGATCCGCCAGGGATCATTCCAGTCCAGCCCCCGCATGATCCATTCACCGTCTTCCACAGCCATTGGCCCACCGCCTTTTTATCCGCATTTCATCGCCGCGTCCACCACATGGCGGCACAGCACCGCAGTCGTCACGCTGCCCACGCCGCCCGGCACCGGAGTGAGGGCAGAGACCAGCCCCTCCGCCTCCTCGAACCGGACATCGCCGCAGAGCTTCTGTTTTTCTTCATTCCAGCCGATGCCGACGTCGATCACGATCTGGCCTTCTCTCAGATATTCGCGGCCGACGCTTTCCATCTGCCCGGAAGCGGCAATAACGAGGTCCGCCTCCCGGGTGACCGCCGGAACATCCTTTGTCCTGGTATGGCAGACCGTCACCGTGGCGTTTTCGTGCATCAGCATCATCGCCACCGGCCTCCCGATCACCAGGGAGCGGCCGATGACGGCAGCCCTGAGGCCGCTGACCGGGATCCCGTAATAATGCAGGATCTCCATGGCCGCCTGTGCCGTACAGGGGGCAAAGCCCAGGGATGTGTTCGTGAACACTCCCGCCAGAGATCCGTCCGTGCAGCCGTCCACATCCTTGGAGGGCACCAGCATCTGCCGCGCCTTTTCCCCGTCCAGATGCTTCGGCAGCGGACGGAACATCAGGATCCCGTGGACAGATGCGTCCTCGTTCAGCTCTTCCAGTGTCCTGAAAAAGGTATCACCGTCCACATCCTCCGGCAGGACCACGTTCCGGACCTCGATCCCCACCGCCGCAGCGCGCTTCATGGCGCCCCGCTCGTAGCTCAGGTCGTCCGCCCGGGCGCCGACCCGGAGAACAGCCAGGGTCGGAACGATCCCCTTTTCTTTAAGCGCCGCGGTATCCGCCTTCATCGTCTCATTCATCGCTGCCGCCACCGGCGCGCCTTTTAAGATCTGTGTTTCCATTTCCCTTCCTCGCTCAATTCCGTTTTTCCGACAGTTTTCCATTCTTTCATTATACTCTCAGCAAGGCTGCAAGCCAATTTCATGTTTCCCGGCAGACCGCCGATCAGCGAAAAAAAGCCGGGCACTGCGCTGACGCAGTACCCGGACTTGTATTCTTCAAAACCATTTTATTTGCCCGGTCTTCATTTCTCCGGCTTTTTACATTTCTATCACCGGCTCGCCTTCCATGTCGATATCTTCCAGAAATGCCCGGATGTACAGGAGCGCGCCCCCGATCGTAATGTTGTTCTTCGGCATCTTGCTGAGCACCAGGAAATCGTCCGGATCCCCGAAGGGCGTCAGGTCGCGGATCCTGTCATAGAGATACTGAATATCCTCCTCTTCCAGAAATGCGGCGAGGTGGCCGCCCAGAACGATATCCACGTCCCGCACCAGATGCAGCATGTTCAGCATCATGGCCAGATTGTCGAGATAGGCTTTCCAGCGCTTCGTCTCCTCCGGGCTGCCGTTCCTCACTGCCTCAAAGAACGGCTCCGGCGGGTCGTCGCCCAGCAGTGCATTCAGGGAACACAGCGTCTCGAGACATCCCCGCTTCCCGCAGTAGCAGAGATCTCCGCGCATACGGACCTGAATGTGTTCAAAAGTCGCGTTGTGTCCGTGCTTTCCGGCCCTCACCAGCCCGTTCGTGATCATCGCCCCGCCCAGATGGTGGCTCAGAGAGATATAGATCGCGTTGGCAAGATCCGGGGAATGCCAGAGTTCCGTGAGCGCCGCGCTCTCCGGATCGTGAATGAAGGTGCATGGATATGGAAGGTGTCTTGAAAACGCTTCGATCGTCAGTCCGCTGTTCTCCAGGATCGCGCCGTAGAGGACCTTCTTTCCGTCGGAAGAGACCAGTCCCTGCATGGCGAAGCCTATGCCGAGAAGCTGCTCCGGCCGGAATCCCTGTGCGGATATGAAGCTCTCGATCTCGGAAGCCACCTTTTTATAGTAGCGCGCTTCATTTTTATAAGGAATGTTCAGTGTCAGACAGTCGGCACTGTTTCCGGCAGGCCTGCCGTAGAGGTCCACCGCGATCAGGATCACCTTCCGTCTTCTCACCTCTACGCCGATGGCCACGCGGTAGTCACGGACGATCGAATAGCCCACGGCCTTCCGGCCGATCAGTTCGGAATCCTGCTGTCCGTTTTTAAAGATCAGCCCGTCGGTTTCCAGAGCCGCAAGATTCGCCGCAACGGTGGGGCGGCTCAGCCGCAGCGCATATGCAATGTCCTGCTGGGATACTTTTCCGGATTCGTAAATATAATTGTAGATCTGCTGACGGTTGTTTGCCTTGATCTGCTTCGGCGTAATGCTTTTTGTCATGGTCCCCTTCACTTTCTTTATAATATGCCTCCATGATACTTAAAAAGTAGCAGAAATGGCTTTTGTCTTCCATATGCAGTCTGCACAATGTTTTGTAAAATGTTTTGGCAAAATTAACAGATTGACTTTCCGTTATCCTATGGTATTCTGTAAATGCAATAAGGAAAATGATTTTACAAATTAAATTATCTAATTCATTTTTCTCAAGCCAGAAAGGGAGGTAACATTATGGGAATCATTGAAAAAATGCGTCTTGACGGTAAGCGCGGCTTCGTCACCGGAGCAGCGCGCGGCATCGGCAAGTGCACTGCCCAGGCATTCGCAGAGGCCGGTGCTGATCTTGCCATTGTCGACATGGACATCGCCGCTGCGGAAGAGACCGCAAAGGAGATCGCCGCCAGCACCGGCCGGAAGATCATCGCTATCAAGTGCGATGTGACCGACGAGGCTCAGGTCCAGGCCATGGTCGACGAGGTCGTCGAAAAGCTGGGCGGCCTGGAGTTCTGCCACGCCAACGCAGGTATCTGCATCAACGCTCCGGCGGATGAGATGACCTACGCACAGTGGAAGAAGAACCTGGCTGTCAACCTTGACAGCGTTTTCCTGACCGACACCATCGCAGGCAAGTACATGCTGGCCCACGGCGGCGGCTCCATCATCAACACCGCTTCCATGTCCGCACACATTGTCAACGTCCCGCAGCCCCAGTGCGCATACAACGCGTCCAAGGCAGGCGTGATCCAGCTGACCAAGTCCCTCGCAGTGGAGTGGGCTAAGCGCGGCGTCCGCGTCAACAGCATCTCTCCGGGATACATCGGCACCGATCTCACCCTCTCCTCTCCGACGCTGAAGCCGCTGATCGAGAAGTGGAACGCCATGGCTCCGATGGGCCGCCTCGGCACTCCGGAAGAGCTCGGCTCCATCTGTGTCTACCTTGCGGGCGACACTTCCACCTTCACCACCGGTGCCGATTTCGGTCTTGACGGAGCATTCACCTGCTTCTAAGCGGAATCCACGGATAAAGGAAACACCGTAACATTGGAAATCTCAACTCCCAAAACCATATCAAATCCCTTCAGGGAAGGGCAAAAATCAGGAGGAAATCATATATGAAGAAGAAACTGTTTGCTATCCTTTGCGCCACTGCTGTTACCTTCAGCCTGCTGACCGGATGCGGCGGCTCCCAGCCGGCTGCTACCCAGGCAGCTGCCCCGGCAGCAGCTGAGACCACAGCTGCTGCCGCTGCTGAAAACAGCACCGGAAACACCGAAGGTGTTCAGGCAAGCCCCGAGTTCTACGCGAAGGCGGATCTCGCTTCCCTGAGCGGCAAGAAGATCGGCGTCACCATCCAGTCCCTGCAGAATGCCTACTGGGCGGGCGTCATGACCGCTCTGCAGGAAGTCGTCGAGAAGAACGGCGGCCAGATCACCATCGTTGCCTGCGACGACAGCTCCGCCACCCAGATCGGCCAGATCGAGAACTTTGTTTCTTCCAAGTGCGACCTCATCATGATCCACCCCTCTGACGCTGCTGCAGTTGAAGACGCTGCGAAGCAGGCAAGAGATGCCGGCATCAAGGTCATGTGCTGGGACGACCCGATGACCAACACCGACGGAAACTGGGTCCTGAACAACACCAACCTCGGCATCGAGATCGGCGAGGCTGCAGGTGAGTTCATCGACGCTCACTACAGCGCAGACAACAAGGCTCAGATCGCCATGATCAACTATCCGCAGACCACCATCCTGCTTGAGCGTGAGGAAGGCATCCTCCAGGGTCTCGAGAACAAGGCAGCCGGCAAATACGAAGTCATTTCCAGCCAGGCAGGTCTTGACGCGAACCAGGCCCAGACCGCAATGGAGACCATCCTTCAGCGTTATCCGGACTGCAAGATCGTCACCGGCATCGGCGCAGGCGCTATGATCGGCGCTGACGAGGCTTTCCAGATCTCTACCGGCGGCAAGATCCCGGAGGAGATGGGCGTCTTCACGGCTGACGTTACCAAGCAGCAGCTCGAGCACCTCAGCAACGAGACCTATCCGGCACGTGTCGCGGTCGGCTTCGAGGGCTCCGATGAAGATACCGGCGCAGCCTGCGCTTCCATGTTCGCCCTGATCCTCGGCGGCCAGCTGGAGTCCCAGAACGTGTTCCGCGGCCTGATGAGAATTACTGCAGAGAATGCAGGAACCGTCATGGAAGGCATGAAGTAATAAGCTTCCGAACTCTGTGCCCGCGCAGCAGTCCATGTATTGCGCGGGCATTCTTTTCCGAAATTCTTAAGGAGGTTACGGTATGCAGGAAGATTATGTTCTTGAGTTGGAACATATCCGCAAAGAATACCCCGGCGTTGTCGCCCTGAAGGACGTTACGCTTCAGCTCCGCCGCGGCGAGGTCCTGGGCCTCATCGGCGAGAACGGCGCCGGCAAATCCACCCTGATCAAGTGCTGTTCCGGCGCGGTCATCCCGACATCCGGCAAGATCAAGATCAACGGCAAGGAATTCGACCGCATGACACCGCAGCTTGCGGCTGAGAACGGCATCGCCATCATCTACCAGGAGTTCAACAACGTCGGAGAGCTCTCCGCGGCAGAGAACCTGTTCCTGGGCCGCCCCATCCGGAAAGGCATCGTCATCGACCGGAAGGCAATGGAAGCGGAAGCCGCCAAAGCCTTTGAGCAGCTCCGTATCAAGATCAATCCCAGAGAGCTGGTCAAGAACCTCTCCGTCGGCTATCAGCAGATGATCGAGATCGCGAAGGCGATCCAGCAGAACGCCCAGGTCCTTATCATGGACGAGCCCTCCGCGCCGCTGACCACGAACGAAGTCGAGAGCATGTTCAGAGTCGTCGAGCTGCTGCGGGAGAAAGGCGTCTCCATCATCTACATCTCCCACCGTCTGGAAGAGATCTTCCGCCTCTCCGACCGGATCGAAGTCATCCGCGACGGCGAGTACGTGAAGACCCTGATCACCCCGCAGGCCACGGTCGACGAGCTGATCCAGCTGATGGTCGGCCGCGAAATGACCCAGAAGTATCCGCCGCGCAAGCCCTGCATCAAGGACGAAGTCGTGCTGGATCTGAAGCATGTCTACGGAAACGGCGACAAGGACATCAGCCTGCAGCTCCACGCGGGCGAGGTCCTGGGCCTCGGCGGACTGGTCGGCGCCGGACGGACAGAGCTCGCGGAGGTGCTCTTCGGTGCAAAGCCCAAGGAGTCCGGGGAGATCATCTTCTATGGCAAGGAGATCAACCCGCAGTCCCCGCGCGAAGCTATCGATCTCGGCATCGCCCTGGTTCCTGAAGACCGGAAGCGCCACGGCGCACTGCTGACCAACTCGATCAAAAACAATATCAACATGCCGATCTATGAGCGCATTTCAAAGGCCAGCGTGATCGATTCCAAGACCGAAAACGCCACCGCCGAGAAATACCGCACCGAGATCCAGATCAAGTGCCCCAGCACCAACCAGCTGGTGAAGAACCTCTCCGGCGGAAACCAGCAGAAGGTCATCCTCGGCAAGTGGCTGGCAGCGGATTCCAAGCTCATCATCTTCGACGAGCCCACCCGCGGCATCGACGTCGGCGCGAAGTACGAGATCTACAAGCTGATCAATGATCTCGTTGAATCGGGCCGCAGCGTGCTGATGATCTCCTCTGAGATGGAAGAGCTGATCGGTATGTCTGACCGAATCATCGTGCTCGCAGAAGGTGAAATGACCGGCGAGCTTCAGAAGGAGCAGTTTAACTCGGACACCATCATGGCATACGCGTCCGGAATCGTTGATAAGAAGGAGGCAGTTTGATGAAGAACTCCAATTCGGCAAATCTGATCAAGTCCAACGCGATCTGGCTGGTGTTTATCGCTGAGGTCATTATTTTCGCCATCGCCAGCGGAGGCACGTTCCTCACCCCGAACAATGTCGTCAACATTTCCCGCCAGGTCTCCTACTACGGAATCGCTTCCATCGGTATGACCTTCGTGATCCTGATCGCGGGAATCGACCTTTCCATCGGTTCCATCATCACCTTCGTCAATGTCATCTGCGCATATATGATGGTGAACATGGGCATGAACATGTGGGTCGCAGTGATCATTTCCCTGATCTTCGCAACCGCCATCGGAACCCTGAACGGCGCCATGGTCGCTTCCATCGGCATCCCGGCCCTGATCGCGACCTTCGCTTCCCAGACCGTCTTTGAAGGTATCTCCTACCTGATCTCCGGCGGACGTCCGATCTCCGGCTTCACCCCGAACTTCGGTCTCTTCGGCCGCTGGACTGTCGGACCGGTCCCGGTCTGCGCCCTGATCATGATCGCCTGCTTCGCACTGGGCAGCTTTATCCTCAACAAATCCTACTTCGGCCGTTACTTCTACGCCATCGGCGGCAACGAGGAAGCGGCAGAGCTTTCCGGTATCCGCGTCAACCGCATGAAGTACCTCATCTACGCTCTGTCCGGCCTCTTTGCAGGTCTCGCAGGCATCGTCCTCCTTTCCCGTTCCGGCTCCGCACAGAGTACGGTCGGTAAGGGCCTCGAGTTCGACGTCATCACCTGCGTCGTCCTGGGCGGCGTCTCCGTCAACGGCGGTGTCGGCAGAATGTCCGGTGTCGTGGCCGGCGTGCTGATCATCGGCTCCCTGACCAACGGCATGATCCTTATGGATGTCAGTGAATACACCCAGATGGTCGTCAAGGGCCTTGTCCTTGCCGTCGCCGTCGGTATCGACTGCATGTCCAAGAAGAAAGCGTCCTGATATTCCGGTCCCGGCCACCCGCTCCAAACATTAGAAAGGGGTAAAAAATGACTCCAAAGGAACTGATCGGACAGGGCAGAACTGCCCTCGGAATCGAATTCGGTTCGACCCGCATCAAGGGCGTTCTCATCGACTATGAGGGAAATGTCCTCGCAGTCGGAGAGCACGTCTGGGAAAACCATCTCGAAAACGGGATCTGGACCTATCCGCTTTCGGAAGTGGATGAGGGACTTCGTTCCTGCTACAGTGCACTCCGGAATGACGTGAAAGAAAAGTACGGCATTGTGCCGGAAACCTTCGGCGCCATCGGCGTCAGCGCCATGATGCACGGCTACATTGCGCTGGACAAGGATGACAGACAGCTGGCGCCGTTCCAGACCTGGAGAAATACCAACACCACAGAAGCAGCGGATGAACTGACCGGGCTGTTCCAGTTCAACATCCCGCTTCGCTGGTCCGCAGCGCACCTTTACCAGCGGATGCTGGACGAAGAAGCCCATGTGAAAGAGGTTGCTTCCGTTTTCACGCTGGCTGCCTATGTACATTACAAGCTGACCGGACAGAAGGTCATCGGCGTCGGCGACGCGGCAGGAATGTTCCCCATCGATTCCGACGCTCTGGATTACGATGAGGGAATGGTGCAGAAGTTTGACGCCCTGATGACCAAGAAGGGTTATGCCCTGAAGCTGAGAGAAGTCTTCCCGAAGGTACTGGTGGCCGGACAGGATGCCGGCGTCCTGACGGAAGCAGGCGCAGCTCTGATCGACGAGACCGGTGCCCTGAAAGCCGGGATCCCGCTTTGCCCGCCCGAGGGCGATGCCGGCACCGGCATGGTGGCGACCAACTCCGTGGCACCGCGCACCGGAAACCTTTCCGCAGGCACCAGCACCTTCGCCATGGTCGTCCTGGAGAAGCAGCTTGATGAGCTTCACCGCGAGATCGACATGGTGACTACGCCTTCCGGCTTCCCCTGCGCCATGTCCCACGCGAACAACGGTACCTCGGACCTGAACGCCTGGGTCGGGCTCTTCAAGGAGTTCTGCGACCTGATGGGCATCGAGGCGGATATGGGCAAGCTGTTCGGAAAGCTCTACACCAACTCGCTGAAGGGTGACCCGGACTGCGGCGGACTGCTGCCCTACGGCTACTACTCCGGTGAAAACATCACCTTCATCAACGAAGGCCGTCCGCTGTTTGTGCGGACCCCGAACAGCGTCTTCAATCTCGCAAACTTCATGCGGGCCAATCTCTACACCTCCATCGGTGCGGTGAAGCTCGGCATGGATATCCTTCTGAAGGACGAAGGCGTGAAGCTGGACCGCATCATGGGCCACGGCGGTCTGTTCAAGACTCCGGGCGTGATGCAGCGCTATCTGGCCGCGGCGGTGAATACACCGGTGACGGTCATGGCTACCGCCAGCGAAGGCGGCGCCTGGGGCATTGCCCTGCTGGCAGCGTACCTCGCGGACGGAAAGCGCGACGGAAAGCTTGAGGATTATCTCGACAAGCGGATCTTCGCGCAGCTGACCGGAGACGCAGTGGAGCCCGATCCGGCAGACGTGGAAGGCTTCGAAGTCTTCACAAAGCACTACGTCGCAGGTCTTCCCATCGAGACTGCCGCCATCGAGGCTGTCGACTGGTAATCAATTCACTGAGAGAGGAGGCTCTCCGCATGTATGAACTGAGCGAACGATGGAGGAGCTACTTCGCCGAGCTGGAGCCGGATGTGCGCCTGGACATTCTGGACGCCGACGGAAAGGCCGATGCGGAGGCCGCTTTTCTCAGGAAACTGTATCAGGAGCGCTACCGGGACCCGAAACACCCGGAGCGCATGGTAGACAACTGGCTTTGGAAATTCGTCTATCTTCCCGGGCTTTACAAAAAGCGCCGCGTTTCAAAAACCGCTTTCAAGACGGAAGTGGAACGCACGCTGGATGAGCTTCACCTGAACGACCGGCTGACTGAGGCCGAAGCACAGGCACTGCACTGGGAATACCGCAATGCAGCCCGCCGTTTTCTCGGGACCTGTCTCGGAGACCGGTACGGCAGCCGCCTGTTCGGTCTGAAAAAAGCAAGTGTTACGGAAAAAAAGGAGAAAGCTGCGGCGGAGCTGTGGATGATGTCCCGGGGAATCGCCCTGGCCTCCGGAAAGACCGTGACCATGGAGCCCTTTGCCGAAGCACTCAGTGAAGAGCTTGCACTCTTCTATCCGGATTACCGGAAAGTATACGATCAGCTGGAACAGGGGCTTTTAAACTCTTAGGAAAAACAGGTTATCAAAAATAAGGCTTTCAGGAGTAAATGATATGAAAGACACCATGATTCAGCAGGTAATGACTGAGCCGAAAAAGATCATCTTCCGCGAGGTCAGCATTCCGACTCCCGGCCCGGACCAGGTCCTTGTCAAAGTTAAGAGGATCGGGATCTGCGGCAGCGACATTCACGTATACCACGGGATGCATCCCTACACCTCTTACCCTGTGACCCAGGGACACGAGGTCTCCGCCGAGATCGTCGCCCTCGGCGCGTATGTGAAGGATCTCTCCGTCGGACAGAGGGTCATCATCGAGCCGCAGGTATTCTGCGGACGCTGCTATCCCTGCCTGCACGGAAAATACAATCTCTGCGAAAAGCTTAAGGTCATGGGCTTCCAGACCACCGGTACCGCCGGCGAGTATTTCGCTGTGGACGGTTCGAAGGTCACGCCCATTCCGGACGAAATGACCTGGAGCGAGGGCGCCATGATGGAGCCGACTGCGGTGGCTGTCCATGCCGCGAAGCAGTTCCCGGCGATCAAAGGCGCTAAGGCCGTGGTCCTTGGCTGCGGTCCCATCGGCATCCTGGTCGCACAGGCGGCAAAGGCACTGGGCGCGGAAAAGGTGATGGTGACGGACATCTCCGACAAGCGCCTGGAGATCGCGAAGAGCGTCGGCGTGGATTATGCCTTCAATACCCTGCACAAGGATTTCGGTGAAGCCCTGCTGGAGGTCTTCGGCCCCGACAAGGCGGACGTGATCTACGAGTGTGCCGGAAGCGACATCACCATGGACCAGGCCATCCAGAACGCGCGCAAGGGAAGCACCATCATCCTTGTGGCAGTGTTCGGCAAGCGGGCCAGCATCGACCTCGCGAAGCTGAACGACTCCGAGCTGGACCTCAACACCTCCATGATGTACCGCCATGCGGACTTCGTCGACGCCATCCGCTTCGTGAAGGAAGGCAAGATCCAGCTGAAGCCTCTGCAGACCGCACACTTTGCCTTCCGGGACTACCAGAAGGCCTATGAATATATCGACAACAACCGCGAAACAACGATGAAGGTCCTGATCGATGTCGACCCGGAAGCAGGTGAGTAATCCGGCCATTCCAGACCTGGTCACACTTCCCCGGCATCGGTTTTGAACCGCCCTCCCGCCGCGACTCCCCGCGGCTCTGGTATTGCAGAAGCAGCCTTCCTGTACATGCACATGTGCAGGAAGGCTGCTTCACTTTCATTATTTCGCAGGAAGGCGGCAGGCCGGTTTCATGCTGCCCGGCGATCTGTGATATAGTGGAAAAAAGCAGAAGCGGATAATCAAGGACTGCTCTGCTCCCGCTCAGGAACCGCCTGCAGGCAGAAAATCAGCAAAGAAGAAGGCATTCATATGAAAACGGTCAGAGTCGTCGCGGCAGTCATCAAAAACAGAGATCAGATTTACGCCACCCAGCGGGGTTACGGCGATTACAAGGACGGCTGGGAATTTCCCGGCGGAAAGATCGAACCCGGCGAGACCCCGGAGCAGGCCATTGTGCGTGAGATCCGGGAAGAACTGGACACGGAGATCGAATTATACCCTCTTTCAAAGGCCGGGGCCGCCATGGCTTCCGGCAGTACGGGGACTTCCGATCCCCCACTGCTTCCTGCCGCCCCATCGGGTGCGCTCCTCGGCACTATCGAATATGACTATCCCGCCTTTCATCTTTCCATGGACTGCTTTCTCTGCAGAATCAAAAGCGGCCACCTGACCCTCAAGGAACATGAGGCAGCCAGGTGGCTCACGAAAGATACTCTTGATTCTGTTGACTGGCTTCCGGCTGACCGGGAGCTCATCGAAAAACTGAAGAAGATCCTTTGATCCGGTAATGCTTTAATCCCACCAGTACAGTCCGTAGATGCGGTCGATGTGGTCACCGGTGACATCGGTGTCATAGACGCCTGCCAGACCCGTGCCGTACCCCTGGCTCATCATGGAATCCGCCCACTGCACTGCATTGAACCCTTCCTTGTAACCGTCCAGCTGCTCCGGATGGACCAGCTGCGTTGCCGCGTCCAGAACCAGCTTCCGGCCTTCCTCCTCCGCAGGGCTGAGCACATACCCTTTCTCTGTCTTTTCGGCATTTCCCCCGTAGATCGTAAAGCCGTAATTGCCTTCCCATGCGCTCTCGCCGTCGTTATACTCGCTTTCCGGCGGCACACGCACAAACCAGCGGTTCAGTCCGGCATCGTAGAAGCGGTCCGCATCGACGCGGCTGATGTAGATGCCCGCGGTTCCGCCGGCTGCCGGCCCCACTTCTTTCCGGATGACCAGCTCCGGGATATGACGTCCCGCGCTGCTCTCAGCCATAGCGATCATGCAGTGTCCTGCGCTGTTCCAGGTCTCTGAGGTCCTGTCGCTGACGGTCTCGAACAGGGACGCAAGGTTTCCTTCCACGTTAAGAATATCCTGGTAGAATCCGGCGCTGTCCTCATACTCGCTGTACCAGACCCCCTGCAGGTTCTCCAGCGTCACGGTGTTATAGAGATACTGGCTCCAGAGATCCTCCGGCTCTTCCCGGTTCCAGTTGACGAGGCTCCCCCCGTCGTAGAAGGTGCTGCCTTCTACCCGGCGGATGTAGATCCCGCAGTACTGGATCCAATAGTTCCCCTCCGCGGGATCCTCGACATATTCCATCAGCGACACCTCCGGGCATACGCCCCGGTCCTTCCGGTCCTCGATATACAGCCCGCCGTCATTATTCCAGACCACGTAACGTTCGCCGTTTTTATAGCACTCTATCCTCCCGGTGTCGCCGTTGACGCTCAGGATATCTACCACATCCACCGTCCCGTTGTTCTCCTTGTAACGGTTGACCCAGCGGCCCTGAAGATTAGTCTGGGTCACACTGTCGTAGGGCGCCCGGGGCGCGCCGGGGATCTCCGGGACATACGGGCACAGATAGCGGTCCGGCATGGTCTGCGTCTGAAACGCGTTTTTGAACAGGTCGCGGTATTCGGAACTCCCGGTCTCATTTGCGGCCGGTGTTTCCAAAGTCAGGGCTCCCGCAAGCAGCAGGGCGAGGGCGGGCAGGACAAGGATCCTTTTGTTTCGTCTCTTCATGTTTTTCCTCCTGTATTCGGTGCTTCCGCGGATCTTCCGCGGAAAAGCCTCATGGAGATATAAACTCCGCAGTGATACATATCTGCAGTTATCTCACTGCCTGTCTATATTCTACAAAAACAGCCGCTGAAAATCACTACCTTGCATCAGCCAATTTCAGCAGGAGAAGCCTTCGTTCTGTCTGTCACGGCTGCCACACGAACAGGCCTTCCGCGGCGGCAAGTTTCCGTATCAGGTCCAGAAGCCGGTCCGTGGGATGATACACCGTCATGTATGTGTCATCGCAGTTTATGCCGATGAGCGTGTCCTCTGCCTCAAAATATATGTAGAGTGTCCAGATCCCGTCCTCGCTGCAGCATGCATCTGCCAGTTTTTCCGGAGCCGGGTTCCGGGTCCAGATATCCGGATCCGCACCGGAGTCCGGCAATTCTTCCTTCCTTTCCGGGTCCGGCCAGCGGGTCCATTCGTCGTCAAGGATCCACCCGGCGCTGACATCAAAGTAGCAGTTCAGCTTCAGCAGGATCTCCGCAAACTTTCTGTGCAGCACCGCAAGCTGCGGCGTCTTCAGGAAATAGTCGTCCACCGCGAAATACTGCCCCGGTGATCCCGCCGGCACCTGTTCCGGCAGAATATCCACGACCCAGTAAGGTTTTTCAATAAGCCCTTCCAGCTGATTCAAATCCATGATTCATCCTCCGCATTATAAATTATACATTTGATCAGTATTTTTGATCAATCCAGCCAAAACTTTCATGCTTCATTTTGTCGATTTTGCACATTTTGTAGTATATGCTTTAAGGGCAAGAACCACCAAATGTTCTAAATCAGAGAAAGGACATGAGTATGAAAAAATCTATCAGAAACATCATTACCGGATTCCTGGCAGCAGGAATGATCGTCGCCGGCAGCATCACCGCATTTGCCGCGCCGCAGTTCGAGAAGCTTCCGACGCTGGTCTACAGCGAGCTGGACAACCTCATGAAGCAGCAGGCTGCAAAGTATGTCCGCAAAGACAATGTCGTCCCGATGCTCTGGCAGGGCTTCCTGGAGATGCCCGTGGCTGAGGGCCGCACCGCAAAGCTCTATGTCCCGCAGAACACCCCGCAGGGTGCCATGTTCGTCGCAATGAACGTTCCGTCCGGAATGGATGCCGGAACCTTCATGGAGGTCAGCGGCTGGAAGGCCAAGGCTGACGAGGAAGGCATCTGCCTCTTCGTCCTTGAGCCGGCAGACGGCATCAACTGGGGTTCCGCAGCTGATGAAGCAGACTATGTGAAGGCAGCCATCGGCGCAGCCCGCGCCGGAAAGTGGCTCCAGCCCGGTCCGTCCATCTACCTGGTGGGCTACGGCGAGATCGGCTCCCTGATCCAGAAGTTCGCCATGGAAAATCCGCTGGCAGTCGCGGGCGCAGCCTTCTTTGACGCAAGCGAGATCGACGCAGCTTATCTTCAGTCCAACGGCGCTGTCTCCTTCGATACCGACAAGAAGAAATACGGCGTGACCAGAAAGGAAGTTCCGGTCCCGGTCTTCCTCGCAAACGCCGGCGCAGACGCAAACACCAAGGCAGTTGCCCGTTACTGGGCAGCAGCTGCCGCTGACAGGAACGCAGTTTCCCGCTTCGCTCCGGAAGGCGCCGCAGTCCTCGCAGGCGCAGTCAGAACCGAGACCAGAGCATATGACTATGCTTCTCCGGCAACCACCGCTGCGGCATGGGCATTCATGGATCAGTACTACCGCTACGGCGGCGGCGTTCTTTCCAACGCGATCTCCTGGAAGTTCGACTACAGCAAGGGCGGCGTTGAATTCAGGAGCTTCACGGATTCCAACGGCATCGACCGCCAGTACCTTGTCTACATCCCGCAGAAGTTCGCAGGCCAGAAGCTTCCGGTTGTCATCGCTTACCACGGCGCTTCCACTTCCATGCGCAACTTCTTCGAGAACACCCTCTGGTACAACATCGCGGACCGCGAAGGCATCATGCTGGTCTTCCCGGAGTCTTCCCTGATCCCGGTTCCCGGAACCCTGGGCGGCGGCGAGAAGAACCCGACTGCTTACCGCGCACTCTGGACCATCGAGGATCCGAGCCTGAAGCTTACGGACTATGTCTACGCAAAGGATCTGCTGGACAACATCGGCATGAACTATCCGAGCGCTGATACCGGCCGCTTCTACTGCACCGGCCACTCTATGGGCTGCATGATGACCCATTATCTCGGCAGCACCGATGTCTCCCACCGCTTCGCGGCTATGGGCGCGACCTCCGGCCCGCTGATGGCAAAGGAAGATACCGGTTCCCAGAAAGTCCCGATGCTGCACACCATGGCAGAGTATGACATGTGGAGCTATGACCTCAGCCTGGATTCCAGCATGGTCATCAACGCGGCCAACATGTGGCTGATCCGCAACGGCCTTGCCACCGCGGAAAATGTTGACGCAGTCCGCAGGGCAGGCTACGCGGCGACCACCACCAGCGGCCGCTGGAACTACTGCGACTGGAAGAACGCCCAGGGCATCCCGATGTACGAGTACATCTGGGTCACCGGCAAGGATCACGTCAACATGCCGGCAGAGAATGAGCTTCTCTGGAACACCTTCTTCAAGTTCTGGACCGTGGATATTCCCACCGGTGTCCGCTACTTCAAGGGCATTGCCGTCCAGTAATAAACAGAGAATCAAGTCAGGACAGGGCTCCCATTCCGGGAGCCCTGTTTTTTCCGCAAAATCAGATGCCTTTATTTCACCAGATCTTCGATCACCAGGTCGTAAAGTCCGGCGTTCTTTTTAATTGCGGCGGAATTGCCGGCGGTGGCCCAGACACCTTCTTCGATCATCTTCTGCACGCGGTCAGCGGAGGCAGTCACATCCGCAGGCGTCACCGTCTTCGCTTCACGCATCTTTGCAAGGGTCTCCTCCGCATAACTCTGCTTCCGGCCCCGGAGCCGGTAGAAGATCTCTGTCTGCGCCGCGGTCAGCGGAGAATCCGGATAAGCAAGCTCACTGTACTTATTCAGGATCGAGTCATTGACCTTCTCCTGGGTCAGTTCAAGATTCCGGATCCCCTCTGCCGCGCCCTGAAAATACTCATAGGTCGGCCGGATATCCGGCTCCCGGTAGCTGAACATATAAGCACAGGTGCGTCCAAGTCCGATGTCAAATCCATAGGCGCCCATCTCATAGCGGAAGGCCGGATACATTACGTTGCCGTACAGGATCGTCATAATGACCTGGTCTTTCCCGCTGTCCTCAAATCCCGTGTCTGCATTTGCCGCCGCAAAGCCGCTGTAGCTCACGGAATCCGGGACCGCCACCGCCAGCCGCTTCGGGAGTTCGATCTTCGAAAGTTCCCCGGAGTAATCCGCAGGCGTCCGGTCTGCATCGTCCAGCTTTTCCAGAAGCACCTTCGCCGCATCCCAGTCCTCCGCCAGTGTCTCCGAAGACCCCACCGCCGTATAGACTGCGCCGTTCCGGTTCAGCAGCTTGCCCAGAACCTTTTCAAGACGCTCTGTCAGGACAGCGATCTCCTCGTCACTCATCGCCGCGACCTTCTTCAGATAGGCCAGATAGTCGAAGCCGGAAGCATGATATTCATACATCCTGTCCGGATCCGCCGCAGCCTGGGCCGTCCACAGGATGATCTGTGCCGGATTCTGCGAATTTTTCTGGACAAATCCGGTCTCAGCGGCCGACGCAAGATACCTGATCCGGTCCGCGTCAGAAAAATCCGTGTGATACAGGATTTCTTCCTGCAGCGCCCAGGCGTCCCGGATCGTATCCTCCAGTTCCATGGAAAGGACTGACAGAACAGGCTGCGGATCCCCGGTTTCGTCATCGTACACGATCCCGGCGCCGATTCCATGCCGGTAAGCCGCGGTCGAGAACGCCGTCTCCAGCTCTTCCACAGTATAGTGCTCTGTTGCGAGGCTTCCCAGAAGCTCCCCGAGGAAGGAATAGTCCAGGATCTCATCGTACTCCAGAGAAGAAGCGTCCAGATAAAGCTCCGACTCGACATAAGGCGCCGTGTCTATCACGGAAACCAGCTTTCGTACGCCGTCCTCCTCCGTATCCGTCACTTCCGCAGTGTACACCTCTTCCGGGAGATCCCCGATCTCCACCGCCTTCAGCTTTTCCAGAAGCGGTCCGGCCTCTTCCGCGGAGCTCTCGCTCCAGTCGCGGAACTCTTTCGTGCTCTCCACCATCTGCGCGACTTCATCGTCCGACATACCGGCTTTCATCGCGGCAAGCTTCGCCTCAAATTCCTCATCCAGAAGTTCCCTCTGTCCGGGACCGGGATCCACCTCCATCAGGACCGCCTGCTCAGGTGTCTTCAGATACTTCTCAAGAAGCTGATCCAGAGTTCCCTTGTCCGCCTCTTCACGGAGATTTTCAATCGCCCGGACACAGTCCAGATAGGTCAGCCGGTCTCCCCACTGGGACCAGAAAAGCGCGAATGCGCTGCAGACACCGATGCCGCCCGGCTGCTCCGCGGAAAGCACCGTTTCGATCTGCTGGTCGCGGACAAGACTGTCCACCAGGTCTTTGTTGAGTCCGTCTCTGCAGATCTCATCTATGGAATCCTTCAGGATCCGGCGGAACTTTTCCGCGTCGCCTTTCGCCGCGTCCCTCAGTTCGAAGCTCAGGACAGGCTGCCGTATCTCCTCCCGCAGGTTCACGGAAAAGACGGAACTCGGGAATTCATGCATCATTTTCTGCTTCAGGACACTGCTTTCTGCAGTCAGAAGAGTACCGACTACATCCATAAGCTGCAGATCATAGGCGCTGATGTCTCCGAGGGAGACTGCAAAGCTGACTACACTCCCGTTTTCCGCGGAAGCATCCTTCGTCACCGGATAAACGCAGGTCTCCGTCCGCTCTCCCTTCCACGGGACGTACTTCCGGTCTTCGATCGTGATTTCCTTTTTGTCATACTTTGACAGATAGTCCCGGTCCAGCTTCTCCAGGAAACGGGACAGATCCAGATCTCCGTAAAGAGTGATCAGCATGTTTGAGGGGTGATAGTGCTTTTCGTAGAACGCCCGCAGCTCGTCCATGGTGATCGTAAGGATGTCATCCCGGTAACCGCCGCTGTTGTAGCTCATGGTGCTTTCCGGATACAGGGCTTTTGCAGTCCTCACATTCACAAAACGGTCCAGCACAGCATTCGCCGCTTCCATCTCATTGAACACGGCACCCGTAACGGTAATATCGCCCTCCGGATCATCCAGCTCATATCGGAAGCTCTCCCGCTTCAGCGGGTGCTCATCCCGGAGCGCCAGCGGGTCCGTCAGCCCGTCCATGTAGTAGTCCATGATGGCGAGCAGCTGGTCCTCCGAAAGGGAAGACATGTTGTAGCCCGTCATCTGCTGATAAGTACCGGCATTCATGTAAGTTTTGTAAGTCTTCGCCGAGATCACATCGAACAGATCCGAATTCGGGTATTTCCCTGAACCGGAAAGGGTGATGTGCTCGAACACATGCGGGATCCCCTGGTCGCTCTCAGCCTCAGTCCGGTAAAAGACATTGACCGCCTTGTCCGGGGAGTCACACGCAATGTAAAGGACCTCCGCCCCGCTCTTCAGGTGATCCAGCGACACAAGCTGCGCGTTCTTCTGCGGGAACGGCGTGATATCTGTCACCCGGAAACCGTACAGCTCATCTCCCGCCGCAGGAAGCTTGATTTCTTCCCCGCCTGCCTCTGCCCCGGCCGGCACACTGTTTTCCGCTGCCGCGCCGGTTTCTGCTGCCGCATCAGTCTCCGCTGCCGCACCGGTTTCCGCTGCCGCGGCCGATGCCGGCGCACCGCCGGATTCCGCTCCGCCCATGGCCGGGCCTCCGCTGCAGGCCGTGACAGATGCTGCCATCGACGCCGCAATGAGCCAGATCACTGCTTTTCTGAGATTTTTGACCATATCTTTTCTCCTCTGATTTCTGTCTCATTGACCTCCGGGTCATTGTCATCCACAGCATATTTTACCATAAACTCACGTAAAAACAGCGGATTGCAGAATGTCCCCCTGCTTTCCGGCGGCAAATGCGGCAGGAAGCGTCATTTCCAGGACAATTTCAGAACAATGTGAATTATTTAACAAAATCTGCTTTACATCCGCGGAAACATGAGTATACTAAGTGCTTGGTCAGCGAAACCATCAATAAAGAAGAAATCGCAGGTTAAGGAAAAATGATTAACGGTATTATGACTCAGAACAACATGAATCTCAGAAATGCACAGGCCGGAATGATGACAGGTGCGAAAGAAACCGCCTCCAGAGTCTGCGTCGCAACCTTTTCCACCACTTCCGACGCAAGTGCTTTCAAGAAGCTCTGCGAGATGTACTGGATCCCGGCGCGTCTCATGCCGGTTCCCGTCTCTCTGAACTCTGACTGCAGCACCTGTGTGGAGTTTGAACTGAACGGCTGCATTCCGTTCTCTCTGGCCAGTCTTCCGGAAAAGCCGGAACAGATCGCGGAAAAGATGGCAGACGGTACCTGGGTTCAGGAGTGGCATTCCAAAAACTGAGACTGCAGGACACTCTGCGGAAAAACAATGCGGGAGCATTCTCCCGCTGAAGATAAAACAGAATAATGACTTATATGCGAAACGCGGCCCGGCAGAACTGCCGGACCGCGCTTCGTTTTCTCAACTCATCATTTCGTCTGTCTCACGTTTATCTCATCGGAAGCATTTCCCGCTGATCCCATCGGGAACATTTCCCGCCGGGGAATCAGTATCTCTCAGGCAGCAGGTCCGATGCGCCGGTGAATTCGCCGATCATCTGCATCTCGCCATAGGTCTTGTCATTCAGCGGAATGCCCTCCGTGCGGATCCTGATATCGGACTCAACTTCCTTCTCGCCGTGGGTGAAAATGCGCTCCTCGCCCTCGGCCTTCGGAGACTCACGCAGCTCCTGAAGGTACTTGGAAAGGGAAGCCTCGATCTCCTTCTTGTCCCCGAACATCCCGTAATCGATAGCCATATAGAACTGGCAGATATTGGAGCGGTGCGGGGTCTTGTAAATATAGTTGGAGGTGGTGCCGCCGGAAAGGATCGCCGTGCAGATCTCGCAGATCAGGGAGAAACCGTAGCCCTTGTGGCCGGATGTCTCGGTACCTGCGCCGCCCAGCGGAAGGATTCCGCCGCCGGTCTTGTTGATGATATTGGCAAGAACACGGGCCGATTCATTACAGGGATGGCCCTTCTCGTCCAGCGCCCATCCCTCCGGGATCGTATTGCCCCGCTTCGCGTAGACCTCCAGCTTGCCTCTCGGAACCACCGTGGTCGCAGAGTCAAAGGAGAAGGGAATCGGGTCCGCCGGCATCGCGAACGCAATGGGGTTCGTGCCCAGCATAGCCTGCTTGCCGAATGTCGGCACCAGGATGGCTTCCGTGTTGCACATGCAGATACCGATCAGGCCTTCCTTCGCAGCCATCCGGGTGTAGTAGCCTGCAATTCCGTAATGGTTGGAGTTCCGCACCGCCACGATACCCACACCGCACTGCTTTGCCTTTTTGATGGCAAGATTCATGGCGTCGATACCCAGCAGCTGGCCCATGGCGTCATTGCCCTCGATGGTGGCGCTCAGCGGCGTCTCCTTCACGATCTCCGGCTTCGCATCCACCTTTACCATACCCTCGGTGATCTCGTGGTGATACCGGATAAGACGCTGGATTCCGTGGGACTCGATCCCGTAGCGGTCCGCCGCCAGCAGAACGTCCGTGATCTTCTCACTCTCTTCCTTCGTAAAGCCGTAACCCTGGAAGCACTTGACGCAGAAATCCACCGCTTCCTGATATTTTACCTTCTTATAGTCTGCCATGTTGCTCTCCTTTCGTGCGGGACCTCGCGTTTCTCCGCCGCCCGTACACCTGTCGTTTTGACCGGTCCGTCTGTAAAAAACTACACTTATCATCTTACCACATCTGCGCCCGGATGTAATCGCTCCGCAGGGAATTATTTTACAGCGGGCGATGCCCACAGATCCCGCTTTTCGCCTTTGCCCAGATTGCGGCGCAGGACCACGGCGAGCAGGATGCCGATCACGACAACCGCGCCGATACTGCCTTCCACGCCGAAATTCACGTTGTAGAACAGGCCGCTGCGGGCGTAAGCCGCTTCCAGCTTAAACAACGAGTAAGAGGAAACCGTCCCGCTGTTCGGCAGCCCGAACAGAATACTCTGGGTAAAATTCCAGCCCGTGTGCATCATGATCGCCGCCCAGAGCGAATCGTAATAGTACACAAAAAGAGAAAAAAGAATGCCAATCAGGATGATCTGCACCTTCCCGGCCGTATTGATCCCGTCATTAGGCAGATGCATCGCCATAAAGACCAGAGAATTGATGCCGATCGCCATCCAGGGCTCCATATACCCGCGGCGAAGCTTCTGGTAAAGATAGCACCTGTCCACGATCTCCTCCGCACCGGACTGGATCAGCACCGCGGCAAAAAACAGGAGAAACAGCTCCGGCCGGAACTCATTGAACATCAGGTGAATGTCGCCCGTCAGACAGGACATCAGGATGCAGAACCCGTTCGTCAGGACCCCGAGTCCCAGACCGATCAGCGCACCGCGGCGGTTTCTGCCGTCCTTCCGGAACGCCAGACACGACAGCATCGGCCGGTTCCCTTTGTTTGCGAACAGGAAAAACGCGATCCAGATCCCCGCAAAGCTCAGATAAAACTCCGCGAATTCCGCCGCTGCGTCATTTCCGAAACTCTGAAGCACGTTCCTGATCCCGGTAACATGCTCCAGAACGCTGCTGAACATCATCCCCACCAGCATCAGCATCAGGGACAGGAACACTGCTGCCGGAAAACAGTCCGTCCAATAGCCGGTTTGTCGCGTAAGCAGTCTTCTTTTTAACTCGTCCATGTTGTTTGTCTTCCTCTTGTAACTGTTCAGAACCCCTTGTAAAGCCATAGTTTTACAAAATAGTGACACAATCAACTTGAATCATCTTTTCAATAGTGATACAATGTATAAAGA